>NZ_CP010868.1:0-600000 GCF_000875775.1 Nitrosopumilus piranensis
GTAGAATCAACAGAGTCAGGGCAGCCGTCAGTGTCTTGGAAGCCATTGTAAGTTTCAGGTTGTGTTGGACATAAATCAACTGCATCAATAATTCCATCTTTATCTGTATCAAGCTTATACATAGTACTGTCTGGACAACCATCAGCGTCTTGGAAGCCATTGTAAGTTTCAGGTTGTGTTGGACATAAATCTACATTATCAATAATTCCATCACCGTCAGTATCAGCTGAAATTTTGTTATCTGCAACAAAGTCAGGGCAGCCGTCAGTGTCTTGGAATTTGTTATAAGTTTCAGGACTAAATGGACAAGAATCATCATGATCTAATATTCCATCACCATCAACATCACCAGTAAGTTGTAATTGTAAAACATCAGGACAGCCGTCAGTGTCTTGGAATTTGTTATAGTTTTCACGTTCTAGTGGACATGCATCTACATCATCAGGGATACCATCAAAGTCAGCATCAGGAGCTATAGTGCTTGTTACACCAGGAATATCAGGGCAGCCGTCCCAATCTAAATTACCGTTATAATTTTCTGGCTCATCAATACATGCATCCCATCTATCTTCAATTCCATCACCATCAGTATCAGGGAATGCGTAAGCAGATAATGTAGAGTCAACAAAATCAGGGCAGCCGTCAGTGTCTTGGAATTGATTATAAGTTTCAGCTTCTAGTGGACATGAATCTTTTTTATCAGAAATTCCGTCTTGATCACTATCAATTACGGAACGATCATTTTCAGGGCAGCCGTCAGTGTCATCAATTCCGTTAAATGTTTCAGGTTGGTTTGGACAAAAATCTAGATAATCAGGGAACCCATCACCGTCTGAATCTGCAACATTCTTTTGACCACTAGGGGAAATATCTGGACAGCCGTCATGATCTTGGAATCTATTGTAAGTCTCTTTTACAGTAGGACAGTTATCAACATGATCTTGAATACCATCATAATCAGCATCATACCAAGGGACAAAATCTGCAGGACATCCATCTATATTATTACCATATTGAGGATCATAATCCTCTAGTAAATGAGGACACTCATCCATATCGTTTGGAACACCATCACCGTCTGAATCAATTGCTTTATTTGCATAAACGCTTGGAGACATCCCTATAGTTAGTGTGAGTAAAAGTAAAAATCCTAAAAGAAAGTGTTGTTTCATTTTATGAGCACCTAAGAGTCTGGGCATCCATCAGTGTCGTTGTCACCGTCATAATCCTCTGGTTCAAGTGGGCACAAATCATTTTCATTGATAATGTCATCTAGATCAAGATCATGTTTGTATCTTGATTGTTCAGGTACAATATCAGGACAACCGTCTCTATCACTGTATTTATTCCAAGTTTCTTTAAGGTTTGGACACAAATCAACATCATCATTTATTCCATCTCCATCACTGTCACTTGTCATGTTTCCGAGTGGCATTTCATCAGGGCAGCCGTCATAATCAACATAACGGTTCCATGTTTCATTTTGTGTTGGACACAAATCCATCACGTCTGGAACACCATCACCGTCTGAATCAGGTTGCTTATCATCAATGTCAGGGCAGCCGTCAGTATCTTCAAATCCATTATAATTTTCTGCAACTAATGGACACTGATCCTTGACATCAGAAATTCCATCATTATCAGAGTCTACTGCAAATGATTTAGAGATAGTATCAGGGCAGCCGTCGTCATCTTGGAATTTATTCCAAGTTTCTTTTTGTGATGGACATGCATCAATTGCATCAGGAATGCCGTCTCTATCTCTGTCATGGCTTAAGATGTAATCATCAGGGCAGCCGTCTCTATCTAGAATACCATTAAATGTTTCAGGTTGGTTTGGACAATGATCATTGTAATCATTAATTCCATCTTTATCTGAATCTGGAGTACCTTTGTTATCAGATACAACATCAGGGCAGCCGTCTAGGTCTTGGAAGTTATTGTAAGTTTCTGGGTTTAATGGGCATTCATCAACTGAATCTAAAATACCGTCAAAATCAGAATCTAAACTAGTAATAAAATCAGGATAATCAGGACAGCCGTCTTCGTCTTGGTATCCATTATATCTTTCTCTATCTAATGGGCATTCATCAACTGAATCTAAAATACCGTCAAAATCAGAGTCTGCATCAGATGGATTATCTGGGCAACCGTCATGATCATTATATCTATTCCAAGTTTCAGCTGTTGAAGGGCATTGATCTATGTCATCCCTAATACCATCACCATCTGAATCTAGAACTGCAACATCAGGGCAGCCGTCAGTATCTTGATATCCATTTACGGTTTCAGGTTTGAGAGGACATTTGTCGGTTAAATCAGAAATACCGTCACCATCAAAATCAAATGCAGATTTACCTGAAATAGAATCAGGGCAACCGTCTTCGTCTTGGAAGTTATTGTAAGTTTCTGGGTTTAATGGACATTTATCAGCTGCATCAAGTACACCATCTCTATCACGGTCCCCAGAACCATAATCATCAGGACAGCCGTCTCTATCTAAAACACCGTTAAATGTTTCAGGTTGGTTTGGACACAAATCATTATTATCAATAATTCCATCACCGTCAGTGTCAGTTGTACCTTTGTTATCTGAAACAAAGTCTGGACAACCGTCATAGTCTTTGAATTGATTGTAAGTTTCTTTTACGTTAGGACATTGATCAATACTATTAGGAATACCATCTTGGTCTGAATCATTATCACTTGAGTAAGGAGGAATATCAGGACATCCATCTTCATCTTGGAATCCATTATATCTTTCAGGCTCTAAAGGACAAGCATCATCAATGTCTTTTATTCTGTCACCATCTGCATCATTTAATGAACCAACAAATGATGGAGCAGAATCAGGACATCCATCATAATCAGCAAATCGATTAAAAGTTTCTGGTTCGTTAGGACAAATATCAAATTTGTCTGCTATTCCATCACCATCTTTATCAGAAAATGTAGTATCAAGTGCAACATCAGGACAACCATCAGTGTCCCTATAATCATTAAACACTTCAGGCTCTAGTGGACATAAGTCAAGTGAATCTTTAATTCCATCATTATCTGTATCTGCAAAAGCAAGATCAGTTTTAGTATCAGGACAACCATCTTCATCTTGGAATCGGTTGTAAGTTTCTGGGTTTAATGGACATTTATCAGCTGCATCAAGTACACCATCTCTATCACGGTCCCCAGAACCATAATCATCAGGACAGCCGTCTCTATCTAAAACACCATTAAATGTTTCAGGTTGGTTTGGACACAAATCTTGAGTGTCAACAAATCCATCTCCATCAGAATCAGGCAATCCACCTTTTCCACCTTGAGGGGAAAAATCAGGACAACCATCTTCATCTTGGAATCCATTATAACGTTCCTTAAGAGTTGGACATTGATCAATATGATCTTCTATTCCATCAAAGTCCTCATCATACCAGGGAACAAAGTTTGAGGGACAACCATCAATTGCACCTACATAATCTTCTCTCAGATTGGGACATAAATCAACAGTATCATCAACACCATCTTTATCCAAGTCACCTGCTGCAAATGCTGGATTAATAGGCATGCTGGTTAAAGTCGTTATTAGTAACAATAGAAATGGTAAAGTATGTATTTTCTTCAATGCCTAAAATATTCCTGAGGATCCAGTTATTAAACCTCACTCTAAATTCACCTAAAAATATCAAATGTTTTGGGTAAATTTTCAATCTTGAAGAAAAAACTCGATCAATTTAAGTAAACCAAAACAAGATTTGGACATATGAGTTGCTCAGGTGAAATAATTGATGGAGAAGAGCAATTGATTCAGATCAGGCCTGCAATATCTGCACAACTAAAAAAAGCAAAGTACGGTGTTTCTGATCACTCAACTGTAGAACTATGTCACTGGACAAAAAAATCATTCAAACATGAAGGTAATTGCTACAAACACAAGTTTTATGGAATTTCAACTCATAGGTGTATGGAATTTTCCCCAGCAGGAATGCATTGTGAGAATCGTTGTGTTTATTGTTGGAGACCAATGGAATTTTATGATTCATTAGAAATGAAACCAGAACAAGTTGCAGAACCTAAAGAAATTTTAACTAAACTAATGGCTGAAAGAAAAAAACTGATCAATGGATATTATGGAGATTCAAGAAATGATAAACAAAGATTAGATGAATCTTTACTTCCTAGCCACTATGCAATTTCACTTTCAGGAGAGCCTACAATGTATCCTAAATTACCAGAACTAATAAAATATCTAAACTCACTTCAAACAACAAAATCAATTTTTCTTGTTACAAACGGTCAAGAGCCAGACATGATTCAGAGATTACAAGACGAAGATGCATTACCTACACAATTGTATTTATCAACTAATGCAGCAGACTATAAATCGTTTTTGAAAATTAACAAGCCAAAATATGATGATTCATGGGAGAGATGGAATAGAACACTTGGTATGCTAAAACACCTAAACACACGAACTGTTCTACGAATTACATTGATCAGAGGATATAATGATCAAAAAGACATGATTCCATTATTTGCTAAAATGTTTAGAGAATCAAGTCCTCATTTTATTGAAATAAAATCATACATGCATATTGGGCGTTCTACAAACAGGTTAGAACATTCAAACATGTTAGAAATGGAAGAAGTAAAACAATTTAGTGAACAAATTACAAAACAGAGTAAAATATTCTCAGTGATGGATGAAAGTTTTGTTTCAAGAATTTCAATATTGCAAAATAATGAGAGATTTATCGATCGTTGGATTCCATCTTATGCAAATACCAGTTAGAAAATTTTTTCAAAGATTTAAACCTATGAGATAAATCATTTTTGTTTTTCATTTCGGCAAATGTTTTTTTATAATTTTTTGGAATAAAAATTGGATCATAACCCCAGCCCATTCCATTTTGGGATTTTGAAACAGTTCCATCTAATTTTGCGTCAAAAGATTTCAGAATTTTTTTATCACAATAAGTAATGATTGATACAAATTTTGCTTTTCTTTTTGTTGTGAGAAGGTTTAAAATTCCTTTGTTGCCAATAGTTTTGAATACATATGAAGAATATGGACCTGGAAATCCATTTAAAGAATCAATGAATAAACCATCATCTTCTATTATGATTGGTTTTTTGCATTTTGAAAATGCATCATATGCTTTTTTTTCTGCAATTTCTTTTAATGAAGTGGATTGAATTTCATCTAAACTTAATTTGAAAAAACCTAGTTTTATTCCAAATGAATTGAGAATACTTTTTGCTTCTTTGTATTTGTGGGAGTTTGAAGATACAAAATATAGATCAAACGACTTGTGCATACCTACCACGACTTTCAATATCTGACACTAGTTTAGTAATTTTCACGTAGTTGGCATTTCCAACTACAGATTTGTATCCAAATAAGAAATTCTTCCATGCAGGAATCATGATTTTTGCATGCGCGCTGTTTAGTATTTCTTTAATTAATCGCAGATCAACTGCATGATCCTCAGGTTTGATTGTATTTTGAGACAAACCAAAATCAATTACATAGACGTTATTTTTGAATAAAATAAAATTTGAAGTGGTTAAATCTCCATGCATAATACCGTTTTTATGAAGCATTCCAACAAGTTTTCCAATTGTCTTTGATAGTTGAATAATTTTTGATTCGGATAAATCATGAACTGGTTTTCCTTGAATTTCTTGCATAGTAATTGAAGTTTTTTCCAAGTTAACAAAATAAACAAGAGGTGTTGGAATTCCAAATGATTTTACTTGAGAAATTATTTGAGATTCTTTAATAGTTCGTTGCTTACGAATTTTTGAGTCAAGTAGTAGATTACGATAATTTTTTGTTTTTCTGATTTTTAAAATAGCAGGAGAATTATGCCAAATAGTTTTGTAGATGTCAGCCTCTGCTCCTTTCTTAATTAATTTCATTAACGTTATATTCAAATGAATTCAATAAAAATTAATCATGGAAGAGGGTGAAAAAAGAATAAAACAAGAGGATTGTAGTGAAGATGTTTTAGGTTCAGGTATTCTTACATTGACCAACAAAAGATTAGCTTTTGATAAAACTAGAGCAAGAATGATGGATTTCTCAAAACATATGGGAGATACCATATTGAATGTAACATTAGATAATGTAACAAAAACGTGGAAAGAGGGATTACTAATGAAAAAAGTATGTTTTAATGCAAAAACAGATGACGGGGATAAAACCTACAAGTTTGGAGTGTTTAACACAAAAAATTGGCTCAAAAGCATTGATGACGCAATTGCAAATTATGAAAATTAGTAATCAACTTTAACAGAATCTAATCTCCAAGATTGTGTAACAAATGTATCTTTGAGTAAAGTTCCTTTCTTAACTTTAGATTCTAAAAGTCCTGTCCAACAAATTTGACTCCCACAGTCTCCAGCATATTTTAAGGGGACAACATAAAATTTAGAACCGTGTCGTTTACACACATCTTGCAGCATTTCAGATAATCTTTTGTTAGCAGCTACGCCACCTACAATCATTAGTTCTTTTTTTCTTGTAAAAGACAAAGCACGCTCTACTGCTTCTGCAATCATTGCAAAAGCAGTTTCTTGAAGAGAATAACATGCATCAACTTGATTTGTTTTTGCTACAGATTTTGTTGCAGAAAGTAATCCAGAAAATGAGACATCGTTTCCTTTAACTGAATAGGGCAACGTAACATAATTTGAGGATTTTGATGCTAATTCTTCTATGTTTTTTCCACAAGGAGATGCAAAACCTATTGATCTCCCAAATTGATCTAGCAGTTGACCCAAAGTGATATCCAAAGTTTCACCAAATACTCTCCACTGTTTGTTTAGAAATGCCAAAAGCATTGTATGACCTCCAGAAACTAAAAGAACTAAAGGATTTCTTGCACCAGTTAGCAGTTTTCCTAATTCAATATGACCTAATGCATGATTAACAGGATAAATTGGAATTTTGTAAAAAGATGCCAGTGACCTTGCAACTACAGCTCCAACACGCAAACATGGACCCAATCCAGGACCAGCAGCATAAGAGACAATATCTAAATCACTAATTTTGATATTTGCTTCATCAAGGCATTCAGATAGCACAGAAGAACTGTTTTCAATATGATGCCGGGAGGCCTCTCTAGGATGAATTCCCTCTCCATCTGCAGGACGAAATATTTTTCGCACATCTGATAGAATCTTTCCTTTATTTCCCTTTTTTTCAATAACGGCACATGAAAATGTATGAGCTGTACTTTCGATTCCTAACCCTAACATTTTATCCCCTACTTAGAGTTGAAACAATTTTGATCACATCACCATTTTTTAGTTTTTGATCACCACTGATTCGTTGTTTTGTTTTACAGTCAATTGCATGTAAAAATCCTTTTGCTATATCAGCATGAATTAATCCTGCCAAGTCTTTTGCAGTTGAATCTTGTGGAAGTAGTTTAGCATCAGGTAGAATAACTCCATCCTTATTGGTAAATTTAGTTTCGTCTTCAACTGGATATACTACTATAAAGTTGAGTGAATCAAAAACAGCAGTGTTTAAAATTTTTTGAATCCCAGTAGAAGGGATCTTTTCAAAGACTGTTTTAACTAAATCAAGTGCTTTTTGTTGAGGAGGTGCAATTTCTTTTCCTTCAGGAATTGTAAACCCTTCATCTCCCGAAGAATAATTTACAATACCGGCTTTTGATGCTTTGCGTAATAATAATTCAGTTTCTGCACTACAAGGAATTACATTGTCATTAATTTTTTTAATTATATCAAGATCAGGACATAAATCAGCTTTGTTTGCAGCAATAATCATAGGTTTTGTATTTTTTCGTAGCTCTTTTGCAAATGCAACTATATCATCATCATTCCATTCTTTTGGATCCCGTGAGATAAAACCTAATTTTTGTAAAACATCCTGTACTTCAAAGTCTTTAATTCCCAAACCAGTAAATCGCTTTGCAATTCCATCTGTAAGTTTAGCTCTTTTTTGATGAATTTCTCTTGTAATTTTATCCCATTCACGTTTTAAAATATCGGCAAACCATTGATCAAATTCATCTTGAACAAACTCCACATCTTCAAGAGGATTATGGGTTCCTGGTGGAACTGGTTGTCCCTGAATATCAGTGGTTCCAGCAATATCAACAACATGAATCAAAACTTCAGCTTGTCTTGCATCATCAAGAAATTGATTTCCTAACCCTTTTCCTTCATGTGCTCCAGGAACCAATCCAGCAATATCAATAAGTTTGACGGGAATGAATCTTGTTCCTTTAACACATAGATCATTTTGATGTTCAATTTTGAAATGTTTACAAGCACAATCAGCTTTTACATATGCAACTCCAATATTTGGCTCAATGGTTGTAAATGGGAAATTTCCTGAAGCAACAGGGGTTTCAGTAGCAGCTGAGAAAAAGGTAGATTTTCCAACATTTGCTTTACCTAGTAAACCAATTTGCAATGATCTCAAGAATTCAATTCTACTTATTAGTATTGCAGAAATCGTTTAATGGCTACATCACAAATTCATAGTGTGTCAATAGTCATTACAGGAAATCCAGGTGTTGGGAAACATACTATTGCAAAAGAGATTTCACAAAAAATGCAATTAGAAATAATTGACATTAATCAAATTGCAAAAGATTCAGGATTATTTGAGGAAAATGATGAGTCAAATGACGTAGATGCCAAAAAATTAAAAGAAATTCTTGATAAAAAAAATTTAAACAAATGTATCATTGTAGGACATTTAGCACCATATGTTTTAGATAAAAATAGAGTTAGTGTAGTTATTATTTTGAGACGTAGTCCATATGATTTAATCAAAGTCTACAAAGAAAGAGGATATTCAAATAAAAAAAGCAATGAAAACGCTAGTAGTGAAATTCTAGGAATTATTACATATGATGCAAAAAACCAGTTCAAAGACAAAGTTGTACAAATTAATGTTAGCCAAAAAGAGATTCAAGACGTTCTAAATAAAGTAGAGTCAGCTGTTTCAGGCAACAAAGATTCTGAAGAAGTAGATTGGCTTGATTTAGTTACCAAAAATAATGATTTGAAAAAATTTTTTGTTGATTGATTAAATAACGCCTTTTGGTTTGAAAATATACTTGTTTGAGATATCAAAAACAGATTTGGCAGGCCGTATAGGCACTATAGAGACAAACCACGGAAAAATTGAAACACCAGCTTATGTTCCAGTCATTCATCCAGTAAAGCAAACAATTCCTTCAAAAAAAATCAAATCAATTGGTTTTGATTTGGTAATTACAAATGCATACATTACTAGAAACAACTACGGAGACAAAGCAATAGAAAAAGGAATTCACAAAATTATAGATTATGACAAAGGGATTATGACAGACTCTGGAGGTTATCAGGTTTTAGAGTATGGTGATGTTCCAGTTTCTCCAACAGAAATGGCAGATTTTGAAGAAGGGATTATGACAGATTTTGCAATTCCATTAGATAAACCAACAGGGTTTGGACTTCCAGTAAAAAAAGCAGAAGCATATGTCAAGCATACTCTCAAAGTCTGCAAAGAAACTATTGATAATAGTAAAAACAATGGACAGATTTGGATTGGGCCAATACAAGGAGGAGAACATTTTGAACTTGTTGCAAAATCAACAAAAGGTTTGATCAAAATGGGTTACAAAATGTTGGCCTTAGGAAGTCCAGTTGAATTTATGGAGTCATATGAATATAGATTGTTAGCTCAAATGATTGTTGCAGCAAAAAAACAGATTCCACATAACATACCACTGCATCTTTTTGGTGCAGGACATCCATTAACTATTCCATTTGCAGTTGCCCTAGGTTGCGATACATTTGATTCAGCTTCATACATGCTATATGCAAAACAAAACAGGTACATTACAGAAGATGGGACACGATATTTATCAGATATAGTAGTATTTCCATGCAATTGCGAAGTATGCTCAAAGTATACTCCTGATGAGTTACGACAGTTAGAATCAACTGAGAAGATTAATCAGATTGCCATCCATAATCTGTATGCAATAAAATTAGAAGTTGACAAGGTAAAGCAGGCAATTCATGAAGGTAGGTTATGGGAATATGTTATCAAAAAAGCAAGGGCACATCCAAAATTATTTGAGATGGTAGAGGTTATGACAGAAAATGCAGAATTTCTTAAAATTGCAACCCCAAAATTCAAGGAAAGGGCAATTTTTCTATTTGATAAAGAGGATCAATACAGGCCCGAGGTGCAGTCATTTCATGAGACAGTAAGGAAATTCAAATCAAAGAAAAAGAAACTGCTAATCACAAAAGAGTCATCAACAAAGCCAGGATACCTATCTCACCAATTTGTTAATCTATCAAAAAAACTCAAAGATTTTGATGAAACTCAAGTTTGTCAATATAATCCCCAGTTAGGATTAATTCCAATTGAGATTTCAGACATTTTTCCTGCTGCTCATCATGAGACATCAAGGATGAATTTTGATCCTAAAGAATTCTTAGAGTTTGGAAAGACATGGAAGGTATTTTTTGAAAATAATCAATTTGTAGAAATTCGATATGACAAAAAGGATAATTTCTTAAAATATTTTGTAAAAACATTGCCAAAAAAAATCAAGAGAAAATCTTTTTCATAATTAAAAATAAGAAAAAAGAATGTGCTAAAAGAATCAGCTTATAGTGCTGCGTCTTCTGCCCAACCGTTAATGAAGACACCGTTTTTGTGAAGAGGTACTGGTTGTCCAGCAGTGTAATTCATTGGTCTCATCCAAAAGATTGATTTTGTTGGGCATACACCGATGCATGCACCATCAGAAATACATCTTTCTGGGTAGAAGACAAATGCTTTACCTCTCTTCCAGCCTTCAACTGGTTTTACTCTAAGGACATCTGGACCAAGAGTTGTACAGATTTCTACACATAGTGCACATCCTATACATCTTTGTTCATCAATGTCTGGAAGTATTGCTATTGGCATTACAAAACTAAGAGTGCTTGATTACTATTTAAACCATGATTGATATCCATAACCCTGTTATGAAATTTGATCGTCAAAAATCATGCGCAGAATCTAGATTGAAAATTTTAAAAAACAAAAAGATAACGTGATAATCACGTTTATTTTCTCATTGCGTCTATTTGACCAGAAGTAACCCAGTCAAGTAATTCTGCAGAAGATGGATTAAGGTCTGCCTTCTGATTCATCAGATTGTTAACCCAAATCCAGTTAATTTGGTTTAGGAGCGGTTTGTTTGCTTCGTCACCAGCACGTGTTTTAGCGACGACGGCTTGATCTTGTTGTCCTAACCATTCTTGGAAGCTTCTTCCCATGAGGATCGGATCTTAGCTTGCACTAATTAAAGCTTTTGAAGATTCCATGTTAGGCATAATGATCGGTTTTTTGTCAAGAAGGTTTTAACGTAGATGAAAATTCATTCTAATTCTTGAATGTTAAAGTTTTAGGTGCTGCAAACGAGGTTGGCAGATCAGGTTTTTTGGTAAATTGCAATGGAACAAATCTCTTGTTAGATTATGGGGTATTATTTGGAAGAAGGGGCACACCACCACAATACCCACTACATGTAAAACCAAAGGACTTGGATGCGATAATCATCACACATGCCCATTTGGATCATTCTGGAAATGTTCCATCTCTTTTTGTAAGCGGAAATACTGATGTATATGCAACTCCACCAACATTTGATTTATCAAAATTATTAATTGAAGATATGCTAAAAATTGAGAAAAATTCGCATCCATTTGACATACCTGAATTAAACAACATGATGAAAAATGCAAAAGAGATTGGGTTTAAACAAAAAATAACCAAAGGTAATGCAACATTTGAGTTAAGAGAGTCTGGACATGTAATAGGTGGCAGCACTGTCTTGGTAGAATCTGAGAAGAAACGACTGTTCTATACAGGAGATATTAAAACAAATGGGTCAAGAATGCTTCGAGAGATGGATTTGGATATTGGTGAAATTGATATGTTGATTACTGAAAGTACCTATGCCATGACAGAACAAAAACCAAGAAAAGAATCAGAAGCTGAACTAATAGAATTTGCAAATGAAGTAATGGATAAAAAAGGAATATTGTTTATTCCATCGTTTTCAGTTGAACGCTCTCAAGAGATTGCATGTATTTTAAAGAATGCAAATTTCAAACACAGAATCATTATGGATGGAATGGCATTAAAAGTAAATCAAATAATGTTTAAACATCCAGAATACCTACGAGACCCAAAAATGTTTTCTGAAGCAATTAAAGGGGCAACTGCGATTACTGATCATGGAGAAAGAAAACGGGCAATGGATGAACCATGTGTTGTAATTTCACCTGCAGGGATGTTGGTAGGAGGAAATGCAGTTTTCTACTTGCAACATCTTGCATTTGATGATAAAAATGGAATAGCCCTTGTGTCATATCAAGGAGAAGGTACTCCTGGTAAAAAATTACTAGAAACAGGAAAGGTTTCAGCTAGAGGAAAAGACATCAGTGTAACTGCCCAAGTAAAACAATTTGAGTTTTCAGGTCATGCAGACAGAAATGAATTATTTGATATGATTAAAAAAATAAAAGGTAATCCCAAAGTATTGACAGTACACGGAGATTCTGAATCTTGTGATTCATTTGCACAAGAAATACATGAAAAGTTTGGATTAGAAGCATATTCTCCTGCAGTTAATGAAGAAATTGCTGTGTGAAATGCAAATAAAACAAACAATAGATGTAGAAAATTCAATAAATAGTGGCCAAGTTTTTCTTTGGAGAAAAAATAATGATTTTTGGTACGGGGTTAATGGCCAAGATGTTCTTCAAATAAACAGTAATGGAAAAATAGAATCTTTGAAAAATAACAATACAGATTTTTTTAGAAATAAAGATAATTTTGATGAGATAATTAAATCCATTTCAAAAGATAAAACAGTGAAAACTGCTGTAGAAAAATTTGCAGGGTTACGAATCATAAACCAAGATCCTTTCCAATGCATAATTTCTTTTATTGTATCTTCTAATTCAAATATTCAAAAAATTAAAAAAAGTCTAGAAAACATATCAGAAAAATTTGGAGAGAGTATAGAATACAAAAATCAAGAGTTTTTTTTATTTCCTAATGCAGAAACAATATCTAAAATATCAATGAATGAAATTAAAAAATGTGGTGTTGGTTATCGTGCCAAATTTATAAAAGAAGCTGCAAAAATGATTTCATCACAAAAAATTGTAATTGAGGATTTGAAGACACTTAGTTATGTTGATGCAAAAAAGAAAATCTGTACCATCCCCGGAATAGGGAACAAAGTGGCAGATTGTATTTTGTTATTTTCTCTTGATAAATTAGAAGCATTTCCATTAGATAGATGGATGATTAGAATTTTAGAAAAATACTATTCAGATAAATTTCAACTATACACTAAAACAATTACAGAAAAACAATATGAAAGTCTACATGAAAAAATTGTAGATTATTTTGGCCCATATGCAGGATATGCACAACAATTTCTCTTTAAAATGGAAAGAGAGAATTACCAAAAAAAGTGGCTGTAAACCCTTAAAATGGTAATTAATTGCTAGGTTTTTGGGCCCATAGCTCAGCATGGATAGAGTGTTGGACTTCTAATCCAATGGTCAAGGGATCGAAGCCCTTTGGGCCCGCTTAACAAAATTATTTATTCTAACCTGAAGATGTGTCTTTTGTGAAAGATATCGAATTCAAATTGAACTCAACTGATATTCATCCAAATTCTGAAATTAAAGGAACAGTATCTGTTTCATATCCTGGAAGATATGACGGAGTGGTAATCAACACACAGATTTTGGATTCAAATGAGCATATTACTTACAAGTCATACAATGGAAAAACCATTTCAAATAATGTAGCAAGATTGTTTATCAACAAAGAGGTCATGGCAGACAATAAAGCAGAATTTACTGCACAGATAAAATTTGAACCAACTCAAGAGTATGAAGTAAAATTCAGAGCATCAATTATTGAGCAACATAAAGAAATTGAGAGCCAAATAATTTTTGCTAAATATTCTAGCTAGAATCTACTCTTTTCTACGATAATTGAGCCTTTCATCCATGGGTGTGGTTGGCAGTGATAGTGAACTTCCTGGGGTTCAGTAAATAGAAATTCATAGGTATCTCCAGGTTTTAGAACACCAGAAGAACCAAAGTCACCACTATAACCATCAGCATGTCTATGATCTGGAGTTACAGTATGTGCTGTATCATCATTGTTAATCCACTTTACATTATTTGTAAAGGTTAGTAGAACCGTAGGATTGTTTGGCACATAATTCTCATTTCCCTCAATAACAGCACCTGGAACTATTTCAATAATGAAAAATTCTTCTTCTGGATGCAAAATATGATCTGATACGGATGGTTTTGCCAAAGATTCTGGAAGATAAAATGAAGTGTAAAAGACAACAGTAGCAGACATGCCAACAATTAATGCAATTAATCCAATTCCATAAGCATGACTTGACGTTGGAGCACTCATAATTTTTTCACTCCATCTTGATCAGCGGTTCCAATATTTGAGTTATTATTTGCACCAACTCCTAAATCAGTTTGAGATTTTGGAGTAGGGATCTCAGGGGCCAACTCTTTTGGTTTTTCATCTGGTTTTGCATTATCTTCTGGAATTTCACTTTGCTCAGATGTTCCTTCAGGTTCAGCAAGTTTTGGTTTCTCATCTACCACTGGAACTGGAGGTGGTGGTGGAGCATTCTTTTGCTCGCTCAATCCATATCTATACACATGGAAGAATGCTGCAAAGACCAACAAGATAATTCCAATAAAGAATAATGAAACATTCTTCATTCCTGTTAAAGCCGCATTGTATGCTGCTATGTTTAAGAACACTTGGAATGCTAATAATGCAATAAGTACCCAATTAATCCATTTTTCAGAGAGATTGATTGTAGCTACCTTCTTTGGACCAGTACTTTTTGCTAACTTAGATTTTCTTTCTGCCTCATTTGCAAGTTTGATCATCATGTATGTGAATCCAAATCCTAGTGGTACCAACAAAATCATTACAGAGTAGAAGAATATTGGATCAATTACCAAACGTTCTACCAATGGAATGGATATATCAGGTGAAATATAGAAGCCCCAGTAAGTTGTGACCATTATTTGGGCAAGACTAGTAATTCCAAATGCAGTAATAATTGGTCTTTCCCTCCAAGAGAATTTTTTGTATCTATCAATGAATGGAATCAATACAAATGATATGATGAATATTAATGGCCAAAGCAGTCCCGTAACAAACTTGTCATATTGTGTCCTCATGAATGCGTAAATTCCAGTCAAATACCATTCAGGGACTGTAACACCAGGCGGTACCGTAGGCTCAAACTTGAATCCCATATCAATTGGGAATACACCACCTGTGATGAGAATGGCACCACCTATTGCCATTACCATAGGTACATCAAACACTAAGAATCGTGGGAAGTGAACTGCCATCAATCCAAGCATTACTATCGGTAACAAGAATACATGTTGTGCATAGAATCTCAGCACAAAGTCTGAGAATCCACTACCAAGCGCCGCGTCACGAATTGTCGGGCCTGCAACAGGAATCGAAGTTGTCAGAGACGCTGCAATACTAATTGCAAGTTCTGCTCTTTCACTAAAAATAACATCATAACCAGTAAATGCTTCTAAGATAGTAACAACACCTAAAATGACACCAGTCATCCACAAAACTTCATTTCTAATTTTGTATCGTCCACTAAAGTACTGATAATACATGTGAAGAACAGCTAAGAGGACCATAGCATTAGAACCATGATAGTGTATGTTTCTAATGTGGAAACCAAATGGGACCTCATCATTAATGAACTTGACACTATCCCATGCCCTATCTAATATCGGTTGATAGTAAAACATGAGCAGAGCTCCAGAAATTCCTAGAATAATAAACACAATGAATGTTAACATTCCCAAAAATCCAAATGGACTTACAAATCTTGCAGGAAATGAAAACTTGATTGCAGTAAAAATAGTTCTATCTACGCCATCCCATAACCAATAAAGGAATTCAACTACACCATTTCTTCTTTGCTCAAGCGAAACGGCCATATCCAATTACTCCATTATCATTTGCATTAAACTTTGGCGGTAAGATATACACCAATCCATCTGAATCAATTTCCAAAGTTAGTTTAGGTAAAGTGTTTGATGGTGCAGCCTGCACTGACGCAGGACCGACAAAAGCAGTTCCAGAAACTGGATCATACATACTTCCATGACAAGGACACTCTCCTCTTTTTCTTCCATCATCAGGCCAATATTTCCACAAACACCAAAGATGCAAACAAATCATACTAAAAGCTCTAAATGCAGAGACGTCATTTTTCCCACCACCTAATTCTTCAGGAAGTCTAATAAACTGCCATTTACGAAATGCTTCTGCATCAAGTGCAGCATCTCCTGTTGCAGGATATGTAATAACTTCAGCATGATTTATTGGAAAAGTGTTAACATTAGCTTGAGTGCCATCAGGTAAAATTACAGGGACTTTTTCAAGAGATGCCTGATTTGGGTTTGGCATGAAATTTCCAAATGGGACAAATGGAGCAAAAGCTAAACCAGTTCCTGCGGCACCCATCAACTTTAGAAAGTCTCTTCGGGATAATCCGGCAGACTTTTTCGTCCCCACCTCTGACATTCAAGCTGACGTACTCGCCAAATTGCTTATAAACCTTGTTCAGTTACTGGGTAAATTTTTGTCTAAGGATAAAGATAGAAACAATTCCGATCGCAATTCCTATTGCTATTCCTAGTGCTATTCCTAGTGCTATTCCTGTTACAAATAACGAGTCTGATTCTTTAGAAGAAACTATCACATCTTTTGGAGGGGATTCTTCTAGGATATTTTTAGATATATTTTCAGAAATTATTTTTGACTCAGTAGAAGGTATTGAACTTGTAATTATTTCTGTATTTTGAGGAATAATTTCAGTAGAAATATTTGTAAATTTAGCTACCAATGTGATTGGTTCAGTTGTGGAATTTCCTCCAAACAAGGTAGAATGTGTCAGTAGTGTATAAGTACCAGTTTGGTTAATTGGTACATGCAACACAGTTGATGTATCATCTTTGTTTTTTACTGGGAAAAATCCTCCACCCTGACTAAATGGAGTGTTACCTAACCAATCAAGTGATGGCCATCCAAGAAAATGACCAAAGACACCAGAAGGTACATTAGTTTGAATTATCTGGCCTAATGGATCCATAACAAATACAGCTAGATTTGTGTCATCACTAGTCCACGAAATTTCGATAGCTGCAGAGTTTACAAATTCGTTTTGTATGTCAAAATAATATTGTCTCCAATCACCTGCCATGTAACGATTAACCATATCAAATGCACCTTTGGTATATCCATTTCCATAAAGAATATCATCACTTTGTTTTCCTTTGATTATAATTGTAGAGTCATTTTCTGTTATTGATTTTTTAATTACAAAAGATACTGGTGCGTTTACTTCATGCGAATCACTTTGAAAAGTTAGAAATCCTTGATATACGCCTGTTTCTAAATCAGTTGGAGTAACTAGAGTCACGTCTACTTTTGAAACATCATTTGGAGGCACAGTTATTGTTTCATATTCTGGCCACAACATAGACCATTTATTATTTTGATAATAACTTGCTGAAAGTGTGTAATCCATTGATGTTGAATTTTGATTTGTGTTTCCCAACCAATATGAGTATCTTGTTGGAACAGGATAAACACCAACTAATGGAACACCATCAAATTTTTCATTTGGTTCTGAAATTCTGATTTCCTGAACTGTTCCCCATGATCCACCTCTATTTACCATAGAAATTTCATCACTGGCAATTTTTGTGTCATTGTTTTTATCAAGCCAATCATACAGATACAAGGAAGATATTTTGATATCATCTGCATAAACATCAGATGTTTTATTAAGAAATTGATTAAATGGAAAATTTACGTTTAGTATCATCAAAGAAGATTCTTTGGGAATGGGGTTTTCTTTTTCAAAAAAATCTCCTAGTTCTTTATGTTGCTTTACATCAGAAAGTTTTACATAATTTGGAATAAAGACGTCAGTTTTGTTAATTATAGAATCTTGTTGGCGCGGCGTTGTAGTTCCATTAAATTGATTATGTTTGATTAAAGACAGGGTTTTTGATTTTATATCAATTGAAATGGGATCATTGGTTGGATTTTCAATAGTAAAAGTTGTAGTAGTCCTGTCTCCTGCAGTTAATTGTCCAGCAAACCAACTAGTCATAGGAAATGAATGTGAAGGGAGATCAAATTTTTCAAATCCCACTCCAGTAGAGTTGAAATTTTTTATTGAAGGTTCAACAATTTGTTTGATGTTTTCATATGATGCATTATTGTGTACGACAAACACATCATTTTTTCCATTGACATAGTCTAGAGCAGATTCAACATTTACCAAACCAGAACCCTGAGTGAAAGGATCATTGCTCATATCAGATGCAGTAGACATCAAGATATTTTTTATCAAAAAAGGATCATAGTTTAACGAATGTTTTGTCATCTCTTCAATTAAGATTGCTGCACTACCTGATACTAAAGGTGCTGCCATACTGGTACCTCCAAATAAGGAGAAGGATTCTTTCTTGGAATCTTTTTGAGTTTTTATTACATTTGAAGGAACAAATCCATGTGCACCAATACTCATAACATCAGGTTTTGGATCACCAATTAGTGTAGGGCCCCTACTTGAAAAATCCACTACATGATTATAATGATCAGTGTTATTACCAAATCGAGGCTGATCTTTGAATGGGCCATATCCAACGAAAACATTGTTAGTGGTTGCCCCAACTGTAATACCAAAAGGAGATGCATTTGGCAATCCTATTGTTCCATATCCATGACCAGAATTTCCTGCACTAGACACCACTACAACTCCAGGATAATCATCATCTAGCGAATGTGGAGTTGCCAACATAGTTTGAATTAACGATAAGATATCTAATCCAGGTGCAGAATTAAATGATGGAAAACTTGAAACCCCCCAGCTATTAGATATAATATCCACTCTAGGTTTTCCCGAAAATTTCCAACTGCTATTTTCATTTTCAAATCCTGCAGACCATAGCCATGCAAAGACAGTATCTCCAAACCATAATGCCTTTACCGGCAAAATTTTTGCATCAGGAGCAATTCCCGTAATAGAATATTTTTTTGTGTTATTGTAAATGTCATATATTTCTTGACCACGTGAGGTAATTGATGCAGCACTAGAAGTACCATGTCCCATGAAATCAGTCATTACACCAAAAAATTCACCAGCAGGATCTATTGGAGGTAAAAGTGTGCCATTAATTGCATTAAGTTTATCATCAATTTCAGTAGAGTTGTTTCTAATTACACCATAAACATCTAGAACTTTTGCACCAATTGTTCCAGCACTGTAATCATTTTTTCCATCATTGTTTGAGTCATAAACAAGAAATTCTTTTCCACTACCAAGTACAATTGGTTTTTCATCAGTAAAATCAAAGTCATAGTTTGGCTTTTGTCCTGATGGTAAATCAAATCGAGTATAATCTTCCCATGATGTACTTAAATCAGGAATTATTGTATCATAAACTCCTGGAATAAAAGAATCAACTACAAGAACAGGTACTACTTGGATTTTTGCAAGAGATCCACTTAATCCACCCTGATACATTACACCAAGATGGTACTGCCCACTCTTTGATTTTATGTAATTCCTATTGTCTTGACCAATTTTCATATCATTAGTTAGTGTTCCATTAAAAATTGGAGAAGAACCAATCTGTGGAAAAAATGAATTATAAATTGGAATTTCACTGCCCTTTCCACCTTGAGACACATCAAGAAATACTCCATTTTTTGTGACATATGCTGATGAAGTCATGTGAGATGGAATTGGTTTACTGTAATTTCTTATAATCTCGTTATTATCAACATATGCAAAAAAGGTTGCATTTGTTAGAATAATCCCTTGTCCATCAGCATCAAGCATTAAAGGATGATTGATATTGTCTCTTGCAAGAGAATGTTGAATATCTGGATTTGAGAAATCAACACCAGTATCCACAACTGCAATGACAGTTCCATTTCCTGAAGAATCATAGTTTTTTAGAGCAGCGCTTGAACCTGTTATTGTTCCAATTCTTGAGGCATCTAAAATTTTATCATTTGTTGAATGAAAATCTAGTTTGTAATCTTCAACTATATCATAACCCTTTGTAGTTAGTAGCGAGGCTGATTTTTCAGACAAGAGTGAGACGTAAAAAAATCCATAGTCAGATTGTACTCCATATATTGAATTATTTTTTACAAATTCAGAGTTTTGTGAATTTGTTCCAAAAATCAGATAGCGCTTAAAGTTATTTTCAATAAAGAAATCAGAATCTATGTCAATAATTCCAGAATCAAATTTGGGGGGGTTGTTTTGATTTTGAAAAAATACATCATCTCCAGTAAATGCATAAGAATTTGTCAAAAAAGACGAGAGAAGAAGTATTGAAAAGAAAATAGCCGCTTTGGGCATCAATGAATTTTTGTTTATTACGTTATTATAACTATCTTCTTCGTGCCAATATTGCAATTTGTAATGCCACTATAATTCCAATAGACGCAATGATTGGAAAGAGTAATGAATTTAGTTGAGAGGATGCTTCACTAATAAATTCCACAGAAGTAGAAATTGTTCCTGTGCTTTCATCTATCTTGGTACTTGCAGTTTCTAATGTAGTATCAAAACCTTCAATCTCAGATTTCAAAACATTTAGTTCTTTTGAGGTGTCATCTAAAATCGTATTTAATCTAATTATTTGTTCAGATATCCCACCTAGATCTTGACTTAGAACATTTGTAGCAGCAGAGCCATGAGATGTAGTTCCTTGGCTAAAGGCTACAACATGAAAGACATGAGTTCCCTCCTCAATAGGAGTATAATCTACATAGTATAATCCCTGATGCAAAGTTTTAAAGGAATTTGTTAAAGTGACAGAGATTCCTGAGGGCAAGTGGACATGTGTGGTTCCAAGTAATTGAGCAGGCTCATTTCCTATCAGTAATCCATCACTTGTTGTTTGGACAAATACTCTAATTGGTTGGTTAATTGCTGCAACTTCTGGTGCAAAGACTAAGGTGTTTACAACTCTCTGAACAGGTACATCAAGAAGTTCAGTAGTAGATGAAAATTGTACGTCAATTTTTTTTGAGATTCCATTTTGTTCGGTACTAATTACTTCAACAGTGTATGTCCCATATGGAAAATTGGTTGATGGTTGAGGCCACGTCAACAAGGAGTAGTTAAAAGAGCCATCAGGGTTGGTGGTTAATTGATCAAACTTTGCAATGGTTTCATCAGGTGCAAATAGTCTTAGAATTAGATTTTCTTCAGGTAAGCCAGTTCCATAAACTTGAAGATTATGTGAGGGCGCATAGACTTTGCTGTTAGTGGACACAACAAGGTCTGCATAAGAACTTGGAATTTGTACAATTAATAATATAGAAAAAATCAGAAACAAAATTTGAAATTTCATTTTAATTAATCGTTAATCTTCTCCTAGATATTACTTCTGGAAAAATTGTCTATAACTTTCGTTAAGAGGTATTCAAAAAAAGAAAAAAAGGGTAATGTGAACTAGTTTTAGCTTACGTTGACAGTTGTACTAACTGGTGGTGATAATGCCGTAGGATTATCTACTGATTCCCATACAAATGCTGTTGCAGTGTATGTGCCTGAGGCAGTTGGAATCCATGATAATGCTGGGCTGAATGATTGACCAGAAGATAGCGAACCTGTAATCCATGCAAGTGAGACTGTGACACCGTTTGCATCCTGAATCTGTACCAAGTATGCAAATGATTGCTCTCTATCCTGACCATTTGCTAAGTCAGCGCTGATTTGTACCTGTTGGTCAACGGAAACAGAGTCTAAGCTGTTACCGAATGCGTCAACGGTTCTCAAGTTAGCAGCTGGTGCTCTCTCGAGAGGTGGTACTACAGTGCCAATTAGTGAAGTGGCAGTAATATCAAGTTCATCTGCAGTTGTGTATGGATCAGGTAGTGTATTGTCCTCATATTCTGCGGTGACAGTGTCACCTTCTGAAACTCTGAGTCTGTGACCAGATGATTCATCAAGGGTTGTGAAGAACACAGTTCCCTCAAAGATTCCGGTTGCCTCATTAGTCTCAGTTACAGTGAGATCAATACCTCCGGCATCGGAGTCAGACCACACATCGACATTGAAGTTGTCGACTGCTTCTGGATTAAAGTTCATGTCTGGATCAATTACTCTTATAACACCTGTTCCGCTTGCTGGGTAACTTGCTTCAAGCCATTGTACCTCACCAATGTTCCATCTGATAAGTGCAGAGCCTACGATTGTTTCATCCTCTGAGAACTCAAAGGAGATAGTAAGTCCGTCATCATCATCAGTTTCTATGAATCCATCGGTTGGACCTGTACCATCTGCAGATGTGCTTGCAAATGGACCTTCCTCAGTACCATCACCGTCTGCATCGTGTTTGAATCCTGTAAGGATTACTTCACCTGTGAAGATGCCTGTGTCAGTACCAGTTTCGACGAGTTTGTACCTATCGATATCGAATCCTCTAGTAGAGACCTTTATTGGATCACTGCTAGTTTCTCCGATTTCGTCAATTAGGTCACTGTCAAAGTTGTGATCTGGTGCGACAATGGTAATGTATACTTTGTCAGTCCAGGTATAGACTTTTTGGTCAAGTTCCACAGTTGCTCCGAAGTTAGAAGTGTAGATTGTCAAGTTGACATCTTCATCTTCTTCACCTACATAATCAGATCCGGATGGACCCCAATCGGTATACTCGAGGATAATTTCTTCTCCTCTTTCTAACTTGTCACCATTTAGTTCTTCAGGGATTTCGATGACAATCTGGAAGATACCAGTGCTGTCACCTGTTTCTCTAAAGGCATCAGGTTCTGGGTCAAATGCTGCGGCTGCACCGGTAACACCTTTGTTACCCATGGTGGTAGTTGCGGCATCAGAGTCCCATTCGATCAAGTCCAAGTCATAGGTCTCAGCACTGTCATTGTCAAGATCAAAGTCTGGCTCAATGAGTGTTAAGATCATGTCTGAACCGATAATGTATACGGATTTGTCGGATTGCAATACACCGTTTCTAAGGTCAAAGGTAGCAGAGTCTGTGACAGTGTTTGAGCTACCAGATGCATCAGCTGGGTCTGTGTATTCTACTTGGAGAATATCTCCTTGTAGGATACAGAAGTCCTCACCATCGTATGTATCTGAAACATCAAATCTGTCTTCTGTGTTACCTGTTGCAGTCTCGGTTTCATCAGTTCCTAACAATGCATATGTTGGATTGTTAGGACACAATGGAGAGGCTGGACCATCAGTGAATTTAACAGTTACATCCAGTTCGAATATACCTGCATCTGGTGCGATTTCAGTAATTGGGCCAAAGACTCTGATTGCATCTTCTACTGTAGATGATAATGCAGTTGTTGCAATTTTACCATTAACAGCAGCAGAACCAGCAGTTCCGAGAACGACAGTGTTAGAACCTCTTATTACAGAAATCTTAACAGGGCCGTCACCGTTTGCGTCAGCGGCTTCATTAATTGTATCTTCACCAGCGGGGTTTATGTCAAAGTCTGGATCATTTACTCTTACGTGAATTGTTAGATCTCCACTTGGGATTTCAAATCCTGATCCAATGTTATTGGTACCGATTCCGGTAGCATGTATTGGGAATAGTGATCTGCCACTTGGGGTAGATGCACTAGATGTGAAATCACCAGATGTTCCGAATGGAACTGGATAGACAGTTCTATCAAGACTTACTGAACCGGTGTTTGCTCTAACACCTGCTGAATCGCCAACTTCGACGATTTCACCAGATGCATCTCTAAAGTCAACATAATTGACTTCAATATCAAGTCCGGTTGTTGTTTCTAGGTCACCTTTCCATTTGTATGGAGAACCACCAGATGATGGATCAGCATCGGTTACTCTACACCATTTTGATGGAATCTGGAAGTCACCAATAAAGACACCAGTTGCAATTCCTGTTTCAACTAGAGTAAATCCAGTTGCACCAAGTCCTGTATCTGAAATGTTGGCATCGGAGAATTCTTTTTCACAATCATCGGAGTTGTCGCCGGTTACGTCACCAGCACCTGTTGGGGTGGACCATCGAACATCATCAAATGTGATATCTAATAATCTACCTAAGTCACCAAAGGAGAGGTCGGTAGTTAAACCGGTCTTTCCTACCGTGTCATAAGTAGTATCAGCAGTAGAAGTTACTACTGTAAAGATATCAATAAGATCAGAGTCTACGTTAAGATCTAAGTCTTCTAAGGTAATTACTACAGTGTCAGCAGTCTTGTATGAATCTTGATTGAATGAAACAATACCAGAGTGGCTTGGAGCCTCTTCTTGATCAGATACTGGGGTTACAACACCATCTGCACCTCGATCATTGTATGAGACTCTTACTGCATCTTCATCGGTTAGATCCTCAATTACTATGAATGAAGGATCATTTGCGATTGGTGATAAACCAGAGTATGTAGCCTCAGTTAAGATATTGAGTTGATTAACCATGACATATTCAAGTGAACCCTCAAAGGTACTTGTGTTGTCACCTGTTTCTTCAGCTTCAATTCTTACGATTTGGTTAGCAACTCTTTCGGTAGATTGTACACCATCATCAGTGAAACCAAATGAGAAGAAGTCTACTACTATTACTTCACCGTCAGAACTTGGAGTAAATCCAGCTGCTACGGAATTCAATAGTACTAAACCAACAAAGTCAGTATCACTTGCTGCATCTAATGCAGTTTGAATAGTTGACTCTTCAGATGAACTAAATACATGTAGATCTTGTGAACTAAGACCTGTTGTTAATGCGACTACTGTTGTGTCGCCAGTTTTTTCAGTATTTAATACATCTGCACCATCGGAGACACCATCTTCTTCGTTAATGATTGCATCATTATCGATAAGAAGGAATGCATTCCAGGTTCCAGTAGTAGACAAACTTCTCACATCAATGTTAAGAAGATTGAATCCATTGAAACTAGTAGCACCCTTAAAGGTATCTTCAAAGTCTGATACTGTTGTTTTATAATCAATAAAGACTGAGTCTACTGCAGTTGTTTCATCTGATGTGACTATTGCTCTATGGCTGAAAGCTTGAACTTTTGTAGTTGTATCTTGTTGTGATGCTATTGCATATCCAGGTAGAGCTGTGCCACCTGATGGATCTGCAGCTGCATCATTTTCAATATCTACAAATACAAATTCTGCTTTTGCACTAGAGCCGGTTCCTACTTCGCCAATTGTAAATGGATCACCAGTACTTAGTGCTGGGATTAAATCTACACTTACCTTATTAAGATCCAAGTCTTCATCTGATCTGCTGTTTTTGTTGGCATCACTATCAACAATAATAACTGGAATCTCTTCACCAGAGTTCCATTCATCATCGTTAGTTTGAATGTCAACAGTTGCAAAGCCGAATCCTACAAGAATTGTCGTTGGGGTCTCATTATAATCAATTGATGCAGAGGTTCCCCTCTTTGCATCTGATGTGATTTTAAGAGCGGATACATCTGATTCATCATATGTACCAAATACACCGCTGTTTGGACCCTGTTCTGTAATTGTAACTGGGAAATCACCTGCGAGATTATCTGCTGCTGTCTGGAAGTTTAATCCGTCATTGGTATCTGTTTTACCAGTTGTTAATTCAATGGCAGAGTCACCATTATCTTGAACGGTGAGTACTTCAGTACCAGAGTTTTGAGCATCATCGTTGATGATTAGTATACAGTTGTCTTCACACATTAAGTCACTTAATTTAGTGGCAGTAAGTAAGTTGTCGTCTGTATTTCCATCAGTATCACCGACTGCATTACCATTCTCGTCGAATACTTGGTAGTTAGTACTTTTTGCAGTACTTAATGTACCAAATGTCCAAGAATCTTCATCGGTTGGGTCAATGTTCAACCACAAATCAGTTATTGTGGCATGAACTTGAGCACTTTGTGGATATACAGTTCTGTCTAATGAGATATTAGCAAAGTTTTCGACAGTATCAAATGTGAGTGTTGTTGTTTGAACACCACCACCTTTGTTATACTGTACTACTACGTTACCAGAAACTGTGAAATCATAGAGTTGAATGATTGGCCAGAAATCACCATCAATGCCGATTTGACCGACACCAGCGTCTCCTGGTTTAGTTGTATTTGGAGATTTTGCTTCTCTTACAACATTCATTTCATTCTCAGTGGTTGCAGATACTGCTGTACCTGTAGAACCAGCGTTAGCACAGGTGGTTGCACCTGAATCGATTGTACCGAGTCCATCGACACCAGCACAATCAGCTTTATCAGGAATAGCAACACCTACGGTATCACCGAATGTTACAGTTTTACCACTTGCTCCTAGGTTAGTAGATTTTCCGACGAATTCACCAAAGTCAAGACCTTCACCATCATTAGTTACAGTAGAATCTGCAATTTGTGCTTGGCTTTTGTCTGCAAAGTAACCATACCAGTTACCATCGACGGCTTGTACCATTCTAAGTATTTGGCCGTTTATTGTAACATCTGGTTCACCTTTTGCCTCATCTGTGTCATTAATGTCTGAGTCAATTACAACGACCTCAATTACTTGAGGACCTGACATGTAGTTGTCAAACTGTGAGTTTTCTGCGGAAACAAATAGGTTGGCGTTGGCTGCATGAGCAGCAGGCATTACACCTGGAACTGCAAATGTCAGTCCACCGGCAACCATAATTGTCATTAATGTAAGACTAGTTATTTTACGTCCTATTTCGTTATTCATGTTATTGACATTTTTCTTTAAAGTTTGTATTTAAGCCTAATGGACGAATTGTCCACAATTAGAACATTTTTTGAAGTTTTTTTATGCCTGATTCGATTTAGTTATAATAATTTGATCGCTTGTTGTAATATTTACATTTTTATGACTATTTTGGGGCTCTAAACCAAAAATATTATCTATCAAATAAAATATCTTGAAATTATTATAAAGTTTTTTCTGTTTTTTGATTCAGATGATCTTAATAGAAAGCATGATAATTGCACAAAATCCTTGAGAATCAATGAATATTTTGATTACTGGAGGAGCAGGTTTTGTTGGACGATATTTAGCAAAATCTTTTAGTCAACACAAAATTACAATTTTTGATAATTTTTCAAACAGTTCACAAAATGATATTTCAAATATTCATTTCATACAAGGTGATATCTTAGACTATGAGACTTTGTTAAAATCAAGTAAAGGAACAGATGTTATGATTCACTTGGCAGCAAAAACAGATGTGTTTGAATCAGTTACCAACCCAGAAGACACAATGAATGTTAATGTTAATGGAACAATCAATGTTTTAAAGTGTTGCAAACAAAATAAAATAAAGAAAATAGTTTTTGCATCATCAGCTGCAGTATACGGTAATTGTGATCAATTACCAATAAATGAAAAAACAATTACAAAACCTACATCACCATACGGTCAAAGTAAGTTACAAGCAGAAAATGAAATAAAGAAATTTGCAAAAGAATTTGGAATAGAATATGTAATTTTAAGAATGTTTAATGTTTATGGAAAAGGACAAAACATACAGTATGCAGGAGTCATTACAAAATTTTTAGAAAATATTTCAAGAGATAAAGAGATTTTAATTTACGGAGATGGAAAACAGACAAGAGATTTTATTTCAATAAATGACATAGTTGATGCATATTCGTGTGCATTAGAATCAAAAATTAGTGGAACATATAACATTGCATCAGGAAAATCAACATCAATAAATGAACTTGCAAAAACTATGTTAGATGTATTTAATAAAAAACTAGAGATAAAACATGAAAAAGAGAAAGAGGGAGATATCAAATATAGTTTAGCAGATGTATCCTTGGCACAAAAAGAAATTGGTTTTGCTGCAAAAAGAAAACTAAGAGATGAATTAATATCTATCTCGAATTAAATTAGCCATAGAAAATAAGATAATTGCAGTAACAGACAATATTGCACCTAGTAAAAATAATACAACAGACCCAAGCAATGATCCATAAAATACAGTTTGTTCGCTGAGATATGCATCTAAGAATATTCCACCTAAAATAATTCCTGCAATTAATAATACAATTCCAGGAATTCCATAAAATTGAACGGGATGTTTTATTGAGACATACTTTAGAGTATTCATCAGTACAGAAACACCATGAGGAACAGAGTGCTGATCTGATGTATCACCTTGATACGAAATAGTTACAGGAACTTCAGCAACCGATAATCCTTTGTTTGAAATTTTTAGTAAAATCTCAGTTGATACAGACATTCCTTGTTCTGTAGGATGAATTGCATCAATTGCAACTTTAGAATATGCTCTAAATCCAGATTGAGAATCAGTTACTTTGAAGTTTGTTCCATAATTTGAAGCTGATGTAATAATTTTGATTCCAGATTTTCTATATCCAGATACATCAGTTGAGTCATCTAAGAATCTAGAACCAACTGCAACATCAACATTGTGAGCAGTAATTGCATCTACCAATAGTGGAATTTGTTCTGGGTTGTGTTGTCCATCGCCATCCAAAGTTATCATAATCTGAGCATTTTCTTTTCTTGCATAATCAAATAGTGTTGCAATAGCTGCTCCATATCCCTGATTCTTTTGTGAGATTACAATTGCACCAGCGTCTTTTGCAATCTTTGCAGTTGCATCAGTAGAACCATCATCGCAAACTACAACTTGATCAACATGCGGGAGTGATTTTTTAACAACATCTTCTATGTAGGTTTCTTCATTAAATGCAGGAATACATGCCAGTTTCATTTTGATTTTATCAAAGAATTACCATTATGTAAATAATTACTTTTGAAGTTCGTTAAAAAATTCAATGTAAGATTGAACTATATGTTTCCAGTCATAGTTGTTTTTTACATAATCAAAGCCATTTTGCCCCAAATTTTGTGATACATTAGGATTGTTGAGAAAGTAATTCAGGCATGCCTCAAATTCTAAATAATTTTCAAAATATAATCCGCCATTGCTTTCTAAACAGAAATGCTTTGTAACAGAGCATTTACCATTAACTAACACAGGGGTTTTGTTTGTCCAAGATTCCATTATTACTCTTGAAAAACTTTCATTAATAGATGGGAGACATAAAAATAATGCTGAAGAATATGCATTGTTTAATTCTTCACGAGTTAAAAACACATCAAGTATATTTTTTGAAAACTGTGATGGAATATCAACAGTCCCTTTACCAGTTAGAACAAGTTTTAAATCAGAATTATTTTTTTTTAAATATGTACAAAAATAATCAATTAGTAAAGAAGTGTTTTTTTGATTATCTTTTCTTCCAGCACATAAAATAAATTTATCAAGATTATATTTTTCTTTAAAATTTTGTAACGAAGTTTCTTTCTTAATAAAATCTATTCCCTCTCCAAGTATCTTATTTTGAGAAATTTTTGTAAGAGATGATGCAAATTGTTTTTCAGGTAAAGAATTAAAAGATATTGCTCTAACTTTGGAAAGCATTTCTTTAACAAGATTCATTTTTGCATATCCCTCATCATGAATACAAGGAATCAAAACAGAACGGTCAGGGTGAATCTGATAACCAAAAAATGTTGTCCCATACAAATAAGGTATAAAAATAAATAGACTAGTAGAATCTTTTTTAATTGCATTTAACAAATCTTTACTGTTAATATTATTTTTAAAAAAATCTTTTTCTTCTTGTATTGAGATCTTTTGTAAAGAAATTATTTTGTGATTAATAGAATCAAAGAGAGATTTGTTACGTTTGTCTAATCTAAATCTATGAACAGGTATTTTATTTTCTAAATATTTGCCGGGTTTAAGATCATCTTTCCATTCTCCTTGAAATTGTTTAGAACATGTTGTATAAACTTCGACATCTAATCCAGAGTCACGTAGATGTTCTGCAAGTGTTTTGCATTGAATTTCTGCCCCACCTGTTGCATCTTTTCCATACCATGGAATAACAAATATAATTTTTTGAGAAAAAGTCATTTTTCAGCCTAAATATTGGATTTTCGGGTTAAGTAGACATTTGCAACTTGTGGAGGAATGATTTGTTTGATCAATTCAGATTTACTTATAGATTTCAAGGAGCTTGTGTTTTCATCAATCATGTATAATTGAAATCCCATCTCAGAAAGGGGATCTAAAAGATCATCAGGAGTCGTATCAGAAAAATTTAGTGTGAATGGATTGTATTCAAAGACAATATCAATATTTTTATTTTCAAGTGTGTTTTTCATACCTTCAAAGATAAGAGGTTCTTGTCCTTCAGCATCAATAAAAATCAGATCAATGTTTTTTTTCTCATTTTTTAAAAAATCATCAACGGTAATTGTTGGGACTTTAATTTCGTTTAATTGTGGAAATTTTTTTTTTGAAATAAAGTTGTGTAATGAACTTCCTCCAGTCAAGAGAGTTGCAAAATCAGTTTTATTTGAAACTGCTTTTGATTCAACTTGAACATTTTGAAATCCATTTGAATCAATATTTTTTTTCAAAAGTTCTACTGTTTTTGGAAATGGTTCAAATGCAAACACTTTACCTTCAGGACCTATTTGTCTTGCAGCTAAAAGCGTAAAGTAACCAATGTTAGCTCCAATATTGATTACATTCATTCCTTTTTTTAGAATTTTCTTTAGAAAATTTGTTGTTCCTGGTTCATATTCTACTACAAGATACGTTTCAATTGCAACTTTATCATTGCAATCGAGAGATAAAGTATTTTCAGCAAGTGTAATACTAATAGTTTCGGTTTTTGGATCATATGCTTGCTTTTTTAATTCTAAAAGTTCGGCCTCCTTAGAGAATTTAATTTTATTAAACAAGCCTTCAAAGTTTAAACCTGAATCAATTTGATTATTCCAGTAATCAATTTCAACTTGATTTGGGGTACGATCTAAAAATAATTCATATAATTTTGTGATTTGTTGAGTCAAGTCACTCATAGTCGTCAATATACCATATACTATATAATTTCAGATATGTGTTTTGTTAAAAATAAAGTTGCAGTATTAGGAAATTTCATTTTTAATAATTCATTTTTGATATAGGTTTTAGGCATTCCATCTGCATCAATGATTTGTATGTTAAAATCAAGTTTTTCTAGTTTTTCTAAAAATTCACTCCCGCTAGTACCTGCAATTTTTAGTGTATGTGGGTTATATTCTGTAAGGATTTGTATTGGCGCATTTTTTTCAAGGGATTTTTTCATACCATCAAATATTCTAGACTCATATCCTTCTGCATCCATTATAATAAAATCAATTTGGGCAGATTCATCAAAATAATCATCAATAGTAGTAGTAATAATTTCTAGATAATCATATTCATTGGGAGGAGCAGGTGTTACAAAATTGTGCCCACTATCAGATTTTAATGCAAGAAAAGAATTTTCTTTTCTATCAGATACTGCCAAAGTAATAATTTGAACATTTTGAAATCCATTTGAATCAATATTTTTTTTCAAAAGTTCTACTGTTTTTGGAAATGGTTCAAATGCAAACACTTTACCTTCAGGACCTATTTGTCTTGCAGCTAAAAGCGTAAAGTAACCAATGTTAGCTCCAATATTGATTACATTCATTCCTTTTTTTAGAATTTTCTTTAGAAAATTTGTTGTTCCTGGTTCATATAGTTCATTATTTGAAAATGGTTCTAGATAATTTTTGTCATTAAAATTAAAATGAATTATTTGATTATCAATTTTTTTGTAACAAAATGTATCATCATACATCATAATACCTTTTGTACTAAGTTCATTTTTCAATACTTTTTTTGCCTCATCCGATTTTTTTATTATCATAAGTTGTTTGTAAACAGGATCATCCATAAAATCATATTCAAATAATTGTTTTAACTCTGAAGAAGTTGGATCTCTTTTTAGATAGTAATGATATGCATTAAAGATAGTTAAGAGATCAATTCTAACAGAATCACTTTCAAGTTTATCGATTCTTAGTTGATGTTTAAGTTCAATAGAATCTAGAATTTTTTTTAGTCCATTTACTGATCTCGTTATATTAATATTAAATTTAATTTGTTTGTCCACAATAGGATTTAATGCAAATCGTACTTCATTTTGTATTAAATTTCTAAATTTTAAAACTAATTTTCTAATGAGTTTTGGTTTGAATGTGTCAATTTTGTTTATTGTTTGAATATCATAAGACAAATTTGCTTGAATAAGATTTTCATCAAAATCATCATTAAAGATATTTAAATTATTCTTTTTTTGTTCTTTTGAAACTACAGCATCAAGTTCAGCAACACGCTCTAAATTTTTAGAATCAAGGTGAGATAATTGTTCTTGATATCTTGATGAAGCTAATGAAATAATATTTTCAGAGGTAATTTTTGAAGGTTGTGAGGAATTTTGAATTTGATTTTTTATTTCATCCATAATTTTTTTGACTTCATTTTCAATCATGATTCATTACCTATGAAATTGATTTAAGAACTAATTCAATGTTATTTTTTAATAGAATTGTTGCTTTTTCATTATTAAAATTCATCAATCTTTCATTTTGTTGTTTAATGATTTGTTCTTTCAACAAATCATCTGACATTAGAATATCAATAATTTGAGCAATTTCACCAAATTTTTTGTGATTAACTAAGATTCCTGAGCCCCCCAGAGTATCGGGAACAGCACCTGCATTAAAAGCAATTATTGGAACATGAAAATGCATAGATTCCACAAGTGGAATACAAAATCCCTCATGTTCACTCATACATACAAATACATCAGATATCTCAAAATATGACTTTAATTCTTTATCTGAAAGTGTTTCAATTGAAACAACATCTTCATTATTGATTTTTAGTTTTTTCTTTAATTTTTCTAATTTTTTAACATATTTTTCTACAGACCAGCTTCCACCAAGTAAAAATAGTTTTGATTTTGGATTAAATATTTTATAATATGCAAATATTTTCAAAATATCTTCTACTTTTTTATTTGGTGAACGTCTACCTACAAAAATAATGTTAGTAGTATCATTATAAGAATCTAAAATTTGTTGATCCAAATTTATTTTATTGAATCTTTCCAAGTTTAAGAAATATTGCATATCAAGAATTGTTTTAAATCCATAAGATGTTAATTCATTTTTGTTATATCCTGATGCAGCCATTGCATATTCAAACGAATTAGATAAGATTTTGAGTTGGTCTCGTCCTTGCTCCAGTTCAGATACAAGTGTTTGATCATATTCTACAAAGAATTTTGAAGGAGTTATGTTATGATAAAATAATAATTTTGGTTGATCAATTCTTGATAGAAATTTTGCCAATTCAGAACCAATAGAATGATGATAAATTATTAAGTCATTTTTTTGAGGGGTATATTCAGTGAAAGGTTTTGTTATTGATTTGGTAGGATCTATTTGTTTTTCAACAAAGATTTCAGAATTATAACCGAAGTTGACAATAGATTTTTGCATTTCAAGCACCGTTTCTCCTATTGCATCGTGTCTTGCCAATACCGGAAGGAATTGATGTATTGTTTGTTTCAAATCAGTTCTTTTTTTGAAAGTATAGTCTTAATAAAAATTGCATAAAAATTAATGCAATATGAGCCTAGATATAATACGAAACTGTGATAAATTAGTCAGTAGGCATAAATTAGATGAATGAAGAAATCAAAGAAATTCTTAGTTTCAAATCATTAATCTTTACCTTTGCAGTTATGGATTTAAAGCTCAGGTATAGGAATTCAATTTTAGGTATTGCGTGGTCATTTCTCGAACCATTATTCATTTTATCCATACTAAATTTAGTTTTTAGTACAATTCTACTAAACAATATTGAATATTTTCCAATTTTTCTAATTCTTAGTCTGGTAATGTACAATATGTTTACTCGAAGTACATCAATGTCTACAGAAAGTATGTTATCAAAAGCTACCATCATAAAATCAGTTTATCTCAAACGAGAAATTTTTGCAATATCATCTACAATAACTGCATTTTTGATGATGTTGATAGAATTTTCAATTGTAATTGTATTCATAGGAGTGTTTCAATTTACACCAACAGTTACTAGTTTAGCAATTCCTTTGTTAGTGATTCTACTTTTCGTATTTTCATTAGGTATTTCGCTTCCACTATCTGCCTTAAATGTAAGATTTAGGGATACCCGAATAATTTGGACAGTATTACTCCAAGCATTGTTTTTCCTTACTCCAATATTTTATGAAATTGATTTTCTTCCAGAATCAATTGCTCAATTTGTAAAATTAAATCCACTTGCATTAATTATGGAGTTAGGTCATAATGCACTTTTGTATAACACATGGCCAAATATATCAGATTTAAGCTATATCATAGTGACAAGTTTTGCCTCATTATTTGTAGGATGGACAATATTTAGAAAGATGAACAAAAAGATTGATGAAGTAATATGATTGAAAACAAAAATAACATAATTAAATCAAAGGAAAAAATTTTTCAATTTAACTCAAATTTGGATATTAAAGAATTAGATAATTCAAAAGAATTCAATTTTGAAGAAAATGAAAAATTCTCCATAAGTTTATGGGTTAAATTTTATGGAAAACAGTATGGTTCAGCTCTATCAAAGATGAATGATGATAAATCTGATATGTTTAAGGGGTGGGATGTTAGATTTCATGTTGAAAATGAAGAACAAAAGATAATTTTTTACATGAACAATAATTATCCGAGTAATTGTTTAATACATCAAACAGGGCCTATTAATGAAATTGGAGATTACAAATGGCATCATTTGGTTTTTGCCTTTAATGGATTAACAGAAGCTGGAAGTTTAGAGATTTTTATTGATGGAGTTAAAACAGAAGTATACTGTACAGGAAATTCTTTAAAAGAAAATTTTTCAAATATGCATCCAATTACAATGGGGGGTAGATTCAAAGATAAAAATCATTTTAATGGAAAAATATGTAAGATTAGAATAATAAAAAATAAGTTAAGCATTGATGAAATTTTAAAAATTTCTAAAGAAGTACCGTTGGAAGAAAATAATAAAAAAATAGAAATTATTAAAGATGAAATTGTTCTAAAAGCATCTAATATTACAAGAAATTTTAGAATACATCAAGAAAACGATGATGAAGTGTTTAGAAAACTTAGATCAATTATAACAAAAAAAACAGGATATAAGGATTTGAATGTTCTTAACGATATTTCTTTTGAATTAAAAAAAGGCGAAGTGTTAGGGATTTTAGGTAGAAATGGTTCAGGAAAAAGCACACTTTTAAAAATTTTAGGTAAAATTATGAATCCTACATCAGGAGAAATAGAAGTTCATGGAAGAATCTCATCTTTTATATCAATAGGTGCAGGGTTTCATCCCGAGATCTCTGCAGCACAAAACATCGTTTTGTATGGAGTTATTTTAGGATTAAAAAAACATGAAATGGAGCAAAAGATTGATGAAGTAATACGATTTGCAGAGTTAGAAGGCTTCGAGAATTCACGAATAAAGGATTTTTCTACAGGAATGCTTATGAGACTAGCATTATCTACTGCACTATGTGTGGACCCAGACATTCTTCTAATCGATGAAGTGTTATCTGTTGGAGATTATTCATTTCAGGAAAAAAGTAATAAAGCGTTTCAACTTATAAAGAAATCAGGAAAATCAATAATATTTGTTAGTCATAATTTAAGACAATTAGAAGAGTTTTGTGACAGGGTCATTTTGTTGGAAAATGGAAAAATTATTGATTCAGGTAAACCAGAAAAAGTAATAGAGTCATATGTAAAATTAATGAAAAAATAATATCATGATAAAAATATCATACATAAAAATAAATAATATGTTCTTAATTTTGTTCATATGAAAATTTTTTCACAGAATTTAACTAACTATGGAATAGACATTCCATCAGATGTAATTTTTAGAATAAATTTAGCATGGATAAACAACATAAATGAACTCAAAAAAATTCTAACAAAACATAATAAACACAAAATATTTTTAGACTTACCAATAAATAGAACAAAACCACCATCTAATAGTTATTCATTAAAAGAAATAATCCATGTTTTAAATAATTTTTCTAATGTAAAATATTTAGCAATTTCCAATGTTGAGACTGCAGATGATTTAAAAAAATATTTTGAGTATATCCCGAAAAATCTTAATATTGTACCAAAAATTGAAAGTCCAAAAGGAGTAAACAACATCAAAGAGATTACAGATATTTTGATTAGTGAACATAAAGTGGTAATGTTAGATCATGATGATCTTTTCTCATCCATGTTAAAATCTAATGAAAACCCTATTAAATTCAAGTCATATGTATCAAATTTAGTAAATTTTTGTGAAAAAAACAACATTATTCTTCTAAGAACCATAGGTGTCATATTTGGCAATGAAGAAAAACGTACTACGCAATACATAAAATAAAACATTATTATTTCATTACAATATTTTTTGGTAAATGGATAGTCCCATTCAAATAGAATATAAATTAAGAGACAAAGACACTTTATATTTTCTCCACATACCAAAGACTGCAGGGGGGACATTAATTTCATATCTTGATGAAAATTTTGATCTTGATCAAATATGTCGCAAACATTATTGGAGTGAGTGGTTTGATGATATTCCAAGAGATTTTTCTAGATATAGGTTATACAGAGGAGAATTAGGTGTAAGTCTCAACAAATTTCTAAATAAAAAACCAATGTATTTAACAGTATTAAGAGATCCATTAAAACGCACAATATCTCATTTTGAAACACTCAGAAGAGTACTAGGTCCTGCAGTTATAGATTTTTTTTCAAAATCAAACGAAATATCAGATTTTATCACAGATCCACATTATGGTTTGATGCTAAAAAATGTACAAACACGCTATCTTAGTTTAGAGTTAGATGTTCCAAAAATTTTGGAATCAATAGAATATAGATCAAAAGATTTTTTGATAGAATCTATATCAGAATTTTTATCACCAAATTTATCTGATAGTGAATTAATTCAAATTGCGAAAAAAAATCTAGCATCAAGTGCATTTGTAGGAATTGTTGAAAAATTTGAAGAATCATTATTTTTGTTATATTATACTTTTGGTTGGAAACCAAAAAAGACAAATTTACAAAAAAACAAATCAAATACTCCGATAAACCAAAAAGAAATATCAGAAAAAACAATATCAAAAATATTAGATTTTAATAAATTAGATAAGGAATTATATGAGTATGGAAAAAATATTTTTGAAAAACGTTATTCATTAATGGTAAATACATTAAAAGAAAAATATTATGAATCAAAATTTAACAATATTTCATTTAATGAAATGATGTACGAATTATTAGAGAAAAATTACGAAGAAAGGACTTATAGAGATACAAATAATACAAATCAAATAGAACTTTATTTTCATAAAAAACTAGTAGGCACTGGGTGGCATTCTAGGGAAAATCACAATGATACTGGAAAAATTTTTAGATGGACAGGACCAGAAAAAATATCTACAATAGATTTACCACTTTCTAGAGAAAATGATTTGATAATTGAATTTCGTGTTTTAATGTCCATAACTCCAGAAATATTAAAAAATTTGAAAGTCAAAATTAATAATTATGAAATTAATCTTAAGATTTTATTTAATAATCAAGGAATCACAACATTTCAAGGAATAATCTCAAAACATATTTTGCAAAATGGAAAAAATTTTTCTGTTTTGTCATTTCATGTTCCAAAAACTCTTAGTCCGCATGACATTAACAAAAATTTAGCAGATAAAAGAAAAATTGGGATGGCAATAGATTATATTAAAATTAAATCAATTGTTTAAAAAAAATAGAAATTAAAAATTAATATAATTTTTTGAAAGTTTTGTTACTAGTGGTTTTAATTTAAAAATTAGTAAAGTTGGAAAAATGAAATATGTTCCAATGTTGATCAAAATTACAATAATTCCATATATCATAACTTCTTCATTAGAATTTGCAAACGACATTACATGCAAACTAGATATCATTGGAGCAATACCAATCTTTATCATTTCTTTGAAAATTGGATTTTCTCTTTGATAGTCTGCCACAGAAGGTGAAAAAGAGTAGTAAAATTTATTGAATTTTTCAATAAAAAATGCACCAGATTCAGTGTTCATTATTTTGTTATCTCTAATTTCTCTTAGAAATTGGATTTGTGGAGCCATTTCAGTATCATATGTGGCACTTGCGATAAGACAACCTCCACCCTCAGAATTAGTATTTGTAGAATTTTGTTTTATTGTTGGTTCCAAATCTAATTTGATTGAAGTAATAGGAAGTGTGATAGGACCATCTTTGGTTAATACAGTACCAAGAATGTCATAAATTCCTGAACCATCTGGAGAAAACCTACCATGAGTATAGTTTGCATAAAATAATAATTCAAAGTGGCCATCTGGATGAACTTCTACCATTCTACTTAAACTAGAGTATCCAGAAGGAGAGAATATTTCGACAGCTATTTTATTTTCATATAATTTTTCATTTACTTGTCCTTTGATTTGAATTAGATCAGTCATTTTAAAACTATGAGAATCACTGTTATCGATTATTGAGATGGAGTATGCATTTGTAATAAATATTGAAAAACTAAGTAAGAAAAATATCAAAAGAAATAATTTCATTTATTCATTGTAATTAGAGTAATAATTAATTCTATTGATAGTCAGAAATAATAATGTAAAAAAAATAATGATTTTATGAAATTTTCATTAATAAAAACGCTATTTCAAAACAGGAAAAAATCATTATTTAGAAATGAAGGGAGTTTTAATTTAATCAAATATTTTGTAAAATTAAAACTAGGAGAAATTTCAGGAGATATATATAAATTTGAAAACAAAGAGAAAATTGATTTTGATGAAAGTTTATGTGAAGCTACAAATCAATGGCTTGATAAATCAATCAAAAATATGTTAATGAAAATAAATCTGAATAATACTATTATTTTTGATGAAGAAAAAGGATATGAAAATGTAGGGACTGGTTTTATTTTTGTACCATTTCTATTTAATAAAGTCATAGCATTCACTCAAAAAGAAGCATATGTATATTTCAAAATAGATGAAAAAAAATCATATACACTAAAAATTAATTGTATATCTATTCCAAAAACTAAAGTTTGTGTCAAAATAAACAACATAGTAATTGATGCATTTAACATTAATTCATTATCAGTTTTAGAAAAAAATGTCAAAATTAAATCAGACTTGGTAGAAGATAAAATTTTAAAAATTGCCATCATAGTTGAAAAATGTTGGTCTCCAAATTATATTTTTGAAGAAATACCAAATTATCCTTTAGGAATAGGTATTGAAAAAATAGAAATTTCATAGTTTAGAAATTTCAGTACAAATATTTTCAAAAATCTTTACGTTTTTTTCAAGATCATATTTTGATAATAATTTTTTAAAGCCATGTTCACCAAATTCATCTCTAAGATTTTTATGGAAAAGTTTTTTGAGTGCTTGACTAAGTTTTATTGGTTCATTAAATGGAACCAAAATACCATTTTTTCCATCATCTATTACTTCTTTAACTGCATCAATTTCACAACCAATAACGGGTTTATGAAATAACCATGCTTCAAGATAAACGATTCCAAAAGACTCAGATTTTGAAGGCATTACAAAAATATCACAAGAATGGAAATAAGACCATTTTTCATTTTCAGAGACTTTATCAATATTAAAAATGTGTTTTTTAACTTTTGAATTCAATTTAGAATAATATTGTTCAAATACAGTTGTAGAAGGCCCTACAAATGTGAAATAGATGTTATGATTTTCAGAAATCAAAATTTTTGCAGATTCAATTAGATCAATTACGCCTTTTTCTGTAGATTTTCTACCTACAAAAAGAACTAAAATAGAATCGGAGTCCAAGTTTAATTTCTTTCTGACATTAAAAAGATCAGATTTGTTTATGGAAGTAATTATCCCAGGTGGATTAACAAATACTTTTTCATCATCAACATATTTTTTTATCATAGATTTTTCTCGTTTAGTATTTACAACAATAGCATCAGACTGAGATAAAAGAGACAATTTTGTAGCATTAAGATAAAGAAAAGGAAATTGTAGATGAAGATGTGGAATTAATATGAATGGGATATTATTTATTTTAGAATAAAATACAGATGGGATTAAATGATCATATGGAAAAGAAGTTCCAATAATTAGGTCATATTTTTTTTGTGGGTGATTAAGAAATTTCCAAAGATCTATAGAAAATGGCCCAGGTTGAGAAATAGGAAAATGTTGTGAAAAATAATTTTCAGGAATTTTATCAGGAGTTGTAATAGAAAATCTTTGTACAGAATAAGGTTTTGATGGTAAAGATACATTTTGTTTCTTAGAATCATTCCAAAAGGCATCAAGTTCTATAGCATCAGTTGTTACAACATCAACCTCATGTTTTTGAGATAAATAATCAACATATTTTTCTGCCAATTGTTCAGAACCACCTAATGCAGGGGAAAATCTTTGAACTAAAAACAAAATTTTTAGATTAGACATGTATAATTTTTGAGAATTAATTATAATAAATTGCCTGTGCCGTAGGCAGTTTCATTAAAATTCCAGGTTTATCAGAAAAAAATTCGTCAATGGCTTTTTTTGTATCATAATAAGGGGCCCAACCATAGTCATCAAATAGAATAACTCCACCAGGAGCAAGTTTTGGTAAAAAGAATTCTAGAGAATCAATAGTAGGTGCTGTTGCGTTTAGATCAATGTGTAGGTATCTAATGGAATCAGGGGAATCAGGGTGGGAATTGAATGTGGATGGAATGTATCCTTTGTGAAAAACTATTTGTTTCTTGAATTCAGATAGATTATTTTTTGTTCGCTCAAAATCTAATTCAGCATATTTACCTTCAGAATCTAATTCCGATTCAAGCAAACGATCTTTTTTCATAGCAGCCCATGCATCGTATAAATGCATAGAAAAGTCACTAGTTCTTAATGGATAGTTTGCAATTTCACGCATAGTAAAAAAAGAAGTAATACCATCACCAACACCACATTCTACAAAATTATATTCGTTAGATTTTGCAAACTTCAAAGCATGTAAAGTTGCAGTTCTTACAATCCAATGCCTCCATCTTAATTCATCTAAAGTGTTTTCGTTCATTCTAAAAGATTTACTAAAATTAAAATTCTGAACATCTTCACATGTTTTGTTAAAAATTTTTCCAGAATATTCATCATTCCAAGGAAGTTCATGTTCTGTTTTCATTCCCCAACCAGTAAATTTTGCACCAATCAAATTCTTATGATAGTAATCAAATGCATACGGTTTAAGAAATGGTATTTTTTCGCTCAAAAAAGTAGCAAATTTAATGATTTTTTTATTCAAATATTACAAATTTTTGTAAAAGACAGATTTATGTATTTATCTACTTGAAATGAATATAACAAATGACAAAAACCAATATTCTCAATAAAAAAATGTTCATAATTGCAGAGATTGCAAATACACACGAAGGATCTATAAATAAATTACATGAAATAGTGAATAAAGCAATCAAAACAAAAACAGATGCAATAAAATTCCAACTTTTTACAGCTAAAGAATTATTAGTAAAAAATCATTCAGAATACGAATCATTTAAAAAATTAGAATTCTCAAATTCTGAATGGTTAAAAGTTTTCAAAAAAATAAAAAAACATCATGTAAAAATTTGTGCAGATGTGTTTAGTAAAGAAAGAGCTGCATTTGCACATAAAGCAGGAATAGATATTTTTAAAATTCATTCTTCAGATATGAATAATTATGAATTAATTGATTATATTGCAAGTACACAAAAACCAATTTTATTATCATGTTCAGGATGCAAACTAAATGAGATAGATAACGCAATTAATCGAATTAAAATAAAAGGAAAATCACAAATTATTTTGATGCATGGATTTCAAGCCTTTCCAACAAAAATTAACAAAATTGAATTAAATAGAATCAAAAATTTCCAAAAAAGATACGATTTGCCAGTAGGATATATGGATCATATTGATGGAGGCTCAAAATTAGCAAAAATTATTCCGTTGATTGCTATGGGGACAGGTGCGTTTGTTATTGAGAAACACATCACTAGAAACAGGTCATTAAAAGAAGATGATTATGAATCCTCAATCAATCCAGATGAGTTTACTGAAATGGTAAAATTGTTACGTAAAACTGAGAAAATATTAGGAAATGATTCATTTGAACTAAGTCAGGAAGAGCAAGAATATAGAAAGAAGATGAAAAAGATTCCCGTTGCAAAAAGGACAATCAAAAAAGGACAAAAAATTAAGAAAAGAGACATCAATTTGTTGAGATATGAAAATTATGTAGAAGAACTAAACGTACTAGATATAATCGATAGTGTTGCAAAAAAAACAATTTTGAAAGATAATCCATTTAACATGAAAAATATAGAAAAAAAGAATAAAGTTGTAGCTGTACTCGCATGTAGAGTTGAATCAGCACGACTATTTGCAAAACCTATGCAATTTGTAGATAATAGAAGAATTTTAGATTCAATGATTTCTCAATTGAAAAAATCAAAATCAATTGCTGAAATTATCTTAGCAATAAGTGAAAATCCAGGTAATGAGGTTTTTATTGATTATGCTAGAAAAAATAAGCTCAAATTTGTCATAGGGGATGATACTGATGTTTTACAAAGAATGATAAAAGCAGGTGAGCATACGAATGCAGATATTATTTTTCGAGTAACAACTGAAGATCCGTTTGTCTATTGGGAAATAATTGATTTAGTAATAAGTGATCATTTAAAGAAAAATGCAGATTTCACATATACTGTAGATTTACCAAATGGAATAGGTTTTGAATTAATAAATCTCGAATCTTTGAAATTTTCACATAAAAATGGAAATAAGAGGACCAGGAGTGAATTAGTTACAGAGTATATTTTCCAAAATAAATCTCAATTTAAAATTAATAAATATAATGTAAAAAAACAATTAAGAAGACCTGATATTCGACTAACAGTAGATTTTCCTGAAGATTTGATACTAGTTAGAGAAATTATGTCAAAATTAAAAAATAAAAAAATTCCAAGATTTCAAGAAATTTTAGAGACATTAAATAAAAATCCTGAATTATTAGAGATTAACGATAAACATAATGAAGAAGCTTATAGAAATTGGTTGTAAAAACCGTTTTAAAAAAATTGAATTTTAATCCAAAATCTAGAAGTCTTGAATGTATTATTAGAAGAATATTTGGAGATAAAACTAGTAAAATTCTCGGAGGATTAAGAGAAAATACAATTAAAGGATGTTTTACAATATTTTAGCATTTCAGGAAACAAGATGAAAAATAGATGATCTCCTTTTGGAAATTATTATGAATTTGGTATAGGTAAAGGAATTACTTTGTATAGATATTTGAGAGCATTAGATTCTTTCGTTAAAAGAAAAAAATTGATTCATCAAAATTTAATATATATGGATTTGATACATTTGAAGGTCTTCTTCATAGCAAAAATAAAGTGGATGTAAATATAGCTTGGAAAAAAGGTGATTTTGCTGCAGACATGATTAAGAGGAAAAACATTTGTGTATTCTAAAAAAGAATTTGAGTACATATGAAATAGTTCAAAATTATTTTTTATTTTTAGTTGGAGGAATTTTCATTGTCCATATAGTTTTTGGTAAAGAGCCTTCTAGATGTGAAGAATAATCTTCGTTAGAAATTTTTTCTGAAATAAATTTACATACAGATTCTAAATTGCTTAATGTAAAATCAATATCATCCATTGTATGTGAAAATGAATGAAATACAACACCAGGAGACATAAAAATTCCACGTTTCACCATTTCTTGTAAAAACAATCCTTTCAACGAGTCAGAAGGTTGATTTTTTGTATCATAACATTCCAATTTCATCCTAATGGGATATCCAATCATTTTTGCGTTCAAATTATAGGAATCTGTTATTTTATTCCAACCTTCAAATAACTTAATTCCATTTTCCCAACATTTTGAAATCGTGTTTTTTTCTTTCATTTCAGTAATAACAGCTTTTGTTCCGGCTAATGAAAGAGTTTCACTGTTATTTGTTGATGAAACCCATAATTCATCAAATGCTTTCATAAATTCAGCAGGTCCAGTAATTGCACTAATTGGCAATCCATTACCCATTCCTTTTCCAAAACAAACCATATCACCCTTAATGTTGAAATATTTTTGTCCTCCTTGAAGTGAAAATCTAAAACCAGTTACAATTTCATCTAAAATTAGTAATGAGTTATTTGAATCAGCTATCTTTCTAACATTAATTAAAAAATCATTAGAAGGTTTTTGATACACAGTGGGTTCAAGTACAATGGCAGCAATTTCTTCAGGATTATCCTCAAAAATTTGTTCTAAACCGGAAATATCATTATATTCAAAAATTTTAATTAGATCTCGATTAAAAAAAGGTACACCTCCATCACGACTTACCATTGCAGCTTGCCAATCATGCCACACACCACCACTGCCACAATAAGCAATTTTATCACGTTTTGTAATATGTCGTGCAGCTCTAACAGCCCCAGTTACAGCATTAGAACCAGATTTCTCAAACTTTACTAATTCAGCATGAGGTATAGTTTGTAGCATTAATTCTGAAGTTTCAACTTCCAAAGGATGAGGCAATGAGAATAAAATTCCACTTTTTAATTGGTCAATAATTGCATCATTAACAGGTTTGTAGTTATATCCAAGGGTAATAGGACCAATTCCACACAAATAATCAAGAAAATCATTACCATCAACATCAATAAAATGAGAACCGTTTGCCGATTGCACATATACAGGATAAACTCCCTCAATAAATGCAGGTGCAGCTCTACTGAAAGTACCAGTTAAATGAGGAATTGCTTTTTTTGCACGTTCTTTAAGTTGGTTAGATTTTGTAAGATCATGAGCCATGAAAGACTTTTTTACATATACTAATTAACGGTTTTCATAAACTTAATACAATAAAATTTTTAGGTATAGATAATGATTGATAAGAATATTGAAATAAAAACGGAAAGATTAATCTTAAGAGAATTAAAAGAGAAAGACATTACTGAAAAATATATTAATGCATTAAATGATGAGGAGGTAATTAGATTTATTGAAGCACGTTATAAAAAATGGGATTTTGAATCAATAAAAAAATATGTAATGAAATCTATAACAGACGAATATTCTATACTTGTAGGAATTTTCTTTCAAAACAACCACATAGGGAACATCCATTTAATTAATTTCAATGCAATACACAAACGATGTGATTTAGGAATAATAATTTTTGATAAAAATTTTTGGAAAAAAGGTATCGCATACGAAGCACTTTCTTCTATAACAAATCATTACATTGAATCAAATATTCTTCATAAAATATGTGCAGATTATAATGAATTGAATGTCAATTCAGAGAAGCTTTTTGCTAAATGTGGATATAAAAAAGAAGGTAAATTTGTAGAACATATATTATTTGAAGGGAAATTTGTAGATTCTATCAGAGTATCGAAAATTAAAGAATAAACAAAATATACGCCTAAAAACACCTTTAAAGGAAAATTTAGAATAAAAATTATGAATGTAAAAAAATTATTTGATCTTTCAAATAAAGTGGTTGTGATAACAGGAGGAGCAGGACTGTTAGGTTCACAATATGCAGAGGGATTAACACAAGCAGGTGCAAATGTGATTATAGCAGATACAAATTTTGAAGCATGTAAAAAAATTGCTAAGAAATTAGATCAAATATATGATAAAAATTCTATGCCAATAAAATTAGACATAACAAATAAGAAATCAATAGATGGGATGGTAAATAAGATATTAAAAAAATATTCAAAAATTGATGTTTTAATTAATAATGCAGCAATACAGGGTAATCCAAAACTACGAACTACTTCTTTTGAAGAATTTCCAGAATCCGAATGGGGAAAAGCATTGGATGTCAACTTAACTGGGATGTTTTTGTGTTGTCAGAAAATTGGAAAGGTCATGGTAAAACAAAAGAAAGGAGTAATAATCAATGTTTCTTCAACATATGGGATTGTTGCACCAGATCAAAGAATATATGGTAAAAGCGGACAAAATGCAGCTGCATTTTATTCAGCTACAAAAAGTGGTGTACTAAATTTTACACGATATTTAGCATCATATTGGAATGGAAAAGGAATTAGAGTGAATACTCTTTCTCCAGGAGGAGTAGAAAAAGGTCAAGAAAAAGAATTTGTAAAAAAATATTCTGCTAAAACAATGTTAGGAAGAATGGCTCGTAAAGATGAATATGTTGGAGCTATAATATTCCTAGCATCTGATGCATCATCATACATGACAGGTTCCAATTTGATAGTGGATGGAGGGTGGACTGCATGGTAACTATTCTAGTTAGATTTTTTGATCATCAAATTTAGTATTGATAATTCTAATGATTTCATGAACTCCATTTAATAGATCGTGTTTTTCAAGATTTTTACGTAATTCTAGTCTAAAATCATAATCCATCATTTTGATTATTGCATTTTGAAAAGATTTCATAGTAAGATTATTTATCGATCCTAAGTGAATTGCACCACCTGAAATTCTTGAAAATTTATGTAATTCTTCTCTTTCATGAACTGAAACTGTGATCATAGGCACCTTAAGTGAAGCAATTTCAAAAACAGTTCTGCCATTAGCTGTTATCACAAAATCAGATTCACGAATATATTTTGCCATTATATCAGATTGTTCAATAATTCTCACATTTTGTGAATTTTGGTTCATTTGGAAAACCAATTTTTTAATTTTATTTTTATGAGCATTTCCCATTCCCAAAATAACAACAATTTTTTGTTTAAAATTATTTTTTGATAGTAATTCTAAAACAGGCAAAGTCAAATTTTGAGGATCAGTTCCACCAAAAGTTAATAAAATATTTTTTACTTTTTTTCTAATTGGTTTACTATGTAAAATTCTAAATTCATCACGAACACAAGCATAATTACTTCCGAAAAATTTACGAGGTTTAGTTTTATTTGTTACATATATTGGATTAAAAACTAAATCAGCTAAATCACTTCCAGGACCTAAATCTTCAAAATTAACTATAAATGAATTAGATTTACGCAATTTCTTCATGTACGATGTTGTAGTATAAAGAATATCATTGAAAATCAGATCGGGTTTAAAGTTTTGTAAAATGCCATTAAATTCTTTGTTATTTGAGTAAAATTTTACTTTATACAATTGTTTACGAAGTTTTTGATGTCCAAGATTTTTACTTTTTTCCATAACAATTAGAATTTCATTATTTCGTAAGTAGTTTAGAATAGTAATCATGTTATAGACATGACCTAATCCAATTTTATTAGAACCGTTAACACAAACAAGTATTTTTCTCCTGTTGAGGATTTTTTCTATTTGTTCTAAATCATGATAATTTTTAGCTATAAATCCCTCAGTAGGAGAAAGTTTAATGCCTACATAAGAAGGATTGAATTTTTTATTTTTAAGAAAATATTGAATATCAAAACCAAAAATAGTTCTAGAGCTAACAATATTTTCTTGCACAGATAATTTACTTAAATTGTGTTTAAGAGAAGATTTTGTAAAAGTATCAGAATTTTCAACATATCCAGTAACGGTATGATTTTTTGAGATTTTGGGGAAAAATTTTCGAATAGTATTTTTTTCAATTAATGGCAAATCTGAAAAAATAACTAAACATTTTTTATAATTAAAATTTGATTCTTTGAATGCATCTAAAGCATTTTTGATGATTTTTTCAGAATTAGATAAGTTAGTATCTTTTAAAAAAATTACATTAGGGGTATATTGTAAAGAAACTTCTTGAATTGCTTCAGAATCGGTTACAACAAAAACATCGGCACATTTTGCATCAATACATGTTCTTAAAACATAATACAGTAATGGATTGTTATTTACAAGACGTAGATTGTGTTGAGAAATATTTTTGTTATTACTAAATGCAGGAATTAAAATAAGATTGGTAGTTTTTTTCATAGTTATTCAATATCATCCCATTGAATTGGGATATCTTCCTCAATATCTTTTTTAGCTGTAGAATTAACGACTTTATCTAAAAATTTAGGATAAATTCCAGTTGCAGGTCTCTTAACGTCCAACATATATTTAGAAATTTTAGTACCCTTAGGAATATTTTGGGTAGATACAATACTTCTTCTGGCATATTTTATAGATTCTTTTTCACAATTGAAATCATTTCTAATATCAGAACCCTTGGAAATTTTTGCAATGTTTAAACCATTAACTAAATCAATAAAATCTGCAGGATCTAGAGACAGCCAATGATCAGGACTACGATCTAATGTTTTATCAAACGTAAAATGTTTCTCAATAACTTTAGAGCCATAAAAAGTTGAAAATAATGCAGCCAAAATTCCGGGTGTGTGATCAGAGTATCCAATTACTAATGAAGGATATTCTTGAGTAAGCTTTTGAATCATATCTAAATTAGCATCTTCAAATTTAGTGGGATATGAAGTCATACAATGCATTAAAACAATATTTTGATTTCCAGAATCTTGAATTGTGTTAATAGCTTCTTTAATTTCTAAATCAGAAGCCATTCCAGTAGATAAAAAAATAGGAAGTTGCTTTGATGCAATATGTTTGATTAATGGTATGTGAGTCAAATCGGCTGAAGCAATTTTGAACGCAGGAACATCTAAAGAATATAAAAGATCAACAGATTTTTCATCAAATGGAGTTGAAAAACAGGTAATTTGTTTTTCATTTGCATATTCAAAAATTTGTTTCCAATCATCATTTGCTAAATTATCAAGTTTGGAAAATACATCAAATTGAGATTCATGTTTTTTGTTATCATCCCAATATTTTGGAGCAGTTTTTGTAGATAATTTACCAGCTTTATATGTTTGGAATTTTATAGAATGTGCTTTTCCATCAACAGCAGCATCAATCAGTTTGAAAGCTTTGTTTAAATTACCGTCATGATTTGCTCCCGCTTCAGCAATAGTATAACAAGGATTATCATCACCAATCTTTGTTCCATCAATAGTTATTTCGGGCACACCACACATAAGATTGACAATTATTTAATTTTAGATCTTTGAAAATAATTTCATACAAATATTTTGAATGTACGTTTATGCATTAATGATAGAAAAACAGCTTCAGTTATTTCGGATAAAAGAAATGATATAGCCAAACCCATAGTTCCAAATTGGCCTCCAAGAACAATTATTCCTAGAATTAACACGCCCAAATGTAAGCCTGAGCCAATTATTACAATTTTACTCATTTCATTTCCTAAAAATCTTGAAGCGTTTAATCTAGAGATCATATGGGGAATTATAGCAAATGCCATAATTGAAACAAACATAATCGAGGTAGAAAACTCATCAAATAGCAGTGGTAAAATAATTGGTGCAAGAATTGAAACTAATACAGCAAATAATACAGATAAAATAATAGCACCAGTCTTTACTTTTCTAGTAGAAATTTTTTTGGCATCACGAGGTTGGACAAAGCTATGAATTACAATAGGAAAAATGTACATAAATGCAACAATTTGTCCTGCTAGTTCATAATTACCTAAAATTTCAAATCCATGAATAGGAGAAATAATTAATCTATCCATATACCCATAACCCACTCGAGTAATCCAGAGAGCATAATTGTTTAACATAAATTTGAATCTAGGTTTTATTAGAGAAAAATCAATTTTTGATTCTTTAAAACTAAAAATTATTCTAGGGATAAAAAACAAATTGGATAATCCAATTCCTAAAAGCAATCCAGAAATATCAAAAACATGATACAATCCTATAGATAAAACAACGAATGAAATTCTTTGAGTGAAAATATATTTTGAGTATGATTTGTATTGTTGTTTTGCTAAAAGTTCATTTGTTGCTAAATTTGAAATCGATAAAGATAGGATAAGTAAGCTTATTACAAAATCATTTAGAAAAATAAATGCAATCACAGATCCTATGAAACAAGAAAAAAGTGATATTATACCAATTACAGGGAAAATTTTAACCCCTTTTGGAATGTAAATTAAGATTATACTTCCTCCACCAAAAAAACATAATGCAAAAATTATGTTAGATATAGAATAGAGATAACTTAATTCACCATATTTTTCAGGGCCTAAAAGAGGTGCAATATAAAGAAAAAATAATCCACTTATCAGACTTGCAGAATAAATAGTAATTCCCAATAATCCTAAATTTTTAGATTCACGTATGATAGATTTCAAAGATTCCCATAAATTTGTCATAATCTAGATTAATTCAATAAGAATAATTACTTATGGATAAAAACTCTTGTTTACATTAAAAATAGAATTATTCTTTAGTAAATTTAGATAAGACGTATTGTAATTCATCATTAATTATTCTACCATAGCCACTAACATGTAATTTTAAAATTGAATTAAAATTTTTGAAAATAAATTTGATTCCAAATAGTTCAATACACCATTTTAGAAATGGGACAAACATAAAGAGTAATTCAAGTCTATCAATCTTATAGAGGTTTTTAAAAATTTCATAACTCCTTGCCGAAGAAGATTCTCCCAGAGCAGAACGGTGAAACAATATTTCATCAATCACATTTAGTTCACCAAATTTCAAAATAGCCAAAATAATTGAAAGATCCCATGGAAGATGATGAAAATATACAGATTGTTTTAAACAGTCTGTTCTAAAAATTGAATAGATCGCAGTAGATTCAGCTAGTTTCAGATATGTTGAAAAACGTTGTTCATAGTTTCCTCTAGCAGGAATTACAGGTAAAAATATTGGATCTTTTGCATATCGATTAGTAGAATTTCCAAAAAAATCAACTTTACTAATACTTCCAACAGTATTAGGATCAGATTCTAAAACTTGAATATTTTTTTCAATAAAAGAATCTTCCCAAAGATCATCATCTGCTGCCCACATAAAATATTGTGAAGTTGCATTTTCTAAAACATATGAAAAATTTTTCAATGGACCAATATTTTTATCTTGTCTGTAATACTTTATTCTCGAATCTTTTTTTGCATACTCTCTACAAATTTTTTCTGTGTTATCATTTGAAGCATTATCCGATATTATTAACTCAAAATCTGTAAATGTTTGGTTTAACAATGAATTAATGGATTTTTCTATGGATTTCTCTCCGTTATAGACAGGTAATCCTATTGAAAGCATGATTTACAAATATTATAATATCCTATCATTAATCATTAATTCTTTTTTCAATTCTATATCATTTTCAATGTGTTTATACCAATCTAAAGTGATTGTTTTTAGTGATGTATCTACAGTATTGTTTTGTAATGAATCAAATAGTTCTTTAACTCCATCAATTAGTGAAAAATTTACCTTAAATCCAGTAATATTATGAATTTTATCAAATGAAAGGGAATATGACCTATGATCGTTGTTATCGCCAAGCTCTACTTCACATTTAGGGTTAAGTGCATTTTTAATTTCATAAGCTAATTCACCCATAGAATAATTTTGATTATTATCTCCAACATTAAAAATTTGGCCAGAAATATCATTTATTTTTGCATTTAGAATTGATTTGTATGCATTAACTGCATCTTTAATATGTATAAATGGTCGAGTGTTATTTTTACCTCTTACAGTAATCTTTCCATTTTGAAATAAATCTAAGACCATACTATTAACAGAAATATCAAATCTCATTCTAGGAGAAACGCCAAAGATACTTGAAAATCTTAATGCAGTTACTGAAAAAGAATCATCATTAAGTTTCATAGAATCAATTTCTGCATTTCTATTAGCTTTAGAGTATGAAGTTAATGGAAAAACAGAAAAAGTTTCATTTGCAATTTTTTCTTGTTTTCCATAAATACTTGCACTGGATGCTAAAATATACTGTTTTACACCTTTATTCTTACTTTCCAAAGCAACTCTAGCCCTTCCCAAATGATTAATTTCAAATGTTTTTTCAGGATTTAACTCTCCAATCGGATCATTTGACAATGCAGCTAAATCCAATACAACATCTACATCATCAAGAATTGAAGGGTCAAACCATCTAATATCATCTTTAAGCAATTCTAAACGATCATTTTGTAGATTTTTAAAAAATTTATCACCAAAAAAGAATCGATCTAGACATTTGATATGATATCCATCGTTAAGTAATTGTGGAATTAATACTGAACCTACATATCCAGCACCTCCAGTTATGAAAATTTTCTTCATTTTGAAATATTATTTTTAGACTTATTAATTATAGTTACTTTTTAAAGAAAAATTTATCATTTCAATATGGTATTAACTGCATTTTCTAAAAAATATTCAGATTTTATCTTTTTTGTGTTACAACCCATTTTCTCTCCAGCTAAAATATCGGATTCACTATCACCAATAAACCAACTATTTTTAAAATCAATATCAAATTGGGTTGCAGCTAATTCTAATAAACCAGTTTTTGGTTTACGACAACCACATTTTTCATCTGGCCTATGAGGACAATAAAAGAAACCATCTATTTTCATCTCTAATTTAGATTGTATTTTTTCATGTATTGCTTGTATTTTTTGATGAGTACTTAAACCACGATTTATTACAGATTGATTAGTTATCACAATTACAAGATAATTATTTTGTTTAATTTTTTTTATAATAGTATCAAGATTAGGTAAAATTTCTAATTCTTCAACATTTTTGACATAATCGCTCCTTTTTTTATTAATAACTCCATCACGATCTAAAAAAAATACTTTATTCATTTTTAATTATATTTGAATTGAGGATTTCCTAATTTTCTAATGGTAGAAACAATTCCGTGACACAATAAAACATGTTGTGATTCAATTGTTAGCATATCAGTACTTGGAACACGAATACATAAATCGCAATATTGTTTCATTTTTCCACCTAAGGAACCAGAAAATCCGATACATTTTACATGATTTTTTTTACAGAATTTTAAAGCTGAAATAAGATTTTTTGAATTACCACTACCACTAAAAGCAATTACAACATCCCCATTAGAAACAGTATTTTTTAGTTGTTCAATAAATATACGATCATAAGAAACATCATTTGACCATGCAAGAATTACAGGAATATTATCTGTTAAGGAAAATGCTTGAAATCTTTTTTTGTCTTTTATAATTGCTGTTTTTAATAAATCTGAAACAAAATGAGAGGCAGTAGAACCTGAACCGCCATTTCCCATTGTAAAAATTTTTTTGCCATTATTTCTTGCTTTTATTAGTAAACGGATCAAGTCTTCTAGGTCTTTAGAATTTTTTGTGATGTTGGACACGCATATTTTTTGTTCGTCTAAAAATGAATGTAAAATAGGCTCAATTTTCTTCATGAGTTTTTGCTATTAATCTTAATTATAAGGATTGTTGATTTAGTTTTGATTCTGAGTTTTATTGGACATGTATGCAATTTCAGGACCTTTATCATATAGGTTAAAATCTATATGTTTTAATTTCATACTTTCCAATTTGTGAATTAGTTTTTGTTGATTCTTTTTTTCACAATAAAATAGCATATGTCCGCCACCACCAGCACCAGTCAATTTACCACCTGTTGCACCATTTTTTATTGCTATTTGATAAATTTTATCAATTTTACTATTTGAAACACCTTTTACAAATTCTCTTTTTTTCAGCCAAGATTTATTTAAAATTTCACCAAATTTGGTAATATCATTATTTCGTAATGAATCATGCATTTCTTGACATAATAACTTCACTTGATTTAGAGAATTGATAATCACTTTGTCTTTATTTTTGATTCTAGATAATTGTTGTGATAAAATACTTGTACTATTTCTTGTATCTCCAACAAAAAATAAAATTAAATTTTGATCTAGTTTCTTTAATGTGGGTTTATTTATTTTGATTTTTTCTACTTTAATTTTTTCTTTATTGAAAGTGATATATTTTAATCCGCCATAAGATGCAATATACTCATCTTGTTTACCAATAGGCATTTTTAATAATTTTCTACCAATATGAAATGAATCCTCTGCAATTTGACTTTTTGAAATTTTTTTCTGTTTTATTTTATGTATAGTATAAACTAGATTTACAGTTAATGAACCAGAACCTCCAAGGCCTGAACCACCAGGAACATCACTAGCTACAATAACATTAACTCCCTGTTTAAATTTCAAATATTTGATAACGGCTACTGCCAATTCTGAGCCAGTTTCAATCTTGATTTTACTATATTTTGTTGGTTTGTAATGTGCTTCAAAATCAGGAGAAAATGCTTGAAATGAGTCATCATATCTTGGATGAAATATAGCATAAGTGAATTTTGATATGGTGCTAGTTAGAACATTTCCGCCGAATTCATTGAAGTATTCAGGCATGTCAGTTCCCCCTCCTGAGAAACTTATTCTAACAGGGGTTGATCCAATAATCACAAAATATCTCACATTGGACTCATTTATTTTTCTTTAATTTTGTTTCTTGTAATCTAATTTATGAGAATTTTCAACTAGAAAAGAAATTCCTTTTTTTATATCACAAAATTCATAATCAATAATTTTTTCCAATTTTGATGAATCAAGACATGTTTTTTTTGGCCTAGGCGCTTCTTGTTTTTTTTGTTCAGAAGTTACAGGAAGGATAAGTTTCGAATCAAAACCAAATTGAGAAGAGATTTCTTTTGCAAATTCATATCGATTTAAACAAGTTTTTCCAGTTGCATGAAACAAACCAGAAACATCCTTAGAGATAATTTTTAGAATGGAAATTGCTAGATCATCAACTAATGTGGGAGTGTTAAATTGATCAACATGAGGATCGACTATTTTATTTTGAATTAAGTTACCTATTATCCAATTTGTAAATCTAGATTTTTTATGATTTCCATAAATTACTGATGTTCTCAAGATTACGTTATTTTTTTCACATAAGACAATTTTTTCAGCATTTAATTTTGTTAAGCCATAGTAATTAATGGGGTTTGGAAGATCTTTTTCAACATATTTTAGATCAGTTTTACCATCAAACACAGCATCAGTTGAAAAATAAATTAGTTTTGAATTTATTTTTGAACAAATGTCAGTGATAATTTTTGTTGTTTTTACGTGTAAATTGTTTGCGATTTCTGGATTTTTTTCACATAAATCAACACTAGGGTGTGCTACAGTGTTTATTACTACATCAGGTTCTAAATTTTTAATTAAATCAATTATATCTTGTTCATTATCTAATAAATTCAATTGTGATGTTTGAACATTTTGTTTTTCAAATGGATTTGTATTATATGTAACATGTAATTCGTAATCATCTGCATATTCTAATAGAGTACTTCCAACTAATCCACTCCCCCCAATTATTAATAATTTTTTTGTCATAAATTACAGTAAATGTGATTTTTTATAATCCTTAGTTTTTTAAGTAATCATGCTTTCAATAGGATTACCTGTCTATAACGGAGAGAAATCCATAGAAAAATCCATTAATTCATTGTTAAACCAAACATTTACAGATTTTGAGTTAATAATATCGGATAATGCTTCAAATGATAACACAGAAAAAATTTGTAGAGAGTATGCAAAAAAAGATTCGAGAATAAAGTATTACAGACAAGATAAAAATATTGGATTTATAAAAAATTATGAATATGTGTTAAAACAATCTGAAAAGAAATATTTTATGTTTACATCAGATCATGACATTAAAGAAAAAACTTTTATTGAAAAAAATATTCAAGTTTTAGAATCTGATCCTAATACTGTTGGAAGTATTAGTGAAATTGATTTTTATGGAAATGAAAAAGAATTAAAAATTAGATATCGAGGAAAAGGGAATTATAAAATAAAGGAAAAATATCGTTTTGTTCATCCAGCAAAGGGTTCATTTCAAGATAAATTTGTTTTTTATTTAAATTTCATGGAATCATCAATGTTATACGGAATATTCAGAAGAAAAGAATTACAAAATTGCATAGGGTTTCACCATCAGCCATGGGACTTAATGGTAATTTTAAGGATTTTAGAATATGGGGATTTACATGTAATTGATGAAATTTTACTTCACAGATTTGTAGGTGGTCTATCATCTAAAGATATATACAAAAATTTGCGAGGAGAAAAATTCAGTAGAATAGAATTATTATTTATGTTCGCCCCATTTTTTAGATATGTGATAAATCAATTTGGTTTTGGGTTTTTCATCAAAAATTTCAAAATAATGATAAAATTATGTATTAGAGGACATGGAAGAATAATTCTAGATAATTTTAGAAAGATGAGAGATTTATTTTAAAGACATGTCCTGAAGTGTCATTCGTATTCCATCTTTTAGGGACAATGAGGGTTTCCAATGTGTAATTTTGTATAATAATGATAAATCAACATGTGCATCACGTAAAGAATCATGAAAACCAAAATTGCTTTTAAAAATAAGATTTTCTTTTTTTTGGTTTAGTTGAGACCAAAATTCCAAAATAAAATGTTGTAATGAAATCATTTTCCCACTACCTAAATTCACAGTAAAAGAATGATTTTGTTCAAGTAATAATTTTATTCCAAAAATAACTTCAGATATATGAATACAATCACGAAAAATATTTCCAGGATCAACTATAGCTTTTTGATTAGTAGAAGCTGCATTATACAAATAATTAATCAAAGAAGTAGGTCTTTGTCCAGAACCATAGCTATTGCATAATCTAATATGAATAAAGGATTGATTGGAATGTTTCTGTTTGTTTAACCCATAATTTGCTACAAAATATTTACCTTTACCATAATTTGTTAGAGTTCCTTTTGGGATTGAATGTTCAGAAAGTAATCTATTTTTTTCGCCATATTCTTCAACAGAGCCAATAAAAATAAATTTTTGTAAACCATGTTCAAAAAAACTATCTATAAGATTTTTAGAAATCAAAACATTTTCTTTTAGATGAACAGATGATGAAGGATTTTCCATATCTCCCCAACCCAAATGAATAAAAATATCAGGTATACCAAATTTAGATATTAAAGAATCTATTTCGGAACGATCTTGAAAATTTAATTTAAAATGATTATGAGTGGTTGGAAGTAATGTATTGTTATGATGAGATAAGCACGTAATATCATAAAAATTTTTTAAATAATTGTACAAGTGTTTTCCTATAAATCCAGAGCTGCCACTAATCCATAAACGAGCCATAGAATAAATCACTCATAAAAATATCTAAAAATCAATTCGCCCTACACGAACTTCTTCAACAAATAGTTGTTTTTCATATACAATAAGATCTAGAATAAATTTAGATAATTCTGTTGGAGTGACAAATGAATCATAGTTTAGTTGTTTGTTATTTTTAATCACAATTTTACCCATATCAGTTTGAAGAGGCCCAGGAGCAACAAAAAAAACACGTACATTATACTTTGAAAATTCTTGTACTAAAGATTTTGAGAATCCCAATAATGCAAATTTTGTAGAACAGTAAATAGATTGATTTTCAATTCCCCTATACGCTGCTGCAGAACCAATATTGACAATACGTCCCCATCGATTTTTTTTCATATCATGACCAAATTTGTTACAAAGAACATAAGGAGCTTTGACATTAACAGAAAAACTTTTTTCAAAATCATCTAAGGAGGAAGAAAGCATAGATTTTGGATAAAAAATTGCGGCATTGTTAATGATTATATCAACTGTGCCAAAGTCGTGTCTGATTTTTTTGATGAGTTTTTGTATATCAGAGTTTTTTGTGAAATCAGCAACAAATGATGAAGTGCGCACATTAGAGAAATTTTGAATTTTTTTTTCTAATTTTATAAGAGACGATTTTCGAGTTGATGTCAAAAATAGATTGAACCCCATTTTTGCCAATAACAGAGATAATTCTGTACCTAAACCACCTGTGGCACCAGTTATAAGACAATTTTTTCCTTTAAAGTTCATATTTTTTTTCTGTGTCACAATATAAAAAAATGAATTAATTATATAAAATTCTAGCACATTATATCTCAGTATAAATAATCAATTTATACGCACAATAACATGATTATTGTTACTGGTTCAGAAAGTTTTGTAGGTAGAAATTTAATTAAAAAATTATTAGAAAATAATAAAAAAATAATGGGTGTTGATTTAGTTGAAGATAAATCTCAACATTATGAATATGTAAAAAAAGACATACGGGACAAAACGTTACTTGATTCAATCCCAGATAATGCAGAAGCATTAATTCACTTAGCAGCATTATCAAGTGATCCAATGTGCAAAGGGAAAAGTTATGATTGTTTTGATGTTAATGTAATGGGTACACTTAATTTAATTGATATAGGAAAAAAGAAAAATATCAAACAATTCATTTTTGCTTCAACAGAATGGGTTTATGAAGGATTCCAAGGTAATGAAGAAAAAGATGAAAATTCAAAAATCGATATTTCAGAACATACATCAGAATATGCGTTGTCAAAACTAGTTTCAGAAATTAATCTTAAACAAGAAAATCAAAATGGCCTATCTAATATTACTATTTTGAGATTTGGAATAATTTATGGTCCTAGAAAAAATAATTGGTCAGCATTTGAATCTATAGCCAGTGCGGTAAAGAATTCAGATAATGTTTCTGTAGGTTCATTAAAAACTGGAAGGAGATTTATTCATGTGAATGATATTTGTGATGGCATAATTAGTTCTTTGAATCTTACAGGTATCAATACAATAAATTTATCCGGAAATAAAATTATAACTTTAGAAGATATAATAGATACATCTCAAAAAATTTTTAAGAAAAAAGTGAAAATTAGTGAAAAAAATTCTGAGAATGTAAGCATACGTAACCCTTCAAATGAAAAAGCAAAAAAGTTGTTAAAATGGGAACCAAAAATAGGACTAGAAGAAGGAATTAAAAACATAAAGGAATTTCTCTAAAAAGATATGGAACAAAATGAAAGAAAGAAAATAGCAAAAAATGTGTTATATATTAGAATTTCACAAATGTTAATCAATGAAGATTATAAAGAAAAAAAATTTAAAATTCCGATTCATTTAGCCTTAGGACATGAATCTATTAGCATAGCAGTTTCAAAAATTATGAAAGAATCAGACAAACTGATTTTAACTCACAGAAACGTAGCTTACAATCTTGCAAGATCCGGAAAATTAAAGCCAATTTTAGATGAATACTATTTAAAATCAAGTGGACTAATGCAAGGGAAAACTGGATCTATGAATTTAACAAATCCTAAAGAGGGAATAATTTATTCTTCAAGTATCTTGGGAAATAATTTTGCAGTAGCAACTGGAATTTCATTTGCTGAAAAAATGAAAGATGGAGGAATAACAATAGTGTTGGGAGGAGATGGATCATTAGAAGAAGGTACATTTCATGAAAGTTTGCTTATGTTCAAAAGTTTGGATTTGAGTACATTAATGATAATTGAAAATAATGAATGGTCTATGTCTACACGAATACATGAACGTAGACATCCAATAAATTTAGAAAAATTTGCTGAGGCATATGACATAAAATTTGTACGAATTTCAGGTAATGATCCTTTTGACTATATTGAAAAATTAGAAAAACTAAGAGATATTTCATTGAAAACAAAATCACCTATATTAATTGAGGTTATGGTTAATACGTTAGGGGATTGGATTTTAAAAACTCCAGAAATTCCAGATGGAAAATTTGTAAACTATCATGCAGGACCAACTCCAAGTATTGATCTGAAAAAATGTCAAATAAAAATTAAAAATAATGTAGATGATCCAATATTTGTATTAGAAAAATATTTTGATGAAAATGAAATATCAAAAATTGCTGAAGAAACACTCAGAGAATTGAAGGAAGAGATTAAATGAAATATATTGAAACTGTAAATGATCAAATAAAAAATATTGTTTCCAAGGAAGATAATTTAGTATTATTTGGACAGAATATTAGTGCAGGTTCTTGCATAGGGGGATTAACAAGAGGAATGAATGTCAAGACAACAAGTAAAGTGATTAATTCTACAAATTCAGAAAATACATTATGTGGTTTTGGATTCGGATTGATGCTAAATGAGGTTTCATCAGTTTTTTTTATGAAACAATTAGATTTTTTACTTCTAGGCATAGATCAATTAGTAAATACATTCAACAACATAAGAAACACAAATTCCGATCTTAAATCATCATTCACCATTATGCCTGTAATAGTCGATAATGGATTTCAAGGGCCTCAATCTAGTTTAAACAATTTTGCAGATTTTTGCTCCATAGCTAGAATTCCAGGATATGCTATTTCTACAAAATATGAAACAGAAAAAATTATTGGAACTAAATTGGTTTCCAAAGGATTCAGAATTCTAGGAATAAGTCAAAGATTAGTAAATACTGAAATTATAGACATAAATCCAATAAAAGAAAATTCAGATTTTTCAGTAGTTAAATATACAGATGGATGTGATGTTACAATTGTTTGTTTCAATTTTTCATTTGAAAAAGGAATAGTAATTCAAAAAGAATTAGAAAAAAATGGAATATCATCAAGTATATTTAATGTTACATCAATGACTCCATGTAATTGGAAACACATAATAGATAATGTGAAAATTACAAATAAAATAATAGTAATTGATGATAGTAAAAGTGAAAATTTACTTTGTTATAATTTAATTTCAGAGATACATGATAAATGTCATTTAAAAAAGAAGATTATCTTAACAAAAGAAATTTTATCAAATTGGTTATGTCCCATTCCAGATGAAATGAAAGTAGATGTAAAAGAGATCGTAAACATATTAAAAGAAAAATGATAACTGAGATAGAAAAAAAAATTCTTGAAAAACAAAATAATCTTAATAGTAGATCATTAATAAAAATGGGATTTAATAATCCAAAAATAGCAACAAAATTACTTTTTGAGAGATTAAGATATAGATATTCAAAATTTCCAAAAAAAGTAGAAATTAGTCTTTTTTCAAATGATAAAATGATAGTAGTGTTACCAGAAAGAGTTTCAGAATTTTTGTATTATTTTAAATTTTTTGAATATGGATTAACACGTATTTTATTAGAATATTTAAAACCTGGAATGATTTTTTGTGATGTAGGAGCTCATTTTGGTTATTTTTCAATTTTAGCCTCAAATATTGTAGGAAAATCTGGTCAAGTACATTCTTTCGAACCAACAAAAAGTAGTTTTGATATTCTTAGAACTAATCTAAAACAAGAAAATAATTTTGTTAATAACATAGCATGTTGGTCAAAAAATTCAGAATTAGAATTTAATGATTTTGGAATAGTTCATTCAGCATTCAATAGCTTTACAAAGCCAAAACTAAAAAATAATGACATAAAAGAAAATAAAAATAAAATAAAATCTGTCAGATTAGATAGTTATTTTGAAAATCAAGTACCAGATTTTGTTAAAATTGATGCAGAATCTGCAGAATTAGAAATTTTAAAAGGAATGGAAAAAATTTTTGTAAAAAAACTACCATTAATCACAATTGAGGTTGGGGATTCATTTTCAGAAATTCCAGAAAGTAAAAAAACTATTGAGTTTCTATTGGAAAAAAATTATAATTGTTTTGAATTTAAAAATGGAAGGTTTTCCAAACATAAAATTAAAGAGACGTATGGTTATGATAATTTGTTATTCACACCACAAATGAAATAATTATTTAACAAATTGTAATTGTTTATCTTTTTCAGAAATTATAGTTGGAGTAAGAGGCCAACAAATATTTAATTTTGGATCATTCCATCTAATCCCATTACTTGATTGGGGAACATATTCATGAGACATTTGATAAAATAATTCAGTATTATCCTCTAATGTTTGAAATCCTAAAGCAAAACCTTCCGGGACATATAACATTTTGAGATTTTCTGATGACAAAGTAATTCCAAACCATTGTAAATAAGTTTTTGAATCAACACGTAAATCGACTGCAACTTCATATACACTGCCTTTCACACATCTAACTAGTTTTGATTCCTCATGAGGTGCTTTCTGAAAATGCATGCCTCGGATAGTGCCTTTTTTAGCATTAAATGAAATATTGCATTGGACAAGATTTGAATTAAGTTTGTTTTGTTCAAATATTTTTTTATCCCAAGATCTAGCAAAAAATCCTCGTTCGTCAGTCAGTTTTTTAATTTCTATAACAAATACATCTTTAAGCGGGGTTTCAGTAAAAATCATGAGATTATTTCAACCTCAGGAATCAGTACAATAAATTTTCCACCCCAATTTCGAATAAATTGCAATTGTTCAATAATTTCATCTTTTAAATTCCATGCTAAAATAACTACATAATCAGGGTTTGTTTCTGAAATTTTTTCAGGTGAAAAAATTGGAATTCCCGTTCCAGGTAAAAACAACCCTTGTTTATATGGATCTAAATCAACAGTATAATCTAGAAAATCAGTTCCAATTCCACAATAATTCAACAAAGTATTTGCTTTTGCAGGAGCGCCATAACCAACAATAGTTTTAGATTCATTTTTAATTTGTTTAAAAAATGTCCAAATATTCTGTTTAATATTAATAATATGGTCCTGATAATTCTCATATGTAATTAATTTTGGAATACCAAATTTTTCTTCTAACTTTAATTGCTTTGAAACAGATGTCTTTAAAGAAATTGTTTGGTTATTTTTATGCTTGATAAATAGTCGTAAAGATCCCCCATGAATAGTAAATTCTTCAACATCAAAAATGTCCAAATCACAATGTGAGAAAATTTTTTGTAATGTGAATAATGAAAAATATGAGAAATGTTCATGATAAATCATGTCAAATTCTGTTTTTTCAATCATTTGTGACAAATAAGCAGAAAATTGAATTATCAAAACACCATTATCGTTTAATAATTTTTTTAATCCTTTAACAAAATCTAACAAATTAGGAACATGAGGTAATACATTAAATGCAATCAAAATATCAGCTTTCTGTTTTACAGAAATTACTTCAGAAGCAGTTTGTTCACCAAAGAATTTTGAGATAGTGGGAATACCTTTTTCTTCTGCAATTTTTGCAATATTTTTTGCAGGTTCTATTCCTAAAACAGGTATACCATTATTTTTGAAAAATTGCAACATATACCCATCATTACTTGCAATCTCTATAACATGATTTTTTTCATCTAGTTTAAATCTTTTAATTGTATTCATGACAAATTCTTGAATGTGATGGATCCATGTTTTTGAAAATGATGAGTGATATGCATATTCTTCAAAAATGTTTTGAGGTTTTTCAAATTCATCAGTTTGAACCAAAAAACAGTTTTCGCACACATATGCTTTAAGAGGATAAAATGTTTCAGGTTTTTCTAAATTATCTGAGTTAAGATAAGAATTTGCAAGAGGGGTTTTCCCTAGATCAGCAAAAATATGTTTTAATGAAGAATTACAAAAACGACAATTCAATTCCACAATCTCCATTTTGCATTGTTTGAGTCCCATAATTTATTCAAATAATTTTTATCACTTAATGTGTCCATAGGTTGATAAAAATCAACATGTTTAAACGCAGAGAGATTTTCTTCACAAGCCAATTTTTCTAAAGGAGTTTTTTCCCAAACAGTATTATCCCCTTCTATATAATCAAAAATATCAGGTTCTAAAACAAAATAACCACCATTAACCCAAACATTTTCTAAAGGCGGTTTTTCTCTAAACTCAACAACAAGGTTTTCTTTTAATTGTAAAATTCCATATTTTTCATTAGGATGACATGCAGTTACTGTAGCAAGTAATTGATGTTTTTTATGAAAATTTATCAAATCAGAAATATTTACGTTGTTTAATGTATCACCATAAGTAAAACAAAAGGTATTTTGATCAACATATTTTTGAACTCTCTTTAATCTTCCACCAGTCATTGTTTCAAGTCCGGTGTCAATAGCAATAACATTCCAAGACTCATCAAAAGATTTTACATATTCTTGAATCATATTTGATTTATAACCACAACATATCACAAAATCATTTATTCCATAAAACGAATAAGATTTCATAATATGCCAAAGAATAGGTTTTCCACCAATTTCTACCAGAGGTTTTGGTTTTGTCCTAGTTTCTTCAAAAATACGAGTTCCAAAGCCTCCGGCAAGTATAACACATTTCATAGGTACAGTTTTTTTAAACAATATTTAGGTTATATTGATATTGATATGAAGAAATCAAAATAATGAAAGATAAAATATTATCATTTTACATTTAAAGATTCAAAAAATGATAATCATTTATTTTAATTAACATCAGATTTTTGAATTGCGTTTTTATAAATTTCTAAATATTTTTTGGATGTTGTTAATTTTGAAGTTTTTTCTGAAACTTTAATCATTTTTTGTTTGAATTTCTCTCTGAGATCAGAATTTGTTGCCAATTCAAAAATAGAATTTGAAAGTTGATTTTCATCTCCATGTTCTACAAACAATGCATCATCATAATCAAGAATTTCTGTAAAAGTTTCACTATTAGAAACAATACAAGGAGTTCCATGATAAATTGCATAAAATAAAGCTCCTGAAGAATCAGGATAAGGACGATAAATGTATAATGCAATTTCTGCCATATCAAACAAATCTTCAGATTCATCATCATTAACATAGCCAACAAAAAATACACGGTTTTCTAAATTCAGTTTTTGTACCAAATTTTTCAACATTTTCTCATAAGGTTTTGCATCATCATCTGCCAAACCTGCAATAACTAATACATGATCTGGTATTTTATGATGGATTTTACTAAAACTTTTGATAATTATATCATAAGATTTTCTTGAAGTAATAACACCAAAACATAAAATTATTTTTTTGTCAGAAAATTTTGTGCTAATTCGTGTTTTTTCTAAATTAGTAGATTTTTTTTGTGGTGGAAGAATTAATGTATTAACTTCAATTTTATTTGATTCAATTCTATAAAAATCAATTAAACCATCTTTGTTGCCTGGAGCATCCACAATAATTTTATGGCTAAATCCACAAATCATTTTAATAAAAATTTTCATGAATAATTCTATTACAGGCTTGGGAAGTTTTACAGGAATAATATCATTCATTATTTCCCATTTTCCTGATTGTTTAGAAACTAATGGGGCTCGTAAATCTACAATAATTTTTGATTTTGTTTGTGTTTTTAATAGAAATAACAAAAGTGGAAGTTTTAATGATGCAAAAATAGGTCCAAACATTCTCCATTCAAATGAAAAATGAACGATAAGGGGTTTTTCTTTTTTAATATAAGAGAATAAACTTCTAACAAAATGACCATAATGCCATATTCGTTTAGAATCTTTTACATTTTGATCAGATAACCATGTACGTAGATTTTTTTTTTGTGGACCTACGAAAAAAATTTCATAATCATGTCCTTTGTTTATTATTTCTTGTAAACCCTCAAAGATTTGAGCAGTCCAATTTGTGAATCTATCAATATAAAATATTTTCTTTTTAATTTTATTTTCTTTTATAGTTTTAATAATTTGTAGAGCAGCTCGTTCAGAATTTTTGCCATCAAATCTTCCAATATATTTTTCAATATAATCATCACAATCTTTTTGAAGGATTGTTTTTTGGTATGCAGTTTCAATAGAAGATTTCAATGATTTTAAGTTATAGCAGGAAACAACTATGTCTTTATGAGTAAACAAATTTTCTCCAGTAGAATCATTTTGAAAATCTAAATTTACTATAGGTTTTTTTAGAAAAGCTGCATAGTGAATTGCTCCTGTTCCACCATATGTTAACATCACATCATATTGATTAACAAGTTCTGCCAAATCTTCATTTTTGTATAAATTGATTTTATGAGATAATTTTGGTAAAATTTCATTTTCATATTCGCTCCATGAAGCACTTGAGGGATGAATTTTTATTGCTATTTCAAAATTATCAAACTTTAAAATTTCATTTACTGAGTTGATAATCATTTCTTGTTCGGAATGTTTTGAACATAATCCATGTTCGTGTCGTGCAGAGGGACAAAATAAAATTTTGATCTTTGAATTTTGTGGGGTATTTTTTGCTTCTTGTTTATTTAGATTAAAAAACATAGTATCATAATATGGATCTCCAACAACAAATATAGATGAAGAATCAAACCCTGCAGAAATTAATTTTTCAGGCCAATTTGAGGTAGTGCATAAATTTGCATTTCCGCTTATCATCTTATCTATGGGACTATAGGAAAACAATCCCAGCTTAGTATATTTTAAAAGAAATAGAATAGTATGAGGAAAACTGTAATTTATAGATCTTAATGTTCTAAATAAGTAAGAATATTGTTTTAGAAAAAAGATTGTAGAGCTGGTAGTGGTAGTTTTAGTAGAAATACTTTTTATACCTTGATTTTTGAATGCATTTCTAACACGTGATCTAAATGTTTCAAATGTAGAATGAGCATTTAGGCGTAGATAACTTCTAAAAAACAGTACAATTAAAGGAATTTTTTTAAATTTTGAGGACAATGCGAATTCAATATTATGAAAATCTAATGAGCTGTTTACCATCACGCAATCAGGATTTATTTCATTCAAAATTTCTAATGCATTATTATATTTTGTAGAATCAATAATTTTTGGATCATTCATCTCAGAGGTTTTTAATTCATCTGTAGGAAATTTAACCCAAATAACTTCTAGTTGGGTATTTTTGCTTAATTCAGCGCATATGTTTTTACATTGTTGTGTTAATAAGTCATGGAGATGTGGTGATTTGTTATGAGGTATCAACACAGTGAATTTCTTCATAAAATGCCTTCCAAATTTTTATTCTTAAAGTTAATGTTTGAACATAATCGTAGGTAGTTTTTTAAAAATAAAAAAATCATCTACATTCTAAAAATCTAATAATTAATTTTTAACACATTAGAAAAAATTTGCATTATTTATTCAAGTTGGTTTATAATATGATGCAGTAATTTTCAATCCCTGATCTAGTGTAACACTTGGTTTCCATTTTAAAAGCTTGATAGCTTTAGAATTAGACATTTGCAATTTTGGAATCTCCATTGCCCTTTTAGGAAAGCTGTTCCATTGAATTTTACCTTTGTAACCGGTAATTCTTGCAAGTTTCAATGCTAGTTCTTTTATTGTTACTGCTCTTCCAGTAGAAATATTGATGGACTCACCATGTAATTTGTTATTTTTACTTTCTGCTGCTAAAATATATGCAGCAAGTAAATCAGGTTCAAAAACAAAATCTCGTGAAGGTCTAGGATCACCTAGTTTAATCAATGATTTGTTATTATACATTTGATGAATAATACTTTCAATTACAAATTGATGGTTATGTTTTCTACCATAAGAATTCGCATTTCTAAAAATTATTGCAGGGAACCCATATGCATCATACAAATACTTGAGAAATTTTTCAGAAGCAATCTTTGCTACAGCATAAGGACTTGCTGCTTGTAATTCAACATTTTCTGGAATTGGGAATTTGGTTTGTACACCATATTCTTCAGCAGAACCAGAAAAGATGAAATGTTTTAATTTTGGGAGTGTACGTCTGGCTGCTTCAGCCATATTTACAACACCCATGAAATTTACGTTAAGTACTTCAGTTACATGTGTGAAACTGTATGCAACAGATGTTTGAGCACCTAAATGAATTATAACATCAGGTTTGAAACTAGATAATGCATCTTGAATCGTAAGATAGTCTGTTAAGTCACCATAAAAGTATGAAATGCCTTTTTTCTTGTCACCTCTAATCATAGATTCAGTATTTGGGGCTAATGCACGATCAGAGGAAGATACATTTCTAACTAAGGTTCCAAGAGTATGGCCTTTTTGAAGTAATTTTGAACCAAGTTGATCCCCAAGAAAACCAGTCATACCAGTGACGAATATTTTCATAAATAACGCAACTTTTACAGTTTTATAAGTTTGTCTGACTTTAAAATTCTCAGTTAAGAAAGAAATTGATTTCTTAATTCTTAAAACAATTAAAAATAAAAAAATTTAAAAAATGAAATTATATGAAAATTAAAGAATTAATTATTTTTAATATAATTTACAAAACTATCAATAACAGTATTAGTTGCATGATTTAGATTGGAATCAGGAAGATATGCAAAAGGTATGAGTAATCCAGTTAAATGCATTTCAGATTTTATTGATACTTTTGTACCATAATCAACATCTTCAAAAATAATTGTGATTTTTGTTCCTTTAGCATCACCATCAAGAATTTCTAAAACATGATTTTCATATGGTGTTACTATATGTTTTACAGTTAATGTTGCAGTAATACCATTTTCATATATAGTTTCTTTAGCAACTAAAACATTAGAATTTTGTTCAATAATTTCTACATCTAAGAAATTTTCTCGAAGAACAGAAGGATAGTTTGAAACATCTGCCATTAAGTCAAATAATTGTTTTTTTTCTATATTTACAATTTTAACAAAATTCTTTTCTGTAGTAATTTCTCGATATTCTGTAGGCAAAGTCACATAAATTACTAGAGATATGAATATTGCAGAATATATGCATAATAGAAGAGTTTGTTGTTTAGAAATCAATTTTTCAAATTCCGAATCTCAAGAGAGTTTTTTATCATTTCTTCTACCCAGGTTATGGATCTACCTTCATCAAGTATAGCATTTTTCCAATGTTCTAATCCTTGAGGATCAGGTTCTCTAAACAATATTTGATTATAAACTTCAGTAATTTGTTTTGTTGCTATTCCCTCAGGAGAAACCAATAATTCTTCTTTAACATCATCAATGGTTTTTGTATTATTTAGAATAATATTTTTTAAATGTTCTATCTCATTTTGAGAAGGTTCTCGTTTAAGTATTAATTCATATAAGTGGTTCAGTTCAGATTCAATTTGAAATTCATTAATTTGTGTATGAGATTGCATAATAAATAATATCAAAACAGAACAAAGTATTGAAAGTATAATTATTTTATAAAATATATTTGATTTATTCCAAAATTTTTTGGCATGATTGTATAATAAAAATAGAGTAAAAAGTGAAATTAAAACGGATACAAAAATCCAAAAGAAGGGGTTTTCGTTAGGCCAAATGTTAATAACATATCTTACGCCTACATCTGGAAATATTTCAGCCATTCCAAAATATACTTGGTTTGCTATGTCTGCTCTACCATCTCTAAAAAAATGAGCATATATGGTTCTTGCAAAGATTAAATTGAAACTTACTCCAATGTAAGTTGAAAAAATTAATAATAAATGAAAAATTTTATTCCTCGAATATTTTTCCAACAATACTGCAAAAGGGAATATAGCCAAAGGTAAAATGGGTAGCATATATCTACTTGGAAGAGACCAACCAGCAGCATTTCCGATTAGAATACTATGACTAGTCAAAAACAATACAACAATACTTACAATAGAAATTGTTAATATTCTATCTTTAGCCCAAAGAAATTTCAGACCAAAAAAAGATAAAAGAACTATTGGTGAAAATAAGAAAAGACCATAACTTTGCCCAAATAATAAATTACTTAATCCAGAAAATGATTTTAAGATTAAACCATGAATACTATCTGAAATTCCTTGAATGAAAAAAACGTTATAATCACCTCCAAGACCTGGATCTCCGCCTTCTACTGGAGCCCCAACTGAATGTAATAATAAAAATAGAGTAAAGAAAATTGAAAACATTCCAACTAACTGAAAAATTCTATTAAATTTTCTGTGTTGAATCAAAATCATTGCCATTACAGGCAATAGTATTAATGGAAAAATCAAAAATGGGATTTTAAAAAATGGCATGAAACCTAAGATGGCACCAATTAAAGAAATATGAAGAAATGTTTTTTCAGTTTTAAAAAATAAATAGATTGCAGTAAGTACAAAAAATCCAGTTAGTAAATCAGGATACATACGTGGAGAAAAAACTAATTCAATCGTAGCAAAACTAAACAATAAAGTTCCAAGAAATGCAATATTTTTTTTCGTATAATTAAGTAAAATTTTATAATACAAGACACCTTGAAGTGCAAAAATAATATTCATAGTAATCATGGAACCTAAAATACCACCTAAGAAGTATCCAGGTGCAATAATTATCGAAGAACCAGGTTGCAAAAAATAACAATGCCCATCTCTAGCAGTTAAAGAATGATGTAATCTACAGCTGTCAACAGCATAATAAAGATCAGGAAATAATAATTTTTCATCTTTATTTGGATCTTTATAAAAATCATCTGGATGAAGTGAAAAATGTCGAGTTATTGTAGAAGCAGTTTGAAGATAAAATGGCTCATCTCCAGAAAATAGTGCAAATGATTTATGGATAATGCGTTCATTACTGGTTTCCCAAGTAGAATATTGATATACAGTAATGGAAAAAGATACAAAAAAAACTATTAAAAAAATACTTAATTCAGTTTTTGTAATTGGACTATTAGAGTAAATTTTTTGAATTAAGGAGTAAAAGGAGTTTTTCATAGACATTTTTCATCATTGTTCAAAAAACTCATTAATTTTCCGACATACATATCTCAATTGAGATTTGGTGAGAGTAGTAGATGACGGTAAAAACAAACCTCGTTTAGAAATTGATGAAGATACTTTGAATAAATCATCTTTCATTTTATAAGGGGGAAGAGTATGAAGAGGTGGAAAAAAGGGCCTAGTTTGAATATTTTTTTGTTCAAGAAATTTCATAAGTTTTAATTTTAATTTTTCAGTTTTTAAAAGAATGTCTACAAACCAAATTGTTTGTTCTTTTAAATTCGTTTCAACAAATTCAATTTCAGGAATGTGTGACAAATGTTTTTTATAAAATTTGTATAGTTCTTTTTTCTTTTTTATATTTGAAGATAATTTATTCATTTGTGCAACTCCCATTGCAGCTTGGAATTCTGTAAATTTGAAATTATAACCTATAGTATCATGAACAAACACCTTGTTCATTTTTTGTTTATCTTCAAAAGATCTTCCAAAATCTTTTAGGGTAAGCAATTTTTTATAAATATTTTTTTTATTTGTAATAACCATTCCTCCCTGACCAGTAGTAATTATTTTAGGTATGCTAAAAGAAAATGCTGCAACATCACTTTGAGTGCCAATATGATGTTTCCCATAATAAGATCCAATTGCATGGGCAGCATCTTCAATCAAAAAAAGATTATTTTTCTTGGCAAATTTAGAAAGTTTGTTTATATTTATAGAACGACCATTGTGGGCTACAAGCATTACAGCTTTAGTTTTTTTGGTTATCAATTTCATCAGTTTATTAAAATCTAAATTCATAGCAATAGGCTCAATATCAACAAGTACAGGTTTTGCACCAGTCATCTCTACTGCATTTGGAGATGCTACAAATGTTAAATCAGGCACAATAACTTCATCACCATATCCAATTCCTAATGATTTAAGTCCAAGATACAGAGCTACAGTTCCAGATGTAACAGCACAAGCATATTTTATCCCAATAAATTCAGTAAACATTTTTTCAAATTTTCTAGTTTTTTTTGCCTCAGTATACCAACCAGATTCAATAACAGAAAGTAATTCTTGTTTTTCTTTAATGCCAATTGATGGTTCAATTTGGAAAATTTTTTTCAAAGTTTGAAATCAACTATTAAAAAATGGTACAGTTAATAAAGCTAATTTCAAAGTTTGAATGTAATGAAAAATAATTTCATTTTAGTTACAGGTGGTGCAGGATATATTGGAAGTGTTCTTACAAGAAAACTAGTAGAAAAAGGATACAAAGTTAGAATTTTAGATTCACTTATTTATGGAAAACAAGGAATTGAAGAACTTATTGATAATAGTTCAGTTGAATTTATTAAAGGTGATATTCGTGATGAAAAAATTGTTAAAGAATCGATCAAAGGAATTGATTGTATAGTACATTTATCCGCAATTGTCGGAGAGCCATTATGTAAAAAAATTCCAGAAGCTGCAAAACAAATTAATGAATTAGCTACAAAAAAATTAATTGATTTAAGTAAGCTAGAGGGAGTGAAACGTTTCATTTTTTCGTCAACATGTAGCAATTATGGAACAAGTGATGGGATTGCAAATGAAGAAAGTGATTTACACTTTCTTAGTTTATATTCAGAATGTAAAGTACATTCAGAAAAATATATTTTAGATTCAAAAACTGACAATTTTGAAACTTGTGTATTAAGATTTGCCACAGCATTTGGATTATCACCTAGAATGAGATTTGATTTACTTTTACAAGAATTTATTAGAGATGCTTTGGTTAACAAAGAAATAATTTTATTTGGTGCAAACTATTGGCGTCCACTAGTACATGTAAATGACATATCTAATGCATGTATTCTATCTATTAATGGAAAAACTGAAAAAATTTCAGGCCAAGTTTACAATGTAGGAGATGATTCTCAAAATTACACAAAACAAGATTTGGCAAAGATTATTCAAGATAAAATACCCTCAACAAAAATTTCAATTGTAGAATCAAAAAAAGATCCAAGAAATTACCAAGTTTCATTTAAAAAAATTAAAGAACAATTAGGTTTTTCAATAACAAAATCAGCAAAAGATGGAATTGACGAAATAATTAATGAAGTAAATAATAATAATTTAGATCCACAAGAGTCAGAATTTTCGAATATGTCCAAATTAACAGAGAAAGTTAATGTTTACTAGTTTAATATAATAAAATATTTGTGATTAACAATATAAATTGAAAAATAAATTGGTAAAATGGATGCTATATCCAAAATTTAGTAAAGGTAGTTTAGTAATTTCTATAGTTTTAGTAATTGTATTAACAATAACAATTCCAGAATTATTAAGTCTAAATGAGATAGATAAAATATATTTAGAAAATGAAATAAAATGTGATATTAATAAAATACAGAGTAATATAGAATATAATTCAAAAAAGAATTCTTATCTAAATTTAGATTATAGTAATTGCGATTTTGAAGGTATAGTTATTAATAAAATTGATTTAGAATTTGGAAATATGAAATTTGCCAATTTAGAAAATGCTCAAATATCTAACGCTAATTTAAAAAATACTAATTTCTTTCGTGCAAATTTATACAACGCAAATTTAGAGAATAGTGATTTAACAAATTCAAATCTAGAGCGAGTAAATATAGAAAATGCAAATTTGAAAAATTCAAAATTAAATGGAGCATATTTCTATGGAGTAAATTTCAATAATGTAACATTGTATAATGCTAGTTTCTATAAAGCACACTTAGCAGGTTCAAATTTTACTAATGTTGATTTGAATGGTGTTAATTTTACAGATGCTATATTTTATGTTGAAAATTTGGGAGAGACAATTTTTAAAAACTGTACAGGTTTTGAAAGATGTGAATAATTTTGGTTAAAAATTTACTTTCTATTGACTTAGAAGATTATTTTTGTGATCTTCCATTCAATAAATGGAAAAAATATGATAGCAGGATTGAAAAAACAACAGATAAAATTTTAGATTTGCTTGACAAATATAATCACCAAGCTACATTTTTTTCATTAGGATATATTGGAGAAAAATTTCCAGAGCTTATCGAAAAAATTATTAAAAAAGGACATGAAATTGCAAGCCACGGGTATTATCATAAAGATTTAAGGAAAATTTCAAAAGAAATTTTTGAAGAAGACTTGTTAAAATCCATTAAAACTTTAGAACAAATTTCTGGAGAAAAGATATTGGGTTTTAGAGCTCCATTTTTTTCAATTGATGAAAATAATTTTGAAGTATTTCACATCATGAAAAAATATCTAAAATATGATTCTAGTGTTTTTCCAGTAAAAACTCCATTATATGGACTTCCAAATGCGCCAAGAAAAATTTACAAAATGAATGTAGATAATCCACTAATAAAAAATGATGAAGGAGATTTTTTAGAGATTCCTTTAGCTACTATAAGAATACCAATTATTGGAAATATCCCCATTGCAGGAGGATTCCACTTGAGATTTTTACCAATTAAATTTTTGAAATTTGGAATAAATCATTTGAATAAAACAGGGAATGTAGCAATGTGTTACATTCATCCAAAAGATCTTGATCCAAAAATGCCACATATTCCAGAATATGCCTGGCATTATTATTGGGGGCTAAATTCTGCTGCAAAGAAATTCGAGTATCTTTTAAAAAATTTCAAATTTTCATCTGTGCGAGATAGTGTCTCATTCTAATTCATTAATTGGAAATAATACAAATGCTGTGGCAAATTTGTTAGTATGAGATAATGAAACAGATGCATTATGAGAAAAAGGTAATTTCAATACAGGTTTAGAATTATTCATTTGAACTTCTATTTCAAAAAGATTTAATTTTTTTTTATCAACTGCTTTAATTGTTGCTTCTTTTGCACAAAACCTTGCAGCAAAATGAGGATAAGGATTAGATTTTTTCATACAATATTTGATTTCTTCAGGTGAAAATATTTTTTCATAAAATGATTTTTTTTGTTCATAAGGCATGTTAGAAAATCGGGTGACTTCTTCAATATCTATTCCAATATTAAAAATTCTAGATTTCATACAAAAATGAAATACAAATCTCTTTAATAATATTTCAAGATATTTTTTTAACAACTCTTGCAGGATTGCCAACAACAACACAATTATCAGGAACATCTGATGCAACCACACTACCAACAGCTGTTACAGAATTTTTTCCAATAGTTACATTATTAGTAATTATGGTACCTGGCATAATCATTGCTCCGGATTTTATAGTAACATTACCTACTTTTCTAGGGTATATTTTATGAAGATGATTATTTGCACTCATGTTAGAATGGGCAAAAATCATAACATTACTACCAATTGATACATTGTCACCAATCGTAACAAGATGAGGATACAATAAATCAATTAAAACATAAGGAGACATATGACATTGTTTTCCTATTTTAACTCCTCTTACACGTTGCATTGAGATAGAAAAGTTTGGAATGGGAGACGAATATGCAAAGTAATGAAATATCCAAGATTTAAGAAATCGCAATCTAACTTTAATTCTGCCCCAAGTGCCAGAATAACCATAGTCTTTCATTAATTCTTGTTCTGCAATTCTAAAATTATCATCAGGTTGCAATGTTACTTCAACAATGAATTTCAACATATGATTATAATACTTATGGAGAAAAAATTTATTTATCTTATTTAGAGTAAACGCTAAATTTGTTGCTTTTTTATATGAATTAAATGTCTAAAAAACTCTTTGAAATCATAGCACATGTTATGTCAATTCCAGTTTCAGAAATTAACGACAAATCAGGTCCAGATACAATAGAATCATGGGATTCTTTTAATGGATTAGTATTATTAGATGAACTAGAAAGTACATTTGGTGTTAAATTTTCTTTAGAAGAGATTACAGATGTAAAAACAGTTGAGGACATTAAAAAACATCTAGTAAATCATGGAGTTAATTTAGATGAATGATGAAATAACGGTTTTAGATTTTTCTCAAATAAAAATTGGAATGGAAAAAAAATTTAGAATAGTGGTGACAGAGTATATGTTAGAAAGTTTTGCAAATTTATCAGGAGATTATAATCCATTACATATGAATGAAAACTATGCAACAAATACATCTTTTAGAAAACGCATATGTCATGGGATGTTATTATCTTCGTTTCTTTCAAGATTAGTAGGAATGTATCTTCCAGGTCAAAATGCATTATACATATCCCAATCTCTAAAATTCCATTCACCCTGTTTTGTTAATGATAAAATTACCATAATAGGCAAGGTAGTTTCAAAAAGTGAATCTACACACATTATTACATTAAAAACTATAATTGTAAATGAATCTGGAAATTGTTTGGTAGATGGAGAAGCAAAAGTTTTGTTGAGGGAATAACAATTGTTGAAAAATAAACGAGTTCTAATAACTGGTGCAAATGGTGGAATAGGTTCATCTATTACAAAAGCAATATTAGAAAACCAAGGAAAAGTGATTTTATTTTATCATAAAAATAAAGATCAAATTGATAAAATAATAGAAGATAATCTAGGACAAAAAACCAATATAGAGATATATCAAGTGGATTTATCAAAAAAGGAAGAAATTACTAATGTGTTATCTAAAACAATAAAGAATGGAATTGATATTTTTATTCATGCAGTAACATTGCCTATATCTCATAATAAAATTCAAAATATTGATTGGAATGAATATCAAAAAAACATAGATTTACAGACTAAATCATTCTTTGAAATTACAAGAATATTAATTCCCACAATGAAAGAAAAGAAAAGATCAAGGATTATTAGTATTTTATCATCATATACTATAGGAACACCACCTAAGAGTATCAGTCCATATGTTGTTGGCAAATACTCATTATTGGGTTTAGTAAAATGTATGGCAACAGAATTAGCACCCACTGGAATTACGGTGAATTGTATTTCACCTTCAATGACAAACACTCCTTTAATTGACAAATTTCCCAAAAAACTAATAGAAATAAATGCTGTTCAAAATCCTCTTGGTAGAATATTAGAACCTTCAGACATTCTTTCAACAATATTATTTCTATGCGAAGATAATTCAGACTTCATAACAGGTCAAAATATCATTATTAGTGGTGGAGAAATAATGTATTGATTTTCTTAAAAAAAAGTATTAAAAGAAATTTTGAAGGGAAAAAGATTAACGTAAATAGTGAGAAATAGTAGCTGTTATAAAATGAATGAAGATAATCTAAGTTACTATATTAAAAAATCAAAACAGATTCAAAGAATTCATTCAGAACAGAGTAAAAAAATTGCTCTTCTGGGAAATTTCACTTTGAATGGGTTAAAAGAAGTGTTAGATGTTTTATCATATGAAAAAAAACTAGATCTGAAAATTTATGATTCACCATACGCACAATTTAAACAAGAAATAGTAAACCAGGACAGTAAATGGCATAGTTTCAGACCAGATCTTACTTTTTTAATTTTAGATTTTGATGCATTAGTAGGAGATACAAGATTCGAGTATTATTCATGGAATGAAGAAAAGCGAAAACAACTAATCAATAAAACATGCGATGAATTTGAAAACTTTTTAGTAAATGCACTAAATTCTCAAAATGGAAAAATCATAGTATCAAATTTTATTGTTCCTGATTTTTCACCATTTGGGATTTATGATTGTAAAGTAAAGTACTCGTTAAGAGATTTCGTTAATGCTTTAAATCAAACTATTAAAAAAAATGTAGAGAATTATCCATCTTTATATTCTATGGAATTTGATTTATTTTTCTTAAAATTTGGTGAAAAAAACCTTAAAGATCAAAAATTAAGATTTTTAGCTGACATCATAATATCTCCATCACATATACCAGATCTTGCAAAGAAAATTATGGGATACATAAAACCACTATTTGGATTAACAAAAAAATGTCTTGTTTTAGATTTAGACAATACATTATGGGGAGGAATTTTGGGAGAAGATGGATTAAATAATATTTTGCTAGATGAAAAAGCTCCTGGAAATGCATTTTTAGAATTTCAAAAGGTTATTCTTCAATTATACAATAGAGGGATAATTTTAGCAATTAATAGTAAAAATAATTATTTAGATGTCAAGGAAGTTTTTAAAAAACATCCTAAAATGCTACTAAAAGAAAAAAATTTTGCAGATATTCAAATTAATTGGAATGATAAAGCATCTAACATGATTGAAATATCAAAAAATTTGAACATTGGAACAGATTCTTTTGTTTTTTGGGATGATGATCCAGTAAATAGAGAATTAATAAGAAGCCAATGCCCAGAAATTACAGTTATAGATGTTCCAAAAGATCCAGCTCAATTTGCCAATACATTAAGGGAAACAGATGAATTTAACTCCTATAACATAACTTTAGAGGATTCTCAAAAAGGTAAGATGTATGCAGAACAAAATTTGAGAAAAAAAGATCAAAAAAAATTTTCTAATTTAGATGAATTTTTGACTAGTTTACAAATGAAAATAAAAATAAAAAAAGCTGACAAATTTACAATTCCAAGAATATCTCAGCTAATTATGAAAACGAATCAATTTAATTTAACTACAAAAAGATATTTTCCAGAAGAAGTAGAAAAAATGGTTAACAGTAAAAATTATTTAGTTAAAACATTTTCTGTACAGGATAAATTTGGAGATAATGGTTTAACAGGTTTATATATTGTAAATAAGGAAGAACCAAAAAAATGGAAGATAGACACATTTCTTATGAGTTGCAGAATAATGGGTAGAAATATTGAGAGAGTAATGATGTCAGATTTAATAAATGAAGCAATAAAAGAAAGAGTTGAAAATATTTCAGGAGAATATATTTCTACAAAAAAAAATGAAGTGACAAGAGATCTGTATGATAAATTAGGTTTTTCAAAACTAAATGAAAATACGTATGAATTAAAAAACCTGAAAAAAAATATCATAGATGTAGACAATATAGAAATTTCTAAAAATTAATCTTAAATATCATATATATGACAAAATTTGAAGTGAGAACAATTTTAAGTTTCATTTTTACGTAAAATGTAATGAGTAAAACAGTGTTGATTACAGGAATTACAGGGCAAGATGGAGCATATCTTGCAAGATTTCTTTTAAGAAAAAACTATAAAGTTTTTGGTTCATATAGAAGATTATCCACACCAAACTTTTGGAGATTACATTACTTAGGAATATTTGATAAAATTAAATTTCTTTCATGTGACGTTACAGATTCTAGATCAATCTCTGAATGCATACAAGAATCTAACCCTGATGAAATTTTTCATTTAGCTGCACAAAGTTTTGTAGGGGCTTCCTTTCATCAACCATTATACACTACAGACATTACAGGTCTTGGCACAGTTAGAATGTTAGATGAAATAAAAAGATCAAATAAAAAAATTAAATTTTATCAAGCATCTTCAAGTGAAATGTATGGAAGTGAGTCTTCTAAAATTAAAAATGAGTTAACAGAATTTCATCCATCAAGTCCATATGCAATTGCAAAATTATATGCACACTGGACCGTGAATTTATACAGAAAAGCATATGGAGTACATGCAACATCCGGAATTTTGTTTAATCATGAATCATCCTTAAGAGGATTAGAATTTGTAACTAGAAAAATTTCTAATGGAATTGCAAAAATTTCTCTGGGGCTATCAAAAGAACTAACATTAGGAAATGTTTCAGCACAAAGAGATTGGGGATACGCACCAGAATATATAGAAGGTATGTGGATGATGTTACAACAAAAAAATCCAGATGATTATGTTTTAGCTACAAATGAAGTGCATTCAGTAAAAGAATTTGTCCAAGAAGCTTGTAAAATTGCTGGAGTCCCATGTAAAAAAATCCAAATTTCAGAAACAAATTTGAGGCCATTTGATCTTCAGTATTTATGTGGAGATTATTCTAAAGCAAAGAAAAAATTAGGTTGGAAACCAAAAACAAAGTTTAAAAAATTAGTTAAATTAATGGTTGAGGAAGATATATCAAGGTGGGAAAGGTGGTTAAAGAAAGAATATTTTCCATGGGATGCAGCAACATCAGGAGAGGATTCAAAAATAATTAATTCTTGATTTTAATTTTACTTATTCCATATAATACAACAGACATTAGAAGAAGCATCGTCCCTATCATCATAGAGCCAATAGCAGAAACAAGAAGTGGAATAGGAAAAAATCTTACTTCATTAAAAAAAGATATAGACCAAATTAGAAACCCAACTCCAATAATTAACAATAGCATTCCAGGAATTCCCAGATATTTTAGAGGATGAGAAATTGCAATGGATTCTATTAAAGATGTTATTACCTCACTAATATGCGAAATAGGATCTTTAGTAGAAGTTTTTTCACCAGTATTGTAACTAACGGTTACACCAACTTCAACAATATTTAATTTCTTTCTAGATGCATCAATTAAAATTTCTGAATCAGCACCAAACCCATTTGTCCTAAAAGAAATGACAGAAACCGCTTTTTTTGAATAAGAACGAAATCCACTTTGAGTATCTCTAAAAGGTAATTCAGATGCTAAGTTAGTCATAGAATCTAAAAATTTGTTACCAAATTTCCTATATGAAGGCATTTCATCTTTATTTGAACGAAATCCAATTACAATATCCACTCTTTCATTAATTATGGGAGAAATCAATTTAGGAATTTCTTTTGGAGAAAACTGTCCGTCACCGTCAATAGTTATCATTACATCAAAGTTTTCATTTTTTGCAAAATCAAATAGAGTTCTCATAGCTGCCCCCTTACCAAAATTTTTTTCATGTTCAATTACTGTGGCTCCTGCTTTTTTTGCTTCTGTAGATGTATTATCATTAGAGCCATCATCACAAACAATTACACGATCAACATATTGAAGTATATTTTTTACCAGTGTTCTAATTATCTTCCCCTCATTAAATGCAGGAATACACGCAATAATCATAATAATAGAATTTTTAACCTAGTCTAAAAACTATTCTAGATTAGAATCAAGATGATTTTTTACAAAATCAATAGATTTGATAGTAGAAGGGTCTATTCCAGAATAGATGGCTTTGTAAATTGTGGCATAATCAAGTCTATAAATTAAATCCATCAATTTTGATAATATATTACCATTAACTGAAAATACTTCAAAATACTCAATTTTATTTTCATTAAAGTATTTTTTTAAGATTTGCCAACGTTCTTTAGTTTTAGAATAATCATTGTTACCTTGAATAAGTATAGGTCGAAGTGATGATGATTTTTCCCATGCTACAATTCCATTATGACAAGACTCGATAACATCTTCAATAATTACATGAGATTTTGCATTTTCCTGTAATGAAGATTTGAATCTGATTGCTGCAGCCTGTAATCCATGTGGATAATAAATTAACGGAATGTTTGTAATCCATTGAGACAATAAAAGTGAAGGATTTGTTTCTGTAAGATTTTCAGAGTTTATTAATTTTTGAGTATTTTCCAACACAGATATGGATTCATCAATATCATTTTCAGTAATTGGTAAAAACGGTTTTAAAATTTTAAGCAATGAATAAACATATGTAACAAAAGATGATCTGGGAGAATGCATTTTTTTAATCATATGAAATTCTAGATTATGCTTTTTACAAAATTCCTGCATTTTACCACCTGATGAAAATGCAATAAGATTACAGTGAAGTTCTCTTGCGGTTTTTAAAACATTTAGCGTCTCAACAGTGTTCCCAGATATGCTTATTGTAATTACTAGAGTTTTAGAGTTTACTGTTTTTGGTAGTAGATATCCTTTAACCAAAGTTATATGAATATCATTTTTTGAAAAAATTGAATAGAAAAGATTCCCTATTGCACCAGAGCCACCCATACCTGCAATCACAATATGATCAATATCAGAAAAGGAAGTTACATCCAAGTCTGAAGAGTATGCATCTTTTGCCAATTTTGGCCATTGGTCATAGATTTTATGCATACCCGAAGGATCAAATTTTTCTAAATCAAATTTAGTAAGCATACTAAAATAAAATCAATTCAAATCAATATAATTATTATCAAATCAACGACATGCTATTATGAAACTAGATTAAAAGTCAAAATATTGAATATTTTACTACTCTCTCAATTCTTCTCAATTACAAAAGGAGGTGGAGAATATGTCTTCAAATTAATGGCAAAAAATCTCACAGAAAATGGCCATAAAGTATGGGTAATTACAAACAAAGTGAAAGGCGAAACATATCCAAACTTAGCTAACCTTAAAATTATCATGGTCAATCCAACGCTAGAATATAAAGGAGGACTGCCACCAACTTTTTTAGACAATATTAGATATGTCATCAATACATTTCAAGCGGGGAAAAAAATCATTAAAGAACAAAACATCGATATTATTCATTCAAATAATTTTTCGCCGTCACTTGCGGGTTCACTAATGTCATACTTTACAAAAAAACCACACATCATAACAATTTTTGACATTTTCTCTCAAAATGATAAAGACTTTTGGAGAAAATGGATAAAGCAGGTAAAAGTTTCAAAAATTAATGCAATATTAGTACCATGGTTTGAAAAAATTCTTATAAAAACAAGATATGATGCAATCTACACAATTAGTGATGCATCCAAAAACGATATCCTCAAGATGAATACAAAAAAACCAATATACAACATTCCACCAAGCATAGAAGATACAGTTCAGTTAAATGAAAAAATAATTCCATTCCAATTCATATGTATTAGCAGATTGGTATTTTACAAGAATTTAGAAATAATAATTAACGCAATGTCAGTTGTAGTAAAATCAATTCCACAATGTAAAGTAATCATAATTGGAGATGGTCCACATAAAGAATCATTACAAATACTAATTAAAAACTTAGAATTAGAAAAGAACATTATATTCAAAGGATATACAACATCGGCTGAAAAAATGAAATTAATTTCAGAATCAAACGCAATGCTATTTCCAAGTATTTTAGAAGGATTTGGTTTAGTTATTTTAGAAGCATTTTCTCAGAGTAAACCAGTATTAGTATCAGATATTCCTCCAATGTCAGATATTATTATTCACAATGAGACAGGTTTTGTTCTTGATGAAAATAATTACAAAATATGGGCAGAACACATTACAAAGTTAATTAAAAATCCACAATTATCCAAAAAAATGGGAGAGAATGGTAACAATCTACTTAAGATAAAATACAATCGAAAACAATTCTATGATAAATTAATTAAAATGTATAATGATATAGCTAGCGATTTAGGAGAATAGTATTGATTATTCAAAATAATAAGATCATCATTTGGACAGTATTTGTATTTTCAATTAGCATAGTTTTGATTAGTTTTGTTTCAGTAATATTTCCAGCTTTGATCCCACTATCAAATACAATAGATATTCCAGGAATAGAATCAGTAACACCAAATCCATATGAGATGGGAGTATGGTCAGGAGTAATAATTATTTCAAATATTATAATTTTTGGTCTACTATTTTTGTATTTTAAAAATAAATTACCTAAACCAATTTCATATGAATTAAAAAGATTATTTGCATTTGAAATTTCAAAGAAGAACACATTAATCATCTTAATTATTTTATTTGGAATATACATTTCTACAAGTGCATCAGAAATATTACAAGAAGAAGAGTATAGTGATTTTATAAAGATTAAAGAAGTATTACAGTATTGGTCTATTGAGAGAATTAATTCATTTGAACCACATGTGAATTATTTTTTATTATCAACATCAATGGCTATTTTTGGAAGTTATAAAGTAATTCCATTTTTCGGAAGTTTAGGATTATTGGTTACAACTTTTTTTATTACTTATACTATCACACAAAAAAGATTTGCAGGAATAATATCAACTATAATATTAATGCAAAGCAATTTGTTTTTGACATATGATACATCAGCCACATATACAAATTTTTGGATACTTTTTTATTTATTGTCACTATTTTTTGTTTATAGATCTTGGCCACTTTCACCAGTATCATATTTAATTTCCATTCCGTCGAAAATTTTAACCATCATGTTTTTTCCAATGTCAATTTATTTTATTTTACGGTCAGATATTTCAAAAAATAAGAAAACTATTGTAATTTCAACAATCTTGGCAGTTGTAATTATAGGTGGGATTATTGGATCAGGTATAGGTTCTGCTCAACGAAATGAAGTAACAGAAGAAAAATTTAGTTCTAAAGAGATGTTGATGGGATTTTCATCTTTTGCAACACAATTAAGATTTGATGGATTAGTTTTATTATTTATGATTCCATTAATTGTTGGATTATTTATTGTTTCAAAAAACGGAATCAAACATGGAGAATCCATGATGTTGCTAATTGCAGGTTTACTTCTAATTGCACCAATTATTACAGGTTTTACAAATCAGACAAACCAGCCATACAGATTTGTGCCATTAGTAGTATTTTTTGCAATAGGTGTCGGAGTACTATTGTCTAAGAGACAGGTCTGACAAAAGTCCAAATTGATTTCATAGTATCTCCAGATTCTACATAATATCCATCATGTGCAAATCTAGCAAGATGAATATTTTTGCTGCTGTAAGTATCAAAAAGGGAGGTACTTGAGACTAATCCTTCAGTAGTAAATGTTTCAAATTGTACTCTACGTATTACTTGAAATTTTTGTTCATCAATAGTAATGATTGGATCTGTTCCTAGTGATGCCTCATAATTTAAGAAAGAATTCAATCTATTTTTATTTAGATCAGAAAATTTTGATGATTCTAAATAAACGATTAATGTTCCATCTGAATTTCTAACAGTTGTTTGTGCCAAAATAAAGATATTATCTCCAAGTTCTGTTGAAAATGTACCATATGAAGAAGCAATTGGTAAAAATAAAAAAACCACTGAAAAGAAAATAATTTTGTTCATAATATCAACATAATTTTGAAGATTATTAATTTGCCGTTTTTATAGAAGTCCTGTTTCCAAGTAATTCTTTGTATAACAAAATTGCTTCTTGTTCATCTTTTGGTCCAACTACTACGGCCGAACCCTTTTTCATAAAACTAACTGACATATCATTTGTTCGCAGTGATAATCCAAGTTCACCCTGATTCTCGACTAGAAATCCTTTTTCTTTTGCAATGTTTGTAACAGATTCAACATCAAGATCAAGGGTATGAGTAGGAGTTATAGAGAATGTTCTCTTTCCCCTGTTTCTTCCACACAGTTCTTCTAAGAGCAGTTCCTCTTTAACAACTTCTTCTGATTTTCCAGTTCCACACACAGGACACTCTTCTGCTCTAAATGTTCTAGTGCTTGTAAAGTCCAAATTCTCAATATCAACATGAAGTATCTTATCAGAGAGACTAGGCTTTTTGCCCATAACAACTTTGACTGCTTCGGCAACCTCGATTCCGCCAACAATTGATAGAATAGATGGATGTACTCCTTCAATGCTGCATGTAGGCATGGTATCCTCATCTAATGCAGGAAACATACAGTGGTAACACGCACTAGTCCCAGGTAGAATGGTAAAAATCTGACCAGATACTCCAACTGCAGCACCAGTTACAAATGGAATACCAAACTTCACACATGCCTTATTGAGAGCATATCGTGCATTGACACTATCAAGGGCATCAACTACAACATCACAGCCTTCAACTACTTCTAGTGCAGTGTAATCATTGACTGAAACTGCTAATGCCTCTATTTTACAATCAGGATTTAGTTTTTGTAATTTCTTTGCTGCAACTTCAACTTTAACTTGACCTACATCATCTTCATCAAACATTGTCTGTCTATGTAGATTAGATAGTTCAATTATATCTCTGTCAACAATTCTCAGAGTTCCTACACCCATTGCAGCAAGTCTAGAAGTTATGGGATTTCCCAGTCCGCCAGTTCCAACTACACAGATTTTAGAGTTTTTTAGTTTGAGCTGCCCATTATATCCAATCTCTTCAAGCATTACCTGACGAGAAAATTTGTCTAGTTCTTTTTTGGATAATTCTTGAGAGCCGCCAGCTACTGCAGGTAAGATATACACCTCATCGTTGTCATTAAGTACAGTATCCATCCCACTAGAAAATTTTGCATTCTTTCCGTTAATGTAAATATTAATCAAAGAACGAGGAGTGCCATCACCTTCCAATACTCTTCTCTTAAAATCATCACCCATCACTTCAGATATTTTTGCAAACGCATCTTGGAGTGAATCAGCTGAAATCTCTGTCTTTTTCTCCCCGCCGCCTTGATTTAGCACAGATGGAATTGTAAATGTAATATTTGCCATATTAGTTTACTACCGCCGATACTTCTGAAATGTCTGCCTTGAGCACCTTAGGCTTTTGCAATACTTCCATTATAGATTCAGTTGCTTTGAGACCGTTTCCAGTAACATAACATACCACTTTGTCGTTTTTGTCAATTTTGCCCTGTTCAACCATCTTTTGCAGTACAGATACAGACACACCACCTGCAGGCTCGGTAAATATCCCCTCAGTCTTGGCTAGGAGTATAATTGCATCTAAAATCTCCTGATTATTGCATTCTTCTGCAAATCCGTCATACTGCTCCAATCTCTTTAGCACATATCGCCCATCTCCAGGATCACCTATTGCAAGACTCTTGGCAACAGTATCTGGATTTTCAACTGGAATTACATCTTTTGAATTTTTCTTAAACGCATCAACTACAGGGGCACATCCATGTGGTTGTGCTGCAATCATGTGCATGTTTGATACGTCACCTAACAGCGAAACTGTTTGAAGTTCTTCAAATCCCTTACAAATTGCATTAAGCATAGCACCACTACCCACTGGAACTATTAGTTGATCAGGTACCTGCCAGTCAAGTTGTTCTGCAACTTCAAAAGCCAAAGTTTTAGAGCCTTCAACATAGTGTGAACGCATGTTAATGTTAACTATACCAATTCCTTTGCTATCACCAATTTGTGCAGCGATTCTATTTGCATCATCATAAGTTCCATCCACTGCAACATAGTTTGCACCATAAGATAATGCTTGTGTGATCTTTGCCATCTCGATATTACTTGGAGCAAACACATGACATGGAAATCCACCTTTTGCTGCATGTGCAGCAGTAGCTGATGCCAAATTACCAGTGGAGGCACAACCAACAGCTGACAGTCCAAATTCCTTTGCTTTTGAAACTGCAACTCCGGCAGGTCTGTCTTTGAATGAAAATGTTGGGTTTACAGAATCATTTTTGATATACAAATTATTCAAACCAAGTGCCTTACCAAGATTCTCAGCTTTGGTAAGTGGTGTCATTCCAGCATCAATGGATACAATATTTGATTTGTTTTCTATTGGCAGTAGTTCAAAATATCGCCAATAAGTATGCTCACGGTTAGTGAAGGTATCTTTTGTAACTGCTGGAAAATCATACTTTACATCTAGTGGCCCAAAACAATCATCGCAGATATACTTGAAAGTAGATTCATACTCTTTTTTACACTCTCTACACTGTAATGATGTTCTTGCCAAGATCAATTTTTTGCCTTAAAAGATAGATAAAAAATCCTAATATCAAGTTAAGTAATACTTAATTTTTCGATATAAAAAATATAATAAAAATTTTATTATTATTTGCAAAAAAATAGAAGAGGATGAGGTATTTTGAGAAAAATTCATAAAAATACATTATTTTGTAAATTTTTCAAAAAGTAGCAAGGTTTTTACAGATTTTATCAAAGTAGAATTTTATGAATAAGGCTGTAGGAGGAGTCATTGGGGGGGTTATAGTTTTTGCAGTAATTTTAGGTGTTATTCTTTCATTAAATCCAGATTCAGATGTAGCAGAAGTGGAAGATACATTAGATAAAGAGATTCTACCAATAGATGTTCCAGAGATTGAAGAGAAATTAAATGAAATTGAAGAAATTGCCAACAGTACAGAATATGAAATATTAGAAAGAGAATGGCAAACATCAGGACCATTTCAAATTGACAGAAAAGAGTACGCTATTGGAGAAAAGATTTTCATAAGAATTGGAGGGTTACAGTATTTAGAAAAGGGGCAGATTGCAGTAATGATGCCATTAAATGCGACTCATCAGAAAGTATACCTTACAATTCCTTTTGATGAATCTAAAAAATCAGCATTCAATTATTATCTAGAGCCACAATTATCAGCAACTAGAGATATTTGTTCTGTTAATGATCTTATTGGAAAGTGGACACTAGTTTTTAGAGGAACAGAATACCAAAACCTATATTTCAAAATAATAGATAAAGTTGTACCTGGAACAAATGTTGAACCAGTTTGTTAGACTATTTTTCTAAGTTGTGATGAAAGCAAACTTTTTCACCTGTATGACATGCAGGTCCTGATGGCTCTACAAGATAAATAATTGCATCTGAATCACAATCAACTAGAATTTCGCTAACTTTTTGAGTATTACCAGACTCTTCGCCTTTCATCCACAGTTTGTTTCGTGAACGACTCCAAAACCAGGAATTTCCAGTTTTTTTTGTCAATTCAAGAGATTCTTTATTAGAGTATGCTAGAGTCAAAACATCTTTCGTATTTGCATCCTGAACAATAACTGGAACTAGCCCATCGCCTTTGGCAAAATCAATTTCTTCAACTGTTTTATCCATGATTCATTATCACAAAATTTCCTTATAATCGTACAGAAATGTTTTTACCTCTAAGAATTTCTTTAACTCTATTAACTGATTGCTCTTCATAGTGAAAAATAGATGCTGCCAAAGCAGCATCAACATCGGATTTTTCAAATATTTCATACATATCTTCAGGCTTGCCACATCCACCAGAAGCAATAACAGGTACAGAAACAGCATCCACTACATTTTTGGTAAGTAAAATATCATACCCATCTTTAGTTCCATCTTTATCTATACTAGTTAGTAGCACTTCTCCAGCACCAAGATCTGTTGCTTTTTTTGCCCATTGAATTGCATCAAAATTGGTTCCTTGTTTTCCACCATAAATGAAAACTTCAAACCAGAATTTTTTTCCATTTTCCTCAAACATTGTTTTTGTAGAGTCTTCTGAATAGTTTCGTTTTGCATCTATGGCTATTACAATACATTGTTTTCCAAATATCGTCATCAGATCAGTTAGTAGTGAGGGATTCTTTACAGCACCTGTATTTATTCCAACTTTATCTGCGCCACTAAGCAAAATATTTCTTGCATCCTCCATGCTATTTACTCCACCACCCACAGTAAATGGAATATCAATTACTTTGGCAACACTAGATACTAGTTCTTTGATTGTTTTTCTTTTTTCTTGAGATGCAGTTATGTCTAAAAAGACCAATTCATCTGCTCCACCTTCACTATATTTTGCTGCAAGTTCTACTGGATCTCCTGCATCTTTGATTGATTCAAAGTTTAATCCCTTTACTACTCGTCCGTTGTCGACATCTAAACAAGGGATTATTCGTTTAGTTAACAAGTTGTTTTGCCTCCTTAATTGAAACCTTATTTTCATACAATGCTTTACCCAAAATTACTGCAAATGCATTTTTTGTTTGTACATTGGACACATCATCAATTTTTGATATTCCACCACTTGCAATAATATTTGCATTTTGTATTGCACATGCTTTTTCTAAATATTCCAGATCTGGGCCCTCCATTGTTCCATCTTTACTTACATTTGTGAGTAGAAATTCGGTGAATCCCATGCTTACAAATTCATTTATTGCATCAAGTAATGGTGTTTTTGTACTCTCTTGCCAGCCATGTGTAACAATAAAGCCATCTATATGATCAACTGAAATTACAATTTTTGAAAATCCATATTTTTTGGCAAGACGCTGTAACAGTTCTCTGTCTTTGAATGCCAAAGTACCAATAACAATTCTAGTAGCAAAAGAGATTGCTCTATCAATGACTGCCTCATTACGTAAACCACCAGCTACCTCAACAGGTATTGATAAGGATTTGGTGATTTTTTCAATTAAATCTAAATTGTTACCAATTCCAATTGTTGCATCCAAATCAACAATGTGTAACATGTCTGCTCCTGCTTCTTGCCATTTTTGGGCAACTGACATAGGATCATCGCTGTACACTGTTTTCTGTTTAGGATCACCTTTGTACAGCCGAACTACTTGTCCTTCCATCAGATCAATTGCTGGAATTATTTTCATTTGGAACACTCTCGTAAGAAATTCTTTAGCATTAGTGCACCAACATCACCTGACTTTTCTGGGTGGAATTGAGTTCCAAAATAATTATCTTTTTGAACGATAGCTGGAACTTTGATATCATAATCAGATTCAGCAACTACAACATCTTGTGTTGCAGGATTTACTCTGTACGAGTGTACAAAGTAAACCCAAGAATTGTTTTCTACCCCTTCAAGAATTTTACTTTCTTTTTTTATCTCAAGTGCATTCCATCCCATATGTGGAACTTTTAGAGTATCAGGCAGAACAACAACATCACCACTAATTATTCCAAGACCTCTTTCTTTTCCCTCTTGGCTTTTCTCAAAGAACATCTCCATGCCTAGGCATATTCCAAATACAGGGGTTTCACCAACAACTTTAAGAAAATCTACAGAATTACGATTTATGCTTTGTATTGCAGGATCAAAATTTCCGACCCCTGGCAAAAAGATTCCATCGTATCCTGTTAGAGTGTCAGCTTGAGTTTGTACCTCAACTGTTGCGTTTTGTTTTTCTAATGCATTTTTAAGGCTGAAAATATTTCCAGCCCCATAATCAAATATTGCAATTTTTGTCATTACATTGCGCCTTTTGTACTGGGAATTCCTTTTTGTTTTGAGTCTTTAGAACATGCAATTCTAAATGCTACTGCCAGAGATTTTATTGCTGCCTCTACCTTGTGATGATCATTATCTCCATACTTTACAGTAAGGTGGATACAGCTGTTTAGGTTCTGTAGTAAAGATTGGAAAAAGTGTTCAAGATCTTCTTTTGATACATCTTCAATCTTTGTTCTCTTTATAGACAAAGTTAATTTGTAAAATGGTCTTTTCACCAAATCCACTGAAGCTTCAGCTAGTGATTCATCCATTGGTACTGATGCATAGCTAAATCTTGTAACACCTGCTCTATTTCCCAGTGCTTTATCAATTGCATTTCCAATTGTAATTGCAGTGTCTTCAATTAAATGGTGTACAATATTGTCTTTTGATTTTGCTTTCACTGTTAAATCCAACATTGCATGTTTCCCAAATGCAGTGATTAGGTGATCAACAAAGTTTACACCAGTAAATACACTAGTTTTTCCATTACCATCAATGCTAACTGTAACTGAAACGTCTGTTTCTTTAGTTTCGCGTTTGATTTTACTTGAGCGTTTTTTCATCTTATCACCTAAGAATACTGATATTTTATCAAACTAAATTTAATACCTTCGGAATATCGTCAATTGATTCCAGAATCATATCCACGCCTGACTCAGCAAACATTTTACGCCTGTCTTCAGGACTTGTACTTGTGCCTACAATTGCACAAAATGTGGTTGGATTTCCTGTTGCTGTTGCGTCTTTTGCCATCATATAATCTTCCATAGAGTCACCTACATAAAGACAGTTTTTTGATTTCATAGACTGGATGGCACGAATTAGTGTTACAGGGTTTGGTTTTGCAAGTTCTCTTGGTTCATCTTCTAAAAATGCTGAACTTTGAGTATCAAAGTAATCAAGCATATCTTTTAGTGAATAACGAATAGATTCAATTCCTCTGCCTGTAACAATTGCTAGTTTTTTTCCAAACTCTTTTTGTAATGTTTGTAATAAAGATATAGACAAGATTACTTTATCATTTGAGATCATTCCCTCTTTAGAAAACCTTGATTGTTTTCCAAATAATTTTTTGTATAATTCTGGTCCAAAAAAAAGCTGATCAAATACAGAATACAAAGGATTGTTGTGGCGATCATTTAATGAACCTAATTTAGATAAAATTTCAGAAAGATCACAAATTGATTCAAGATAAGATTGAACAGAAAGTATTCCAGTCTTATCAGCATTTGAAATAACTTTGTAGATAAATTCAGATGGTTCTTTGTTTAGTTTGTTAGCCGCATACAATGACAGCACTGCAGCATATGTTAGATCAACTTCATCATTAAATCCCCCTGATGCTTTGAATCCATCAATTATTTTGTGATCAATAACTATTGAATCAATGCCTGCAAATTCTTTGAGTACATATCTGCAAGTCTCATCAATTGTTTTGTCATAAGATTGTGTAATATCAACTAGTACTCCATCACAATCAAAGATTATAGAATCAAACTTTTGGGCGGTCAATTTTATCCTAAAAGATCACGTATTGCTAAAAGAAATTTAGAATTCATTTCTTTGGTTCCAACTGTAACACGTAAACATCCTAGATGAGAACCAATCTTCCCTAGTTTACGTATGGAAATTCCTTGTTCGACTAGTGCAGCAAAAACACGCTTATCTGCGCCTTTTGCATCAAATAACACAAAATTAGCGTTGGAATCAAAGACAGTAAATGCATCATATTTACGTAGATTCACAATGATTTTCTTACGCTCACTTTTGATGATTTCTGCTGCCTCCCTCATTTGATCCACTTTTTCTAGAGAAGCAATTCCGGCCTCAATTGCAAGGGTGTTTAGAGGATAAGGGTATTGTAACACTTGATTGAAAACTTCAACTATTTTCTTGTTTGCAACAAAATATCCTAGGCGTAAACCTGCAAGACCAAATGCTTTGGAGAATGTTTTGACAACAATAAGATTATCATATTTTTTGGTTAATGAGACAGTTGATGAATCACCAAACTCACCATATGCTTCATCGATAATTACTAATCCATCGAATTTTTTGATCAAAGATTCTAGTTTATTTTTTGAGAATTGAAATCCAGTTGGATTATTTGGAGAGTCCAAGTAAAGGATTTGACATTTTTTCAAGTTAGCATTGAATTTTTCAATATCTAGTTTCATATCTGATGAGAATGGGATCTTGGTACAAGGAATTCCATATAGTTTACATCTTTCTTCAAAGAATCCAAATGTTGGATCTGATGTTAGAATCCTAGTTTTTTTGGATGCTAAGTTTGCTAAAAATAAATCCAAGATTTGATCAGAACCATTTCCAACACCAATCATTTTTTCAGGAACTTTAAGATATTTTGATAGTTTAGATACTAGTTTTTCAACTCCACCTAAGGGGTATTCTCTAACATCAGAATTTGCTCTAGCATAAGAAATGACATCTTGCTGAAATTTTTTGTTTATTACAAAGTTCTCATTAGAATCCAGTTTTAATACATCATCAAATTTCTCAGGTTTTTTGTAACCACCTATCTTTGCATATTCTTCTAGTTTTTTTGCATACCACGTATTTTTCATAGCAATCTACCTCTAACTGCCTCATAGTGATTTGGCAATCCTTCTGCTAAAGTAAAATTCTCCAAAGATTTTGATATTTTCTGTAAATCTTTTTTGCTAGTTTCTATTTTAGTTAAGAGTTTTACAAAGTCTAGAACAGATAAAGAACCTCGAGTTTTACCAAATCTGTTTGTGGGCAAGATGTGATTTGAACCTAGTAAATAATCACTAGCTGAAGATGGGCTGTTTTTTCCTGACAAAATCAAGCCTGGATTTTTTATTTTATTCCACTTTTTGACATTTTTACTGATAATTTCCAAGTGTTCAGGTGCCAGTTCATTTGCAATTTCAATAATGTCAGATGTCTTGCCAACACCAATGAATCCATTTGATTCAAGACTAGACTTTACAATATTTGAACGCTGCATATTTTTGAGTTTAGAGTTTACACTGGATTGAATCCTCTTTGCAATTGAGTTTGAGGTAGTCAGTGCATAACAAAAAGTATCTGAAGAGTGTTCTGCTTGAGAAATAAGATCTAATGCTGCAAGTTCAACATCTCCTTCTGAATCAATAATAACTCCTAGTTCAGTTGGTCCTGCTATCATATCTATTGATACATTATTACTAACTAGATATTTTGCCAAGGTTACAAATGAACCACCCGGTCCAACAATCTTGTCTACCTTTTTGATAGTACGCGTTCCGTATGTTAATGCTGCAATAGATTGCGCACCACCAGTTTTATAAATTTCAGTTGCTCCACAAACATCAGCTGCTACAATTGTTAATGGATCGATATTACCTGAAGAATCAGGTGGAGATACTATAACAATTCTTTTTACACCAGCAATTTTTGCAGGAATAACTGACATTATAGCAGAACTTGGATATCTTGCTGAGCCACCTGGAACATAACATCCTACACTATCAATAGGAACAAATGACTTTGAGAGTTTTGTTCCATTGAATTTTATTGTAATGTCTTTGAATTGACGTTTTACTGCAGATTCTGCTTTTGATAATCTTGATTTTGCAAGTTTGATTGCAGAGATGTCTCTTGTTGAAACTTTAGAGTATGCATTATCAATTTCACGTTTTGAAACTCTTAATGATGAAATCTTTCCTGCACCAAATTTTTTTTCATATTTTTTTAGTGCAGTGTCTCCATTCTTTTTTACATCTTTGAGAATGGATTCCACAATTTTCTGGTATTTTGAAGAGTTTTTTGTGCCTATTTTATTTAGAAACTGCTTTTTGTTAGTAATGGAAATGATTTTCATCAATTTTCTTCATCACGTTTGATCTCCTCAAGTTCCAAGATTTGTCGTGGTTCATGTACTACTAATCCTTGTGCAATCTTTCGTAATTTAGGAATTATTTTGTGAAATTCAGACTTTTTGATTACAGTATTGACTCCATACCAACCATCTTCACTTAGTGGACTAATTGTTGGCTTTTTCAATGATGAGATTTGTTTTAGCATATTTGGTAAATTCTTCTCTTCAACATTTAGGTAAATGTGCAGATATTTTTTGCCATGTACTGCTCCTCGCATCAAAGTTACAATATCAAAAATCTTTTCTCGTTTTGCTTTGTCTTTAAGTGATTTTTTGTTTACTATCAAGTGTGCAGTTGAAGTTAGAACTTCATCTACAATTTTGAGTTTATTTTGTTGTAATGTAGTTCCAGTTTCAGTCACATCCATAATTGCATCCACATCTTCTGGGGGTTTTGCCTCTGTTGCCCCAAATGATAGATGAATTTGAACTGATTTGTTAGTTCCAATACGTAGCCAAGGAGTAACAATTTGTGGATCTTTGTTTCCAAAGTATTTCTTGTAAGACTTGCAGTTCTTGATAAAACGAGATGCAGTTGTAAGATATTCAGAAGAAATTCTAAGAGTCTTTTTCTTTTTTGCATAATCGGCAATCATAGCATCTAGATTTTTGTATCGATAATTATCAGGAAATGCAATTACAAGTCGAATCTTTCCATATTCTAAATCTAAAATTGGTTCGACATCAGCTTTTGTTTCACCAACCCAATCTTTTCCAGTAATCCCTACATCGTATAATCCTTCATTAACTAGAGTTGGGATCTCTTGAGGTCTTAGCATCTTTACAACAATTTTTGGATCGTCAAGATATACTCTGTAAGTTCTATTCTTACGATTTACCTTAGTCCATGCTCGTTCCAAGAGCTTGAATGTAGCCTCCTCTAAACTTCCCTTAGGAATTGCAAATCTTACTTCGGACATGGTATCTCCTTTCAATTTGTCTATATAATAACGTCATTAATTTTGTTCAAGCAACTCTTTTGCTCTATTTACTGAAATGTTATTTTCTTCAATCATCTTAGAAACTATCTTATCAATCTGCTCAGTGGTGGCACCTGCGGCAGATGCTAGATTTCTTGCATGCAGTCTCATGTGTCCTTTCTGAATTCCATCAGTTGCAAGTGCTCTCATTGCACTAAAGTTCTGAGCCAATCCTGTTGCAGTAATTATACATGCCATCTCTTTTGCAGATTCTACACCTAGAATTTTTGTGCATATTTTTGCAATAGGATGAACATTAATGATCCCACCAACAATTCCAACAGATAATGGAATTTCCAAAGTTCCAACAAGATTTCCATCAGAATCTTTTTGCCATTCAGACAATGAACGATATTGTCCAGAGCGTGCAGCATAGGCATTTGCTGCAGCCTCGATTGCACGACTATCTTGTCCAGTAGCATTAGATACTGCAATAATTCCATTCATGATTCCTTTGTTGTGAGTTACTGCCCTATACACATCATGTTTTGCAAATTGATATGCACGGATCATATTATCTACAACTTCTTCTCCACCAATTGATTCTTTATCAAAGATAACAGTTGCCTTTACCATACGTCTTGTAGAATAGTTAGATAATATTCTAAGAAGTGTTTTTCCCCCAGTTAATTTTTCAATTAATGGTGCAACACCTTCACACATAGTATTGGTCACATTTGCACCCATTGCATCACCTACATCAATTAATAGTTCAACTATTAACATTGGTTCAAAATCTGTATCAAGTTTTTTGCAGATGATTTCTTTTGCTCCTTTTCCCATCTTAGAAAGAGTATTGCTTTTTGAATTAGCTATTTCTAGAATCTCTTGAGTGTTTTCCATAATTTTAGAAATAGCATTATCAATATCTGTACATAAAACTTGAATCTGCCCTATACTGTAAGATTCATCAGATGTCACTGCAAATCCACCTTTGGGTCTTGCAAGCTTGGCTGCTTTTGATGCTGCTGCAATCACAGAAGGTTCTTCAATCACCATAGGAACAAGGTAATCCTTATTGTTGATTTTGAAATTAGTTGCAACACCTAATGGAAGCGAAAATATTCCAAATGCATTTTCTACCATCTTATCTGCTTTGTCAAATGTAATTCCACCATAAGGTAACTCAAGTGATTTAATGTCATCGTCTGATAGATTTGCAAAATTTTTGATAACATCTAGTCTTTCTTTTCTTGATTTTTCAAAAAATTTTGGAATTGATGAATCAGGCATTTTACTTTAATATCCTCAATAATTTATCATCATTAGCATCTGGAAAACCTTTTCCATCAGTGTTAGAGGTAATCACGTAAAGATATCCATCGGGTCCCTGAACCACATCACGAACACGTCCAATTCCACTAAGTATGGATTTTTGAGAACTTAGTCCTTCTTCAAAATCTACCTGATACAAATTTGATGCCCTCATTGATGCCATAATGAATGGAAATTCAAAATCAAATTTATCACCAGTGTAAAATAAAATTCCCCCAGGTTCTATACTTGGATCATAACAGAGAAGAGCATTTTCAAAATTAGTACCTCCTGAACATTGCTGTTCAGGCCAACCATAATTTTTACCTGCTAAAATTACATTAATTTCATCATTTTTTTCAGGTCCAAATTCTGCAACATACAAGTTTCCATTATCATCCCACGTCATTCCTTGAGGATTTCTGTGCCCTAATGAATAAACAGGGGAATTTGAAAATGGGTTATCTTCTGGAATGGTTCCATCATCATTTAGTCTTAAAATTTTTCCAGACAAGGAGTTAAGATCTTGTGGCAAATGTGAGGAATCAGATACAGTACCAGTTCCTACGTACAATTTTTCATCAGGTCCAAATTTGATAAATCCTCCATTTGTAAAAGAAGAACCAGGTATTTTGTCAAAAATTGTTTCTGCATCTTTAAGTTTATTTTCAGATTCAGTTATTCGTAAGATTTTATTCCATAAATTTCCATTTTCTTCATAAGTCAAAAATACATAGATATAATTATTATCTAAAAAATTTGGATGTAACGTAATTCCCAATAGCCCTCCATCAAAGACATTAGCTGAACGTAATGCAGCAAGAGGAGATTCTAATTGTTTATCATTTTCAATAACTCGAATGAAACCATCTTTTTCTGTTACAAAAATTCGATTATCAGATACTGCAATAGAACGAGGTTTATCCAGATTTTCTGCTAAAATTATTACTGAATCACTCTTAGAATTAGAATTGGGTTCGGGTAATGGAATAGGATCAGATGGAGATGTTAAAACAAATATTGAAAATACAACAGCAATAACAACTACTGCAGCTGAAATTTTTTTATCCATAGAAATTCAAGTTTTTCAGTTCATATTAATTACTTTCAAGAATTCAATAAAGCGTATATACGGCTCGTGTTAATTTCTGGATTAGCGGGGTGGGGAAGCCAGACTATTTAGGGCTAGGTCATCCCGGCGGGCTCATAACCCGCAGTTCAGTAGTTCAAATCTACTCCCCGCTATCTGTAAATTTAGATATTTTCTCACATAATTATTGAAGTATTGTTTTCAAATTTTACCTAAAATTAATGAAACAAGAGTAATTCAAATAATAGTTTTAGGTGTGAGTTACTGTTTAAATTTCAAGATGCGAATAAATTATCTTTGAGATTATGTATTATTTTAGAATAGGTTGATCTACTTTACAATTATCGTCATGTATTATTTAGCAATTAAAAATATTCTAGCATAAAAGGTTGTTTTTCCATTATTTTTTAAATATGTAATCAGGCGCAATAACTGGTATTCATTACTAACAACCTTAGGATAATACACATCTCAAAAAATTCAGTCTCAAATAAGACAAAAAAGAAAAAAATAAATTTTTTAGGATCATATTTTTATCTCAACATTTTTTTTATAGGTATGGAAGTTACAGTAATCGTTCCAGCTAAAAATGAAGAAAAAAATATTTTTCACTCCATTAAAAGTCTCTTAGATCAAACAATAAAACCATTAAAAATAATTATTGTATTAGATAGATGTACTGACAATACTGAAAAAATTGTTGATGAATTAATTAATAAAAATAAAGGGATAATTAAAATTATTAAAAAATCAACAAAATATCCCAAAACTATCATCAAAGCTTATTGTATAGCTGAAACAATAAATGTAGGGTTAGAAAAAGCAAAACCTTTTTCAGAATTTATAATGATTGCGAATGCAGATTCCATATTTTCTAAAGATTACCTAAAAGAATGTCTCAATATTTTTACAAATGATGAAAAATGTGGCATGGTAGGATTTGCACATTATTCAAACATTTCAGGTTCGGGATATTTGATTAGAAGTTCAATTCTTCCAAACTTGAATAATCAGATTAAGGAATGTGCTGCAGAAGATACTTACATACAATTTTCTGTGTTAAATTTAGGTTATTCAATCAAGAATTTGAAAAAATCAACAGTTACACTTTTGAGAGAAAGGGGAGGAAATTCTATTTTTGAACGGATAAAATATTCATTTTCAAAAGGATATGCATCATACACATTAGGGTATTCGTTTGGTTACGAATTAGTTAGAACAATTTATTGGATACTGAAAGGAAATTTTTCATCGTTTGCAATTATTTTGGGTTTTACTTATGCACTATTAAAAAAAATCGAAAAATTAGACATAGCATCAACAGATATTGTTAAACAATGGCAGAAAAAAAGGATTAATTTAGAATTATTCAAAAAAACATTCTAAATTAATGCATGATTTTATTTTAATTTAGATATTGATAGATAAGTGACAAAATTTGGTCAGAAGAATGCCCATCTCCATAAGGGGAATTTCGGGGCAGTTTTAGTTTAGAATTATTGGTTTTATGTATTTCACTGATTATATTTTCTTTATTGGTACCAATCACTTTTGCAAATTTTGATTTTACAGATTCAGGCCTATCAGTTGTTTTTCGTACAACTAGAGCAAACTTCTTAATTGATGGAGAAGTAACTTCTTCTTGTATTCCACCAGAATCAGTAATTATAAATTTACAGGATTTCATAAGATACAAAAAATCAAAGTAGCCAACAGGAGAAATTAAAGTTACATTTTTAGATTTTTTTAATAAATCATACAAATTTAATTTTTTTAAATTTGATTTTGTTCTAGGATGAATAGGGAATATTATTGGTATAGGTGATTTAATAATAGCATTACATAAATTGCTTAAAGTTTTTGCGTTATCAATATTTTCTGCTCTATGTAAAGTTGTTAGTATAAATTCTGAAGGTGTTTCAATTTTTGATTTTTTTAATGAAGTGGGTAAATAATTTTCAATTGCATCAATAACAGTATTTCCGGTTACAAAAATTTTTCCATGAACATTTTCATTTATTAGAGATTTTTTTGCATTGGCAGTAGCAGCAAAAAGTAAATCAGATATATGATCAACCATAATTCTATTATGTTCTTCTTGCATGCGCCAATCATGACTTCGTAATCCCGATTCCACATGTGCGATAGGAATTTTGTTCTTTAAAGCAGCCAAAGAAGAACCAAGAACAGTATTAGTATCTCCTTGAACACACAGTATTGCAGGATTTATTTTTTTTATAACATCATTAATTTTTTTTATGATTTGACTAATTTGTAATGTAGGTTCTCTTTTTGTTAATTTAAATTTAAAATCAGGAGAAGGAAGTTCTAACTCTTCAATGAATTGTAATGACATATTATAATCATAGTGTTGACCTGTATGAACAAAAATCATATCATTTTTGATTTTTTTTATAATAGGCGCTAATTTGATAATTTCGGGTCTAGTGCCAGTCACCAAAAGAATTTTTTTCATCCCGTTTTTTATAAAAATTATCTATATAAAGATCAATTTTTTAAAACAAGAAATTATTTTTAACAAATTAAGATATATTATGAGATAATCTAATTATTTCAAATTTACCCTGTGCAAATAATATAGTTGATTTTAATGACGGGGATTTTTGTATGATGGATTTTAGGGATAAACCATTTTGGTCATTTGTATCAATAATAAATGTAAAAATCTGAAATTTGTTTACTACAAAAGACAATAAATTTGGATTTGAGGGAAATCCAGTGTAGTCTTTTCCCTTCTCCCAAACCTCTGGGGAGGGATCAGCAGCAAAAATTAATTTATTTGTGTAAAATGAGGCAGGGTAAGATAATGAGAATGGTACTACAGAAATTCTTTGAATATTTTTATTATCATTCACATAATTGAAACAAGCCAAAAGGTCTTTTGAAATTAGTCTTTTAGTTTTATTTGTTTGAAAAAAATATGCTAGCCTAAAGAAACACAATATCAAAACAGAAGAAATAAGGATTATAAAAATAGAAAAATCTAATCTTAAAATCATTTCAGAAAATATTACAGACAAAGGAATGATTCCATATACGAGATAACGATAGTTATCTCCAAATTTCCATAGTATTGATATAATCAAAAAAAACATTCCCCAAATTATTAAGAATGAATTTTCTAATGTAAGATCTATAAAATCATTAAAATAAAAAACTACTGGAAATAAAATCAACCAGGGTATTCTTTGTAAAATTTGTATTGGATTACCAAATTTTTTTGTGCCTTTATAATTTCCTTGTCTGAAATGATATCTAAGTATAGAAATATGTCCACAAAATATTTTTTTATAGAATCCCTTAGAAATAATGATAGTTGATATGATTCCCAAAGGTAATGAAGATAAAATAAAGAAAGAAATTCGATAGTCAATTATAAGAAAGATTATACTGATTGAAATGGAAGTAAAGAATAGTGACTGTGCAGCCATTTTATGACTCAAAAGAATTCCAACTACTGAAAAAATAGAGATTATGAGAAGTAATATGGAAAAATGAGAAATGGAGAAAAATACAGTTAATAAAAAGACATTAAGAAAAAACCAACCCATAGGTCTAGGAGTTACCGAAAATGATTCTATAATATTGATAGGAGTTATGGCATAAACTAATGATGAGATCAATGCTACCTCATATCCAAAAGTTTGACTTATGATATAGTATAGTAATACTATTGATGAAAAATCAAAAAGTATTCCAATAAATTGAGTAGGAGGTATTTTTTGTTTTCCAACAAATGGAGAAATTATTAGATGTAGAAGTGGTGGATATGAATAAGTACCTTTGAATAAAAACGAATTAAGAGTAGAGGGGATTTTTCTCTCATTCCAAATTTGTTTTGCGGCAGTTAAATTGTAGTATGAATCTACAGTATCGAGTTTAAGTATTATTTGAGGCAACATTCTAACTAATAACCCCACAACTAGTATTGTGTAAAAAATTTCATTGTGAAATTCCATATCTCAACATATTCACCCGTATTTTGTTATTAAAATAATTCAATTTCATCAATTGTTAAAATTTTTCATAATTCTTATTTAGGAACAGTTTAAAATGAATAAATCCTCACAGTACTAGACAATATTTGTTTTTTATTCTTCTTTTGTTTTTATACCAATAACAAATTCTTGATTGTTCAAAAGTTTTATCTCAAAACCATTCATAGATAGAATATCACTAATTTTTGGAATAAGATTTTTGTTGTGTATCTCTATGATAATTTTATTACATTTTTGTAGGGTATTTTTAGATCCATATAGACAATCAAGTTCAGCGCCTTCAATATCCACCTTTATCAATCCAATTTTATCATCAATATGAGAAATTAGATTATCAAGAGTTTCAGCCTCTACAGTTATCGAATTATTAAAATCATCACGAATTTCAGTTATTAAACTTGATAATGAAGACCAGCCATTTTTTGTTGCTAAGGTCAAATTTTTTTTTTCACTATATACTGCTTTGTTGAATAAAATAATGTTTTTCAGATTATTTAATTTGATATTTCTTTTAAGAATGTTATATGTTAATGGATGTGCTTCAATAGATATAATTTGGTTTTTTGGGTTTTGGTATGACATATCTATAGTATACTTTCCAATATTTGCGCCCACATCTATGAATATTTCATCTTTGCCAATATTGAAATATGGAGATAATGATGGTTCTCTATCATCATCAACCCAAATCCCATAATCATCATATCCACGCCTTACAAAAGATTTTTTTCCATTTTTAGTAACTATAATTTCTTTGGAGAGAAAGAAACTACTCATTTTAATGTTATGCCGAATCAGAAAATCATCCCTTTTTTTCTTACCCATCACTCGTAAAGGTATCCTAATCATAACGTAGATTATTTTTGCTAGTTCTACTTGAAAATTCATTTCACTCCCCACAGGCTTAGATAAGTATCGGATAATTTATTCCATGTCTGCAATTTTGCAAATTCATATCCTTTTTCAATTTTTTTTTCAGTTTCATCAAAATTATCAACATAATAAATTATTTTTTCTGCCAATTGTTCTGATGAGTTACATGTAATTGTCATGTCTAATGAATCTAGATAATCTTGTTTTAGAGGATTATCATAAACTGAAAATACTAATCTTTTTTTTATCAGAGATTCCAATATTCCCAAATATCCAGTGCAAAATACAAATTGGTTTTTATCAATAAATTTATCAGGATTAGTGATACCATGAATTTTTATATTTAGATTATTTTCTTCATTTAGTTTTATAATGGTGTCTTTTAGACTACCATCCCCACAAATATCAACTATCAAGTTTACTCCAATTTTATCTTTGATTAGTTTGATGGCTTTTATGAATAATAAAATACCCGTATCTTTTTCTAATCTGCCAATAAATGTAAATGAATTATTCGACACTTTTGTTATTTTTGATGGAATAACACCTCCATATGATATATGATTAGTTTTTGTTTTATACCACTTTACGATGTATTTTCCAATACAGATATTTCCATTTGTTAGTAACTCACTTAATTTTCTTAGTAAAAATATTTTTCTTGGTATTGGTACAAATCCCTCAAAGCCATGATAGGTGATAAAAACATGCTTAAAAGGAAATAATATTCTAAATGGCAAATAGTAGAAAACAAAAACTCTATAATCATGGCAATGAACTATATCAGAATTTTTTATCAATGTTTTATTTTTGTATAACCACTTCCAAGTATTAAGTAGATTTTCTAACGGGAATCTAATTATATTAATTTCATTAATTGTTTCTTGATCATGTAATTTTTTTTCATATTTTCGTGTCAAGACAGTAACTTGATGTCCTTTTTTAATAATTTCATTTGTTACTTGTAAAACATGTTTTTCTACACCACCTATATTGGGATAAAAATTAGGAGTTATCATTAAAATCTTCACACATCACATCTCCTAAATATTAATTATGAAATTGTAGCGTAATAATTCTTAGGATTGTCTTTGTTGATATTTTAATACAAAATTCAATCATGTGTTCTTCTTACCTCTATATTTTCAACCATGAAATAAAATCTTCTTTTTAAAAAATCCTGAATGTATTCCAAGAAATTGCCCAAGATTTATTGTAAAAAGTATAATCGGACCTTTCCAAAGAGCAGAAATTTCAGTGGTGACAATTTTAAGACCATTTTTTCTTTTAATAAAATACAAAAAATAGTAAAAACATCCCAAACTTAACGCAGTCGGTATTAAAATAGGACTAATTATGCCTACAAAAAGTAAAGAGATGAATGCATAACCTAAAACTAGTAATTTAGCATAATGTCTTCGTCCATATTTCTTATTCATTACAAGTCCTAAAATTCCATCACCTTTGGCATACAAATACCACTGTTTAAGAACAGCTTTCAGATTGTTTCGACATCTCCAAAAAACTACAGCATCTTTTGCAAATACAAAATTAAATTTTTGTTCTACAAGTCTTAAATCAAAAAGAGTATCTTCAGCAGTAAGAGAATTTTCAGGATATCCTTGGACTTTTTCCCAACATTTTTTACGAAAACAGATAGATCTGCTAGAAGGGAGAAATTCTTTTTCATTTATTTGTTCAATTTTTGGAAAGGTTAACTCTGCAAGAATTTTTTCAAATTTTGATTTAGCATCTGGTAAATAAAATCCAGATACAACATCTATATCGTCATCTATTTTTTCCACCAATTTTTCTAACCAATCTTTTTTTGGAGTAGAACCAGCATCAGTAACGGCGATAATATCGTTTTTTGTAGATTTAATTGCTATGTTTCTACCTTTTGCAATATTAGTATTTTTTTTTGGATTAGTTTTATAACAGAAGATCTTTTTGAGTAATCTTGAATTATAGATATAGTTTTATCTGTTGAACCACCATCTACAATAATAATTTCATCAGCTAATAATGTCTGATTTAGTAATGAATCTAACAGCGTTGAAATATTATCCTCTTCGTTTTTCACTGTACAAATAATTGAAATATTTTTAGTCATTTTTTACTTATTACCTAAATTTATTTTCACAAGTTCTTTTTCTATTTGAGGGGAAATTCCATCCCAATCATATTGAGATGAAAAGTTTAATCCTTTACTAATGAAATTATCAACTAAAGACGAATCAGTTAATAATTTTTTAATGGCAAATACTATTGAATTAGTATCATTAGATTTTATAAAAAACGTTACACCCTTATAGATTTTTGATCTCTCAAAGTTATCTGTAGTAATTACAGGAATACCACACGCCATAGCTTCTATATTGACTATTTCAAAACCATCCCTTAAAACAGGATTTATGAAAATATCAGCACTTCGTAAAAATTCTGGGATTTGATTTGGATGTTTTTTTCCTAACAATATCATATTTTTGGGAAAATCATATTTATCTTTCTGTTCTCCAATCAAGTAAAAATTAATTTCAGATAATTGTCTTGCTGCTTCTATCAGATAATCAATTCCTTTAATTTTTTCAATTCTACCTATAAAAATAACTGAGGGTTTTTTGAGAAGGTTGGATTTTTTACCAGATGTACAAAATATTTTTGTATCAATTCCATTTGGAATTATTTTTATTTTTTTTGCACCTCTTTTTTTTGCAAGTTCTGCAAGATAATCACTATAAGTTATTACCAAATTACTTTTTGATAATGCTTCATTTTCAACATGCAATCTAAATTTCCAAAACCAATTCCAATATATTTTGGGTAAAAATGTTCTTAACGAATCTTGAGTGATGAAATTTTCTGTATACAAACTATGAATATGAGATACTACAGGAACACCCAACCCTATCGAAGCATATGTATCATATGGATTATGTGCATAGAGGATATCAGGTTGGAAATTTTTAATATGTTTTTTAACTAATTGTTTTTTTTTATAAAGATAATAGTAAACCCAAAAATTTGTTTTTGGAACATTAAATGATGATATTGTTACAATTGGAAATTCAGTAGTGGTATTTTCATCTTGAAATCTTTTATGTGCAATTACCTGAATTTCATGTTTTTTCCCTAAGCGTTTTGTAACTTCATAAGAAACTCTTTCAATCCCCCCAGTAAACACATTACCAAACCTTCCTGTTACAACAAGTATTTTCATAATCTAAACAAAATTTATAATAATACTGTTTCAATAATGTTTTTCACAATACTTCATTTAGTACTAAAATTATCTTTATCGGTAGATTAAACAAATCAATGATTCTAAAGTAATAAAAACGGCAATATTCATTTTTTGTAGTGGAACCCATACGTCTTAGATATTCAGGAATTGTTGTTTTTTTATCCAAATTCTTGAGTCTTTTGACAGGGCTTATTTTTACAGTAATTGTGACAAATAGACTTACAGAAGCAGATTTTGGAATATGGCAGGTTATCCAAACGACTCAAGGATATACAATTTTTTTGATACCCATAGTATCGTATTGGACTGTTAGATATTTTTCTAGAGGTACAAATGTTGGTAGAACAAGTGCTATTGGATCATTAATTGTAGCTATTCCTGCAACAGGAATTTATTTTATTGCTACATCATTTTTTATTGGAACACTTGATGTATCAATTTTTTATTTTCTATTAGGATGGTTTCAAATTCCGCTTAGTTTTATGATCGGATCACTTGAATCAACAACACAAGGTACAAAACCTCAACGTATGAGTTATGCATTCATTATTTCTGAGGTCGCAAAAATTATTTTTGCAGTTCCTCTATTAGTTGTTCTTGATCAGGGATTAGATGTTATAATAACAATAGTGATAGCTACACAAATTGTTCAGATGTTAATGCTAGTTATGTACAACCGAGATTACCTTAAAGAAGAATTTAACTATCAAATAATGAAACATTGGTTAAAAATATCTTGGATGCCCATCCTAACAGCAGTTCCTGGTTTAATTTACACTTTTGATGTTGCAATTGTTACATACATTACAAAATCTACAGAAGTAATTGCATTCTACAAAGCAGCATTTTTGATTGCTAATTTAATAACATATGCACAATTTTTGGGAATAGCACTTTATCCAAAAATTATGAAAGGAGGTACATCCGAAGATATAGAATCAATTCTAAAACTTTTATTGATGTTTTTAATTCCTCTTGCCATAGGAACGTATTTTCTATCAGAACATTTGTTATTTTTGTTAAAAAATAGTTATCTAGAATCGTTTATGGCATTACAAATTCTTATTCCAAGTTCAATAGTAATTGTATTTTATTTATTTTTTGATAATATACTAACAGGTACAGTCCATACAGAAATTGAGAAAAATGTATCATTTAAAAAATTATTTAAAAGTAGACTGTTTTTAGTTTCAAAAATTGGAATATCTTGGTCGGTAGCATATCTCATACTTTTGTATTTACTTTTATTTTTTATTTCACCAAATATAGACGATTATAGTTCAATTTCAGCAATATGGGCCATCGCAACATTGATTTCTCTACTTCCATTTACAATCTACAAAGGAATTATTTCAAGAAGAATTTTGTATTTTCATATTCCATGGAATAGTTTAGGCAAATTTGCATTATCATCTATTGCAATGATAATTTCATTGTTAATTATTATGCCTCTTATTGATTTTGGTGTGTCTAAGATTACATTTGCATTTTTTATTGGTGGAGAAATAATTGTTGCAACAGGTGTTTATTTTATTATTTTATACACCATAGATAAAGAATTTAGATCAATGATAAAATCAGCCAAGAAAGCAATAACAGAATAAAAATTATGAAAAATATTTTGTCCAAAAATAACACAAAAATTTGTACACAAATGTATCTATTTTAAAATCTAATAATGAATTTTAGTTTACATTGTTGCTTGTGCTGCGTCATGGAACATCTGACTCTTTGCACAACCAGCAGCAAGTTCATCACCTGCTCCACGTCTCATAAGACCTCTGTATAGACCGTCTTCGAGCTTCACACCTTCTCTTTCTTCCCATTCTTCAACAGTGATAGAGTATTTCTTTTGTATTCTGTCTCTATACCATTCAGGGATTACATTAAATGCACAAAATGGAACAATTCTAAGGTCAGGAGTAACATAGTGAATATCACATCTTTGTAGTCTTTCCAAGTCTTCGTTGTATTTGTCTTGGAAGTGCATCATACCAAGGAATAGTCCTTTAACATGCCAAGAACCAACTGAATCAAATGATCTCTTCATCAAGATGTTACCGAACATTTTTGCCAAGTCTAATCCGGCTGGTTGTTTCTTTGAATCAACAAATCCTTTGAGTTTTCTGACAACTTCAAGCATTGTAAAATACTTGTTTTTACCAGAACGAATCTCTTCTGCTTTATCTTCAAACAATTCCAACATTCCTTGAATGTCACAGAATTTGGTTAATGGAACAAACTTCTTTGTTTCTTCATCCTCAAAGATGTATGTTCCTGCACCACAAGCAAAGTGAATAGATAATTCGTATTTTGGTTTGCTTGAGAATGCTTCAATTACATTTGTTAGTGGCATACAACTTGGTACTGGGAACCAATCATCAATAGTTACCTCACCATTTGTTTGCTCTTCAATTCTTTGAATACAATCAGGAACTGTAATTCTGTATTTTTCACGTTCAGTCTTACCCATTCTACCAGTAAGTGATACTGGTTGGAAGTTTACAGCGTGAACCACATCCATATTCTTTTGAGCATATCGAATAATTCCACCTAGTTCATGATCATTAATTGATTTGATTACTGTTGGAACAAATACTACAGTAGTTCCAGTCTTTCTGCAACTATCAAGTGCATATGGGATTTCCCAGTGATTCTTTGGGTTTGTTCTTGCAGTTACACCATCAAATGAAAGATACAAATTGTTACATCCAGCAAGCCTTACTTCACGTGCTGCCTCTGGATCCATTGCATGTCTAATACCGTTAGTGTTCATCTGAATATGATCAACACCTTCTTCTTTCATAATTTTGATAACATCAGCAATATCATCTCTAAGCATTGGCTCACCACCAGTAATTTGCATAGAGTTTCCTGGAATTGGTCTTTCTGCTCTTAGAGTCTTCATCATTCCTCTGATTTGAGTATGATCTGGTTCATACATGTAAGCACCTTCTAGACCCTTCTTTACATAAAAGAAACAATACCAACATGTCAAGTCACATCTGTTAGTTACAATCATGTTTGCAAGTCCACTATGAGACAAATGGTTTGAACATAATCCACAGTTATTTGGACAAGAACATTTGTCAATCATTACATTTGGAGCATGAGCACCTTTGCCATCCATCCAGTAAGTACTAAATTTCTTGTATAATTCGTAAGAACCAAAGTATAATTCCTCACATTCACCATGAGTTGGACAAACTTTGGACATGAATACTTTGTTGTCTCTCTCAAAGACTTCTGCATCCAAAATCATGTTACAATCTGGACAGATACTTTGAGTGAATCTGATAGTAGATTTTTTACCTAGATTTTTAGTGGTTTGATTAGATATCTGAATTAGAGCCATGCCTACATTGGGCATTTTTCCGAAATGGTATATAATGCATTTCATACTTGGCCTCGGGTGGAATTTAGGAACCAGGCATACGTGATTTAAATATCAAAACTAATCGACTAGATCGCATGAGTATATCTGATAAGACAAGAAAGGCATTAGAAAAAATTGGTCTAACAAGTTATGAGATCAGAACATTTTCTGTATTACTAAAATCAGGGGAATTAACAGCATCAGAGCTTAGTCAAAAATCAGGAGTGCCATATTCAAAAATTTATGAAGTTCTAGGAACACTAGAGGAGAAAGGTTGGATTGGAACAGATGATTCCAGACCAACAAAGTATTTTGCAAAATCACCATCAACAGGGTTAGAAACTACAAAACAGAAAATGGAAAATGATTTTTCACAAAATCAGAGTGTTATTCTAAATGAGCTCGTTCCATTATATGAAAAAAGTGGAACTAGTGAAAAACCAGACATTTGGGTATTATCAGGTGCAGTAAACATTGCAGCAAAAATTCTAGAAATGGTTGAAACTTGTAGAAATGAAGTCATGATTGCATTACCTGAAGCTGGAGAAGAATTAGTTAAACAAGCATTACCAAAATTAAGATCACTTCATGATAAAGGAGTTGAGATCACTATTCTTACATCAGATAAAATGGATAAAGAATCCATCAAAGCAATTAAACGAGTTGCTACAGTTAAAGTCAAGAAAGGTTTGTTTGGAGGAGGTATAATTTCAGATAAAAAATATGTTGTAATTTTATTAGGTCCTGAAATTGCGGGTGAGAATTCCTCAGATGTAGTTGCAATTTGGGCAGATCATGCAGGATTAGCTGGATTTGCACGTCAATATTTTGAATATTTATTAAAAGATTCAAAGAAGGTGTAAGTATGGATGGATTAAATGATGAAGAGACTCTATTTGTAGGAACAGCTGAAGCTGAACATGTAGAGATGTATCTTAAAGCAATTTGGCATATCAAAGAAAGAGGAGAAGAAGTCAAAATTAGTACAATTGCAAAAATGCTCAATGTAAGGCAACCAAGTGTTGTTCAAATGTTAAAGAAGCTAAACAGTAAGAATTTGGTCACTTACAACAAGGCAGGAGTAAAACTTACAGGAGAGGGTCAGGCTATTGGATCTAGTATGATGAGAAATAGTAGACTACTAGAAGTTCTAATGGATAGTGCACTCAAAGTTGATATCGATGAAGAAATGGTATGTGGAATTGAACATCATATGAACAAACAATTTACAGATGCATTATGTACAATGCTTAAACATCCAAGAAAGTGTCCACATGATCACGACATTCCAGTTGGAGAATGTTGTAAATCAGATTCAGGATAATATCCCAAAAGATATATCATCTTAGAAAATATACCAATCATGGCATGTTTTTGTGGATGTGAAACATATCAAAAAAATGATGATGGTTTTAAAATTGCATGTGTAAAGTGTGGACATGGACCTCAAAATCATGATGAAGAATTCAGAGCTGCGGCAAGAAAGAACGAATCACAAAGTCAAAAACGTGATGCAGATTTTGGATAGAACTTATTTACCAATTATTTTTACTAAAACTCTTTTTGGTCGTTTTCCATCAAATTCACCATAGAATATTTGTTCCCAAGGACCAAAATCTAATTGGCCATTAGTAATTGCAATGACTACCTCTCTTCCCATCACTTGACGTTTTAGATGAGCATCTGCATTATCTTCTCCAGTGTCATTGTGTTTGTATTGATCAACTGGAGCATGAGGAGCTAATTCTTCTAACCACTTTTCATAATCATGAAGTAATCCACCTTCATTGTCATTGATAAAAACACTTGCAGTAATATGCATCGCATTAACAAGGCATAAACCTTCTTTGACCTTGCTTTCGTTAACTAATTTTCTTATGTCAGGAGTGATATTAACAAAGCCTCTACGTGATTGAACATTAAAGGTTAGATATTCAGTTAACGAATTCATAATTTTTCTAGGTTAATCATCAATTAAAATCATAGGCAGGCTCAGAACTCAAGATCCTCATCATCATTTCAAAGGGATAGGTTCATCACCACCTGCAAGGCATATTTGAGGAGATTCCTATTGAGTCTTTCAAGAAGCTTGATAAATGGCCATTAGATTATTCATTCAAAATGGTTGCAATTGACACTCCAGCATCAGTGGAAAGTTTTAGAAGATTTATCATCTCAAGTACATGCAAATCTTATGCCCCAAGAAGTTATTTAGAAGACTCTGAAGTATTTGCTGAAAGAGAAGATAGTCTAGGTGCAATTTATGTAGAAGCAGCTGATAAAGTAACTTTAAAAAAAATTAGAGACATTACATTTGTTAATGCTAGAGATATTCTAGGAATTATTTATAATTCAAAAAGTGGCAATACATCTCTAAAATGGCGTCAATTAAAGAGAAATCACGGCAAGGTTACTGGAGAGGCATCTGCAAATTCATTAACAAATTTAGCCGAGTCAGGAGTTCTAACTTTGGATTGGGTTGAAAGTTATCTAAAGAAAAAATCTGAAGAAAAAACTAACGAAGTAACAAACTAAACTCTTTTCTCTTTGTAGACTAGAATAACAATATGATTACAAAGAAAATTGATGAGAATTTAATTTCTGTCATTCCAGAAGATTCAGATGATCTTTTGAATCTACGTAGGATAATTAAAGAAAATGACAAAATTATTGGTGATACAACCAGAGTACTAAAGCAAGATAAAGACTATTCAAGACCTGACAAAGGAGAGAGAATTAAAGTTAGAATTGCATTAACCGTAGAAAAGATTTCATTAGATAATGTGTTAGATAGATTAAGAGTTGGAGGAACGATTTCTGAATCAAGTAATGAGTCAGTACCTCATGGGAGTCATCATTCATTTATTTTAAAAATTAATGATGGAATTACGATATCAAAGAAAAAGTGGTTACCATTTGAAAAAAATCTTTTAGAATCAAGTAATAATCAAATTGGTTTTGTGCTTGTAGCAATAGACACAGGAGATAGTGGAATTGCAAGACTAAGAGGAACACATTTGGAATTTATGCCAAATATCTATTCAGGCTCAGGTGGAAAGAGATACAAAACTAATTTCAACATTGAAAAATTCTTTGAGCAAGTACAACAAGCAGTTTCAACTATTCTAAAAGAAAGAGATACAATAGTGGTTTTTGGACCAGGTGAAACGAAGAAAAGATTTGCAAATTTTATTCAAAAATCTCAAAATCTACAAAAATTCAAAGTACATGTTGTAGAAGGGATAGATTCTGGAGGAGAAGATGGAATTTACACATTTACAAAATCCAATATAATGAAAGAGATCATGTCAGATAGTAAACTAGCAAAAGTATCTTCAATTATTGATAAAGTCATGCTCCTTGCAAATAAAAAAAGTAAGAAATTCACTATGGGTTTTGATGAGACATTTAATGCAAATCAAATGGGCGCAGTTGAATCCCTTGTTTTTTCAGATAAAGCAATTCAAGATGATGAACAGAAAATGATAGATTTTCTAAACGATGTTGAAAGTAAGGGAGTGAAAATGTATAGTGTCGACTCATCTACAGATATTGGTCTAAGAGTAACGGGATTAGGAGGAATTATTTCCTTATTACGATATTCAATAGAATCTTAATTTGTTGATTCTATCAGCCAATCAAGATAGGGCTTGTTTATTGAAGTTACATCAATTTCAGCAATTTCAGGAACATCATATGGATGAGTTTCCTTAATTTTTTCTTTGAGTAATTTTTTGTTTTTTGATGTAGTTTTAAAGATAGCAATGTATTCAGAGGCATTTTCAATTTTTTGATTCCAAGAATAGATCGAAGAAATTTTAGAAATATTAACACATGCCACTATCTTATTTTTTACAAACACTTTTGCAATTTTTGTAATTGATTTTTTATCAGGATATGTTGAGATTATCACTGCTGGTTTCATAGTAACCGATAAATGTACGTACCTTAAAAAAATTACAATTAGTTTGGAACTTGATTTTATTACTCAAAATTCGATTATTTATGTATTAATGGCATGGGTCATTATTGTAATTGTTGCAAAGGGATTAAAATTAGAAAAACATGGTTTTGAAATAAAGGCGTACAGTTTAACTTACAAAAATAAACAAGTTAATTCAGTACTGTTAAAACTTCTTAGTCGTACAAGAAGAGGAATTAGAGTTTTTGCAGATGTAAGTGTAATTTCAGGTTTTATCATGATGGGTTTTGCATTTTGGTTTTTGCTAAATAATGTTGCAAACTTTTTTGTTGCACAAACAGAATTCGCAGAATTAACAGTTCTTATTCCAGGAGTTACACTAACTTCAGCGGCATCAATTACATACTTTTTACTATCAATTCCAGTTGTACTCGTAATTCATGAAGGAGCACACGGTATTGTTGCAGCTTTAGAAAAAATTAAGATCAAAACAGGAGGTTTTGCCATATTTATCGCAATGTTTGCAGGTTTCGTAGAGCCCGATGAAGAAGAGTTCAACAAAGCAAAGAAGATTTCAAAACTCAGGGTAATTGGCGCAGGAGCTACATCAAATGTAATTTTTGCATTTGTGTTAGGAGCAATTTTGCTTACAAATCCATTTTTTGCAATGGTTTTACCTGAACCGCTATTGAGTGCATTTTATGAATTACCGGAAGGAGTTCTAATTCTTTCAATCATTGAGAATTCAGGGGCTGAACAAGCAGGATTGCTTGCAAATGACATCATTACATCAATCAACGATAAGCCGATTTTGAGTCCAGTTGATTTTCCCAGTTTGAATCCTGGAGATATGGCAAGTGTGTCAGTACTTAGAGATGGGCAACCTTTAGAATTTAATCTTGAAGTAATGCCAGCACCTGATGATCCAGAAAGAGGATTAATTGGAATTATGAGAGATAATTCATTTGCATACAAACCTGTAATGAATTTCATTGAATGGAATGATCCAAATGTTTCAATGTTTCTCTTATGGCTTTGGATGATATCATTTTTTATTGGAATAATCAACATGCTTCCATTACCAATTTTAGATGGCGGAAAATTCATTCATACAATAATTGATAAAAGAATTTCTGAAAAATCTGTAAATGGCGTAATGTGGGGAATCTATGCATTCACCTTTGTATTATTTGGCCTAAATATTGCCCTATCATATGTAAAGTCAGGTTGGTTCACAATATAGAAAATACCTAAAGAATCATTAATGAAAAAAAATATTTAAACTCATGAAATGTGACGGGTGTGAAAATTCAGCAGTTTACACTAGAAAATATTCTGGACAAAAACTCTGTTCAGAATGTTTCTCAAATTCCATTGTAAGAAAAACTGCAAAGACTATTTCCAAGCACAAAATGATTCAAAATGATGAACTGGTAGCAGTTGCAGTTTCAGGAGGAAAAGACTCCTTAGCACTCTTAAAAATCATTCATGAAATGTCATCTACTCATAATTTTAGAATCAAAGCAATTACTATTGATGAAGGAATTCCAGGATATAGAAATGAGGCATTAGAAATTGTAGAGAAGTTTTGTGGAGAATTGGGTGTAGAACACAAAATTTACTCTTACAAAGATCTCTTTGAATTAACACTTGATGAAGCATTAGATTTGAGGGAAAATGAAAAAACATCATCATGTTCAATTTGTGGAACTTTAAGAAGGAGGGCAATTGATCATGCTGCAAAAGATATTGGCGCAGATGTTATTGCAACTGGACATAATCTGGATGACATATTACAAACATTTGTCATAAATATGCTTTCAGGAGATACCAATAAGATTGGATGGATGGATCCTGATACATCTTCAAATTCATTACGAAAAATAAAACCATTTTGTGAAATATACGAATCAGAAATAGTATTTTATGCATTTACAAACGACATACCATTTCAATCAGAACCTTGTCCTCACATGAATGAGGGAATAAGAACTGAAATTCGTGAATTTCTAAATTCATTAGAAAAGCAACATAGTGGAATTAAAAATAATTTGTATAAATCAGTTCTAAGAGTATCTAATATTGTAAAAGAATCAAACTATAAAGAAAAAATGAGTTGTAAGAAATGTGGTAGTGACTGTACTGGAAATGTATGCGCAGTTTGCAACATGGTTTTGAAACTAAAAGAAAACCAAACCTAATGCAAATATAACATACTTTGTTTTAGGAAAAATGGTAGTAGGTAGGATTAGGGTGCCAGCCGTGCCCTGTTCTGAAACCGGCTATATGCAGAGATCAGTAACTGTTGGGTAAATCTCTAGATGGGTAATTCCCGCTTGGTGTGCGGAAATGAAATCACGCCGAGGCGGGTGGTTGCAGGACTAGAATTATCCGAAGGGATGACTTCTAAGACCGAACCATCGAAAGGGATGAGGTCCGGGAGGGAGCAATCCTAAGGTGGAGCATCCACGCTTCCTCGTCAACGTGGCGGATCTTGTATGCCTTGAAATGGGGCTATTCGTCTAGACTGGAACCAACAGATCTGCTACCATTTATTATTAAAATCAAATTTACAAGATCATGGAAGGAATTATTTCATTTGGCAATAAAAGAAGTTATGAGGAGTTTAAGAAACAAATTCCAACTCAGGTCTTGCCGCTTTTTGATTCAATTAGAGTATTTTGTTTATCCTTAGGAGAAAATGCGATAGAAGATGTCAGAATGCATAGAGTTGTTTTTTGTAAGTCAATGACATTTCGATGGTTTGCAGATGTTGAACCACAAAAAGAAGGAGTCGTTATAAAAATTCAAAAAAATAGAAAAGAGCCTACAATAATCATCAATATCCATAAAGACCAAAAAATTTCAGAATTTGAAGATTTGATTAAAGAAGCATATAAAGAAATTCACTAATACAAAACATCAAACTTTGAAAATTCACCAGTATATTTTTCGTTTCTAATTTCCACATCTTCAACGATTGCATTTGCAGGACCACCATGAGCCCATTCAATCAAACGACTAACATTTTCTTCATCACCTTCTAAAACAGCCTCAACACGTCCATCTTTGAGATTTTTTACCCATCCAAAAACATCATTTTGAATTGCTCTTGTTTTCAATGTCTGACGAAAAAAAACACCTTGAACTCTACCAGTTACAAAAATCCTAATTCGTTGATTTGACATTTAACAGAGAGTTCTCGGAGCTATTAATCAATTTTAGGTTAAAGAGAAAACTACTTTCTTTCTTTTATTCTAGCTCTACCAGTCTTTCTTGCAGCAATGCTTCCGACTTTAGCTCCTGGAGGAGCATCTCTTGAGACAGTAGAACTTTGTCCAACGTGTTGATGACGACCACCACCATGAGGGTGAACATAAGCTGCTTGAGCAACACCTCGAACTATTGGGTATTTCTTTCCTTTAGCTTTGAAGTTTCTCCATTTTCCACCTGCACTCATAAATGGTCTTTCACTAGAACCGCCTCCAGCTAGAGTTCCAATCATAGCTCTATTTTTTGGGTTTAGAGTAGTGAATTTTCCAGAAGGAAGTTTAACAGTAACACCCTCATCACCATGAGAGAAAACAGTTGCATCAGTTCCTGCAGATTTAACAATTGCACCACCATCACCAAAGTGCTTTTCAATATTACATACAATAGTTCCATCAGGAATATTTTGAATGCTAATTACATTTCCTTTCTCAATTTTTGATTTTAATCCAAATTGTAAAGTAGTGCCTACTTTTGCCCCAAGAACTGCTGGAACAAACGATACAGACCCATCTTCAAATCTAACTTTAGCTAAAGGTGCTTCTCTACCACGCTCGTGAACAAGGTCAATAATCTCACCTGCATGTTGTTCAGATAGCGGAAAACGAGGATAGTTTGCTTTGGTTCCTACTTTGCCAGTAGAAGTAGATCTAAATTGATTTCCTCCACGGCCACGTCTTCTTACTAATGGTCTCTTACCCAAGCTGATCGTTTCCTACCTAAAGAGGATTTTAAGCTTGTGATTTTTACCTGTCATTTGAGAAAATTACCACAAAGGTATAAAAATTAGACAGAGGGCATTTGAGTATGAGCCAAAATGCCCTATCTCTAAAAGTTTTGGAAGCATACACTAGAGATGTTGGAAGAGGAGTAGCAAGAATTGATTATGATTCTATGGATACGTTAAATGCCTCAACAGGCGATGTTATAGAAATTAAAGGTAAGAGAAGAACAGTTGCAAAATGTCTTCCACTGTATCCATCTGATGAAGGAAAAGGGATTATCAGAATTGATGGACTTGGAAGAAATAATTCGGGTATTGCAATTGGAGACACAATTTCAGTTAGAAAAATCAAAGCAGTAGCTGCAGAAAAGGTAGTAGTTGCCCCATTAGAGGCAATTCCACCAATTGATGAAAGATACCTTGCAGATGCTTTAGAGAGTGTTCCTTTAATTAAAGGAGACAATGTAATGGTTCCATATTTTGGTGGACGTTTAACTTTTCAAGTAATCGGGGTCACACCAGCTGCTGATGCAGTTTTGATTACACAAAAGACAGTTTTCCATATTGCAGAAAAAGGAGAAACATTACGTGGAGTTCCACAAGTAACCTATGAAGACATTGGTGGTTTGACTGATGAGATAAAGAAAGTAAGAGAGATGATTGAACTTCCATTAAGACATCCAGAAATCTTTGAAAAATTAGGAATTGAAGCACCAAAAGGCGTATTATTGTATGGACCTCCAGGAACTGGTAAAACATTACTTGCTAAAGCTGTTGCAAATGAAAGTAATGCACATTTTATCAGCATTTCAGGTCCAGAAATCATGAGCAAGTTTTATGGTGAAAGTGAAGCAAGATTAAGAGAAATTTTCAAAGAGGCAAGAGAAAAAGCTCCATCAATTATTTTTGTTGATGAAATAGATTCAATTGCACCAAAAAGAGAAGAAGTTACTGGAGAAGTTGAAAGAAGAGTTGTTTCACAAATGTTATCCTTAATGGATGGGTTGGAGGCAAGAGGTAAAGTAATTGTAATTTCTGCCACAAACAGACCAAATGCAATTGATCCTGCACTTAGAAGACCAGGTAGATTTGACAGAGAAATTGAGATCAAAGTTCCAGATAAAAAAGGAAGAAAAGACATTCTTGCAATTCACAGTAGAAACATGCCATTATCTGATGATGTAAATATTGACAAGATCTCATCAGTTAGCCATGGATATGTTGGAGCAGATTTGGAATATCTATGTAAAGAGGCTGCGATGAAATGCTTGAGAAGATTATTGCCTATTCTAAATCTTGAGGAAGAAAAAATTCCACCTGAAACATTAGACAAACTAATTGTGAATCATGAAGACTTCCAAAAGGCATTGATTGAGGTAACACCATCTGGAATGAGAGAAGTATTCATTGAAAATCCAGATGTAAAGTGGGATGAAGTAGGTGGTTTAGAAGATGTAAAACGAGAATTACAGGAAGCAGTTGAATGGCCAATGAAGTATCCAGGTCTTTATGATAAATTAGGACATACCATGCCAAGAGGCATATTACTTCATGGTCCAAGTGGCACAGGTAAAACATTACTTGCTAAAGCTGTTGCAACACAAAGTGAAGCAAACTTTGTTTCTGTTAGAGGTCCAGAATTATTATCTAAATGGGTTGGGGAATCAGAAAGAGGAATTAGAGAGATTTTCAAAAGAGCAAGACAGTCTGCCCCATGTGTAATTTTCTTTGATGAAATAGATTCTATTGCGCCAATTAGAGGAGCAGGTGGTGAAACTGCAGTTACTGAAAGAGTTGTCAGTCAATTACTTACAGAGTTAGACGGAATGGAAAACATGCATGGAGTTGTTGTCTTGGCTGCAACAAATAGAGCAGATATGATCGATCCAGCTTTACTAAGACCAGGCAGATTTGACAAAATCATTCAAGTACCAAATCCAGATAAAGATAGCAGAAAACGTATCTTAGAAATTAATGCTGAAAAGATACCTATGGGAGATGATGTAGACATAGATAAGATTGCTGAAATTACAGATGGAATGAGTGGAGCTGACACTTCATCTATTGCAAATACTGCAGTTTCATTAGTTATTCATGAATACCTAGACAAACACCCAGACGTCAAAGACGTTGAAAAAAATAGTATTGATGCCAAGGTAACTATGAAACATTTTGAAGAGGCAGTAAAGAAAGTAAGAGAACAAAAAGACCTCAAGATGGGAGAAAAATTAGTTGCTTCCTATTACAGGTAGTTTTAATTAAATAACAAATCTAATTCTCATAAATGTCAGAATACAGAGGGTATGAAGCAAACTCGTTAGAATTTCTTAAAAAAAGTCAAGTCAAAGTAGGAGATTCAGTAAAAATTCTCACAGATATAACGTATTCAGGCATAATTATGCCAAGATACGAACATAGTGATGACAAGCATATTGTTTTGAAACTAAAGAGCGGATATAATGTGGGGTTAGAGATTGCAAAAATTAAGAAAGTTGAGAAAATTCAATCCTCAGAAAAAATTATTGATAAACCTGAAAAAATAAGCAAAATAGAAGGATTACCAAAAGTTTTGTTACTCTCAACAGGTGGAACAATTGCAAGTAAAGTAGACTATAGAACAGGAGCAGTTACTCCAATATTGACTGCTGAAGAATTAAACTCATCAGTTCCCGAACTTTCAAAAATTGCAAATATCGATACAGAAGTTTTGTTATCAGAATACTCTGAAAATATAATGCCAGAAAACTGGTTAGAAATTGCAAAAAAAATTAGTACTTATTCAAATTCAGATTATTCAGGAATTATTATTGCTCATGGAACTGATACAATGCATTACACGTCATCATTTCTTTCATTTGCACTAGCAGGATTTCCAATACCAATTGTTTTAGTTGGCTCACAAAGATCTTCAGATAGAGCATCATCTGATGCAGCATTAAATTTGATAGGCGCAGTAAAATTCATCACAGAATGTAAAACAAAAGGTGTTTACATCATCATGCATAATGATGAAAATGACAATACTGTTGCATGCCATATTGGAACACGAGTTAGGAAAAATCATACTAGTAAACGAGGCGCATTTCAAACAATAGGAGATAATCCTGCATTCATAATTGCAGAAGAAAAAATTCAAAAAAATATGTCTAAAGAGTTCTATAAGACTCAGGAATTTCAACCAAAAATTAATCTAGATACAAAGATTGCGTTGGTAAAATATTATCCAGGATATGATCCAAAATTAATTGAACACATAATAGATAACGGATACAAAGGAATAATCTTTGAAGGAACAGGATTAGGACATGTTGGAAGAGTGATGTATGATTCTGTGAAAAAAGCCAACGAAAAGGGAATGTTTCTAGGCATGACATCACAGTGTATTGATGGAAGAATAAGAATGACAGTATATGAGAGTGGAAGAGATCTTCTAAATTTAGGCATAATTCCTTTAGAAAATATGCTTCCAGAGGTAGCACTAGTAAAAGCAATGTGGGCCCTTGGAAACACTCAGAATATTGAAGATGTAAAAGAAATTATGCTTGATAACATTGCATCTGAAATATCAATTTAGGAGAAAAAATGGCAGAATTTTCAATAGATGGATTGGGAGTTAAAGTAGGACTAGAGATTCATCAACAACTTGACACAAATAAAAAATTATTTTGTAATTGTACACCTATTGATACAGAGGAATATTCTATCAAATTTCAAAGGAAATTACGTGCTGCCAAAAGTGAATTAGGCGAATATGATCCTGCAGCACTATTTGAAAAATCAAAATCAAAAACTATAATGTATTTTGCAAATACAGAAAGTAGTTGTTTAGTTGAACAAGATGAAGAACCACCACATGAATTAGATGATGATGCAAAGAGAACTGCATTAATTATTGCATCATCTCTAAGTTCACAAGTATTTAGTGAAATATATCCAATGAGAAAAACTGTAGTAGATGGTTCAAACACTACAGGATTTCAACGTACAATGTTAATTTCACAAGGAGGTTCTTTCAATGTAGATGGAAAAAAAATTGGAATTCAATCTATTTGTCTTGAAGAAGATGCTGCAAAAATTTTAGGAGAAGAGGGTTCAATCAAGAAATATGGCTTAGAGCGTTTAGGAATTCCTCTAGTCGAGATTGCCACTGAACCATTTGAAGTAAAACCACATGAAATTAAAAAAATTGCATTGGCACTAGGAAGAATTCTGAGAAGCACTAAAAAAGTGATAAGAGGTTTGGGTTCAATTCGACAAGATGTAAATGTTTCAATTAAGGATGGGGGTGTTGTAATAGAAGTAAAGGGAGTTCAACAGCTTGATCAATTAGAAAAAGTGGTGGAATATGAGGCTAAAAGGCAACACGGATTATTAAAAATCTCAAAAAAATTACAAGAAATTGATTGTATTCACAACAATAATGATAGAAAAGACATTACAGAATTATTCAAAAAATGTAGTTCAAAAATTATTCAAAATGCCATAAAGAAAAATCAGAAAATATTTGGTATTGCATTTAGAGACATGGCAGGTATGTTTGGATATTCACCATACGAAGGAATTAGATTAGGAAAAGAAGTAGCAGAACTAGTACGATTTTTTGGAATAGGTGGAGTTTTTCATTCTGATGAGTTACCAAATTACGGTGTTGAAAATGAAGACATTGATGATTTGAAAAGAATTTTAGAAATCAATGATAATGATGGGTTTCTGATTTTGGCAGCTCCAGAAGAGAAAATGGAGATAGTCACAGATCAGATAATTTTGAGAATCGAATACATTAGAAATGAAGGAATTCCAATCGATACAAGATTAGCAACTCAAAGTGGAGAAACTAAATTTCTGAGACCAAGACCAGGTGCAGCAAGAATGTATCCTGAAACAGATATTCCTCCAATAATAATTTCAAAAGCAGAATTAGATAATGCAATAGAGAATATTCCCAAATCATGGGATGATTCAATCAAAGATCTACAAACAAAATATCAACTAAATCTTCAATTATCAGAACAACTTTTTGATTCAAACTATTTTGAATTATTTGAAAGTATAATTGGGAAAACCAAAGTAAGCCCAACATTTGTAGCATCAATATTATGTTCAACTATAACAAATTTAGAAAGAAGTGGATTAGATTCAAAATTATTAAAAAACAAAGAAATAGAAAAAACATTTCAATTTTTGGAAGAAGGAATAATTACTAAAGAATCAGTTGAAATTATTTTTGAAAACATTATGAACGGAAAGTCTCAGACAATAGAAGAGGCAATGAAAAATGCTTCAATTGAAACTGTGGATGAGTCAGAATTAGAGGTATTTTGTCATCAAATTGTTGAAAATAATCAGGAAATTATAAAAAATCAAAAAGAAAGGGCAATTGGACCTCTAATGGGAATTGCAATGAAGGAATTAAGAGGTAAAGCATCTGGAGAAACAATCAACAAACTTCTTTTAAAAAATATCAAAAACAAATTAGAAAATAACTAATTATGCGGGAGATGGGATTTGAACCCACGAACTCCTAAAAGATAAGGATCTGAACCTTACGCCGTTGGCCAAGCTGGGCGACTCCCGCATTGTGAATTTTTGAAATCTAGAATAAGTTTCTTTATTATACTGAAAGTATAACATCTATCAATCCAAAATGGGAATAGAATTCAAAGAAGTTTATTGTATAAATTGTAAAAAAATACTAGGACGTTATAACGTTAAATTTTATGACGATGATAAAATTTCAGAGTTGTTAAAGACAACTCATTCTACTCATGTCAGAAAAGGGCATCAGATAAATATCAAAAAATTTGTAAAAGATTAATTTAATTTTTTAATTGCTTCAGAAAGATTTGAAATTCTGTGAACAGTATTTTCAGCAATATGTTGATTCCATGGTTGAGAATAAAGAATTACATTTTTGTTATTTTCTAGAAATTTTAATGCATTTAATGGCGAATCATCAATAAAAACATCATAATCTAAATTAGCTTTCATGGGACCATCAACTACTGAAATATAGTTATCATAAGAGATGTTGTGATGTTCTAACCAATTCTTCACAAAAGAATCAGTCGAACGTTCTCTTGCAGTTACAATATCTACTTGACCAATATCAGAGAGATTTTTTGTAACTGTTGCCAAATTTTCTTCAGTAGGTGGGATTGAAGTCCAATTTTCCCAACAGGAGTTTAATTCAGAATAAAAGTCATAACGATCAATTTCAAATTTTTTCCAAAAATCCCAATCAGTAATCTGGTGCTTTAAAATCTCTTGTCTGACTGAATTGTTGTGATTTAACCATGACTGGATAACATCAGCAAGTACACCATCTACATCTAATGCGATTTTCATATTATTTAGTCAATAGTTTGTTTAAATTCATCAAGGAGATTTTTTTGATGTTTACTAAGTTTTTTAGGAATGTTTACAATAATTCTAACATACTGATCTCCTCTACCTCTAGAATTGATATGAGGCACGCCTTTTCCTTTTAGTTTGATAATTGTGTTTGGTTGACTTCCAGAATCAACCTTAATTTTTTCTGTTCCTTCTAAGGTTGGAACAACTACTTCGCATCCTAACGCTGCATCAACCATTGAAATATCTTGATCATAGAAGATATCTTTTCCATCTCTATTGAATTTTGGATGAGGTTGTACTCTCACTCTAACAATTAGATCACCATTAGAACCTCCAGGCACTTCATTTCCTTCATTAGGTACAGTATAATCACCTGAATCAATTCCAGGTGGAATATCAAATGTAACTTTTTTTGAACCTTTTTTCTTTCCTTGACCTTTACAATCACCACATGGTGTTTCAATAAGTGAGCCTTGGCCTCTACAGGTAGAACAGGGTGCCGCAGTAACAAATGAAGCAAATCCCATATTACGAGTTTGTCTTACTTGACCTTGTCCATTACATGAGGAACATGTCTTTTTATCGGTACCAGGTTTACAACCCGAGCCACTACAGGTGTCACATTGAATTTGTTTTTGTAATTCAATTTCCATTTGTTTGCCATGTAAAACATCTTCTAGTGTGACGGATGTTTGATATAGAATATCAGAACCTCGTTCTTGACCAAATCCAAATCCACCACCTCCACGACCAAAGATTGATTCAAAAATAGAATCGAATCCGCCACCTCCACGACCAAAGATATCGCTAAAGTCTCCACGTGCACCTTGAAATATATCTTCACTAGAATATCTTCCATCTACACCTGCATGTCCGTGTTGATCGTATAGTTGTTTTTTTTCAGGATCAGAAAGGACTGCATATGCTTCAGATATTTCCTTAAAATGTTCTGCAGCTTCAGAAGATTGATTTCTATCAGGATGGAATTTTAATGCTAATTTTCTATATTGTTTTTTAATTTCATCATTTGAAGATGATTTAGATACTCCTAAAACTTCATAATAATCTCTTTTTGCAGACATGAATCATTCCTTTATTCTAATTGATGTATAAATGGTTGAGTTATGAAAATTAGTTAGTTTTTGTTTCATCATTTGAAGATGAGTTAGTTGTTTGTCCATCAGCACCTTGTTGTCCATCAGCACCTTGTTGTCCATCAGCACCTTGTTGTCCATCAGCACCTTGTTGTCCATCAGCACCAGGTGGTGGGGCTGCATTTTTGTATAGTTCTGTAGTCACTTCATTTACTAGAGATTGTAAGGCTTCAAGTTTTGGTTTTAATTCTTCAGGTTCTTTATCTAAAACTTCTTTTACTTCTTTGACAGCATCAGTAATTTTAATTCCTTGTTCTTGAGAAATTTTGTCTTTTAGATCATGATTAACTAATTTTTCAGTAGTGTAAATGTAACTTTCTGCTTCATTTTTAAGATCAATCTTTTCTTTCTTCTTTTTATCTTCCTCAGAGAATTTTTCAGCATCTTCCTTTAATTTTTCAATTTCTTCTTCAGAAAGCTTTGTTTTTGTTTCAATAGTAATTTTTGCTTCTTTTTGGGTTCCAAGATCTTTTGCAGTAACATTTATGATTCCATTTGCATCAATATCAAATTTTACTTCAATTTGAGGTACTCCTCTTGGAGCAGGAGGCAAATCTGTAAGATTAAAGCTGCCTAATGATACATTATCTGTGGCCATAGGTCTTTCACCTTGTACGACATGAATAGTTACGGCTGTCTGATTATCAGCTGCAGTTGTAAACACTTTACTTTTTGATGTAGGAATGGTAGTGTTTCTTTCAATTAATGGTTCTCGAACACCACCTAGAGTTTCAATTCCCAAAGTTAATGGGGTTACATCTAGTAGAACTATATCACTAGTAACATCTCCAGCAATAATTCCTGCTTGGATAGCAGCACCCATTGCAACTGCTTCCATAGGATCAACACCAGATTCAACTTCTTTTCCTATAACGTCACTAACAAATTTTTTAACTAGTGGAATTCTTGTAGGTCCGCCAATCATGACTATTTTATCAATATCAGAAGTTGAGAGCTTTGCATCTTCAAGTGATTTTTGTATTGAAGGTTTACATCGATCAACTATAGGTCTGATTAATTCATCTAATTTAGATCTGGTTAATCTTAATTCAAGATTCTTTGCACCAGATGATGGATCATGTGCGATAAATGGTAAATTAATATCAGTTTCCATAACAGTAGATAATTCAATTTTTGCTTTTTCTGCAGCTTCTCTTATTCTTGTCATTGCAGTTGTGTCTTGAGAAAGATCAACTCCTTCTTTTTTCTTGAATTCATCAACAACATAATCAATCAAAACTTTATCCATATCAGTTCCACCTAGTTGAGTATCTCCAGAGGTACTCATTACTTCAAAAACACCACCTCCCATTTCCATGATGGTAACATCTAATGTTCCACCACCAAAATCAAATACAAGAATCTTCATGTCTTCTTTTGCTTTATCTAGTCCAAATGCTAAGGATGCTGCAGTTGGTTCATTAATTATTCTAACAACATCAAGCCCAGCAATTGTTCCTGCATCTTTGGTTGCTTGACGTTGATTATCATCAAAATATGCTGGAACTGTGATAACTGCTTTTTCTACAGATTCACCAACAAATGCTTCAGCATCTTTTTTTATTTTTTGTAGAATGAATGAAGAGATTTGTTGAGGTTTGTATTCTTTATCTTGAATTTTAAATGTGTAATCAGAACCCATTTTTCGTTTTGCTGCAACAATAGTATTATCAGGATTCGTAACAGCTTGCCTACGAGCAGGCTCACCTACTAAAAGATCACCTTCTTTTGAAAAAGCTACTACTGATGGAAATGCTTTTCCAGCTGCAGTTTGACCTTCAGCAGCAGGAATTATTGTTGGTTTTCCACCCATCATTACTGCAGCAGCAGAGTTACTCGTTCCTAAATCGATACCTATTACTTTAGTCATTTTTAATCATCATCCTTTTTTTGAAATTTCTACTAATGTTGGTCTTATAACCCTCTTTTGAGAAATATATCCCTTCCTGATCTCTTTGATAATGGTATTATCATCTAAATCAGGATCAGTAATAATTGAAATTGCTTCATGAAGATTTGGATCAAAAATTTCCCCTAATGCATCAATTGGAGCTACTTCATATTTTTTCAATAAAGAGTCCATATTTTTTAAAATTGAATCAAGTCCTTCAGTATTAATTTTATTTTCAGAAAAGACATCTCTTGCACGAATAAAATCATCATAGATTTTTAGAAAATCCAATAGAAATTCATCGACTCTAGCATTAACACCATTTTCAATATCAGATTGTGTTTTTCTAGAAAGGTTTTGAAAATCTGCTAAAATATGTTTTAATTTTTCTTCACATTCAGAAGTTTTTTGTTTTTCTGCATCTAACAACTCTGATAAATTTTCTTTCACAGGTTCTGAAAATTCTGATTCCTCAACAGGTTCATCAGTTTCATTCTCAGAAACAACATTTACAGTGATTTCATCAGATTCATCATCATTAGACAATTCAAACAAAATACTAGTTTAGCTAATTTATACTATTATTGAATTGTTTCGCATAAAGGATTTGCTTTGACAATAATCAAATCAGTATCTTGTTTAGTTTTTTCAATCCTTGTAAAATCAGATTTTGAACAAGCCACAACAATTGTTGTCTTATCACTGTGAAATAGATCAAAGTTTGGATCTTCATATGCCTCAACATCACCAATATAATCACGTAGTCTTGAAGTCAAATTTTGAAGCATTTCAATTTTATCTCCACGCATTGAATGTTGATCAAGTGTCCAAGATAATGCAATCTTAGTTCTACTAGCTTTAAGATCATTTTTCTTTAATGTTGCACGTATTTCATCAATCAATCGTTTAATGTAACCATCAATTCCCTTTACACTTCCATTAATTAGATACATGAGTGTGTTGGCACCCTCAAAAGATGAACCTAAGGATTTAAGATCTAATAAACCACCAACCATATCATCAAGGAATATTTCTTGAAAATCGTCTGAAGACAGATCATTTTTAGTGATTTCATCTTGTGCATATTTACAAACTTCTAATACACTACACAAACTTGAAAATCTTGAGAGGATATTTATTGCATGAAAATGCTCAGAAGATGAAATTGCAACAAAGTTTTTTTCTTTTTTTCCAATAGTTAACAAATCAGATAGTACTGAGTCTTTTTTACCATTGAAAGAACCAACGATTTTTGGTTGTTGATCAGTACTTTCTAAAGGATAATAAAAATATGAAATATCTTTTCCGACTTGAAGCCCTGTAACATGCTCAAGTAAAGAAATATTTTCATTATTTCCACCAAATCCTGTTGGCAAAGTAAAAACAACAGAACTTTTTTTCTTTAAAGACGCAGTAGCATCCTTGAATTTTGAATGAATTTCAGTTTTGATATCTTGACCAGTTTTTCTGATTCGGGGAGTAAAAAAACAGATATTGAGCTTTTGATATTGCTACATCAATTGGCTCCATAGCTAGTAATGGTTCATCTTCTTTTAGAGACGAAACATTAGGATAAGTTTTAGCAATTTCTGCTTTTAGCGAAATTGCAGATGGTGTTGATTCATCAATAATGTAAACATCAGCTCCTTTAATGGCCATTTGGGATGCAATAGCATACCCTTCTGTACTAAGCCCATAAACAACAACTTTTGTTCCCCCCATTACACTAAAGCTTAGGATTAGACTAAGAAAAACTTATTGAACTAACTTCAGCTATGGAAATTACTTGAAAATATGGATAGATATTCTAACTCCAAAGCAATTATTGTTTTCAGAAGCAATTATTGAAAAATTAGGGAAAAAACACCAAATTCTTTGTACTTCTAGAGAATATGAAGAAGTTACAAAATTGGCCAAAATACGTGATTTTAGGCTTGTTTTAGTTGGGAAACATGGTGGAGGAGAAAAGGAAACTAAACTTAAAGCAAGTATTGAAAGAATAGAAAAATTATCTAGTAAAATAAAGTCATTTTCACCAGATCTTGTAATTAGTTTTTGTTCGCCTGAGGCAGCAAGGATTTCATTTGGATTAGGGATTAAACATATTGCATTTTGTGATTCCCCACATGCCAATGCAGTAATGAGATTAACATTACCACTGATTCAAAAATTGTTAATTCCAAAAATCATTCCAAAAAATGAATTTTCTAAATACGGAATTGATCAAAAAAATATCATTCAATATAACGCAATAGATGCATATGTTACAATAAAAAGAAAAATAGCAGAAGAATCGGCATCACCATTTACAAAAAAGAATAGAAAAAATATTTTGATAAGAATAGAAGAAGAAGAAGCATCATATGTAACAAAATCAAATAAAGTCATTCCCATAATAAAAAAAATTCTAAAAGAATTTGAGAATGAAAATGTTGTAGTTTTAGGCAGATATCCAAAACAAATTAAAAATATTCAAAAAAATATAGGTAACAAAATAAAAATTGTAAAAATGACATTTGATGGAAAGCAATTATTGAGAAATACAGATGTATTCATAGGTTCTGGAGGTACCATGACTGCAGAATCTGCTTTGATGGGAATTCCAACAATAGCATATAATGCAGTTCCAAATTTAATAGAGAATTTTTTAGTAAGAAAAAATTTGATAAAAAGAGAAACAGATCCAAATAAAATTTCTAATAATATAAAAAAAATTTTCAAATCAACAAATACAATTCATCAAAAAAGGGCAAAAAGGATTTCAGAAAAAATGGAAGACCCTATTGAAAAATTAATAGAAAGTATTAGAAATTAACCTGTCATATTCAATTAAAAAGTTCATTAAGGGAGTGAGCGTGTTCGATTTAGCAGCCCGATAGTGTAGAGGTCAAGCATATGGGCCTTTGGAGCCCGTGACGGCAGTTCGAATCTGCCTCGGGCTATTTTATTTAAAAAAATGATGAAATTATAACAAGAATATAACATGGAATGTTTTTCTCAAAATAAGAACAATGCCAGATATAGTATTAGGAATGGGAGAAGTTGGTGAAACCCTATTTGGATTACTTGACGAAAGAGGTTTTGATTGTGTTGGGATTGATATAGAATCTTCAAAATGCAAAAACTATTCAGAAAACGACATAATTAAAAATCCAGAATATCTTCATGTTTGCCTACCAGGAGAGTTAACTGAATTTATAGAAATTACTTTAGGTTGGATTCCAAAGTTAAAAGATCTAAAAGCAATAGTTGTTCATTCTACTGTTAGGCCGGGCACTACAAAAAAAATTCAAGAAAAATCTAGTATTCCAATTTTATTTTCGCCAGTTCGTGGTGTTCATAGAAGATTCTTAGATGACATTAAAAAATATACAAAATTTATCGCTTCTGACAATAATCAGATCAATCCTGAAATTAAATCAGATTTAGAAAAAAGATTTCAAAAGGTTGATTGGATGTCGACTACAAAAACAGGCGAGCTTGCAAAAATCTTAGTCGATACATCATATTATGGATGGTTGATTAATTATGCACAGATAACAAAAATGATTTGTGAAAAAGAAGGCATAGACTTTGATGAAATGTGGAAATTTGCGGATGAGATACATGAAAACTTAGGAAACAGGCCAAAGATGTATCCAGGGATTATTGGAGGACATTGTGTGATACCAAATTTGAGTTTAATTGAATATGAAGATCTAGACATAATTAAAAAAATTAATGAAATGTATGAGAAATTTAAAAAATGATTTTATTTTCTAAAAATCCAATTTGGTTAGAAGTTTTGATGCAATAACAAAAAGTACTGAAGCAATTCCAACAAGTACAAACATTTCAATAATTACAAAATCAGTAATGTTTCCAAAAATTCCTGCTCGAATTACATCTACTAGATAAGTTAAGGGATTTAGATAAAAGGCAGTACGTAATGGTTCTGGAACATTTTCTGCAGGATAAAATGCTGAACTAACAAATGCAAAAAACAGAAAAACGGTATTAATTATTACATTAAACCCTTCACTAGAGCGCAATCTAGTTGAGATTATAGATGCTAATGATCCAAATAAAACAGAGCCAGTAATAGCACCAAAAACAATCACAGGAATGGTAATTATTGAAAATTCTATAGATTCAAAAAATACAGGATAGCCTACTAAAGCGATCAAAGAAGCACTAACTAAACCAATTATGCCTATAGTGCAGATATTACTGAGAATGTAATGACTTCTTGTAAATGGACCGGACATGATTTGTTCAAACATTCCATGTCTCCTATCATTCCAGATTATGATTCCTGAGACAAGCGTACTGTTCATTATGTTAAATCCAATCATACCAGATGCAAGAAATGCTGGATAGTCAAGGTCCTTTCCACCAAATGGTACATGTTGAATTAACGGAGCATATGCAAAACCTGCTACAAAAATATAGATCAAGGGAAAAATTACCTGCCAAATTAAAAATCCAGGATTTAGAGAAATTGTAATGTTTCTGTTTACAAGTCTAATTATTGGATGCATTTTCTCTCACCATTTTTAAGAATATTTCTTCAAGATTTGTAGGAACTGCAGATAAATCTTCTATCTCAATTTCATTATCATTTAATATTTTCAAAACTTTTAACAAAACTAATTCAGATTGTTCAGAATGGATAACAATATTTGTTCCAGATTCAAAATTTATTTTACAATCAGAAATTCCATTTAATAAATTAGAAATTTTAGGATTTTTTTCTAATAAATGAATTTTAATAGTTTTTTCTTTTCCAAATTTGTTTTTTAGTGCTTCGGGAGAATCAACAGTAATAATTTTTCCTTTATCAAGAATTGCGATCTCATCACAAAGATATTCAGCCTCTGTTAAAATATGAGTTGTATAAAATATTGTCAAACCAGTTTTGACTTTATTTTTTAAATAATCTAACAACTTTCGTCTAGCACTAGGATCCAATCCTACTGTAGGTTCATCTAAAAATAACAAATCCATGTCATGCATGAATTCTCGTGCAACCTGTACTCTTCTTCGTTGACCAATAGAAAGATCTTCATTTCTTTTCTTTCTAATTTCAACTAGATCAAAATCTTGTAAAAGTTGTTCCATTCTTTTTTTACGTTCAGTTTTTGTAACATTCCACATCATCCCATATTTGTCGAGTGATTTTTCAACTGACAGAGTGGGTTCGTAACTTGGTTGTTGTAAGACTACTCCAATTTTGTGGCGTATTTCTAATGGGTTTTTTATTGCATCAATCCCCAATATTGTGAGGGAGCCATTTGATGGAGGAATTAAAGTAGTGAGTAATTTGATGGTAGTTGATTTTCCTGCTCCATTTGGGCCTAAAAATCCAAAAACCTGTCCAGGTTTTACTGATAAAACTATATCATCTACAGCTTTGATTGAACCATATAATTTGGACAAATGGCTAACATCAATACAGGACATATTGAAACTGCGATCATCCTACTAATTTAGTTAATCAGTTGTTTCATCATAGATTTTGTTGTAGTTTGACAAATTAAGAGACAATATATTCAAAACAAAAAAAATTTAGAATTATTGATGTGTAATTGACAATAAAGCGATCTAATTTGGTAAAGATTCAATACAATAAGATAATGAAATTTTTATTAATAGAATAAAGATAGAAATTATAAATTGTCTGAATTTGATAGTCTTATTGAAAAATTAATTGAGCAAAAACCAGAACTAACTAGAGAAATTATTGAAGAGCAAATAAAACTAAAAAAAGAGAAAATCGGTGCAGGGTATCTAACTGATCAAGGAGCTTTATTCTTAATTGCATCAGATTATGGTGTAACATTATCTGGACCACTAAAAGTTGAAATGAGTTTGAAGGATCTCTATGCTGGAGCAAAAGAAATATCATTAGAAACTAGAGTTTTGAATTTATCACCTGCAAAACAATTTTCAAGAAAAGATGGTTCTCCATTTTACCTTAGAACTATGACAGTATACGATGATGCAAACTCTACAGCAAGTGTGAAATTATGGGATGAAAAAGCCAACCTTCCTGGAATTGAAAATCTAAAACCAGGGGACTTGATTAAGATCATCAAGGCTTATGTCAAGTCAGATCTTGATGGCTCACCAACAATCAACATTGGTTCAGGTTCAAATGTAGAAACTACTGATTCTGCAAGTGATATTCCAACAATTGATACAATCACAAAAGATGTAAGTGAGTTGGAAGAAGGTCAAAAAGATCTGGTTGTTTTAGGAGAAATTGATGGGATCATTAGCGGTATGGAATTTACAAATTCAAGAGGCATACCTGGAAAAGCGTTAAGAATGAGACTAAAAGGTAAAGATGGAAGTGGAATGAGAGTGGTTCTTTGGGGAAAAGATGAATCATCAATTCCAAATATGATTTCACAATCAGCTAAAGTAAGATTACTTGGTGTCAAGGTTAAATCTGGAAACCAAGGATTAGAAATTCATGGAAACGATGCAACAATAATTGAGATCGAGGGAGGAAAAGAGGCAGAACCAGTAATTGCAAGAATTCTTTCAATGTCATCAACAGAAAATGGGAGAACCATGATTTTAGCTGTAGATAATAAAAGGAATCTATACAACATTAGTGATTCATCAAATTCAACTAGCATTTGCGTAGAAGGAGATGTTATCGAATGCATGCCATCTAAAGCATATGGAAATTCAATTACACTTGATGAAAATTCCTTTGTAAGAAAACTAGAGAATGATGAAAATATTCCATCATTATCTCAAATTAGAACAAAAATTAATGATGTTAAAGTTGATGGTAATTATTGCATAGAAGCTATAATTTTGAAAGTTCCAGAAAGACGTGAAGTTCAAACAAAAACTGGAGAATCAATTGCACTTTCAGAAATGTTTGTAGAAGATGATACTGGACAAATTTGGGTAAAAGGATGGAGAAATCAAGCTAGACTAATTGATAAATGTGAATTAGGAGAAATTGTTTCAATAACAGGCCTTAATGCAAAAGCTGGACTAGAGGGAAGAATAGAAATGTTCTTAACAGCATTTTCTAAAATTACTAAAAAGAATTAAGAATCCCAAAAGCCTCTAGTAACTACATACTGTCTTTCTGCTTCATAGATCTGCTTTAGTAAATGTTCTTCATCAACCATATTTCGAAGAATTCGAGCAGCAGTATCTGCACCTACACCATAACCAGACATGACAATAATTGCAATCTTACCAAAATTTTCAACCAGAGACGACACTTTCCAGGCACGGTCTACCTTGTGTTTTTCTTCACGGGTCAATTTTTTGCCCTCATGTTTTTTTCTGATAATTTTAGGAAGATCATAATCAGAGTAAAACGTTGCAGTAATTTGGCGTCCTTTACAATAAGGACAAATCAGTATGTTTTTTACTTCGTTTGTTTCTACAACACGTTCCCATTTTCCACACCTAGCACAAATTAAACGGTGTTTTGTTTTATCTAATCTAGCTTTCACAAGATCTAAAATTCCTTTATCAAGATTAGTAGGAGAAGAATAGTACTTGGAGGTATGATCTAAGATAGGTTCTGCTAATTTTGAGAATTGATCAACTTCTAGCCATTTTACATGAATTTGATCTTCACGAATTTCTTTTAAGATTTTATCAGTATTTTTGAGATCGTATTTGTCATGGAATAATTCACGTAATGCCTCTTGAACAAGTGCAGTTTTTGAATATCTTTCATACAAAAATCGTGCAGATTTTCTTTCATAAATTGCACCACGTCCTACAATTCCAAACTTTTTTGCAACACACCAGGTTCTCCAATTAACATTATGAGTACCAGTAAGAGATGCAGTAACCATAGAAAATAAATCATAATCATCTTTTAAAACTTCAAGAAACAATTTTTCTGATATTCTTGATCTAGAGGATAATACTATCCTATAACCATCTGAACGAGAATCCACAATAGATCCCAACATAGATGACAACATGGAAGAAAGTAATGTAGAAAGTGTAGAGTTAATTTTTGTACCAAAACAAGAGTGAAGTACAATTGAACCTTGAGATCTACTAGACTCAATTACTATGTTATTCTCATCAGAAATTTCATTAAAATTTAATTTTTCAATTGTTTTGTTTGTTAGCTGAAGTGAACCTGAACGCACTTTACTCCTAAAATTACCCACTTTTCTGGCGGTTTTGTAATCAATAGGAATGTTTTCACCCTCCCAATATGGAACTGTTATTCCCCCACCTCGAAATGGCTCAACATTTACTGTAAAGGATTTTTCATCAATATTTAGAATTCTCCATTGTGAACCTTTTAGAACAAAAATATTTCCAGAGTCACCAAAATCACCTACAAATCGCTGATCCAAACTTCCAATGATTTTTTTTCCTACACTGTCAAACACTTTGAATTTGAGAATATCAGGAATTGTAGAAAGATTTTCAAAATAATATTTGAAAGAACGGCCTTTCTTCCAAAAAGTCATCTTTGTTTTATCAAAAAAGATCAAATAATTTGAATCAAGTAAATCTAGAACATCTATAAGTTCTTTTAATTTTAAATTTCTAAATGGATAAGCTCTAGTTACCAAATCAAATGCTTTGTCAATTGAAATTTCTCCAATTTGCATTGTTAATCCAACAAGATGATGAGCTAGAACATCAAGTGAGCCATCATGAATTTTTTGCTCTTCAATAGAACCCTCTTTAATTCTTTGAAGTATGGCCTGTGCTTCGTATTCATCGTCAGAATTATTTGTAATAATTAATCCTTTAGCAGATGCATTACGATTATGTCTGCTTCTTCCTATTCTTTGAACTAATTTAGACACTTGTCTAGGTGAACCGTAATGAATTACTAATTCAACAGAACCAATATCCAATCCCAATTCAAGAGAAGATGTACAAACAACAATTCCTCGTTTTCCTTCACGTAAATTTTGTTCAGTCTCTTCTCTGACTTCCTTTGAGAGAGAACCATGATGCAATTCAATTGGAATAGTAGATTTTTCTTTGAGTATTGAGGCTAAAAATTCAGATTCACCTCTGGTATTTGTAAACAAGAGGATAGGAGAATCCAAATCCAATTCAGACACATGTTCAACAATTTTTTCTGCTACATCAGAAATTGTTCCATTTACATATTTTATCTCCACATCATATTTTCTTACAGAGATATCTCTAATTATCTCACATTTTCTTTTGGTACCTACAATAAATTTTCCAGCTTCTTCAAAATTACCAACTGTAGCAGACAAACCTATTTTTGTAAGTGGAAATTTAGAATTAAGTTCCAATCGCTCAATACTTAGAGAGAGTTGAGTACCTCTTTCACTAGATAATAATTCATGTACCTCATCAACTACAATCCATTCTAAATCAGATAACGCATCAAGGTATTTGACTTGAGTTAAAAGAATAACTAAAGTTTCAGGAGTTGTGATCAGAACATCGGGAGGATTTTCAGTGATTTTTTTTCTATCTTTTTGTGTTGTATCACCATGCCTGATTTCAATACTTAATTCACTTTGATGAGCATATTTTGTAATTCTTCGAAAAACATCTCGGTTTAATGCACGTAAAGGAGTAATGTAAAGAGCTTTAATTTTTCCTGTTTTCTTAGAATTTTTCAATAAAGAAAAAATTGGGATTACAGAGCATTCTGTTTTTCCAGAACCAGTAGGAGCAATAACTAAACAATCTTTTTTTTGTAGAATTATTGGTGAAGCCTTTTTTTGAATTTCAGTTAAATTGGAAAAACCAAAATTCTCAAATAATGATTCATGAATCGGAGTCATCTGGTGTTTTAGATCTTGATCTTTCATAAACAATTACACCAACTAACCCAAGTGTAAATAACACTACAGTAATAATCGGGATAGAGTCAAAAATTCCTGCCATTAGTAAAATTTCTCATTGACCGTTAAATATCTTCAGAAGAAGATAATCCTGATTGGTTAATCGTATAAGAAAATGAATTTTCTATAAATGCTGAGTAAATTTTTCCATTAAATTTTGAAGAATTTTTTGTTAGATGTATTTTGATATGAGTGAATGGGTCAATTGCATTTTTCATATTTTCAATTTCTTTTCCTTCCAAATTCCTTATCATATTAGTAATAACAACAGGAACTTTGTTAGATATTGCAAAATTAGCCAAATCATGCATGTATTTCATAAACAAAGAATTTTTCACAAAAATAGATTCATCATTTTTATATTCATAAGAAAACAAATCAGTTACATTATCAATCAAAATTAATGAAAAATTTTTGTCGATATTTTTGATTGAATTAATTTGTTCAGAAGTGTTAGTTAATCTTGAAACAGTAACTTGGTTAAGAAAACCTAATTGGGATTCAGAGATTTTTTGAATATCTAATATTCTTTCAGGTCTAAATCCTCCTGTTGTATCAAAATACAGGACATGACCTCCGTTCCTTATAGAATTTATTGCCAATTGTAATAGTAATTGAGTTTTTCCTGTTCCATTTTTTCCAAAAATATCTACAATTACACCATCTGGAATTCCCCCAGATAGAGATTTGTCTAATTTTTGTAAACCAGTTAAGATCATCGTGTTATTATTAGAAAAGTAAGAAAAAATTTAAGGAATTTCAATTTTCACAAAGGAGGTAAGGCTTTTATTCTAGAGAACAAAGTTGCAAATCAAGTGAACAATTAGTGTCTCAATCAAATAGCGCAAAAAGACCTCTAACAACTCTTCAGAAAAGTACAAAGAAGAAAGTTACTGTAAGACTGAAAAATGAAGTCGAATACAAAGGTAAAATGGATAATGTTGATTCATACATGAATTTGATAATGACAGATGCTGAAGAACTGCATGAAGGTAAAACTATCGCAAACTACGGTAGAGTTATTGTAAGAGGTAACAACGTATTATTCATTAAACTAGAAAATGAACTCTAGTAGGTAGTTAGTTTTATGACAAATAATTTTCTATTTACATCTGAATCAGTAACGGAAGGACATCCAGACAAAGTTTGTGATAATATTTCAGATGCATTTTTAGATGAATTCCTTAGACAAGATCCTGATTCAAGAGTTGCAGTTGAAACAATGGTAACAACTGATTTTGTTGCTGTTTCAGGAGAAGTAACATCAAAAGCTAATTTGGATAAAAAAGCACAAGAGGAATTAGTTAGAAAAACAATCAGAGAAATAGGATATGATAACAAAGATTTGATGTTTGATGCAGATACTTGCCAAGTAATTTTAAGATTACATTCTCAAAGTCCTGACATAAGTCAAGGGGTAACAGCGACTGAAGAAAAAGAGCAAGGTGCTGGTGATCAAGGGTTAATGTTTGGATATGCAACAAATGAAACTGAGGAATTAATGCCTATGCCTATTTTGTTAGCACACAAACTTATTGAGAAATTATCTCAAGTAAGAAGAGACAAAACATTACCATGGGTAAGACCGGATGGAAAATCTCAGGTCTCTGTAAGATACCAAGATAACAAACCAACTAAAATTGAAACAGTGGTTGTATCTACTCAACATGCACCAGAAATATCTCAAGAAGAGATTGAAAAAGAAATCATTGACAAGGTTATCAAACCAGTATTAGGAGATCTATGGAATGATGACATTAAAATTCACATTAACCCAACTGGAAAATTTGTAATTGGTGGTCCACATGGAGATGCAGGCCTTACTGGAAGAAAAATCATTGTAGACACATATGGTGGTTTTGGAAGACATGGTGGAGGAGCATTCTCTGGTAAAGATCCATCAAAAGTAGACAGATCAGCTTGTTACATGTGTAGATATATTGCAAAGAATTTGGTTGCAGCAGGTCTTGCAGATAGATGCGAAGTCCAACTTGCATATGCAATTGGAGTTGCAGAACCAGTATCACTATACGTTAACACATTTGGAACAAACAAGATTCCTGAAAATAAAATCGAAGATTTAGTTAGAAAGAATTTTGATATGAAACCATCTGGAATCATTTCTCAATTAGATTTGAAAAGACCAATTTACAAAAAGACAGCATCATATGGTCATTTTGGAAGAAACGAGTCAGAGTTTGGTTGGGAAAAAACAAACAAAGTTGATGCTCTAAAACAAGGCGCCGGTCTTTAGTAATTCTTTAACTGATTGAAAATCCATTTTTGATAAATTTCTGAGTTTTTTGTAATCTCCAACAAAATTTCCTACTAGAATATTAAGATCATCTACGCTATAATCAAAGTTTGAATCATTTATTGCGAAATGATATGCTTTTTCAATATCCATGTAACATAGTTTGGTTTTTCTCTTTTGAAGAAATAGTTGAATGTATTTTTCAAATGAAATTATTTCAGGACCAACAAGATCCAAGATTTTGTTGTTAAATTTTTTATCAACAATAGACTGTAAAATTAATTTCGTAACATCATTTATCGAAATTGGTTGTATAGAGTATTTTCCAGAGCCTGGAATAATGATTTTATTTTTTTTAATAGATATTTTTAGATATTTAGTGAAAAGATCGTCTTTTCCTACAATATATGAAGGTCGAAAAATTGTATAGTTGATTTTTGAATCAATAATAGATTTTTCAGCCTTGAATTTTGATAAAAAATATCCTATTGAAGTATCAGAAGATACACCAAGTCCACTTACGTAGACAAATTTTTTGATGTTTGCTTTTTTAGATAAATTAATAATTTTTTGTGTTAATTGAAAATTTATTGATTCGTAATCAATTTTTGTAGATTGTTTTCCAATTCCTATAAGATGAATTAAAGCATCAGAGTTTTTTATATTAGAAAGAAGTGATTTTGGGTCATAGTTTTTTGAGATGATTTTGGTTTCATTTTTGAATGATTTAAAATTTTTTCGGGAGATAGAAATTAGATGGATATTTTTTTCAGATAAATATTTTCTAAGATTTTTTGCTACAAATCCACTGGCACCTGTAATCACAATTTGAAGCGGTTTATCCATAAGATTTCAAGTAATTTTTATTTTAAATCTATTTGGAAAATAAAAAATCCTAAACAAGAGTTAATACAGTAAAATGGATACACCCGATTGTGGCAGAAGAAAAAAAGCTAAGAACTGGGTATACAACAGGAAGTTCTGCTACTGCAGCATCAAAAGCAGCATTACTATCAATTATCAAACAACAAAAGATTGAAGAAATTGAAATTACCTTACCGAAAAAAACAACCATTAAGATTCCTGTAAATTTATGTCAATTTGAAAAAAATAAGGCAAAATGTTCTGTAATAAAGGATGGTGGAGATGATCCAGATGTCACACATGGTGCTGAAATTATTGTAGAGTTAAAATTCAATGATAACAAAAATCAGATTGAAATTGATGGTGGAGAAGGAGTAGGCATAGTAACCAAACCCGGTTTGGGTTTGGAAATCAATAAACCCGCAATTAATCCAGTTCCAAAAAAAATGATTAGAGAAAATCTTCAAGAGATAGGAAAAGATATTCTAAAAGAAAAAGGAATTAGAGTTGTAATATCAGTTCCAAAAGGAAAAGAATTAGGACCAAAAACAGACAATCCCAGAATAGGTATCAAAAATGGAATTTCAATTTTGGGTACAAGTGGCATAGTGATTCCATTTTCAACTGCGTCATATGCTGCATCAATTAGACAGAATTTGGATGTTTCAATTGCTATGGGAAATGACACAGTAGTGTTAACAACTGGAGGAAGAAGTGAAGATTTTGCAAAAAAGATCGTAGATCTTCCAGAGCATTGTTTTGTACAAATGGGAGATTTTTCTGGATATACTATTCAACAATGTGGTAAGAAAAATATCAAAAAAGCATATGTTGTTGGATTTATTGGAAAACTTGCAAAGATGGCAGCAGGAGTAAAACAAACTCATGTTAAAGGTTCTAAAGTAGATATGAATTTTCTAGCAGAATTAGCAAAAAAAGTAAATGCTGATGAAAAAATTATTGAGAGTATCAAAAAAGCAAACACAGCAAGACATGTATCAGAAATCATCCAAGAAAATAATGTAAATGGATTTTTTGAATTAATTTGTAGTGAAGTGTATAGACATATGCGAAAACACAGTGAAGAAAAAGTTCCAATTGATGTCATATTATTTGATTTTGAGGGAAATATTTTGGCAAGAGAACCAAAAGGGTAAGGTATTTTATTAAATCAACAAAGTTTTGAATATGGAGAAAATTTCAGTTCTTGCCATTACCAAAAATGGCATCAATATTGGTCAAAATCTTAAAGAGTTTTTTCCAAAATGGAGTGTTTTTGCACCATCCAAATTATCTAACCAAAATGACTCAATTACATGGTATTCAGGACCTACATCTGAGAAAATTGTTGAGCTTTTCAAAAATAATGATGCATTAATCTGTCTATTTTCTCTAGGTGCAGTAATTCGATTAATTGCACCTCATCTAAAAGACAAAAAAACAGATCCTGCAGTTATTGTAATTGATGACAAAACAAATTTTGTAATTAGTGTATTATCTGGACATATAGGTGGAGCAAATGAACTTACTGAAATAATTGCAAAAAAATTACAAGCACAACCAGTAGTCACTACAGCTGCTGATGTAAACAAAACTATTGCTGTGGATTTAGTTGGAAGAGATTTTGGTTGGAAAATAGAGGATGACTCAAATGTTACTAGAATTAGTGCACATATGGTAAATGAAGAGCAAATTGGTGTTTTTCAAGATGTTGGAAAAAGAAATTGGTATAAACAATTGCCAAAAAATGTTTCATTATATAACACCATAGAAGAATTGAAAAATTCAAAATCTAAAGCAAATTTAATAATTTCTGATAAAGTAATTGAAGATGATTTAGCATCTGAATCAGTTATTTACAGACCCCCAAGTTTAGTAATTGGAATAGGTTTACACTGGGATACATCAAAAGAAACTATCAAGGATGGTATCAATGATTGTCTAGATAAATTCAAACTTAGTTCAAAATCAATAGCAAAACTAGTTTCTATCAAAAAACCTGAAGATGTACAAGGACTAATAGATGTTGGAAAAGAGATGAAAATTCCAGTAGAATATGTTGAAAGAGAAGATTTGGCTAAGGTTACAGCCCCCAATCCTTCAGATACTGTAAAAGCTTTTGAGGGAACACCTAGTGTTTCAGAGGCAGCAGCAATCCTAGTGTCAAATGGCAAATTAATTGTAGAAAAACAGAAATTCCCACCAAATTTGACTATAGCCATAGCGAGGATTGAGAATTGAAACGAGGATTATTAATTATTGATAGAGGAAGTAGAGAAAGAGAAGCATCTGAAGAATTAGAGACTATTTGTGCAGGAATTAAGGCTAAAGGAAACTATGTTTTTACTGATTATTGCTTTTTGGAGGTAGAACCACCATTTATTGAAGATGGTATTTCAAAATGTCTCAATGAAGATATTGATTCACTAACTATAGTACCATATTTTCTGTATCCAGGAAAAAAGGTAAAACTCGCAGTAACTGATACAATGAAATTACAAAAAGACACACAAGTAAAATTTCTAATAACTAAACCGATGAGCATGCACAAAACTTTGGTAGATATTGTTGAAAATAGAATTGAAACTACTCTAAAAGAAAATAATGTTACATTATCTAACAAAGATGTTGATGTAATGATAATTGGTCATGGTAGTAAGGATCCTAATGCACAAATGTCCTTAAACTATATTGTAGATGAACTAAAAGGTTCTTACAGAAATGTTAGTCGTTGTTGGTTAGAAATTGAACAACCAGATATTTTTGAAGGAGTTAAAAAATGTGAGAAAGATCAACCAAAAATATTAGTAATTGTATTTTATTTCTTACACGAAGGTGCACATGTTAAAACTGACATTAATAATGATTTGATTCCAGCTCTAAAAGATTCAAATCTCGAAAATACTTTTATCACAAAACATATTGGAACTGATGAGAAAATTATTGATTTGATTATTGAAAGAGCAAAAGAGGTAGAAGATGCAAACTAAAAAAGGTCAATCAATTGAAGATGCAAGTATGCAGATGATTGAAAATGAGATTGGTTTTCATTCTTACAATGAAAAAGAATGGCCTATTGTAAGAAGAATCATTCACTCTACAGCAGATTTTGATTTTGCAGATAAGAATAGGATAATTTTTCACAAAGATGCAATTGAAAGTGGAATGAAAGCATTGAAGAGTGGTTGTAGTATTGTAGTTGATGTTAACGGAGTAATTGGAGGTCTCAATAAGCAAAATCCTAAAGATTTTGGAAATGATATTGTTTGTAATATCTCAAAACCTGAAATTATGGAATTGGCAAAAAAAGAAGGAAAAACACGATCTCAGGTATCAATGAGGATTGCAAAATCAGATATTGATGGAGGAATTGTAGCCATAGGAAATGCACCTACAGCCTTACAAGAGGTGATAAAAATGGTAAAAGAAGGAATTGTCAAACCTGCCCTAATCATAGGTATCCCAGTTGGTTTCATTTGTGCTGCAGAATCAAAAGAGGAATTATCAAAGTTAGAAGAGACGCCATTTATCACAAATTTGGGTAGAAAAGGAGGCAGTTCTTCAGCATCTGCTATAATTAATGCAATTTTCAAGTTAATTCAAGCAGAGTCAGCTTCTTGAGTATTTTATGCAGTTTTTAACAAAATTTTCGGCATAATTAGAACTATCAAAATATAGATGCCCATACGATGCAAGAGAATTGTAATGAATCATGCCATCTTTGTGATTCTTGATACCATCACCAATATCTAATTCATAAACAAACTTTGAATCTGAAGATATTGAATCTAGTTTTGAATAGTGAAATTCATGACCTTGAATATTATGCGGTCTTTCAGAAATTATTGAACTCTTAATTTTTCCTTTAGTATAATTAAGTTTCATTTTTTTTGTCATAAGAGTTTCTGCATCAAAAAGACCAACCATTTTAAATTTTTTATTTTCTGATGAAATAGATTTTGTTAGATACATCAAACCACCACATTCTGCATATATTGGAAGATCATCTTCAGCAAGATTTTTGATTAGTTTTTTCATAATTTGATTTTTTGCTAGTTTAGATCCTAAAATTTCAGGGAATCCTCCACCAATGTATAATCCATCACATTTTGGAATTTTTTTATCATTAATAGGACTAAAAAATTTTAATAATGCACCTTCTCTCCTAAGGGCTTCTAAATTATCTTGATAATAGAAATTAAATGATGTATCTAATGCTACTGCAATTGTTGTTTTTGATTTTTTATGAACAGGTTTAGAGATTTTTGATAAGTCAGAAGTATTTTTTAGAATTTTTATAATTTGATCGATATCTAAATTTTTTGAAATTATTTTTGATATTTTTTGGATCTTTTTATATAATGTTTTATTATCTAAAGTAGAAAATAACCCGAGATGTCTTGATTCCAAATTAAGGAGTGGATCTTTTGGGATTATACCAATTATTGGAAGTTGAGTTTTTAGCAAAGCTTGTCTACAAAGATTTTCATGTTTTTTACTGCCTATTTTATTAAGAATAATACCTGATATTCTAGAATTTCTATGAAATTTTTGAAATCCTAATGCTGTAGCTGCAATAGATCGAGCAGTTTTACTTGCATCAAGAATTAAAATTACTGGAGATTTTGTTATTGTAGCAACATGATGAGTACTAGCATAATTAGTGTCACCACTAAACCCATCATAAAATCCCATTACACCTTCAATGACAGATATATTTGATTTTGAATTTGAGATAAAGCTAGATAGTAAATTATTTTTTCCCATCAACCAAACATCCAAGTTGAATGATTGATTATTTGAAATACTAGAAAGATAACTTGGATCAATATAATCAGGACCGACTTTGAAGGGTTGAATAGAATATCCTCGTTTTTTAAGTGCATAAATTATTGAACAAGTAATGGATGTTTTTCCAACTCCACTACTAGCACCTGCTAATACAATTCTAGGAATTTTCAATTGCATGAATAATATTATTTTTTTATTTAAATCGATGTATTTGTGAAATACTCAATGTTTTTAGTTAGATATTGAAATTAGACATTATGAGTAATGGTTTAACTATTGTATATACGGGAAAAGGTAAAGGAAAAACTACTGCCGCATTAGGGTTAGCATTAAGAGCTACAGGTTATGAAAAGAAGATTTGCATGATTCAATTTATCAAAGGTTCATGGCATTATGGTGAGATGGATTCTTCAAAAAAACTAGAACCCAAATTTGAAATGGTTGCAGTTGGCAAAGGTTTTGTTGGAATAATTGATGATAAGAGTCCAAAAGAAGTCCACGAAAAAGTTGCAAAAGATGCAATAAAGATTAGTAATGAAAAAATTCAATCAGGAAAATATGATATTGTCATTTTAGATGAGATTAATTACGCAGTAAATTTGAATTTAATTTCGGTAGATGAAGTACTAGAGATGATAAAATCAAAACCTAATGATGTAGATTTAGTTTTAACAGGAAATTATGCTAGAGAAGAAGTGATAGAGATTGCTGATTTAGTCACAGAAATGAAAGAAATTAAACATCCATTTCAAAAAGGAATTAAAGCTAAAAAAGGGATTGATTTCTAGCCAGCAACATTAATTTACACAGTTAGGAGTTTTAGAAGAAATGTCTACAGAAGTTCAAGAGATGCCAGAACAGGGAGAGATTGTTCTTGCTACGGTTACTAAGGTTATGGATCATGGTGCATATGTCACATTAGATGAATATGATAATCTACAGGGGTTTTTACATATTTCAGAGATTGCTCCAGGATGGATAAGATCAGTAAATAGATTTGTCAAAGATGGAGAGAAAAAAGTCCTTCTTGTAAAAAAAGTAAATCCCCAAAGAGGCGATATTGATCTTTCATTAAAACAAGTATCAAAAGATCAGAAAAAACAAAAACTAAAAGAAGTTAAGAAATTTGAAAAAGGAAAAACATTACTACAAAATGTTCAAGAAAAAGCAAAATTATCAGATAAGGATATTGAAAGGTTAGAAGATAGCATTTATTCAAAATATGATTCAATATATGATGCATTTATTCAAATTGGAAGAAATGGAATTGATTCAGTAAAAGAATTAAAAATTCCAAAAAAAACTGCAAGTGTTATTGAAGAAATTTGTTCAAAGATTAAACTTCCATCAGTTGAAATTAGAGGAATAATGGAAATTACTAATTCAAAATCAGATGGAATTGAAATTATTAGAAAAACTCTCTTAGATGAATTAAAAAAGGATTCTACAATAGACATTACGTATTTAGGAGCACCAAAATACAGACTATCGATAACATCAGAAGATTTCAAATCTGCTGAAAAGTCTTTAAAACCAATAATTGCAGATATTCAATCCAACATAGAAAAAAAGAAAGGAACTTTCAAATTTACCAGAGAAGAATCAAAGAAAACAAGAGAAAATTAAAATGAGATTTCAATTAAGAAAATGCACAAAATGTTTTCAATATACACTAAAAGAAAAATGCTCTAATTGTAATGACCAGACAATTTCTGCACATCCAGCAAAATTTTCACCAGATGATAAATACATGAGATATAGATTAGCTGAAAGATATAATTAAAAATTAATTTAGTGGGATGTACTCTTTGTTGATTTCATAAACTAGTACTCCTGTAACAGGTCCACTATTTTCTATGTCAAGACTTGGTGAAGAGTAGATTAATCTGAAAGGACCGTTTTCATCTTTTGGAAATTTGATATTTTTTACATAAATTCCTGTATAACCTTGTTGATATTCTAGAGATTGTTGGTTAGTATGAAAATCAACATATGAAACTAAACTAAATGGCAACATATTACCTAACATAGTATCATTCCAAAAATGATTTGTTCCGCTTATACCATCTGAATGAAGGTAATCATACAATGGTTTATCTGCAATTCTCATAAACCATTGTTTTTTTGATTCATCACCACCACCACCTAAGAAAAAGAAGGGCTCATCATTATTCCCATTAACAGACAATCTTTCTGCAGCAACGAAAATTACGAAATAATCAGCACCTAACTCTTGAAGAGATTTCCAGCTTTCAACAGGGTTATCTAAAAGAATTTTAGCAATATTTTGTATTTTTGCTGAATCGATTGTTGAATTATCAGCTAAAGTTGCTCTTTCAGCTTTAGTTTGTATCCAATATCCGTAATCCCACCAAGAAGCAATAACAGAATCTTTAGGTGTGTTATTTTTTATCCATTCCAAAGAATCATTCCAATCATTATTAACTATTTGAAATTGTGTACCACCATTTAGTATTGTAGGCGGAGCATCAGTTAATGCAAAAATGGTTGAATTTGCAGGAAATATCAAAGGAATCATCAATAATATAACTAGTCCAATTCCAAAAGATAATTTTATGGAAAAAGTTTTTAGTTTATTATTTTCAGTTTTTCTTGAAAACAATTCTTTTATCAAAATAGAAATTCCTAAAGAAGATAGAATAATTATTGCAATAGATGCAAAAACTTCTAATCTAATAAATGCTGAACTGATGTAAACACCAGAAATACCAAAAATTAAAGAAAAAGAAATCATATCATTTTTTATTGGATAAGATTTTTTAATATTTTTTAAAAGTAACCAAATTCCAATTCCAGCAAAAATCATTAGAACCGAATGGAAAAGAAATGATTGCTGAATTGAAGTTGTTGCATGTTCAGCGACAGAATCAACAAGTGGATCTGTTGTTGTTAAAAATGGATTTATTGCATTTAGATATCTATAAGAAGGAAGTGGAATTACATTTGAATCGCTACCTAATATAAGAAATATTGAACCAATTATTAGAACAGCAATTAAAAAAAACAATCCATTTCGAGTTTTAGATTTTTCACTGCTTTTGGTTTGAATTATTATGCAACAAACAAGAAAAATTGTAGGGATGATTAAAGATATGCCTCCTAACCCCATAACAAAATTGATTCCCAATCTTTCAAATCCAAGAGAAACAACTAGAGTAGTAATTGTAAAAATGGGGATGGTCCAAATTAAAAATTTATGATCTGCCCTCAAAAAAGGCAATGTAAAAAAGAAGATTCCTAAGGGTATAATGAAGAATTGATCTCCTCCCCAAGCAGACATTCCAAATACTATAAAAATACCAGCACCAACAAGTTTGGATATTACAATTTTTTTATTTTTTGAGTAAAGTCCACTCAAAAACAAATAGACACCTAAAATCCCAAAAAATATCCCTAATGGTTCTGATTTGAACCAACCTATTTGCCCACGAATAATTATTGGAAAAGAAATTGAAAAAAATAATGCAGATAACAGTCCTGCTGTGGTGCCACCAATTACTCTAACTAATGCAAAAATAACTATGCAAGTTAAGGAACCAAAGATAACTGGAAACAAAATTGTAAAATCATAAAGATCTCCACCTCCACCAAAAATCCAATAAGTTATAGCTGCTGTTAGGTGTAACATAACTTGAGAAGTATCAGAGACATTTCTTCCAGTAGGATACCAACTTAAGTCATCATTCCATTGAAAATATTCATCAATTCCGTTTTCAATAATATATTGTGTTGCTCTATAATTAAAAAAAGGATCAAATTCGTGTAATTCCCAACCAAAATCTGCGGGTTGAGATCGTATTAGAAAAGAAACTGAAAATGACAATACAAGAATTCCAATTATTAGAAGATGAATGAGTTTTAAGTCAAATTTTCCAATAGAACATAAAGATTGATTAGAATTCAATGTTTTTTTACAATAGTCTGTACTTATTACACTTTATGTAAAATTTAATTTTTAAAAATTTGTATTTATTGTGGAGCATATTTGCCAATCAATTTTGCTTCATCAATAATATGATCTTTCATAGAATTTTCAAGATCTTTTTTAGTTGAGCCTTTACCTAGAGCAAGTGTAGTATCAAGTGCATACAACTTGAAGATATAAGTATGCTCTTTGTCAGGTGGGGCAGGTCCACCATAACCAATTTCTCCAAAGTCAGTTTCTCCTTCAATTGAATTTTCAGGTATAGAATTTTCATCAATTTTTCCTACATCCTTGGAGATATTCCATAAAACCCAATGAACCCAAACTTTGCCAACAGCTCCCATTGCATCAGGATCATCCATAATTAAAGCCAGAGATTTTGTTGATTTTGGAACATCGCTAATAATTAATGAAGGACTTTCATTTCCATTTTTGTAACCAAATTTTTTTGGTATTGTATCACCATTTTTAAAAGATGAACTTTCTAACTTCATATATTTAGTAAATTAAAGCTAAAGTTAAATTTTTCTAAGATTCTAAAATTATTTTATCATTAGAAAAAGACAATATAGAACCACCAACATTTTTTATTTGTTTTTTTAATTCTTTATCCATTGTACCAATAATAGATTTATTGGATTTTGCATATTCTAATAATTCTTTATCTGCAAAAGAACCCGACAATTGGATTGTTTTCAAATTTTTGATAAAATCTAATGTTTTTTCAATATCATATTTTTTTTCGGATATCGTATTTAATTTCAGCAATTCTGTTTTTACAACTTCTGGAACAACAAAAGAAATTGTACCTATTTCTACAGCAAGATTATCAATATTTTTTATTCTTTTAGTAGCAAGATTGATCAAAAAACTGGTATCACATATTACTTCAACCAACTATTCCTGCACCAATTAGTCTCCATCTTTCATCAATTCTTCTACTTAGTGCTACGTTTCCACCTTCAAAAATACAGGCAGGCCTCCTTAATTCAATCTCAACATTTCTGGATTTTACTTTAGATACTTTTCCTAATAATGGTGCAGTTCCAATATTTACTCTGAGTAACTCGCCTGTTTGTATTGGTTGAACTTTAATATCTTCAGTAGTTCCAACTGCTGAATCAAATAATGTCACATCTAGTATTAATTTTGTAGAATTTTCAGGGAGCGTTCCTGGTTTTCCAATAACTGAACCAATAAATGAATCACTACGAGTCATTGAAGGATCTAGCTTAGTACCAATAGCAACCAATCCACCAGGTTTTACTGATTCAACAATTCCTGCAGCAGTTCCTAAAGAAGTTATTTCTGTCACTAATGGTTCATAGATTTTTTTCTTTTCATTCAATATTCCAGGCTTAATTTCAATTTCATCACCAATATTAAAAATGCCTTGAGTTAAGCTTCCACCAATCACACCACCCTTGATATTTTTTAGTTTAGTACCAGGCTTGTTTACATCAAATGAACGTAAAACATGCATAACTGTATCTTGTTTCTCATCTCTGTCAGGAGTTTTGATACTAGATTCTATTGATCCAATTAGTGCATCAACGTTTAGACCAGACTGAGCTGAAATTGGAATAATAGGTGCTTTTGCGGCATGTGTTCCTTTGACAAATTTTGTAATATCTTGATAATTTGCAAGGGCTTCCTTGTAAGATAATAAATCAACTTTATTTTGAACAACGACAATCTGTTGAATTCCAAGGGTTTGAAGTGCTAAAAGATGCTCTTTTGTTTGGGGTTTTGGAACTTTCTCATTTGCTGCTACTAATAATAATGCTCCATCCATTAATGCAGACCCAGATAACATATTTGCCATCAAACTTTCATGGCCTGGACTATCAACAAAACTAACAACTCTAGATAATTCACTTTCTCCACCACAGTTATTACATTTTGGTGTTGTAGAATATCCTAAAGGTTCTTCACAATTTTTACATTTGTAAAATGCTGCATCAGAGTAACCAACACGAATTGTAATTCCACGTTTTAGTTCTTGACTATGAACACTTGTCCATGAACCAGTTAATGCTTGAATAAGAGTAGTTTTTCCATGATCTACATGACCTGCAGTTCCAATGTTGACACATGGTTGGTATCCATACTTTTTGACATACCAATCAGGAAGTGTATCTCTCCAATGCATGAGTCAAAATGTAGAACTGGTATATGTTAAGTTATTCTTTTTTGTCTTCAGGTTTTTCTTCTGTAGACTCTGCATTATCTTCTGTAGGAGATTCAACAGGTAATTCACCATCAAATTTACAATTAATTTGATAGATTTCTTCAGAAACAGTATTTCCACGCATTAATTTTCTTACTCTTTGTCCTTTCTCTGCATCTTGTAAACCTACACCTTTAGAAAGTAGAACATATTTTCTTGCAGCTCCATGAATATCATTTCTCATTGGAACACCAGATTTATCACTGCCTCCAGTAAGTTTTAGTTTTCCAGTTAAACCAACAACAGAAGCATCAGTTTCATGTCCTAATTCAAGACCTAATAGAGGATTAGCATCACTATCTTTGAGTTCTTTAGACATGGATTTTCCTTTAATATCTGAAATGGTGATCTTGAAGTTTGCCAAGTATTCGAAAAAAATCTAAAACGACTAATTAACCTTTGGACATTATTTTTAAATTAATAACGGCATAGAAGAATATGGCTGAAGACATACGATGTCCTAAATGTGATAACAAGATGGTGGACATGCAAGCCTGCCATATGTTTTGTCCAAATTGTGGATCACATCTAGATTGTTCAGATAAAGGAAATTATTGGTAGATTACAGTCCAGGCCTATCAGGAATATATTCAGAGGACATGTTAATTGCATGATCTTTCATGATTTCTAGATACGTGTCATAATCTGCTTCAAAATTACAATGAGGGCATCTTACATTTGTTACATTATCATCCAAAACTGCAACTTTTTCGCATTCAGGACATCTTGCATCCATATTCTAATTTGTTGATTAAGATATTTAATCATAGTTAATGAATATGGCTTAAGCGGAGTTAGTTTAGTCTGGTATGACGTCAGCTTCCCAAGCTGAAGGCCGCGGGTTCAAATCCCGCACTCCGCATCATATTTCACGAATTGCTTGTTCTATAATTCCTCTATCAGGAGCTTTTGGAAAATATTTCAAATAACTTTTGAGATCATCTTTTGCATCATTGTTTTTATTTTGTTTTTCTCTAATATATGCACGATTTTTATAGATTTTAGCAGAACGCTTTGGATTAATTTCAATTGCTTTTGTGTAACAATTTTCTGCTTTTTCAAAATTATTTGTTTTAAGATAAAAATTTCCAAGGCCATTATAGGTCAAATAAGATCTGTTATTGATTTCCAAGCATTTTTCATAAAATTTAATGCATTCAGAAGATTTTTGTTCGTTCATTATAGTACCCAAAAGATGAAGTGCAGTAGAATTATTTGGATTCAATTCAATTGCTTGATTTAGTGAGTTTAATGCTTCAGAATAATTTTTTAGTATATTCTGTCGTTCAGATTCAAAACATAATCGATTTGATTTATCAAAAGAATCATTTTCAAGTTTTATAGAAGATAAAATATCTTGAGGTGCAATTATTATCAATAATTTACCTTCTTCAGACCATTCTTGTTGGAAAATATCTTCAGGAATAGCACCCTCTTGCATTTCTCCTTCTTGATTTCCGGTTTGAATATAATGCAAAATTGTTTTTTCTTCATCATTGTAACCAGTAATAATTGATGCGTGTTGAGTAACCTCAGGTATTCCTGGAAGAATAACTATTGGAGGAATTCCAGAATCAATAATTTTTTTTAGTTCATTTAAAGAAGAATGAACAATTTTACACATTAATCCATGTCTTTCTGCAGATTCAATTCCTTCAATTAGTATACTTCCATTAAATCCTGCATATTTTTTTGCAGTTTCAATAGCTTCAGCCATGGGTAGTTCAACATTCCAATATTTTGAGACAACATTAACAGGTAATGGAAGACAAATATTTTCTTCCTCAACTAAAGGTAAAAGTAACTCATGATCTTCTTGTTCCATAAATCAATTAAATTTTAGAGTAATTAAAATCATTCAGAGCATACAAAATTTTTCAATTAAATTATTTCCATCGTTACTCATTTCAGGATGGAATTGAGTTCCAAAAATAGGCTTGTTTACATGTTTAATAATTTCATACTTACAATTAATTGATTCTCCAATAGAAACTAAATCTTGAGGTAATTTTGAGATCTCAAAATTATGGCTTTCAAAAACTAATAATGAATCATCTTTGATTAGATCATTTTCAAAGATCTTTATAGTTTCATTCCCTTTTTGAAAAGAATTACTTTTTTTAATTGTACCACCCAAGGTCAGGGCCAAAATTTCTGCACCATAGCAAATACCAAGTAATTTAGAATTATTTTTGATAGAATAATTTACAATTTTAGAGTTTATTTCATTAATCTTTTTTTCATTTTTTCTTCTTCCAGATAAAATAAAAGAATCATAATTAGATAATGAATCTAGATCAAAAGCATTTGGGGTTTGTATTTCAAATGAAATATTTTTCTGAAAAAGAAAGTTTGTTAGATTTTTTGTGTAAATAGAACCATTATTAACAACTAGAAGCAATTAATTGCCTACCTCAATTGAGACATAATGGATTTCAGATATTCCATCTTTAACAAATATTGTTCCAATGTTAAGATTATTTTCTTCTTGCCACATGAATACTCTATCACTCATTGGTTTTACAAAGTCATCAATGAATTGTGACAAGAACTCTATAGTTTCCTCACGATCGTTTTCAGTAAAGAAGAATATCTCTCCTTCATTAAATGATAATGGAATTTGTATAGATGTTGGTTCGGCAACAGTAATTTTATTTTCTCTAAATACGGATTTGATGATTTCAATTCTATCATCTCTATCTAATTCAATATAATCAACATCAGCAACGGTCACAGTTCCTGCAACACCTGAAACCTTCTTCAAATATGCTTCAAATGCCTTTTCTTGAGTATCACCAAGTCCAACAAAATATTCACCATTAAATGCAGCACCAACAGCTGCAATTGTTCCTAATTGTGCAACTACACCACCAGCACCAGCAGTATAAACAGGAATAAAGTAAACATCATGGGCACCTACACGATACAAAATATTATCACCAATTCTTGGATTTCTCAATAATGTCTTTAATTGAGCAAATTCAGGATCTCTGTCAAGCGCTTCTCTAACCGCAGTAGGACCAATTAATTTAGTTGTAGAATTTAATGGAACCTCATAGAACTGCAAATTTCCTAAATTAGTAAGATCATTCTCAACTACCATATATCCAGCAAGATTTCTACCCTGTGAGCCACGTAGTTCTAGAGACAGTAATCCTAGGAATTCTGTTTTATCAAATCCAGGGGGCTTTGCTTGAACATAATAAGTATCTAGACCACGAGGAATTTCATAAAATTCGTTTGCTTGAATAAAAGTTTCAACATTGGTTACATGATAGATGTTATACATTTCAGTTTTCCAATTAAACAATTCAACAGGATATCTAATTTGTTCTTCTAACCATGCTGGCATTGGTTGGAATTGTTCAGCATATTGACTTGCAAACATTTCTGTAAAGAAATCATCTCCTGTTTTTAGTAATTGGATATCACCATTGTAAGAATCAACTAAAGCATAGCCTACCAAACGCAAGTATGGATTTCCAACAGACCATGGAACATCTCTAGTATCAAATCCAATAATTAATGGGATTAACCAATACGAATTTTCTCCATCAGTTACAGGAAGTGAATCTAATTCTTTACCAAACAAATCATAGAGGAAATAAGGATACAATATTTCCATTCGGTCATGAACATCTTTGTATCTCATAATATGAACAGATTCAGCTGGAAATGAAAGCAAAAAGTTTGGCTCAAATATCCAACTTAATGGAGGTGAAACATCCAATCCGCCTAGTCCCGAATAGGATACTCCACCAAGTTCTGCACTAGTAGAACCTCTAGAATTTGGATAACCAGACCACGTTTGCTCAAATAATCCACCTTCGCCATAATAAATTTCTCTTTGTTTGAAAAATTTTCCACTGTCAACAATTTGGCCATCAGTAGCTTCCAAAGTAAGGAATCCTTCTGGAACATGTGTGTATACAAGATGCTCATTATACCATCTATTTTCAAGGCTAACAGATGTTGGAAGGATAGGTTTCATTGAAGCTGTCCAATACAACGTATTGTTAAATCTAAGAATATCATTATCTTCAAAGTCTACATATGGAATAAGACCAATTTCAGGCTTTAATTTGGCAAAAGCTGCCTCCCAGTCCCAAACTCGAATTACATCAAGAATATCACTGTTTTGTGAAACATAATTTTTAATATTATTTGGAGAAACAGAAGTTAACTTAACATCATGAATGTTTTCTTGAACATTGTTTAGTTCTCCAAGATATCGATTAACTCCAATTTGTTGAGCAGTGTAAGGTCCAAGAAATTCAATTTTCTTTGCATCTGCAATACTATTATTTACAGAAACAACTCCCGCAACAATAATTGCAATTGCAATAATTGTAAGTATTCTAATGTATACATCTCGCTTAAACATATGAGTTAGAACACGTGCCCTAATTCTATCAACTATTGAAAATGCAATTAATGCAAAACCAATTACAAGCGTTCCACCAATAACATATCTCGTATTGTAATCAATTTGATCAGTGAAAAATAGATTAAAGCCTGCCCAAATAATTCCAATACCGATTATTCCTTCAATAGTTGAAACATAATTTAGATATCTTGGTTTTCCTTCATTAGAGTCTTGAAGAAATGAAGTAATTACATTAATTATTCTATGGAGTCCAACATACAAAACTAAACGCAATCCAATGGCTGCAAGTATAGGAGGAATCAAAATTACTAGTGCAGGTATCATAGGAACAACATTTTCTGCAGCATAGTTTGGATCAGTGTCAGGAGTAACAAACGGTAATGAAAATAATTTTGGTAGATTTTCTATTCCAAGATAATTTCCATCAATAAAGGACATTGCAGCAAATCCAAACATTATATTTGCAAAGAATGCACCAAAAAGGAAGATTTTGGTAATTTGCCATATTACAAATTGTGATGAGTTTAATTTGTAATCTCTAAAACTTGGGACTACATTAGATATTGGTTGTTGTCCACTTTTGCCTAAAAATCCAATGGCAGTATTAATGGCATACCAAAAAATCGAAGATCTGCCTGAAATATTTATACGAACTAATGCTATTGCAGATAAAATTATGGTAGATACCAATGTGTAATAGAGAGGTTTTGTAAATTGATCGCCAAATTCGGTGAAATTCATCGATAAAATAACTGCTTGATTACCTACTATGGCAAAAATTACTATACCAATTATTGCAATGATGCCTAATCGGATATACTTTCCAGCATCTGGTGGAGGTGTCTGCTTATCAGTAGAGGCGCTATACAAAATCAAATTTTGTTGTGACTCGGTAAATTAATGTCTTACCAGTAAAATCAAGCAATTGTAGCTAGTTTTTTGCAAATCATATAGACGGCAGTAAACGTTGGTACACTTACTTTTTCATTATTGTATGGTCCAAATCTTTTATTTTTTAATTTAAACTCAATTGGACAATTTGCTAGCACTTCTACAATATCTTCACTAAGAAAGGATGAATCAGCATATGCATCAAATTTTTTCAAGTCTTTGCAATATATTTTTGTAAGACCACTTTTACTATTAATGGAACCAGGTAAACGAAAGATTCTGTGTATATCCATTGTAACATTAGGATCAATTTTTGTACCAATATTTTTAGAAACATCATCTAAAGTTTTTTGAAATGATGAATATCCATTTGAAATTAATTCTGAAATAATTTTTGATCTCTTTGATTTTGAACCAAATACATATTTGGAAAATCTGCCTCTCCATCCAGATCCACCAAAATCTGGAAAAGAGTTTCTATTAGGCTTAAATTTTTTCATTCCAAACTTTTCAGGGATTGCACCGTTAAACATGACATAATCTACAAGCTCAGATCTTTCTCTAGAGCCAATTTGTTGAAGTTGTGAATTATATACATAGATATGAAATCCTTCATTACCAGAGAAATATACATGAATGTCATCCTTATTTATTGAAAAATCATTTATTAAAATTTCAGTTAGTTTCAAAACTTCGGTTTTTGAAGAATCTATACAATTCTTGCAGGGTAAAGATTTTTTTTCTAATTTTGTAGAATTACATTTTAAACATTTTTCAGAATTGTTTGAAATTTCATTACATACATTACAAATTGAAATTGTATGGTTTACTCTACAGGATAAATTTAGATCCTTTGCATCAATATCAAAAATAAGATCAGCCTCTTTCCAATCTTTTTCATTCATGGGTAAGTTTGGAAATGTATAATATGCATTTGAACAGTATACATCAGATGGGATGTTTTGCATTAGTAACAAATGTAGTTCTTTGTCATCTTTAACTGAAATATGACGTGTCATTCCAGAATTAAATTTTTGATAACCAAATTCTCTTTCTGATGTTCGTTCAGGTACTCGAATTAGATCAAAATGTTCAAAATAATATTTTTTGAACACGTTTTCTAAAAATTTTATGTCAATTTCATTCATTATTTTCTCTTCTTTCCAAATTGTAATGGAGAAATTATGTTATCACACTCCGATGTTGCAAAACAAAGACTTTGCGTTTTTAATTTTTCACATGAAGGACAAGAATATTGGGTTCCACTACCTGAAGTTCCAGATAGATGATTAAGTTGGTAGAGAGTAACACGCTCATTATAGTCAGGTGCATTTTTGAACAATGGTGCAATTTGTTGAATCGATTGCCCTTTTGAAAGAAGGAAAGTTGCTAACATGAATCTGCCAGAATGAGGAAGATTTTCACCTTTTTCAAGCACATCAATTGCATGTTTGATGCAAGGTGGATATTCTCCAGTGGTTACTGTAAAAGTTGAGAATTTTTTTGATAGCATAACAAGTTTGTTTACAGAATCTTCAAAACCAGGTATCATTGTAGGTGCTTTTGCATTTACTATTTTTGAATTAATGTATGTACCTAACTCTTTTCTGATTAATCTAACTGTTTCATGAGGAGTAAGAAATACTTGTCCATTTTCTATATGTCTATTGATTAATTTCCATTCTCTTTCATGAAAATTTATTGAATGTTTTAGATAGTCTGATACTGGAATTATAAAATAATCATCTAATTTTTCTATTTGAACAGAAAATAAATCATCGATTATTTTAATTGCCAATTGCTTTTTTGATTCATCAGAAATATTTGCCAAATCTTTCTCAAGATATTTTTCAGCCCTTCTTGCTTCGGCAAGTGAAAATCTCTTGATTAGAGTATGCATGCCACTGAGTTTTAACAAAACTATGGCTAAGAGGAACGAGAAAACCTCTCTTGGAAGTGCAGCCTCTTTTGAAACTTGATCCTCAATAAGATCAGATTTGTAGATTTTTCCATCTGCTGCAACTCGAATTCTCTCATATGCCTTGTCTATCAGTTCTTTTAGATCTGGATCAGTCCCAAACTGTTCCAGAGTAAATCCCTTATCCTTAAGATATTGGCCAGCATCAGCTAAAAAGGGATATTTCGCAATTTCATCTTGTCCTAATGCAAGCATAATAGTAATTTGTTTAGTTTACTTAAAAATCTGGTTTCAGTATTTTTATGCTGGTTTAAATTATGTTTGAAAAAAATGGAAAAGTATGCAAATTGGCTGTCATGTATCAATTTCAGGTTCAATTGACAAAGCAATAGATAATGCAATTGAGAGAGAGTGTTCTGCCTTTCAAATCTTTACTAGAAATCCACGCGGATGGAATGCAAAAGATCTTACTAAAGAGGATGTTACTAAATTCAAATCAAAATTAAAAGAAAGTAAAATTGATAGATTTGCAACTTGTGCACATATGCCATATTTACCAAATTTAGCTACTCCAAAAGATGATGGGTTTAAAAAATCAGTAAAAATTCTGATAGATGAGGTTAACAGATGTGCACAATTAGGAATTCCATACTTGGTGACACATCTTGGTAGTCATTTGGGAACAGGTGAAGAAGCTGGAATAAAGAGATTGGTTGAGGGATTAACAATGGCAGGAAAAACAAACAATGATGTAATGATTTTGTTAGAAAATACAGCTGGACAAAAGAATTCTGTTGGTTCAGATTTCAAACAACTCGGCGAGATATTCAAAAAGTTGAAACCTAAAAAAAAATTTGGGGTATGTTTAGATTCATGCCATGCATTTGTTTCAGGATATGATTTGAGAACTGAACAAGCAGTCAAAAAGACTTTTGTAGAATTTGATAAATATGTAGGAATAGATAATTTAAAAATTCTTCATTTAAACGATGCAAAAGGAGACATTGGATGTAACCTCGATAGACATTATCACTTAGGATTAGGAGGAATTGGTGAGAAAGGAATTTCAGCTATTGTAAAGTTTGCAAATAAGAAAAAAATTCCAATTGTTTTAGAAACTCCCATAGATGATGATAGAGATGATTTTGAGAATATTAGAAAGGCAAAAGAATTTGCGTAGAAATTTATTCAATGGGTTTAGTGACTAGATATGGACTATGAAACAGTGATGAAATTAGCACTTGAACGTGGATTTTATTTTCCTAGTTGTGAGGTTTATGCCGATGCACAAGCTGGGTTTTGGGAATACGGGCCAACAGGTGTTGGTTTGAAAAATAAATTTTTAGAGTTGTGGAGACGAGAATTGATCAGAAGAGATGGAATGCTTGAGATTGATGGTTCTCAGATAATGTCAAAATCAGTTTTTGAAGCTTCAGGGCATTTAGGAAATTTTGCCGATCCAATAATAAAATGTACAAAATGCAATTCCACATTTAGAGCTGATAGAACTATTGCAGAAATTACTCAAATTGAAATACCTGAAAGTGCAAATTTGGAAGAATTCGATAATGCAATTAATCAAAATAATATAAAATGTCCAAAATGTAAAGGAAATTTTGAAAAGACAAAAAATTTCAATATGATGTTTAAAGTAGGAATTGGGCCTGAAGAGGAAGAAGCATATCTCAGGCCAGAGACGTGTCAATCAATCTTTGTTGATTTTCCTAGATTATACAAAACTATGAGAGGAAAACTTCCACTAGGAATTGCACAAGTTGGTAAAAGTTTTAGGAATGAAATTGCTCCAAGACAAAGTCTTTTACGATTAAGAGAATTTTATCAGGCAGAAATTGAAGTATTTTGTAATCCTTCTAAACTAGAAGAGGTCAAAAAATTTACAGAAATTCAAGATACGATAATCAGAATCCAAACAGATTCAAAACCAGTTGCTATGACATGTAAAGATGCAATTGATTCGGGAATCATCCCCAACAAATTTGTGGCATATTATTTAGGAATACTGACTGAATTTTATGAAAAAACTGGAATTGATATATCAAAAAGTAGATTCAGAAAATTAGGAGATAAAGAAAAAGCATTCTATGCTGAAGTTGCTTTTGACTTTGAGGTCGAAACAACAATAGGATGGTTAGAATTAGTTGCATGTAATTATAGATCAGATTATGATTTATCCAGTCACGCAAATAAAAGTAAGGAAAAATTTGAAGTTATGGATAATGATGATAAAGTCTTACCACATGTATTCGAAATTTCAATGGGTATTGATAGAAGTCTTTACACAATATTAGAACATTCGTTAAAAGATGATAAAGAACATGAAAGAGTGGTTTTATCACTAAAGCCATATCTTTCACCAATACATGTAGGAATTTTATCATTAGTGAAAAAAGATGGATTAAAAGAGAAAACAGATGAGATTTACCTATCCGTAAAAAGAAAATTTGATGCATTTCTAGATCACTCAGGAGCAATCGGTAGAAGATATCGAAGGCTAGATGAGATCGGAGCTCCATTTGCAGTCACAGTTGATCATCAAACGTTAGATGACGATACAGTCACAATTAGAAAAAGAGATTCTATGGAACAAACTAGAATAAAAATTTCTGAATTAGATTCAATTCTTATAGAATCTGTTGCATATCCATAAAAATTTTAACTAATCTTTGAGCCTATCTTTTGTAAAAATTATAAAACTAATTCCAAATGCTATGAGCATTCCAATTCCAGGAATGTACGCATAATTGAATCCAACTCCAGGATGATTTTCTTGATGATAATTATTAATCAAAAATGTCAGAGCCAACAAGACAACTCCAATTATTGTGAGCTTTCTGTGAGTTTCCAATATTGATAATGTTGATGATCACTATATGAATTTAGAAAAATTACAATAACGGAGTCGTAATAAATCCTACAATACTACCAACTAGAAATAAAAATATTCCCTTTGTCATACCGATTCCCAATTTAATATAATATAATTATGATATAAGTTTTGAACTGATTTTCAGATTATGGACTAGGTTTCATTTCAGCTAATTTTTGAATAACTTGTTCAAGTTCTGCTTTGTTGTCATTAATTACTCGCTTTACAACTTCAATTTCTTTATTAATTTGCCCTATCTGCTCATTATCAGAATTTTTTATTTGATTCTCCAGATCTTCTAATACTTGTAAATTGTATTGATTAATTTTTTCTAATTCATTTTTGTATTTTTCTAATTTGTCATATTGATTAGATATTTCAGGAATCTCCATGATCTCTTGATTTGTCACAAAACCTGAAATTGCAACAATACCACCTATTGCCAAAGCTGCAATGATAGCAACAATACTTGATCTCATTTTGAATTGACCTTAATTCTCCAGATAATTATTAAAAATTTAATCGCTGGCCTCGTTTGCTGATTTCTTACGCCTGCGCATTATGTAGATTCCCACACCAATTGCAATTGCTATAGGAATAATAATCATTGTAGAGTCTGGACCTGATTCGCCATTATTTGTAGGCTCATTTACAAAGATTGTTGTATCTTTAGTAACAAAGAGTTCATCTCTAATGCCATCCTTGTATCTAACGGTAATTGTAATGTCATGTTCCCCGTATTTTGGCTCGCCATCAAATTCAATTGGAATGTTAAATGGTACGGGTGCATCAACTTCAATCTCGTCTATGAATTGAGTGTTTGATTTGATGTTAGAATCACCACGAGGCTCAACAGATACAAAACCAAACAAGCCATCTTCATTGCCTTCATTAATAATTTCTCCAATAATCATTTGTGTTCCAGACAATTCAATTACATCAACATTGAAAATAGTAAGATCAATCAATCCTTTAATGTAAAAATCAACAATTTTTGAAATTACATGTTGATCACCATGAGCATTATAATATGAAATAGACAGAGGGATTCTCAATGTATCACCTTTTAGTCCTTCTGGCACGTACACTGTTGCAGTAAGATGTCTAGCAGATTTTGGATCAATGTTTCCGACATCCCAATTTGATTCCAAGATCACAACATTTTCCACATTAGTAGTAGAGGCTGTAGTCGATGCACGTTCTGTTTGTGTATTTGATGCAACAATATCAACACTAGATAACGGAGCAGTTCCATCATTTGAAATTTCAATTATTACGTTGTTTGTTCGCAAAGATGTAAGGAATGGATCTAATGCTTTCACATTGATCACACTATCACCAGTTACCTTAAACGAAAAATCTTCAAATGCCGTTCTAACACCTGATTCTCTTAATCTTGAATAATCAACTTTTACTGTTCCAGGATATTGTTGAATATTCACATTCTTATCGATATTTACAAAGAATGTAAGATGAAAGTTTTCACCTGCCAATGAATTTGAATCGCTGTCAGCTCTAATTATTGAACCTGGCCCATCAGATGCAGAAAATCCAAAAGGCAATGACAATTGTCCTTTAATTCCTGTAATATCTTGAGTTCCAACATTTGCAAATACAACAGTAAATGGAACATTACTATCTCCAGCCTCAACTTCTATTTTCTGATTTAGTGTACCAAAGTATGCATCTAGGAATTTGACATCACCAAAATCTCGCTCAAAAGGTGAATCTCCAAAGCCACCAGATTGGATTTGGGCAAAAGAATTTCCTACAAAAAGTGGTACCATCAAAATTGCAAATAACAAGAAGAATGGTTTATGATTCATTATACTAAAACCTCCATTTCAGATGGCATATCGCCTTCAAAGGCCTTACCATCTTTTATTGTAATGACTTTGTCTACATCACCAAAGTGTTGACGATCGTGTGTTACAATCACAAATGTTTGATTAAGTTTTTTTGCCATAGATTTCATCAATTGTACTATTGTGTCAGATGTAACAGAGTCCAAGTTTCCTGTTGGCTCATCTGCCAAAACAATTGAGGGTTTATTGATTAATCCTCGTGCAATAGCTGCTCTTTGAGCTTGACCGCCTGAAATTTTGTTTGCTCGTTTATAGATCTGATCCTCAAGGCCAACTGCTTTTAGTAGATCTTTTGCATCTTTTTCAGCAGTAACATTTGTTCCTCCAATTTGTCTTGGAAGCAATACATTTTCCAAAACGGTTAGATCAGAAAGCAAATTTGAGAATTGAAAGATAAATCCTAATTTTTTATTTCTAAATGAAGAAATCTTATCATCATTAAGAGTAGTAGTATCGACTCCATCAATTAGGATCTTTCCAGTTGTAGGACGATCAAGTAAACCAATCATGTTAAGCAATGTAGATTTTCCCGAACCAGAACTTCCAACAATTAAAACAATTTCACCTTGTTGAACTGAAAGAGTTGCATTATCAAGTGCCTTGACTTTATTTTCACCTTCTCCGTAGATTTTTGTCAAATTACTAATCTCTAATACCTTAGACAGTTCTCATCGCCTCCACAGGTAATAGCTTAGTTGCCCTATACGACGGATAGAGTGACGCAATAATTGCCAAAATAAACGAAGTCAAGGCTGTTTGAATAATCTTTTCCCAGTTGTAGCTAACTTCAAGTGGCAAACTATTGTTAAATGACATCTTTGTAACATCAGCATAAAATGTATAGCCCAATCCTGCAGCAGTTCCTACACAAGCACCAATTGCTCCAATAATCATTCCTTGGAAAATAAAGATGACTAGAATATCTTTTCTTTTAGCTCCAATAGATCTCATTACACCAATCTCACGAGTTTTTCCATTTACTAGCATCATCTGAATTGTTACAATCGCAAAAGCCGAAGACATCATCCCAAAATAACCAATCATGTTGATCATTGCAATACCAGATCTGAATCCAGCAAGTTGTTCTTCAGCTGATTCCTCTATTGTTTCAGCTCTAAAATCATCATTAGGAAATGAACGCAGGAAAAATTCTTTTACTTCAAATGCTTTTGTAGGATCATTTAGTTTTACCATAAAAGAACCTGTATCACCTTGTCGATTCATCATATCACGTAAAGTATCAATATGAACAACTGCAGTATAATCAAAGCCCTGACCACCAGGTGACTTTGCAATTCCTGAAACGGTAAATCTTCGAATTTGATCTTCACCCCATCTATCAACTACCAGAACTTTAACACTGTCACCAACTTGAGCTCCACCAAGATCTCTTGCAACATTAGAACCTAACACAATAGAGTTTCTTGAAAAAACATAGTTTCCTTCTGAAATAGTTTCATGTACAGTTGACGCTCTAACATCTCTAAATGGATCAATTCCAACTATGGGGATTCGTGTTTCTTCAATTAATTTTCCATTTTTTGTCATATTCATTTCGGCAGTTGATGAAAGCCGCGGTGTCGCTGCTTCAACATATGGAATTCTTTCAAACCAATTTACAATAGACAAATCTGATTTATCGATATAGTCTGCTTCATCAGTTACAAGTACATCACCATTTCTGTAATCGCTAATGTCTCTAACAATTGCATCAAACAATCCCTGAAAAATTACAAAATTTACATGAATTACTAAAATTCCAATTGTAACAGCTAAAACAGCACCAATCAAACTCCCCTTTTTGTTAAACAACATTCTTTTTGCTAGTCTTAATCGATATTCCACGGTTCCAATAAAATAGTCTAATATTTAATGTATATGATATCTAGTGCTAACAGTATAGACAATTTTATATGATATTGGTTATTAATGAATTGCAGAATAACATTGGAGATAACATAATGGACAATTTAGATATGAAAATTTTGAGCAAATTACTTAACAATTGCAGAGAATCGGACAGGCAGATAGGAAAGGAATTAGGAATTTCTGGAGGTGCAGTACGTGTCAGAATAAAAAAGATGGAAGAAAAAGGAGTTATTGAAAAATTCTTTATCAAAGTAGAGCCTCCAATTTTAGGCAATGGTATACTGTATTTTGTAGTATCAGGGGAAAATATTCAAGAAATTTTAGAGCAGGTCAGTCTAGTTGGCGAACCATTTTTGGTAGTTCCATGTGTTGGTGGAATTACAGTATGTAGTATTGTGATTAAAGAAGATTTGGAGCAAAAAATTGAGCTTGCAAAAAAATTAATGAAAGATATTAGAGTTTTATCAATTTTTGAGGCAGAAAATCCAGGATTTAATTCCAATCTAACAAAAACAGATTTAGAAATTTTAGGAGAATTGATAAAAGATCCAAGACAAAAAAGTGAACAACTTGCAAAGAAAACAGATCTGTCAACTAAAACAATAACAAGATGTCTAGAAAAATTACATGACAATGATGGAATTCAATTCACTTTAATTTATGATCCTACAAAGATTGAGGAATTTATTCCCCATGCAGTACTTACTTGGATTAATGGAGATTTGAAAGAAACTTTGGAAAATCTAAATAATAATTTTTCAGAATCATATTTACAAATTCCTTTTATTGCAAAAAATCAAATTGTCTTATTTATGTACAGCAATAGTATTTTTAAAATGGACGAATTAACACAAAAAGTCAGAACCATAAAAAATGTAAAATCTACAGACTTGTTTATTCCAAAAAAGATTTTGTTTTACACAAATTGGATTCAAAGAGCAATTAAAGAGTCTAAAAAATCCCCCAAACTACACCTCACATATCAAACAAATTAAATAATAACACTTTGATGAAAATATATGAAGAAGAAAAAGATCTATGAAGGAAAAATTTTAGGTCTTAGTGTTTATGATGGAAAAATAGAAGGAAGAAAAGTTAAACGAGAAATGATAGAGCATAGAGGAGCTGCAGCTATGCTTGCTTTTGATGAAGACAAGAAAGTTATTCTTGTAAAGCAACATAGATTCCCACATGGATATGTTCTAGAGATTCCTGCAGGAACATTGGAAAAAAGAGAAAAACCCATCAAATGTGCATTCAGAGAATTAGAAGAAGAGACAGGATATAGAGCAAAGAAGATGACGCCTCTAATCACATACTATCCATCAATTGGGTACAATTCAGAGGTAATTCACTGCTTTGTAGCCTCAGGATTGAAGAAAATTGCTGATTTGAGACTTGATGATGATGAGATTCTATCAGTAGTAAAAATAGATATGAAAAAATTACTCAATATGATAAAAACTGGAAAGATTCAGGACTCAAAAACAATATGTGCAGTTTTGACATATGCTGCAAAAAAGAAACTATACTAATTATTCATTATAGATTGGTTGAACGAGATCTGCCACATCAGCCCAAGATTGAGTTATTCTTTCAAACATAAAGACCATATCAAGAAAATCTATTGGAATCTCTTTTTTATTTCCTAATGTAGTTCTGAGTTTACCAAGTTTTTCTTCAAATTTTTTATGTAATGATATTGCTTCTATTGCTAAAAGCCTATCTGGCTTTGTAAATGCATCAATTGATTTTTCTGCTAATTTACTAAAGTCTTTTACAACATCATAGATCTTTTTGGATTGTTCTTTTGATAATGAGGAGTTATAAATAAAATCAGAGAGCTCTACAATTGAGTCACCAGCATTCTCAAGTAGATTTGCTGCAACCCGATAATCAAGAACATCAATGTTTTCTAGATTAAATGCATTAGCTAATCTCTTGTCAACAAGAGTACTGCGAATTAATCTAACTAGTAAGAAATATTGTCTATTTACTTCTGCATCACGTTTTGATAATGTTTGCAAGTTTGATTTATCATCAGAAATTAATCCCTTTGATGCATCATCATACATTCCAAGAGCAATTGAACTCATACGTTTGAGAATTTTTTCAGGATTAAGTGTTGTAGCATCTAAAAGAAATTGCATGTTTATGTGTGATGCATCTTCTTCAATTATTTCCATTCCAACAAGTCGTCTCATAGAATTACGGATCTTTTCTCTATCTTCACCTGGAATAGTAGAATCAGAAGTGATTTCAATAATGTCATACCCTAACAGATAAGCACCTGTAATGTCAGCTACAATATTTTCTTCTTTTGGAAGTGGATAAGAGATTACAAGTTCTTTTGTAGGACGCGTCTCTCTATTTGCAGAAATTGAAATGCTATCTTGACCAGTATCAAGTTCGACTTGACTACTTTTGTCTAGTTTGTTTGCATCTACCCATTCTTTTGGAAGTGATACCAGAATGCTACTTCCTATTCTTTGCAGGCGTCGAATGAATTTAGTCAATTTATACTAATTTAATTAATTTAAGCCATATTCTTATATTTTATGCAAAATTTAAACTCAGATCATGGAGGGAGTAGCATTTTGTCCTGCACACATTACAGGTTTCTTCAAGGCTCATTTAGATAATAAGCAAAAAGATTTAGAAAATCTAGGCTCAATGGGAGCAGGTTTCTCAATAAAACAAGGAGTTACAACTAGAGTAAAGATTGATGAGAAAAATAATCATAATTCAAACTTTAGAATTACAACAAAAGGTTATCAATCTGATAAGACAGACGTTTCAGAATTTGTACTAAATGAATTTCTAAAAACTGGAAATTTTGAAGACAAGTTTTTTAATATTGAACATGAGATTTCAATTCCAGTAGGATACGGTCTAGGTTCTAGCAGTGCTGTTGCATTATCATTATCATTTGCATTAGATCAAGCTCTTGATACAAAGTTAGATAAAAACACAATTGGAAAAATTGCGCATAATGCAGAAGTTAATTGTAAAACTGGATTAGGTGATGTCTTAGCATCATTTCATGGAGGATTTGAAATTCGTGTAAAGCCAGGTGCACCAGGAATTGGAACAGTTAAAAAAATTTCTACAGAAAAAATTTCAATCATTATGATTTGCTTTTCACCAATATCAACAAACAAATTCATCAAAGAGAGATTATCTCAAATTAATGGTCTAGGCGGAAAAATGGTTAACAGATTACTAGAATCAAAAGATTATGAACATTTTCAAGATATGTCTTTAGAATTTGCAGAATATGTAGATGTAATGACACCTAGAATGCAAAAAATAGTTGATGAATTAACTCAAAACAATATCAAATGTGGAATTGCACTTTTTGGTGAGACAGTTTTTTCAATGATTCCACAAAAAGATGAAAATAAAGTTTTAGAAATTTTACAAGAATATTCTGATGGAGTAATAATAAAATCAGAATTAGATGATATTGGAGCAAGAGTTCTTAATAATTAATTGAGTTTTCATGACTTTAATTCCAAAATCGCATCCAAGAGCAAAGTCACTTTTAATTCGTGAAAAGTTAGTTAGCGGTTTTGACAAGGGCCTAGTTGCAAAAGAAGGTCTTTTGGCACAAGGTAGAGGAGAAGCGTTTGATTATTTGCTTGGTGAGAAAACAACCAAGGCCGCAAAACATGCCATAAAGGCAGCAGCAGCACAACTTCTCCAGGCTCAAAGACCAGTAATCTCAATTAATGGAAATATTGCAGCCCTGTGCCCAAAGGAGGTCATCAAATTATCAAAACAAATCAAGGCAAAACTTGAGGTAAATCTATTTTATTCAAATGAGAAGAGAAAGCAAGCCATCATCAAAACACTAAAGAAAAATGGAGCAAAGGAGATTCTTGGTACAAATTCTGCAAATTCAACAAGACTACCAGGAATTGATTCTGCTAGAAGGGTAGTAGATAAAAATGGAATTTTTGTAGCTGATGTTGTAGTTGTTCCTTTAGAGGACGGAGATAGAACTATGGCACTTAGAAATGCAGGAAAAACAGTAATTACATTTGATCTAAATCCACTTTCAAGAACTTCACAAACTGCCAACATTACAATTGTAGACAATGTAACACGAGCAATAGAATTGCTAATTGCAGAATCTAAAAGATTGGCAAAAAAGAAAGAAAAAAGTCTTGAAAAAATAATTACAAATTTTGATAATAAAAAAAATCTAACAGAGAATGTAATTCAAATTAAAAATAATCTTACAAGGAGAGCACGAATTGCATAAATCAGTACAAGATATCATAAATATGAAAAAAGAGAAAAAGAAAGTATCAGTAATTACAGGTTATGATTACACTTTAGCATCATTATGTGACAAAGCTGGAATTGATGTATTGTTAGTTGGGGATAGTGCAGGGATGGTAATGCTTGGTTATGAAAACACAATCCCTGTAACAATGGATCAAATGTGTATGTTTACTGAAGCAGTTAGTAGAGCAAGAAATAACGCATTACTTGTAGCTGATTTGCCATTTATGTCATATCAAGCAAGTATCGAAGATGCAATTAACAATTCAGGCAAACTAGTCAAAGCAGGAGCTGATGCAGTCAAACTTGAAGGTGGTTCAATAATGGCTGAAACAATTAGTGCTATTGTTGATGTTGGAATTCCTGTAATGGGACATATTGGATTACAACCCCAAACTACAATGCTTTCAGAAGGTTACAAAGTGCAAGGAAGAACAAAAGATACAGCAATAAAATTAATTCAAGATGCAAAGGAGATAGAAGAGGCAGGAGTGTTTAGCATAGCATTAGAGATGGTTAGCCATGAAGTTGCACAAATTATTTCTGAAACTGTAAGCATTCCTACGATTGGAATTGGATCTGGAGCAAATTGTGATGGGCAGGTACTAGTTGTTCAAGATTTGCTTGGAATGTATGACAAGATAAAACCAAAATTTGCAAAAAGATACATGAATCTATCCGAGGATATTGTAAAATCACTTGAAGATTACAAGAGTGATGTAGAATCAGGTACATTTCCTGCAGAAGAAAATTGGTTTTCAATGAATCCTGATGAATTGAAAAAATTGCGTGAACAAATTGGTAGTTAAAAAGAAAGTAAATGACCACCCGTCATTAGATATTGTATCATCTCACGGTGTAGAGTTGACAGGTAAGAAAATTGTATTATGTGTTGCAGGTAGTGTTGCAGCATACAAAGCAATAGAGCTAGCAAGGTTGCTCATGAGACACGGCGCAAATGTAACATGTGTAGCTAGTGGTGCAGCAACAAAGCTGATTCAACCAGATTATTTCAAATGGGCTACAGGAAACAATGTAATTACAAAACTTACTGGTAAATTAGAGCACATAAAATTAGCTGATTATAATCAATCAGATTTAGTAATTGTCTATCCTGCAACTGCAAATACCTTGGGTAAACTTGCAAATGGTATTGATGATACGCCGATTTCAACAGTTCTAACAGTTGGATTTGGCTCAAAGATTCCAATTTTGATGTGTTTAGCAATGCACGAATCAATGTATAACAATTTAGCAGTAAAAAAGAATATTGAGTTTCTAAAAAATAAGATCCAATTTCTTAAGCCTAAAATGATTGAAGGAAAAGCAAAGGCACCAGAACCTGAAGATATTTTAGAATTTGTACTAAAGAAATTTGGTTTCTCATCTACATTACAAAATAAAAAAGTGCTAATGACTGCAGGACCAACAATAGAATACATTGATCCAGTTAGAGTGATAACAAATCTTAGTTCTGGGAAAACAGGAGTGTCATTAGCTTCAGAATTAATTTCAGCTGGAGCCAAAATCACTTTAATTTATGGTCCAGGAAATGAAAACCCACCAAGAGGTGCCAAAGTAATCAATGTTGCAACAAACAAAGAGATGCTTGATGCTACAAAAAAAGAACTGAAGAAAAAATACGATATTGTGATAATGGCAGCAGCTGTATCAGATTATACTCCTGAAAATACATCAAAATCAAAGATAAAGAGCAACAAAAAATCACTTACAATCAGGCTCAAAAAAGCACCAAAAATAATTGATCAAGTAAAAAAAATCCAAAAAAATACCATGCTAGTTGGATTCAAGGCAGAAATTAATCTATCAAAAAGTGCTCTAATCAAATCAGCTAAAACAAAATTAAAAGAATCTGATGCCGATCTAATTATTGCAAATGATATTGGAACAAAGTATCAAAAGAATCCAAACAACAATCAAATCATAATTGTAGATAATCAAAAAACAATAACATCAGGATGGAAGAAAAAAGAGAAGATTGTAAAATTAATTAGAAAAGAAATTGAAAAGAAAATAAAATGAAAAATTCTGAATTAAAAAAACTGATTTCACAATACAAAGAAATTTCAAACAAACAAAAAAAGAAACATACAGATAATTTCGAACTAACTAAAAAGCTAAAAGAGATAGAGCATAAATATTTTCATGAGACAGGAAGAACATTAAAATCAGATCTAGAAGAGTTTAAAGAAAATTGAAAGTAAAACATTTTGATTATAAAAAACAAAATATGTCAGTTTGGAATGAAGTTGCACCAAGGTATCACAAAAGATGGGCAACATCTAAAAAAGGACCATTTCAAAGTACAAAAAAATTAGTTGAATTAATTGATGTGAAGAAAGGAGATCGTATTCTTGATGTTGCAAGTGGAACAGGTGTTGTTACAAAATTATTAAATCAAAAAGTAGGAAAATTAGGATTTGTGGTTGGTGCAGATACATCAACTACTGCAATTAAAGTTGCAAAAAAATGGAATAAAAAGTCTTCAAATATTTTATTTGTAAATACTGATGCTGAAAATTTTTCATTTAAAGAGAAATTTGATATTATTACATGTCAATATGCATTGTTTTTTTTCCCAAATGCCCAAAAGGCTCTAAAAAATATGAAAAATAGCCTCAAGGAATCAGGCAAATTAGGAATATCTGTACATGGGCATCCTAATAGAGTTCCATATTTTGATAGTATTTTTGAGGCTGTAACACAATTTATCCCAAATTATGTTCCACCTGGAACTCCTGATTTTGATAGGTTTGGTACAAAAAAATCACTCAGAGATGAGATAAAGAAAGCAGGTTTTAGAAAAATAACAGTAAAAGATTACAACTTTCCACATAGCCCAGGTACCTTTGAACAATACTGGGGTAATTATCTCAGATATGTGGCAAAGCCAATAAAAGAAAAACTAAATTCATTGGATAGATCTCAAAAAAAAGAGCTCAAAGAGATGGTAAAAGAAAACACAAAGCCCTACACAAAAAAGAATGGAATAATTCAATTTCCTTGGGAAGTTTTAATTTTAACAGCAAAACACTAGAAAATTAGGAAAAGAAAATGGCCAAAGACAAAAAAAAGAAAGAAGAAGAGAAACCAAAGAAATCAGGCTTACAAGCATTTCTCAAAAAAAGAGCACCATTTTATCTTGCAGCCGTTGCATTAATTGTAATTTCAGCTCAGAGTGTATTATCAGAGAAGAATTTTGAAAACAGTCTACCAGAATTATCAGGAGAAGAGCAAATGGTTCTAGATACTTTGCTAAATTATAATGCTGGAGTAGAATCTAAGCTCTCAGTAAAAGAAGTGATAAAAAATCAAATAGATGAAGAGTATCCAGATGAAAATATCTATAGACACAAGAAGACTGTTCTTGATTTGTCTGCAATAAATGTAAATTTAGATGAATATAATGTAATTTTGAATTTTAAATCATACAAGGGAGAAATGAATTTTGATTGGAATGTTAATGTTGAAACTAATACAATTACACCAAACAATCCTGAATCAAAACATGTAATTGATGTCGTTACATTTTCTTAGGCTCAAATTGTGACTAAATCTTTAGTAAATTTGTGCATAACAATAGGATTTTTCTTAACAATCAAAGAATCTTCGATTCTAATTCCAAATTTATTTTCAATATAGATTCCAGGTTCTACTGTAATTGCCATGTTTTCTTTAAGTTTTGTTTCACTTTTGTATGAAACAGTTGGAAGCTCATGCACTTCTAATCCAATTCCATGTCCAGTTGAATGAATAAAGTATTGACCATAGTTTTTGTCATCAATGTATTTTCTGCATGCAAAATCAACGTCTTTACAATTTACATTTGGTTTAACAGCTTTGAGTCCAAGTTTTTGAGATTCTTTAACGATTTCATATGCTTCATTTGCTTGAGGTGAAATTTTTCCTATTGCAAATGTTCTAGTCGCATCAGAAACATATCCCTTATATCTTAATGTAAGATCAGTTACAACAAGATCACCTTTTTTGAATTTTCTTTGTGTTACTTGAGCATGAGGTAAAGCTCCATTTGGTCCTCCTGCAATAATCAAGGGATTAAGAGTAGATTTGTATCCAGTATCAAACATTTGTTGTTCCATGGCATAAGTCATCAAAATTGTTTGCAATTCTGACTCTTTTTGACCTACTTTGATCTTTTTTAAGCATATTTCGAACATTTCATCTATGATTTTAGATGCTTTTTTGAGAACCTTGATTTCATTGTCATCTTTGATGATACGAGAATTGTAAAATGGCTCTGTGGAGGATTTTATTTTTGGGATAGATTTTTTCAATGAGGTCATAACGGAATAATTTTGGCAATCAGTACAAACACGGTTTTTCTTTATTTTATTTACAAGTGAAGATACAAGACCAGTTCCTCGTTCTGCTGTAATAACATCACAGTCTTCAGATTCATCTTTGGCTCTTCCCACCTCAAGTTCTGGGGCAATTATGGTTGTTTTTCCATTTTTTTCCAGTAAGCCTATTGCCTCACCCCAAAATCCAGTCATGTAAAAGAGGTTTTCAGGCTCAAAAGTGACCAAAGTATCACAACCGATCTTTTGAGCATGCTTTAGTAGATTCTTTCTACGTTGTTTCACACACAAAAAACACTCGTTTCTCAATTTATGTATGATGCAAAGTTTGTATATGGAAATTCAGTCTAGAACGCTGTGACTGAAGAAAAAGAGAAGAAAAAAGTGGTTGCATTATTGTCAGGAGGACTAGACAGTCAACTTGCTGTTAGAATGATGCAAGAACAAGGATTTGATGTTTCTGCAGTTGCAATAAAGACTCCATTTTGTGACTTTGATTGTGGAAGAGGATGCGGTTTTGAGATTAGAGAAAGAGCAGACGATCTTAATGTGAATTTAAAGACAGTGTATCTAGGTGATGAATATATCGAGATGCTAAAGAATCCAAAGCATGGAATTGGTGCAGGATTCAATCCATGTATTGATTGTAGAGCCATGATGTTTGATGCTGCAAAAAAACACATGGAAGAGATTGGTGCAGAGTTTATCGTGTCAGGAGAAGTGTTAGGCCAACGTCCAATGAGTCAACATGGACCAGCATTACGAACTATAGAAAAGGAATCAGATCTTGTAGGAAAAATTGTAAGACCGTTATCTGCTGCACTATTACCTGAAACAATTCCTGAAAAAGAAGGTTTGATCAAAAGAGAAAACTTAGGGATGATTAGAGGTAGAACTAGAAGAAATCAATTAGACATGGCAAAAAAATATGGAATTGAGAATCCACCGAATGCAGGTGGGGGGTGTTTATTAACTGAACCACAGTTTGGAATTAAAGCTAAAGATCTTTTTTCACATGTAGAGACTCCAACAATTAATGATATTGATTTGTTAAAAATTGGAAGACATTTTAGATTAGATGAGGAAACAAAATTAGTTGTTGGGAGAAATAAAGATGAAAATGAAATGATCAAAGCAATTGCATTACGAGATGATATTTTGCTTGAAGCAAAAGAACATGTTGGGCCAACATCGATTCTACGGGGTAAAACTGCAAAAGAACATACAAAATTTGCATCATCTGTTACATTAAGATATTCAGACGCTCCAAAAAATCAATTAGAGATTGTTTCAATAAAAAGCGGAGATACCACTGAAGAAATTAAGGCTGAAAGTATAGAAGAAGAAGATTACATTAAATTTAGAATTTAGGCGTGAATTTTTTAAAAAATTAGTCAAAACTAAGGAAGAGTTTTTGAGGGAGTAGATTGCATTTTTAGTTAGAATGCAAAAACAAGAAAATACGACATTTCTAAAGGCTATCACAATTAGAGATATCAGTGATGTTCATTCGATTCAAGAAGATATCAAAAAAGATATGATTTTGATTCTAAGAGTAACACCACTAGCTCAAAAAGATGTGGATCAGCTTAGAAAGGTTGTTGAAGAATTGTATTCTATTGCAAAAAGTGCTGGTGCAGATATTGCAAGGTTGGGAGAAGAAAGAATTATTGTCGCTCCATCTAACATAAAGATCTGGAAACCAGAATACGATCTAAAATAATTTTATTGCTTCTTGAATTTGAGGATAATGGGCAGGAACTCTGTGCATTCTTCTAATATTCATAGCAAGATTTTCTGATTTCTTTCTTTCACCATGATTAACCAAAACTCTTCGTAGTTTTGGCCTTAGTCTTTGTACAAACGACATTAGTTGGTTGTAGTCGCTGTGTCCACTAAATCCATCTAATTTTTCTACACCGCAATTGATCGTTACAACTTCAACTTTGCCTTCTTTTCCCAACATTGTTGCCTGTTTTGATCCATCAAGGACTCTTCTTCCCAAAGTTCCATTTACTTGATAAGACACAAACAATACCTTACTCTTTTTATCAGGCGCAATATTTTTGAAGTATTCTAAGACAGGTCCACCTTCCAACATTCCTGATGTTGCTAAAATTATGCAGGGTGAATTTTCTCTCATAGGTTCTTCTCTAGCATCTGCATGCTCAATATTTGTGAAATATTCAGAATCAAACGGATTATCATCAGTTTCTAGAATTTTTTGCTTGAGTTCACGCGCAAGGTATTCAGGATATGATTCATGAATTGCTGATGCCTCTGAAATCATTCCTTCAGTAAATACTGGAGCCTCAATCATCTCTCCAGATTTCATGTAATGATCGATTACCATCATGATTTCTTGTGCACGGCCAACTGCTGGAATTGGAATTAGAACTTTACCGCCATCTGCAAGAGTATTATTTACTGCGTTAATGAATGCAGATTCTACTTCTTGTCTGCTTGGTTGAATGTCTTCTTTAAGACCATAGGTACTTTCTATGAGTAGAGTTTCAACTCTTGGGAAATTCCAACTAGCAGCTTCAAACAATATACTTTTTCCAAATTTAATATCACCAGAATAAACAAAGTTGTGATCACCATTTCCAATATGGAAATGACATAACGCAGAACCAAGAATATGACCTGCATTTGCAAGAACTAATTTAATGTCAGGAGAAATATCAGTTACAGTTCCATATGGTAAAGTAATTGTCTGTCTCATGATCTGTTTTACATCACGTTCAGAATAGATTGGGGTTCTTCCTTGGGCGGCAGCAACTTTGATTGCATCTAATTGAATTAGATTCATCATAGGTAATGTTGGTTCAGTACAGTAGATTGGTCCCTTGTATCCATATTTACACAGTGTAGGTAAAAATCCAGTATGATCCAAATGTGCATGACCAATAACTACTGCATCAAGTTCATCTAGTGTTATATTCAAAGAGTCTAGTCTAGGAAATGCATCCATTGGGGAACGGGCTCCAGGATTTATTCCACAATCAATGAGTATCTTACTTTCAGGAGTAGATAATAATAATGAAGAACGGCCAACTTGACCAAATCCACCAAGAGTATAAAGTGAAACTTCTGTTCTTTGAGTTAGTCTCGGTCTGAAAATTTCATCTCCAACTTGCTTTAGTTGCTTACTTCTTTCAGCAGAAGCTTGTTTGAGAGTTGCATTAATTGTTTGAATAGTACGAGATGGTATAGTAGTAGCCTTTCTTATACGTATTTTCCAGCCTGTCTTCTCAGTTACTTCAGCATGATTGAATTCCTTTGCATTTCTCTGCAACAGCCATGGTCGTTTTGCCTCAATTGAGACTTCTCCAGTCGCAGTATCAAATAGTGTGGCTTGTAATTTTGCATCATCAGGTACCAGTCCTCCAATAATTTTCCTAGCTTCGTCTTCAGGTTTCCTAATTGATTCATCAGTTCTAACTACAATTCGTTTTTTGATAACACTTACAAGATTTGAAATTGTTTGATTATTTTCCATCAGATAACGAGGAGAGTTTGTATAAAGTGCAATTCTAGGTCCTTCGTATTCAATTTTTGTAACATTTGCTTCTTTGGGTATACTTTGCAGTATGGTGGCCATTATATTCTGGCTGCTAGGAGGTAATTCTTTTTGTTGTTGTTTTCTTTGCATTAAATCACTAAAGCTCAATGACTGCTTTCTTTTGTTCTTCAGTCAAAAGACGGAATCCATCTTTATCCATTATTGCGATGTTAATTCCATCGCCTGTACCAATGTTTCTAACTATTGCGGCTTTTACAGCTCTTAAAGCAATTTTTTTTGCTTCGTCAACTGTAAGATCTTCTTTGTATTCTTCCTCAAGTAAACCATAAGCTACTGGTGAACCGCTACCAGTTGTGACATATGATTTTTTTTCAACTGAACCAAACATATCGATGTTAAACAATGCAGGGCCTTCTGCATCAAAACCACCAACCAAAATATCGGCCATAAATGGATAACCCCTATTTTGATGGAAGATCAATGAGCAAAGTCTTGCAAGTGAATGAATTGAAATTGGTCCATGTTTTTCAACTCTATGAAGATTAGAATGATAACGTAAAATATCAACAATGTTTTGTGCGTCTGCAACACCACCTGCAAGTGTCAATCCTGCATGCTCATCAATTTTTTGAATTTTCATGGTGTTATTGTTTGCAATAAAATATCCTGCACTAGCCCTCATATCTGCACACAAAACTACACCATCCTTTGCTTGTATACCTACAGTGGTAGTCCCGTGCAGAATTTTTTCTTCGACATTATTTGACAAAAAATACACCTATTAAGATAAAGTAAATGGCATTTCACCCTTTTAAATAACTTTTTGATCTCTGGAAATCATAAATAATGACAAAAAATCAAGATCGCATGAAATCGCATACAATGGAATTACCTAGACAGATTGTGGTAGGCGAAAAAAATATCAATGAATTTGGAGAATTTTTACATAATTTAACAAAACCAAAAAAAATTTCTCTGATTTCAGGAATTCATGTTAAAAAAATTCTTAGACAAAGAATTGAAAAATCGCTGAAAATAAAAAAAATCAAGTTTGTATGGCATACATCAAAAGATAATCAAATTAGCACTCTAAATAAAATCCAAAAAGATGTAAAAAGAGATCATAGCGATATGATTGCAGGAATTGGCGGTGGACGTTCTGTTGATACTGCAAAATTAATCTCTTTTAATTTAGGAATACCATTTGTTAGTGTACCAACTGCTGCATCACATGACGGAGTATCAAGTCCTTTTGTTTCAGTCAAAAGTGACAAACCACATTCTATTGTTGCAACTGCACCACTAGGAGTTTTTGTAGATATAGATATTATTAAAAAGGCACCATCAAGATTGCTTGCCAGTGGTTGTGGGGATTTAGTAGCAAATATTATTGCAGTCAAGGATTGGCAATTGGGTCATCAAAAAACTGGAGAATATTATGGAACTTATTCAGCAGAATTAGCTATGATGAGTGCTATGATGGTAATAGATAATTCAAGCAAATATGCAAAAAACGGATTAGATGCAAGGGTAATTGTTGAAGCATTGATTAGTGCAGGGGTTGCTTCATGTATTGCAGGAAGCAGTAGACCGTGTTCAGGAGCTGAACATCTTTTCTCGCATGCTTTAGATAAAATTGCACCAGGAAAGGGATTACATGGAGAAAAATGTGGAATTGGTTCTATAATGATTGCAAAACTACAGGGGCAAGATTGGAAAAAAATTATAAAAACATTGAAAAATGTAGGAGCACCAACTACAGCAAAACAAATTGGACTAACTGAGGATCAAATTATAGATGCGTTAGTTATTGCACAAGATTTGAGACCTGAGAGATACACAATTTTAAAAGAAATAGAGATGACAGAAAGAAAAGCAAAAAGTCTTGCAAAGAGTACTAAAGTAATTTAATTTAAGCAGTCTTTTGCTCAGGTGCTTTTTCTTTTGATTCAGGTTTTTTTTCCTGAGTTTGTTTGTTGACATGTGTCTCAACAAAGTTTACTTTCTCCAAAGTAGGAACAAATTTGAAGATATCTAATTGAATAAAGTGTTTCATAATTTGTAAGCCATCAGCACGAAGAATTTCTTCTGGGACAGTAATGTTTACTTCTTTATCTTTTAGATCAAATGAAATTTTTGAATCCTCTACTGGAAGTCTGTTTTTTAGAATGCCATCAATTTTGTCATTTGGGGAATCAAGTGATTTGAGAACATTAACATCAAATAGAATTGTTTTTCCTGCATATCTGTGATTATAATCAATCTGAACTCTTCCTGAGCCAATAAAACGAATAATTCCTCGTTTATTATCAATTTCAATTGTATCACCAACTGAAACTTTTTCTGCGTCTTCACCCAATTTTCTAATTGGAATCATTCTGACTTTGCCAGAATCTCTTTCACCAAATCCTTTGTCAGGTGTAACCTCAACTGTAAGCTTATCACCAACAGCTGTTTTTGCAAGTGCCTCATCAAGTCCTTTAAGAACTGGATACGAAACTTCGCCTATTGAAACTAGTTTTGGTTGATACTTGACATTTTGTTCATGAATAGAATATTTTTTTGCATCCTCTTCAATTGTTGTATCAAACACTTCTTCACTATCTTTGACCTTTGCCGTATAATCAACTAAAATTAGTGAACCTTTATTGAAAGTCAATGTGATCGGTCTCGAATTTCCTTATATTAAGTTAACAGGGTTTTAGAGAGACTTGAGTTTCTCTTCAGCAGTTTTTAGTCCTGCTTGAGCATCTACTTCATATCCCATCATTGCTAATGTTGATGAAATTGCAGAGATTGTTCTCATAACATGATATGGATTAACTTCGCCCATACATCCAACTCTGAAGACTTTGCCTTTAAGATTTCCAAATCCTCCTGCAACAAGAACTTTGAATTTGTTTGCAAGAGTATTTCTAAATGTTTTATCTTCAAGACCATCAAGATAGTTTAATGCAACAATAGAGATTGAACGATCTTCTTCTTTTGCAAATGGAGACAATCCCATAGCACTTAGTCCAGAATATAATGCATCTGAACAAACTTTGTGTCTATTGAAGACGTTTTGGAGTCCTTCTTCAAGTAAAATTGCTAATGCTTCTCTATATGCATAAAGTAAAGGTAATGCGGGTGTGAAAGGAGTATGTTTTTCCTCATCATAATATTTGAAGTATCTTGCTAGATTAAAGTACATTGTAGCAGGTGGGTTTTCTTGCATGTATTTTTTAGCTCTAGGACTAACAGATATTGGAGAGATTCCTGGTGGTGCCGCAATTGCTTTTTGTGCTCCTGTCATACATACATCAATATTCCATTTGTCAACTGGAAGTGGTGCACCTCCTAATAGAGACACAGAGTCTACTACGTAGAATGCATCATTTCTAGAGGTTAAATCAGATACTTTATCGAGATAATTTACCATTGTTCCTGTTGAGGTTTCATTATGTACAACATAGAATGCCTTTACATCTTTGTTATTGTCAAATGCCTCTTTGACTTGATCAAATGTTGCATTTTGTCCAGGAGGAGTTTCAAGTTTAACTACATTGGCTCCTTGGCCTTCAATTAATTGAGATAGTCTATTACTAAATTCACCATTAACTGGAATGATTACTTTATCACCTTTCTTTACTAGATTAACAACTCCTGCTTCAACAGCACCAGTTCCAGATGCAGATAATGCAACAATATCGTTTTTAGTTTCAAAGACTTGTTGAGTTTTGTCAACTACATCAGTGTATAATTCAACAAAATCATCGCTTCTATGGTTAATGATTGGTGCCAACATTGCTCTCATAACACGATTAGGTACATTTGTTGGTCCTGGAAGCATTGAAAGATATTCCATATGTTATCTACCACTCAGTACCATACGGGGTTTATTTATAATTAGAGATTTTTTAGACGTTCCTTGGCATTATTATTTATCAAAAAATTTTCTGTGCCTTTGGGAACCAAATCATTCCAATTTTGATCGCTGATAATCAGATCTCGAATATTTGTTCCAGATAATTCATGTCTTTTTAAAAAAGGAATTGGAATTACTTTGACATCTCGTTTTGAATAAAGATGATTTGTTAAATCATCATTTGAGAAAACTATATCGAATTTTGGAACTATGGTATCAATTTTGTCAATCCACTTTACGTGATTATCTAAATCTGGAATAAAGTAGATTGAGATTTTTTCTTTCATAGAATCATCAATTGATGATAGAATCATTTCTTTGCGTTCCTCTGCTGAAAAAGGATTATTTTTCTCAGGAGATCTGTTTGAGCTTCCTAAACCTACCCACAATTTATCAACTTTTGATAAAGCAAATCGTAATGCTTCAAGATGTCCCAAATGAAAGGGTTGGAATCTGCCTATTAACAAACCATTCATACTGAAAGATAGAAAATTTCTTTTTAAAAAACTATCATAAAGAGTGATAGAAAGAAAAAGTTGTGGATTTTTTAAAAATTAATGGAGAGTTTGGTGAAGGAGGAGGTCAAATAATTCGTTCTGCCATCAGTCTTGCATGCATTACAAAACAACCAATCCATATTGAGAATATTAGAAAGAATAGAAAAGTACCTGGATTAAAACCACAACATCTTACTGCAATTAAAATTTTAAAAAAAATTTCAAATAGTGAGGTTATTGGTGATAAAATTGGTTCTGCTGAATTAAAATTTATTCCAGGACAAGTTGAAAATTCAAAATTGTTTGAAGATGTAGGAACTGCAGGAAGTATTTCATTAATTTTACAAGTTTTAATTCCCGTAGTAGCAATTTCACAAAAGAAACTGGAACTTACTATCAAAGGTGGCACAGATGTAAAATGGAGTCCTACAATAGATTATACTAAACACATTCTAAAAGAAGCATATTCAAGAATGGGAATAAAATTTTCACTTGAATTAAAAAAAAGAGGTTATTATCCAAAGGGAGGTGGTGAGATAAATTTAGAAGTTTATCCATCAAAAATAAAATCTATTTCATTATTAAAGAGAAAAACAAATCAAGCAAAAGTTATCTGCACATATTCAAAAATTCCATCAAAAAAAATTGAAAATGAAATTAACAAGATTAAAGATAAATTATCTAAGGCAAATTTTGTTGTTGAAACAGAAATTAAAGAACAAAATGCTATAGATTCAGGAGCATCTTTACTAATTTACAACATAGATGAGAATTCAATAATAGGAATCGATTCATTGTTTGATAAAAAAATACAAAGTTTTGATATAGATTGTAATGGATTTTTAGAAAATCAATTAGCAGTAGACAAAAATTTAGCAGACATGCTTGTAGTTCCAGCAAGTCTGGCTAGCGGTAAAACTAGATTTCAAGTAAAAGAAATTACAAAACATTTGGAGACAAACTTGTTTGTAACATCAAAAATTACAGGTTGTAAGTATGGAGTAGGAAAACTACCTAGTGGATTTGAGGTAATTATTGAAGGAATATCATACTCCAGCATCAAGTAAGGCTGCAAAAAATAGTATTGCAACTGATAAAACTACGGTAATTTCTCCAAGAATGATAATTTTTTTTCTTAGTGTTTGAATTTGTGGCTCGGGTATTTGATTTGACATTATTTTTTCCTCAACATCTTTTCTAATTACTCGGACATGCACAGCATATGTAATAATTAATGCAATGACAAGAAGTATTTTGATTATTAGAAATGTTCCATAACTTGTTGCAGTAAGAAGATCTGGTTTACTTAACAATGCATGTGAGCTATACAATCCAGTTGCCATCAATATAATTAGTGAAGGAACAGCTACTTTGTTAAATCGTCTTCCAACACGAATCATGATTTGCATTCTTTCTTCAATTGAATTTGTCATAGTTTTAAGAAGTGGAGAAAAAACTATTCCAATGAATAATGAACCACCTACCCATATTGCAGCTGCAACAAGATGAATCCAAGTTATGATTGCTTGTTCTAATGCTGTCATGGTTAATCATATTTTCAATGAAATATTATGTATTTGGATCTTGACAACCTTTTTTAGTTGTACGTAATTTGATACATTGAAATGGCATTACAGAGTAAAATGACAGTCTATGTTGCAATAGCAGGTGTTCTTGCTTTGATGGGAGGAATTGTTTTCTATGCTAGTTTAGATAATGCTCAATTAGAACAAGCAGAAATTGAATTATTTAGTGTTGAATTAAGAGGTGTAGATAATCTAAAGAATGAAGCAAAGTTTGATGTTACATTTCTTATAAAAAATCCAAGTGAAAAAGCATTCACAGTTGGAATTATTGATTATCAACTTTTTACTAATGGAATTGAATTGGGTTCAGGGCAATATTCTGCAATGGATGTTGCATTACCAGGAAGAGCAGTATTTTCTTCAGGTGATCAAATACCTTTGAAGAGTACATTTGTTTTAATAAAATCTGAAATAAACCCTGAAATTTACGAGGACATGATAAATGGAAAAATCAACAATTTTACTGCTGAAGGAGTTCTTACCACTCAGACTTCGTGGAGTACTATTGATAAAGAGTTCAGTACTGGTTTTTAATTAAAAAGTGGGCCGAGAGAGATTCGAACTCACGATCACCGCCGTGTCGAGGCGGTATCCTAACCAGCTAGACTACCGGCCCATTGAAATACAAAACTAAATGGTGGCATTATTAACGTTTAACAAAAGAAACGATGAATAAAAAGAGGAAAGGCGTGAATTAGTTGAAAGATAATTTTACTGAAGATGAGAAAAGAGGATTCTACAAGGCAATTTATTCAAGAAGGGATGTTAGATCTCATTTTACATCAAAACCTATAGAAGATGAAGTTCTTTCAAAAATTCTTCATGCTGCACACCACGCACCATCTGTAGGATTCTCACAGCCATGGAATTTCATTTTGATAAAAGATATTGGAACAAAAAAGAAAATCAAAAAATCCTTTGAAGATGAGAAAAAGCGATCATCACAATTAGTAGAAGAACCAAAGAGATCAAAATATCTTTCATTCAAACTGGAAGGAATTTTAGAGTCGCCGGTGAATTTGTGTGTGACATATGATCCTTCAAAATTTGGCCCATTTGTAATTGGTAGATCTAGTATTCCTGAGGCAGGATTGTATAGTGTGTGTTGTGCAATTCAAAATTTGTGGTTATCAGCAAGAACAGAAGGGATTGGTCTAGGATGGGTAAGTATTCTATCAAATGAAACACTAAAAGAAAATTTAGAGCTACCAGAACATGTTGTTCCTGTAGCGTATTTGTGTTTAGGATATGTAGATGATTTTGCAGAAAAACCAGATCTTGAAACTGCAGGTTGGCTCCCAAGACTTGAACTAAAAGATGTGGTGTATTTTGAAAAATGGAATGAACATGAAAATGAAAATTGGAAGAGCGTTCAAAATATGATCAAAGAAAATCTTAATTACGCTTAAATAATTAAGAATGTTTTTTTTGCTGGGCTTGTGGCGCAGAGTCAATTTGACGCGAAACATGGATAGCGTGGTAGCCTCCTAAGTTACAGGTCGAGGGATCGAAGCCCTCCAAGCCCGTTTAGTTTTTTGTTATGGAAATTTAAATAGAAAGACAAATGGCTGAAGATATGAGAGTTGTAGTTATTTCTGGTAGTCCAAGAAAAAATGCAAACACACAGATTTTAATGAAATATGTTTATGAATATACTAAATTAAAAAATCAAGATACAAAATTCATTAATCTATCTGAAGGCCAGATTGAGTGTTACAAAGGACCAGAAGAAGATTATAACGATACAACAAAAAATGCGGCAAAAGACATCACAAATGCGGATGTTTGGCTAATTGGATCACCAATTTACAATTCATTCTTTAGTTCAGCACTAAAAAATTTGTTTGAATACATCAATTACAAAGAGACTGGTGGAAAAGTTGCAGGTATGGCAATTTTGGCTGCAGGAAATATTGGTTTTATTGATGTTCAGACACTAATTACCCAGTTATTATCATATTTTAGAGTAATTACAAATCCAAAGGCTGTTTTTTTAACTACAGAATCTATTGATAAAAATAATATTTTGAATGAAGATGCCAAAAATAGACTAGAGGGAATGGTGGATGAAACTTTGGAAATGGCAACAAAATTACAAAAATAATCCAAACCTATTTTGTATAACACACTTATCATTTAATGGCAGATAGTTTGAATTGTTTTCAAAAAGTTTTCTAAATCATCACATAGAATTGAAAAAATATCATTTGAATAATTTTGAAATTATTTCTTTAGTTGAAAATTTTCTTTAAATCTAATAACTAAAGTTTTTTTCAAATTAGTTAGAAAGATAGAAAATCGCATATTAGAAATTTTTGAGATATTTTATTCATGTTAAACATGTAAAAGTCAAATACTAACAAGACATACAAAAGAGGTAATTGAATGACAAAAAAGATCCAACAGAATTGTGTTCATGTAAATGTCATTTTGGAGGAGCAGTTAGCTGCCCTGATTGCAAGAGTAATCATGGCGTAGTTAGTTGTCACTGTGAGGATTAGTTTAGTTTATTTTTTCTTAGATGCTAACATTTTCAGGTTTGCTAATTCAGTTTTTAGTGATTCAATTTGTACAAGTGTTTGAAGATTAGAAATTTCTTGATTTAGTCTTTCAATTTCACTGTCTTTTATTTTTACAGTTTCTTTTAGACTGTTTAATTCAGAAGACAATTCATTTTGAACTTGTTTAATTTCTGACAGACTAACTTGGGTACCAGTAGTTGTAGTTTGAATTGTTTGTGTGTTACTCAAGCTTTTTTTTTCGCTATGATGTGCATGTTTATGCATGTAATCTGCACTTTTTTGCGATATCCAACAAGTAAATGCTAAGAACCAGGTAATTGGGACTGCCATAATGAATATGAAATTCAATAAAGGTGCAAAGTCTACAAAGTATGGCCAAAGTCCAGTTAACACGGCTGCAAAAACAGCAGTTACAACTGTAGCTAAATGGTTTCCCAAGTATCCCATAATTGATTTGAAAAATTCATTGTTTATAATAGTAATGGTAAAATTCACAAAATAATAATAATTAAAAAGAAAAAAGAGCCGATTTTATTCGTCTTCTTCGGAAGCAGTTGTTGCCTTAGGCATGTCAGATTGCAGAATTTGTATTTTTTGTAATAATTCGGTTCTCAGATCTCGTGCAACTCTTCTGACAGTTGGTCTTGGAACACCAAGCTCATCAACTACTTTTGTATAGATGTCTTGCTTGTCAGTTACCCCTTTGTCAAGATAAGAATTAATTGCTTCTTTAATGATCGTACTCTGGTTTGTGCGATTCAACGAATTCTAAATTTTAATTGTTCTATATAAGACTATAACTTTTGAAATTTCCAAAATCTAATTTATAACAAATTCATATTTTCTATTACAAAAAATCAAAGTATTCAAGAGGTTTAAACATCAACGAAAAACGTACTGATAGTTATAGATTTTTCAAGATAGTTATTCAAACCATAAGAATTATCATAAGTGTTTTCGCAAAAGACTCTTATGATAATAGTACAGAGTGTTTTTTATGATTACAGCAAATATTGAAACAAATTTTGGCAAGATTTCATTTAAACTTCTACCTGACTTGGCTCCTGAAACAGTTAGAAACTTTGAAAAATTAGCTAAAGATGGGTTTTATGATGGGACACTTTTTCATAGAGTAATTCCAGGATTCATGATTCAAGGAGGAGATCCTAATACAAAAACAGATAACAAAAGTTCATGGGGGATGGGCGGTCCAGGATATAATGTTAAAGCAGAATTTAGTTCTAGATCTCATTTGAGAGGGATTGTTTCAATGGCAAGAGCACAAGATCCAGATAGTGCAGGCTCACAATTCTTCATAGTAACAACTGATAGTACATTCCTAGATAGACAATATACCGTATTTGGTGAAGTTACTGAGGGTATGGAAGTAGCAGACAAAATCGTAAATCTTCAAAGAGATGGCAACGATTGCCCTTTAGAAAAAGCACAAATGACTCGTGTAACTGTGGAATAAATGAAAACACAAATTATTTCAATTTTTGTTGTAATGTCATTAATTTTTGTGATACCATTAGCTAATGCACAAATTTCTCTTGGAGAAAAAGCTGAACAAGAATCTGTAGAAGTGTTCATAAGTTCAAATGGCAATGTTGAGGTAAAACACGTAGTAAAACCATCAAATTTACCTGTAGATCTTGAATTAATTAATGGTACAATATCAAATCTTTCAGTAACAAATGAGCATGGTGAGAATTTAGAGTTTTCAACTAATGATAAAAACGTAGTATTAATTCAACCAGCAATAGAAAATTCAATTGTTAAATACAATATTTCTGATGTACTTTATCTAAAGGAAAGAGTTTGGACATGGGATTTCAGATATCTTGAAACAACTTCATTCATTTTTCCTGAGAAAGTAGATTTTGTATTCAGTAATGAACGACCTGTTTTTCTTGGAGATAAGAAAGGAATAGCATGTCATGGGTGTCAAATGCTTTTGGAGTATTCAACAGATGAATTCAAAAGTTTTGAAAAAATAAAATGGGAGGATAAGGAATTCATAGTTGCAATAATAAGTAATTCGAAGGTGAATGAATTTGTTTTTGACCAACCAACAAAAAGCATTACTTATGATGTATCTGAAAAAAATAGATTTGTAAATACAATTATTCCATTAGAATTATTGTGGGGACCGTATTCAGTTTTCCTAGATGATGAAAAAACATTTTTTCATGAATATATCAATAATGGGACTCATGTTTGGGTTAGCGTAATTCCTGAAACATCAGGAGAAGTTACAATCATAGGGACTACTGTGATTCCTGAATTTCCAATAATTGCACCTCTAGCGATAGGATTTTTGATGATTCTTGTATTGCCATTTATGAAAAAATTTAATCTCCGCTAGACCCACATGAACAAAACCCATATTCATCAATCCTAACATCACAAACGGGGCATTTTTCACCATAATCTACTTCCCAGGGTTCTTTTCCAAACAATTTGAAGTGATCATCAATTTCAATTGGGATTTCCCGTTTCTTTTCCAATAATTTGTATAGATGCTTTTAGTATACATACATTGTCGGAGAAAAATAATGAAAATTGAATGTGGGTGTCATTGTATCAAATGTAAAAGCACAAATCTTGAATCCAACAAGATTGGAGAAGTAGAAAAAGATGGGTATTTTGACATACATCATACATGTAATGAATGCAATACACATTTTGATCATCTAGATGGAGAAACTTTTTCTAATTGTCAAAAATGTAGTTTTTCTAGTTAGGTACTAAGGTTTCAACAAAATAATGAGCTCTATTCTCATGAGAGTTTTTCAAAATTTCTTTGTTTGATGCCATTTTTGCTAATGCTTTTGATACATCTAATGGACTTGCAGCCCAACCATACTCACGTAGTTGTTCAACAGTTTCTGTCACTGTACGAGGAGAATCAAAAAATCTACTAGTTTCCAAAATACGTAGTTTTGATTTTACTTCATTTGGTGCAATATGTGTTGGTTCATTAAATTCAGGTTCAAATGTTTCTGCATCTTCTAAAGATTCCAATCCAAACTGGGTAGGATTTTCAACAGGTTTTGGTGCAGATTCAGGCTCATAAACAATTTTTGCATGATTTTCAGGTAAATGATTTGATATTTTTTCAATAATTTCCCCTAATGTTTGATTATCAACATAAAAATCTCTAGAGTCAACCTCAATTTCGTTCTCTCCTAACTTGAGTTTAATTCTAGCCATCAGCAAATAATCATATAATTTTGATTTATTTTGTTAGCTCTAAGGAGCTTAAAGAGTAGATCAAATCTTTTACACAATTTATTGGGATTTTTTCCCTTTTGCGTTAAAATATAATTTTCTCAAAATTAGTCATGAATTCATCGAAAAAGGGTGGTTTGGTTGTTCTTTTCATTCTAGGAATGATTATTTTTGGATATTCGCAGTATGCTTCAGCATCTCAAATAGAAGTAAACATTACTCAGAGTGAATTATTAAATGAAGATGAAAAAGGATCAAACTACAATATAGAATTACAATTTGTAAATCCATCGTTACTGATACTGACTTCAGGTACAACTGAATTCTTTGTTATTGCAGATGATCAAATGATAGGCAAAGGTCAGTTAGAACCATTCACATTACAACCATTAGATAGTAGTTATGTAAAAGGAACTTTTCATACAGATTCAGATAATGAAGAGTCTCAATCTGTAAAAATTACAGGACTGACAAAATATGACATGTTCTTTACATCTATTGAAATTCCATTTGTTTACTATCCAACAGAAGAGCAAGCAAGAGAATTTATACATCAAGGATAATTTCTTCACAAATGCTTACTGTTTTTGGTTCAACAGCACTAGATACAATTAGGACACCAAAAAAAACACTAAAGAATGTTTTAGGAGGGGCAGCAACTTTTGCTGCAATTTCTGCAAGCAATTTTGTAGATACAGGACTAATTGCAGTTGTTGGAAAAGATTTTCCAAAACAACATCACAAAACTCTATCAAAATATCTTGATTTAGAGGGATTATCCATCAAAGATGGAAAAACATTTCGTTATGACGGAAAATATGACAACACACTAAGTACTAGATCAACATTAAAGACAGAACTAAATGTTCTTGCAGATTTTAAACCAACAGTTCCTGAGGCATATAGAAAATCTCAATTTGTATATCTTGCAAACAATGATCCCGAACAAAATACTTCTTTAATTAAAAAGTTTGATAAAGTAAAATTTTCAATGTGTGATACTATTGATTTTTGGATTTCTACAAAAAGGGATGCTGTAATAAAGATGATAAGATCTGTAGATGCAGTTGTAATTAATGATGAAGAGGCTAAACTCCTTACAAAAGAATTCAATTTGATAAAATGTGCAAAAAAGATGATGCAGTGGGGGGCAAAATATGTAATTATTAAAAAAGGAGAGCATGGTTCACTCATGTTTTATGATGATGTAATTTTTCCAACAGCTGGTTTTTCATTAGAGGATGTAGTAGATCCTACAGGTGCAGGGGATTCTTTTGCAGGTGCCATGATAGGATATTTGGCAAGTAAAAAATCAACTAGTCTGTCTGAGATTAAAAAAGCAGTAGTCTATGGAAATGTTTTGGGTTCATTTGCAGTTGAAAGATATGGATTAGATGGTTTGCTAAAGATCAAAAATGGCGACATTAAAAAAAGAGTCAAGATATATGAAAAAATGATCAGATTCTAAAAAAGACTTAAGTTCAATAATTTTTCAAATTAATTTATCGTTGTCACAAGAAGTAACTGAAGACAGATTAGATACCATTTTCAAACTTCAAAAAGGATTATCAGAGATGATGAAACTTGATAGATATCCAAAAGATTCGGAGGGAAGAGTATCAGCATTATGTACTGCTATAATGCATGAAGCAGTAGAATTGCAAAGAACAACTAATTGGAAATGGTGGAAAACTCCAAGTAAATTTAATGAGGAAGAAGCAAGAGAAGAATTAATAGATATTTGGCACTTTGTAGTTCAAGCATCACTTGAATTAAATCTCACACCAGATGATATTGTAGCTGAATACAAAAAGAAAAATGAGATCAATAGAGAAAGACAGAGAAACGGATATTAAGAAATTTAGATATTTTTAGAAATTTTTTCAAGATTGGTTTCATTTATCAAATCAATTATTGTGATATTTTTTTGAAAGTACTCTATTGCATCTTTAGAAACTGTAAGATATGGCTCAGGGCTAGTAGAATTAATTATTCTAAAATTTTCATCAACTCCATTTTTGTGTAATTGTAATAAAGAATGACCTGATTTGTGTCCCCAAACCTCTTTTCCACAAAGAATAATTTTTTTAATATTCTTATTTTGATAGATATATTGTATTATACTATCAATTCCTTTATTTTCTGAAAATAATCTGCCAATAATTGCTACATTAGATAATGCCCCATGATCCTTAAGATCATCAATCAAAGATACGCTCGATAGTGTACATATAGCAATTTGTGAATTGACATTTCCAATGTAAAATTCTTCTTTGATAGGTAGAACAACCTTACATATCTCTCCAATTAGATTTCCAAGGCTATTCATGTACTAAATCACGCACAGTTTTTGCAATATATTCAATGTTTTTGGTAGATACATTTGGATGAATAGGTAATGACAAAACGTGTTTTGATGCCCAATCAGTATTTGTTAATTTTGATTTTGTGTTATAAATAGGGATTTTATGTACAGGCACTGGATAATAAACTGCAGCTCCAATTCCTTTTGAATTTAATTTTTTTAGAACAGAATTTCTATTTTTTGTGGTAATAGTGTACAATGCCCAATTGAATTTTTCATTTTTTCTTTCTAAAGGAGTTTTAATTTTTGTTTTAGATAACAAGTCTGACAATAGTTTTGCATTACGTCTTCTTTGTTGAATAAATTTTGGTAGTTTCTTAATTTGAATTTTAGCTATAGCAGCACTAATTTCAGGAAGTCTTAGATTTAATCCAAATATTTTAGAATCATATCCTTTAATCATTCCATGATTTCTAATCATCAATAATTTTTCGTAAAGTTTTTTGTTATTAGTAACTGCAACTCCCCCCTCTCCAGAAGTTATTACTTTTCCAGGATAGAAACTATAACATCCGAGTTCAAAAAATGTGCCAGTTTGTTTTCCTTTAAAAGTCGAGCCAAGAGATTGTGCTGCATCTTCTATTACTGATAGATTATGCTTTTTTGTTATCTCTTTGATTCTATCAAGTGATGAAATATGGCCATACAAATGTACAGGCATTATTGCTTTAGTTTTCCTAGTAATTTTTTTTACAATTGATTCTGGATCAATTGTAAAATTTTCTTTTAATATATCTGCAAAAACAGGTTTTGCTCCTGTAGATGCTATGGCATTTGCACTAGCAACAAATGTAAAAGAAGGTACGATTACTTCATCACCTTGTTTAATATCAAGTGCATAAAGTGCTGCTTGCAGTGCAGCAGTACCAGAATTAACTGAAACAGCGTATTTTATTTTTACAAAATCTTTAACGAGTTTTTCAAATTCTTGTACATTCTTTCCACCATTTTTAGAGGCAGAGGTAAGTCCTCCTGATTTTACTACAGAAGTTACTGCTGAAAGTTCTTCTTTACCTAAAATAGGCGTGTTAATTGGAATTTTCACAAATTTTGTCCTTACTACTAATGTATAAAGACCATCAGTACGCATGAATTTTTATATTTCAAAATTTGGCAATGGCATAATGAAACCACGTCATCTAGAAAGAACAGACAAAGGGTACAAAGTTTTTCTGTATATTTTCTATGTTTGTGGATTTATCATGGCATCATCTTTAGTGTATGGAGTATATGTCACAACTATTGAGTGGATGGAAAGTGGCACGTATGTAATGGGTGAGGCCATACACAATACAACTATTCCATTTGAAAATTTTGCAAGAGTATCAACATGGATATTTTTTTCTACAATAATTGGATGGTATTGTGTTTCTAGAATTGGATGGAAAAGAACAGCAGGAAATAAAATTGTTGGAACAAAAATGGCATTGCTTCAACTGATGTTATTGGGATTTGCAATTATTACATTATTTGAGGTGCTCTATAACTTTTCAATATTAACAGCACAAATTTCTGCAGGTATTACAGATGGGGTTCTTCCAGATATTGATAGACTGTCAATTGCATATCCAGATCCAGAACGTCCGTGGAATACAATTTTTGCAATCAAAATGTTTCTTGCATCATTTATCATCAGTACACATGCATTCTATCTAAGTACAAAACCTAGAAAACCATTAGATGAATCAGAGACTTAGCATACTTAGTAAATTTTTTGTAAAAACTATTTCTTCTAGTATAACCAAAAAATATCATGGGATTATTTGGTGGAAATAAAAATGAGTTAAAATGTAAAAAATGCGGAACAATTCTTTCAGATTCAGAGAGATTAAAAAGACATCAAGAAGTAGCACATAACAAGAAAAAAGAAAAATGTAGAGTTTGTGGAACAGAGTTTAACACGCAAGAAGATTTGCGAAAACATAAAAAAAATTGCAAGTAGTTTTTAGATTATTCAGAAAGACCTGATTCATATTTTGGAGGTCGTTTTAGGGCTTTTTCTATAGATACCAAGTTTTTTATTTCATTTTTTGAATTCATAGTCAAAGTTTTGACCATTTCCGTACCTAATTGTACTGATTGTTCAGGTAGTGTCTCTAAAAATTTTTCAAGACCTTTTTTGTAATTTTCAATTAATTCCAATCCTTCTTCAAGAGTCATAATTATGATCAAATGATCTTCTATTCAAAGGTTCTAAATTTTTCAAAAACTCTTTGAATAACTTTATACGTTTACTAGTCAAAAGTTGATTTGATTTGGATATAACTAAAAAAGTTGATTTAATTGAAAAGCCTCCAACTGAGGAAGTTGTAACACGTGATGAATTAATTGAATTATTCAAAATAAATTCATCTCCAAAACATTACATTGGTTTAGAAATTTCTGGTTTTTTACATCTTGGTAGTCTAATCAGTACAGGATTCAAGATTAATGATTTTGCAAAGGCCGGTGTAAAGTGTACAGTATTTCTTGCAGATTGGCACACATTAATCAACGATAAACTAGGGGGAGACTGGGAAACAATCTCTAAAGTTTCAAGATATTATCAAGATGCATTCAAATTAGTTTGTCCTGATGCAGAAATTATTTTAGGATCAAAACTTTATGAAGAAAAAACAGAATACTGGTCAGAACTTGTGAAATTTACAAAACATATGTCATTAGCCAGGACGATGAGAACTTTGACAATAATGGGTCGTTCTGAAAATGAAGAAAAAATAGATGTTGCAAAGTTACTTTATCCAGCAATGCAAGCAGTTGATATCCATTCTATGAATGTAGATATTGCACATGCTGGAATGGATCAGAGAAAAATCCACATGTTAGTCAGAGAAATATTTCCTAAAATGAAATGGAAAGTACCAGTAGCTGTTCACCATAAATTATTGCCAGGACTTTCCAAGCCTGCAGATACTAGTGATTCACAAATTTTAGGAAAAATGAGCAAATCTGATCCAAATTCTGGAGTTTTTATTCACAATACAGATGATGAAATCAAGAAAAAGATGAACAAAGCCTGGTGTGAAGAGACAAATGTAGAGAATAATCCGCTATTAGAAATTACAAAGACAGTGATTTTTCATGAATTCGATGAGATGAATGTAGAAAGACCTGAAAAATTTGGTGGAAATGTATCATATCAAAATTATAATCAACTTGAAACAGATTTTGCTGGAAAAAAATTACATCCAGGAGATTTGAAACAAACAGTTGGAAATTATTTGGTAAAAATAATATCTCCAATTAGAGACAAGCTAAATCTAACTGAAGAATTACATGAGGCCATTAAGAAAAGTTACTGAACCTTAAGATCAGGATTAGTTTGTTCTTCTAGATTGTATTTTGATTTGTATCCTCTTGGATTTATCATTAAATCCTTGTAAGAGTATGTAGATGAATTTCCAATAATTACAGTACTGATCATTCCTAGTTTGTCTGAATGATTTGGCAGATTTTCTAAATCAGTCATAACTATTGTTTCAGATTCTCTAAATGCGCCCTTGATAATTGCAACAGGTGTTGTAGGTTTTCTGTATTGCAAGAGAATCTTTCTAGTGTCTTGTAACTGATGGATTCTCTTCTTGCTAGCAGGATTGTAAATTACAATAACAAAATCACCTTTAGCTGCAGACTCTACTCTCTTTTCAATAATTTCCCATGGGACCAGTAGATCACTCATACTAACAACTGCAAAATCTGTCATAAGTGGTGAACCAACAATAGATGCACAAGAATTAAGTGCAGATACGCCTGGAACTATTTCTACCTCAAGTCCATCTTTAGGATCCCAACCGCTTTCAGCAAGAGTTTCATAAATTAATCCGGCCATTCCGTAAATTCCTGGATCGCCACTTGAGACAAGGGATACAATTTTTCCTGATTTTGCAAGATCAATGCATTGATGAGCCCTTTCAACTTCTTGTGTCATTGCATAACGATGAACTGTTTTTTCTTCAATAAGATCTGAAACTAGATTCACATATGTTTCATAACCAACAATGGTATCACTCTCACCAATCACTTCCTTTGCTCTAAAGGTCATATGATCATGGTGTCCAGGACCAACACCTACAATGTACAGTTTTCCAGTCAATTTTAAAACAAATCGTCTTCCAAGTAATTTATCCTTTTAGTGAATTATTGGAAGGGATCAATGAATGGACAATTAACTATATGATCACTGTTTGTTGGTCGGGCTATACTAACAGTAATCAAATCATCTCCTCGAAACGAATCAATATCAGATTTTGTTTCAAGAATTTTTGCATCCCCAGAATCATTCCATTCAATTAGATAAATTCTCCACATTGGGCTATAATTTTCATCACCTAATGCAGCGCTGGCAATCCCAGCTTGAAATCCCAGCGGTCCTGACCCTTTAATTCCATTTTTGAATTGAAAAAGATCAACTGCTCCAGAATGTGCAATTAGATTTGCAGAAGTTGGTGATGAAACAACTCCCATCATCTTAGCAGGACCAGAAGGAGTCGCATCAGTTACAATGTAATAGATTGTTCTTCCATCAGGACCCCATCCTCTATGTGCAACAAATGTTACAGTCATCTCATCTTCATTAATTTCAGTAATTTGTCCTCCCCCATATTCCATATCATCAGTGATTTCCTTGTCAGAGCGAACTTGCATCTGCCCATCAGGCCAAATAATTTGCGGAGTATTAAGAACAATTCCTGTTTCCTTGAATTCAATTCTTCCACCTTCCTTAGCTGCAATTACAGCATCTGCAGACTTAAAGACAATTTCTTTTTGACCTGTTTTCCAAGTTACTTCAATCACAGATGATAATGCACTATACTCTGATTCCTGTTGAGGAGTACTAGAGAATACTTCGTCTTGGAATCCATAAAATCCATCTCCTTTAACTCCATTTTTAAAAATGAATATTTTTTGAAGAGTATCTTCTGGAACATCAGCTAATGCAGGTGCAAGTTCTACATTCCATTTTTGTTTCTCTGATAGATTTTTTGCATATTCTTCATCACTACCATCTGTAATGATATACAAGACCTTCTCTCCACCATAGATTCCTTTATGCATTGGAATTGTGGCTGGCACATTTGCTCTTGAGAGTAATGATTTAGGATCTTCTTTTTCTAGTTGAATTTTTTGCATAATAACTTCAGTTGGCTGGCCTCTAATCCACCCATCAACACTTACAGTTGATGTAAATGGTTTTGAGTTTGATGAGTGTAATCCAAGTGCTGCACCTGTAAATTCAAAAGAGCCAGATTTTTCTTGCAAGTCTATTAAAGATAATCCATAAACAGTATCTCCATCAATGCTCCATGTAGGTTGACCTTTTGCATCATTTGGATTAATTTCATGTAAAACAACAATTTGTACAGGCTCACTAGAGGTAAATGTCATAGAGCCATCATAGATTGTTCCCTCATTAGGTGACAAAATTAAGGATAATTGGTGATTTTCATGCCCCTGACCAGGATCTTGAGTTGAAGAGAAGGTTTGTGTAAAATGAATTTTTTTTCTAGAGCCTGCATCAACAAACTGATCAGATATTGAAGAAATAGAAACAATACTTGTTGCAAAAATTACAATAATCAATATAGCAATTAGTTTTCTCAATAAAATCCATTGAGATTATTCCCTTAAATGATTTTGTCTTAATTGACTTTGTTTAATGCAAATGCATTATGTAATGCACGAACAGCTGCATTTGTATCAGAATTTTTAACAACAAATGCAAGATTTAGTTCAGATGAACCTTGAGTAATCATTGATACGTTTACTTTGTTTTTCTCAATTGCACCAAAAACTTTAGAGGCGACTCCTACAGTTCCACGCATTCCTGAACCAATTAATGCAATTATTGCTACATTTGTTGTCACTTCTAATTTTTTAATAATTTTTCCCAAAAGTTCCATTTCTAGTGAGCTCACAGCTTTATCAAGATCTGCATTCTTTACCACAATGGTTATACTAGACTCAGAAGGATTTTGAGATATCATCATAACATTAATTCCAGCTTTTGCTAATGTCGCAAAAATTTTTGCAGCAGTGCCAGGTGTTCCAACCATACTTCCACCTCGAATATCGATTAACCCATTGTTTCTAACATTACTAACACACTTTACAGTGTTTTTTACAGATGATGAGGGGGAAGCTGTTACTAGAGTTCCTTCATTTTTTAAATTAAATGAGCTTCTGATCTTCATTGGAATTTTCTTTGATAATAGAGGCTCAAATGTGCGTGGATGTATCTGCTTTGCACCAAATAATGCCATCTCGATTGCTTCAATATAGGAAACCTCTTTGAGTAATTTTGCATTCTTGACTATTTTTGGATCTGCAGTCATTAGACCATCTACATCACTCATTAACCAAATTTCATCTGCCTTTATGCAAGTGCCAATAATGGTTGCAGAATAATCAGAACCGCCCCTTCCAAAAGTAGTAATGTGTCCATGTTGATCTGCTCCAACAAAACCTCCAACTACAGGTACTATTTTTTTGGCAAATAGATTATCAACTGTTTTTGAGACTCTTAATCTAGTTGTATCAATTAGGGGTTTAGACTCACCAAAGTTAGAATCAGTAACAATTCCCACTTCTTTTCCAGTCAGAGGTACTGATTTCTTACCTGAATCACTAATTGTCATTGAAACTAATTTTATGGACAATCTTTCTCCAAATGAGAAAAGATAATCCATTGTTCTAGGTGTTACTTCTCCTAGTAACACCATACCATCAATTAATGCCATTAGTTCTGTAAAATCCTCATCAAAATTTTTTAATAATTTCTTTCGTAAATCAGATTTTTTAATTGTCTGTTTTGCTAGTTGTTTGTGACGATTAGTTATTTTTGATGCAAGTTGTTCAGCTTTTGATTTATTTTCTTTTTTTATTGATTCTGATATGTCTATTAGATCATCTGTTGTTCCACTTGTTGCAGAACACACAACTACAATCTCATTTTTCTTTGATAAAGTGTTTATATGATTAGCTACTGCCCTGATATCTTTTGCAGATGAAATGGATGTTCCACCATATTTTATTACAAGTCTCAATTCAAAATACCTGAATTAGTTAATCTTTAAATGCTTTAACTTTCCACACGTGGAGCTAAGTAAAAGTGAATTCTACCGATATTGGCTACTTTGAATTCAATTCTAAGGGGTTTTGCGCTTGAAAACTCACATGTAATAACGCCTGCAGTATTTCCTACTGCTTTGACTACAGGATTTAGATATTCTAGACTGTATGTTCCAACACTATCTTCTTTAGAAGAAATCTCTTCAATATCTTCATCGTCTTTATCCAAATCAATAACAACTTCGCCAGAGTCTCCTTTTCCTGAAAAATCTCCTTTAGAGTCAGATGTGTGTATTGTCAAATAATCAGATACAACTTGAACATCACCTAAAATCTTATCAAACTTTGATGAAGATAACATGATTTTAGAATCATAAGGAATTTTTGGAAGTGGTGTATCTGTTGCAGAGCTTTCAATTAGTCGCATTTTGTATTTTTTATTTTTTCCAACAGTAACAAGTAACATGTTTTGCTCAGAAATACTAATTTCTATACTATCTTTTTTGTCTGCTCTTTTGATAAGTTTTGAGAATTCATCTATTCTTACTCCAAATTTTATGTCACTATCACACTCATATTTTTCAAATGCAGAATTTGGCCATGAAATATCTATTAAAGCAACATGAGATGGATCCATTCCTCTAAAAGAAATTCCTTCAGCTGTTGCAACAAATGTTGCTTCTTCAACAAGTGTTGAAATTGCAGAAATGATTGCCTTGAGATCATCAGAACCATTTGTTTTTGCTCCAAAAGTCAAATCAATTTTGTTGACTTTATGTTCCAGTTAAACGTTATGCGTAATTACGCCAAGTATTCTTACATTTTATACAACGATAGAATTGTGTTGTTGGTTCATCTGCACTTCTTGTCTGAAGCATCCACCAAACTGCTTCATCATGTCCACATTTTTCGCATTCAATTTTAATTGTTGGATGAGATTCTTCTCCTTCATTTCCTTCAAAAGCTAAAATAGCTTCTTCATGTTCCTGGTTTTCAATAATTTTTTTGGTCTGTTTTTCTTCTTGTCCTTCTGTGTAACCACATTTTGAGCATTGAAGGCCGGAAGTACCTTTTTTTAATTTGACCTCACATTTGGGGCAAAACTTCAATTCTAATTTACCTTAAGTTTTGAATTAAATAATTGCTTGAACTCATCTGCCATTTTTATTGCTGAATCTGTAGCTTTCTTTATTTCACCTAGTGGTTTTGAACTAGAATTAATTCTCATCCAACATTCGTTAGTAAGTGGATGTTTTACAATGACACCTGCAAAATCAATATTTGATTCTTTTAGAAGCTCATGTTGAATTAGATATAAAATTCCTATATCGGTTTCAGTGATTGAAAGGTTGATTTCTTTGGCTTCTGAACTGATCACTTGTGCGTTCATGTATTCAGAAAAAGCACTTATTGCGGATATAAATCATTATGAGAGTAGAAATGGGCGAAAGTAGGATTTCAGACATAGAATTGGTAAAAACCAAGGATGAATACTCTTCAGATGAAAATATTGAGATAAATGTTCAATTTTCAGTTGAAGGTGGCTTAAGAGACGCATTTAATGAGACAAATTGGACCAAAGCATACAACAACAATGATGTTTCATTCAAAATGAAATATGGTGTTAAATTGACTACAGGTGGGTTTAGGAAAAAAGAACTGGGTAGAACAATTGATACCTATAGAAAGGCATCCATATTTTGGACAAGAAATCCTAAACTTGTCAATCCTATGAAAGATAGAAGAATTTGGGTTCAAGTAGCCAAAAATTTTGAGCCATTCATTAGACTCTCAGAAGAAGAAGTAAGACAGGAATTATTTGACTTTGATGAAAAATTTGTTTTCAAGGCTGAAGATTTGGGAAAAGGCACACACAAAATTAGTGCTGAGGCATTTGCATCATGGCAAAAACATGATTATACAGAACCAGGAAGTGTCAAGAATAATTCCAGAGATATTGAAATCAAAATCAATTAGGGATATAAGGAACTTTTTGATGGAATTAACATGGCAAAATATGATGGTCTGTTAGGACAACCAATTCTTGAAGTTGAAGATCCTGATAAGGAAGGAGGAATTACCTTTATCTTTAAAGACAACAGATTCCTGTTCATCAAAGCAAATGACGGGAAAATCGAGACCGTATCAATTCCAGAATAGGTGAATATGAATGGGAAAATATGATGCAATCAAAATGTTAGAACTTGTAAAGGTAGAAGATCCTGATTCAGATGGTGGACTTACCATGATTTTTCAAGAAAATAAAACTTTGAAAATCAAAATTGTCGATGGAAAATTAGTTGCAGACTTTGTTTAAACTAATTTTTTACATGTTTTTCATAAAAACCAATAGCTAATTCTTGTACTTCAGATTGAATAGAACCGGGTCTTTCTGTACGAATTTTTTGAATAGCTTCTTTGGCTGAGAATTTTTTGTATTTGACAAAATAACATGCAAGTATAGTTCCTGCTCTTCCCATTCCAGCTGCACAATGAACCATAACTGATTGATCATTTGTAATTTGTTCATGAATAAAATCAACTACAGAATCTATTTTTTCCATATCAGGAGCTGTAAAATCAGGAGTTGGCACATGAAGATAATCTATGTTTTGTATCCAGTTTTGTGGGAGAGCATTTTCAGTCATTGTTACAATTGATTTTACACCTTGATTTACAATCCAATCAAATTCATCAAAACTTGTAGGCATGCCTGAACCTGCTAATTTTTCTTCAATCAACCATGAAAAGTTTGTAGGTTTTTTTGTAATTTTTCCATGAACTTTCCTCCAAAGATTACCAGGTTTACTCATGATAGATATCACTACCTACCATATTTTTAGCATTACGAAATGACATAATTTAAAATGCTATTGCCCTTACAGGTGAGCCTGTTGCATCTTTTAGTTTCAGCGGAAGAATTGTAAAGTTAAATTCATTTGATGAAATTTTATTCAAGTTTGCCAAGTTTTCTACTATCAATATATTATTTTTAGATAAGATATGATGAACACTAAATGATTCATCTTGTCCAAGATCTATACTAGGCGAATCAATTCCAACAAGGTTTATTTTTTTTTGTGCAAGATATTTAGCAGCTGACGATTCTAATCCAGGATTTTCTGTAAAGTAGTTATTTTTTTTGAGATTTTTCTGCCAACCAGTAAAAAAGAAAACAGATGATTTGTCAGGGATCTTTCCATTTTTTTTCTCAGATTGGAGAATTTCAGATTTTGTGATAGGAGAATTTTTTGGTTTTTTTAGTCTGATCAGTATAGCTTTGCTCATTAATCTATAAAGGGGAATTTGGTCGATTTTGATGCCATTTTTAACAAAATGAAATGGTGCATCAAGATGGGTTCCAGTATGGGAGCTAAGGAATAAAAGCTCAAGATTATACCCATCTTCTTTTAGACTAGACCAAAAAATGAACTGTGGTTTTGGGGAACCAGGAAAACTTGGAATAGATTTTGATATTGTAAGTGTGAGATCTATAGGTTTCACATTAATAATATCAAGTGCTGATTAATCAATTTTTGAATTATGAAAAGTTAAATACTGTTTGATTAAAAATTTCGTGTGACCACTGCGTACGTTCTACTAAATTCTGATTTAGGATCAGATGAATCAATCATCAATGAAGTAAAGCAAATTCTTACAGAAGAAGATGTGACTTATGAAGTTCAGGGGGTATACGGGGTATACGACATCGTCTTAAAATTATCCTCAGATGATGCTGAAAAACTGCGTTCAATTATTACCAATAGGGTTAGAAAAATTACAAAAGTTCAATCTACATTAACTATGATGGTTATAGAAGAACAAGAGAATCTATAGATTCTTTATCGCATCAATTACTGATAGAATTTCCGATTCAGTGTTAAAGAAATGGGGTGATGCTCGTACAATCTTTTGTTCCATGATTTCTCTTACAGCCAAGATTATGTTTTGTTTTTCAAGTCTATCAACTAGTTCTTCTGAATCAATTCCATTGATGTTAAAAGATACAATACTGGTTCTAGAATCAGGATCTTCAGGACCATATAAAATAATTTTTGGTAGTTTAGATAGTTCTTCTCTAAGAAGATTTGACAGGTATTGATTTTTTTTACGAATATTTTCTAGTCCAAAGTTTAGCAAGTAATTTACAGATGATTCTAATCCAACAATTCCAACATAATTTCTAAATCCAGTTTGGAATTTATCAGGAAGTTCTTTGAATGCAAGATTTGTATCATCATAGATAATTGCAGATTCTCCACCTATAGTTTTTGGTTCTAGTAGATCACTTGATTTTCTATTACAATAAAACAAGCCAGTACCCATAGGACCACATAACCATTTTGAACCATTGAAAGACATGAAATTGCAATTCATTTTAGAAACATCAACATCAATGCACCCTACAGTTTGTGCGCTATCAACAAAAAGAGGTACTTTATCATCTAGAATTTTTATTATTTTGTCCATTGGTAAAATTGAACCAGTATTGTATAATGCATGACTTAGCGCAACCAATTTTGTATGATCATCAACAAATGATTCCAAATCTTCAAGTTTGAAAAGACCATCTTTGTCAATAGGGAGATTTTTTATAGAAATTTTTTCTTTTAATTTTAGCCATGGATAGAAATTTGAATGGTGTTCATGTGTCATTCCTCGAATAATTATATTTGATTTTTCATCAAATGAAAGGCCATTTGCAACAATGTTGATTCCATCAGTTGTGCTCTGAGTTAAAACAACTTCATCAGGTTGGCATGAAATAATTTTTGCTATTATTTTTCTCATATTCCTTAGTTTTTCAGTAACAAATGGTTCTGATTCCTTTGAATCAGGACCTATGGAATTGTATGAAATTAGAAATTCTCTCATTGCTTCAATACTTTGAGCAGGCATTAAAGAAACAGATGCATTGTTTAGGTAGATTTTACCTGAATTTGGAAAATCATCTGAAATATCTTTTGAGACTAAATTCATTATTATATCTGTAAAATGCTAAATGATTGTTGGATAAAAATCCTGACCAGATTCTAGATAGCAAATTAATTCACATTCAAAATGAATTTCGAGAAAAAATTCCTAGCATAGTACTTTGTTCAGAACCTTTTCACAAAGCAGAATTTCTCAAAAAGTTAATTGATTCTATTGAAAGTCCAATAATTTTTGTAGATATGGATTTACTTTATACTGGATATGTCGAGTCAGGAATTATTCAGAAAAGAAATAATGTAACAATTTTTCATCCAACAAAAGAAAATTGGAAGAAAAATTAGCAGAAATAATTTCAAAAATATCAAAAGAAAAATTTTTTGTAATTATTGATTCATTTAACGGAGTCTACAATATGTTTGATGATTTAGAATCTGCAATATTCATTAATTCATGTGTAATGTTGCTCTCCTCATTAGGAAAAAGAGTAGAGTCATCTGTTCTAATTACTGGCATGGCAAGGAAAAAAGAAAATGAAGGTTGGATTCTTACGCCAGGAGGCAAACAAATCCTAAGATCTGCAAAAACAGGAGTTTATTTTCTAAAGAAGATTAAAAATAACTTGGTTATTCATTCTATAAACAAAGAAAATGAAGATTCAAAAATTTTCAAATTCTAGAACAAATACTAGATTTTGTATAAAGTGCGATCAAAAATTCAAACGGTGTTATAAAATTTCAAACGCCGTTATAACATGATATTTTTAGGCAAATTATATTAATGCCAAATCAAGATTCTATTTTGTTATGCCAGTAGGAATTATTCCAGACATAAGCGAACAAATGTGTATCGGATGCGCACTATGTGTAGAAATCTGTACAACACTTGGTCCAGATGTCCTTAGAGTAAAACCAGTTGAAGGCTGGAAGAGAGGTAAAGCATTTGTCTTCTACCCAGAAAGATGTATTTCTGATGGTGCATGCATCGGTGTATGCCCAACAAAAGCAATCTTTTGGATGAGACCAATGGACTTTACTGTTGGACAACCAGTTCCACTCCACAAAGATTCAGTCTTCGTCAAAGGTTGGACCGAATTAATCGATTAGATTAGTTCAACTTTTAATTTCTTTTTCTTATTTTAGACTTTAACAGCACCAGACTTGGTTTTTGACACATCTGGTTTCTTCTTTAACCAAAATAGTGCAACAATAAACATTACAGCTGGAACAAGTATAATGAAAATCATCAATTCATAATATGTGGTCAATCTTTGTGCAGGTTTGATATGATATGTTTCATGAGATGTTTTTTCAGGATTAGCATAAACTGCAGCAGTAAAATCTACTGATCTTTGTTCTTTACTTTGTACATCACCAAATACAGTTACGCTTTCTTCAGCTAAAAGTGAAGGGGTTTGAATACCTTCAATTCTAACAATAATTGAACCAGGATCGGTAAAAACAAAATTTCTGTAATCTCCACCTATCTGACTTAGCCCTTCATCTCGAAAAATTTCGTGTCCATTTTGGAAAATCACAAAATTATACTTCATCTCTGCAAGATTAGAGTTTGTTTGAGGATCATAGAATTGGTATACAAATTGAATTTTTTCATGTGTTTTAATTACTGGAGGATCCCATGCCAGATTAACTTCAATAGCTCCATCTGGAGTATATTGTAAGAGAGGAAATTTGATTTCTTTTCCTGTTGCATCATGAGGGTAATCAGGAATTTTTTCTTCAACAATTATCATTCCATCCATCCACGGATGAATTGTACAAAAATATGAAAAGTTTCCTGATTCTTCAAATTGATATGACCAAGATTCTCCTGGAAGAAATCTACCACTATCAAATATCCCATCAGGTTTTCCAAGATCTCTATTATCCATCCAACCAAATCTTCCTGGTCCATCACCACTAGTTACAGTATGGGCTTCTCTATCATCATTATACCAGGTTATAGTATCTCCAACTATCACATTGATTAATGGTGGATCATACCAAACTTCTGCCGGTGTATTTAGTTCAGGATTGTATGCTCCAAAGGGAATATCAATAATGTATTCCTCAGCATAAGCAGAAGATGTTGAGCCTAAAATAGCAAGAATTGAAAGCAGTATTAGAAATTTCATATTTAAAAAAAGTGTAAAATTCATAATTAAATGCTGAAGGTTATTTTCATTCATAGTAGTAATTATCAACTTGAAGAATTACTTGTAAACGTAATATACTTAGAAATACTAGAAGCCTTGATATTTACATAAAATTAACATAGAACGAAATTGTCAATCTCATTTAATCTAGATAAAAAACTCATTTTGTTGGTAATGATTGTGTCCGTAATTGGATTAACAATTACAGGATTTTTTAGTTTTAATTATGCTGATCAAATTCTAAAACAGAGAACAGGAGATCAATTATTTGGTGAATCCACAGTACGTGGGGAAACTCTGAGATTGCTTTTTGAATCAAGAATTGAACAAAATCAAATTCTAGCAAATGATCCTATGATTCAATTTTTGATTACTGAGATGAATAACGTTCCAGAAATACAACTTAAAGCTGTTAAAGAGGAAAAACGTAGGGATTTTCTAATTCAGGTGCAGGCATTTCAGAAACTTATCGGATTTTCAATTGGATTTGAAGACGTCAAGATAATTGGCAAAAATGGGAGTATCTTTTTCTCACTTTCAGGAATATCTAATCAAGATTATTCTCAAGATGAGTATTTTCAAAGAGGACTAAAGGAATCTTTTGTTGATTTTGAACCCTCAGAATCTGGTAAAAAAATGATTGTTGTATCTCCTGTTTATGTATCAGATAGTAAGATTGGAGATGAACCAATAGGAGTCATTATCTCTAGAATGAGAACTGCTGCAATTGATAATATTTTGCTTAATAGAAGTGGATTAGGCGAAACAGGTGAAGTATACATTGTCAATGATGACTTTGTAATGCTATCTGAATCCCGATTTTTTGAAAATGCTGTATTTCAGCAAAGAGTGGATACTTTAGCTGTGCAAAAATGCTTCAATCAAGGAGAAGAAAATCTAGGATTTTATCCTGATTATAGAGGAATTCCCATTTACGGTTCATCTTATTGTGCTAAAGATTTAGGAATTGTTTTGCTTGCAGAAATTGATGAAGGTGAAGTAGAAAAACCAATAGAAATTCTTCAAGATAGAATAATGCTAACAGGTATAGCCATAACTGCTGTAATGGGAATTGTAGCTTTTGTTATGTCAAAATCATTATCAAGACCACTAATCAAATTGAAAAGTGCTGCAAATAAAATTGCTGATGGTAATTTTGATGTCAGAACCAATATCAGAACAAGAGATGAGATAGGAGAACTGTCTAATGCATTTGATTCAATGGCACAAAAACTACAGGAATCATTAATTGAAATTAAAGAAAAAGAGGAAGTCATCAAACAGCTTGAGGGAGACACGTTGTTAAAATTTTCACAGCATGTAGAAAATGATTGTGTAGGAGTAATTGACATGGCAGATTCTACTAGAATATCATCAAAACTATCAGATGAGGATATTACAAAACTATATGAGATATTTTTAAATTTTATGGCAAAAATTGTTCTTAAACACAAAGGTGAAGTCATTAAAAATATTGGAGATGCATTGATGTTTAGATTTGCAAATGTTGATACTAATGATTCTACATCAGTACAAAATATTTTAGAATGTTGTTTATCTATGGTTGAATCTTATGGAAGATTACAAGAACAATTACAAAAAGAGGATTTACCTAGATTAGATTACAAGATTAGTTTAACGTATGGTCCTGTGAAGGTAGCTGAAAGTATTACCTCTAAAATTAGCGATATTTTTGGTCCCACAGTAAATCGATGTTTTAAAATTAATTCATTATGCCCCAAAAACAGCTTGGTAGTTGATCAAAACATCTATAATATTTTTAAAGATTTTTCAGAATACGAGTTTACAGAATTATGTATAATTGAATTAAAACAGAAATATGGTTACAATATTTTTGAGGTTAGAAGAAAAAAATTAGATGATTTTGGGACAGAATCTAGCTAAATTTTGTAATATTGCAGGTAATCTGATTAGTTTTTAAATCCAAATCTTGATGCCCAACCTGATTTCTGTTTTTTTGTTGGTTTTTTTGAGAGATTATCTAGCATTTCATATGTGATGGTAAATCCATGACCAACCATGGTTGCATCACTTGCATAATTTTCTTTGTTAGATACAAATTCGTCAGCTAAATCTTTGATTTTTTTAGTTTTAAGATCAAATAATCTGATTTTCTTACCATTTTCTAATTCAATTTTTGCATCACCGCTTAATCCTTGAATGGAAAAATTTTCAAAAAATCGAATTGAACCACCTTCTTTTAGTTTTATAATTGAATCATAGGTAAATTTGTCTCCATAAAATAGAATTTCACGTGCAGAGATTATTACATCATCTTCTATATTTAGAACAATTACTGTGTCAGCATTTAGCGATACAGTATTAACTACATTTTCAGCAACAATTTTACCATTTGGAGCAGAAACTTCAGTTCTGTGTTCTAGAATTTTATATACACCAACTTTTCCCTCAGGATCCTCAACTCTAAATTTTCTACCAAAAATATTTCCTACTACAACATTTCCATTATCAACAGTAATTTTTGCTCCGTTTTCAATTTTGTATTTGTTTTCTATGGGATCAACAAATTTGAAATCTCCTTTTCTAAGATGAATATTTGTTTGATATTCCTTAGTCCAGGATGGACTGGTAATACTTCCCTGCATAGTAATTGGGCCATCATATGTTAAACTACCAGCCATGAAATTTCCTTTAATTGACAAGGCACCATTAGCTTTTCTTTCCAATTCAATTTCACCAAGAGTTTTTGATCCAAACAGTCTTGAAGCAGTTGAATTTGCTCTGTTATGTGCTGCTGCCCATTCTTCAGCGGCTTTCATTTCTTTAGACAATTGTTGTCCTAGAATCTGATTTTTCCTTCTTACATCAGCCTCAGATTCATCAGAATATACTCTTGAGTTTTTTATTTTTTCAATGTCTGTTTCAGGATATTTTTTACCAATTTTTAGATCTTCATATGCTTGTTTAATTTTTATAAATTGCTCGTTTTCTCCACCACGATCAGAATGATATTGTAAAGCTAATCTTCTAAATGCATCACGAATTTCTTTTTCACTAGTTCCTTCAACAATTCCTAAAATATCATAATTACTTTCAACCATATCTTACATTATCCAAATAATTTTTCATGATTCCTATACTTTTAGGTTATTACATTTACAGGATATCAAGTATGTGAAAATAAAAAATGGTAAAAAATACTATTTCACAACTAAGACAGGAATCTTGGTTTTGTGCATAACATAATTTGATGTGCTACCAAGAAATGCTTCTTTTGCACCACCCATGCCCCTTGCACCAATTACAATCATGTCAAATTTTCCTTTTTGAGCATATTTGACAATCTCAGTTCCAGTATGGCCACCGCCAGTATGATACTTGAATTTGGCACCAGCATTTTGGGTTTTTTTCATTGCAGGACCAATGGCTTTTACAGCCTTTTTTTGAGCCTCGTCTTTCATTTTTTGTGTGTATTTGATTCCTGCAGCAAGAGGCAAGTGAAATACATAGAAGCCAGTAATTTCGGCACCACTTCCTTTTGCAATCTCAATTGCTCTGTCTAAGCCACGAGTAGCGTTTGCAGAACCATCAAGTGGAACAAGAATTTTTGCAAACTTTGCCATGTCTGAATGTTTCATCCATAGAATATAAAAATAGGCAATATTTCCAAAGTTGAGATTAGAAATTATAATCAGAATTGGAAATTATCTCCGTAGTTTTTATACAAAAAATCTTGTAAGTTAAAAATTGACAATTGCTTCAATTTCAAATAAACCGATCTCAATTATTAAAAATTCTACAATTTCTGATGCAATCAAAATGTTGCTAGACACAAAAATTAGCAGATTAATTGTTAATGATGGTGGAAAACATATTGGCATAATTACTGAAAAAGACATAGGGCTGTTTTTGTTTTCAGAAACAACAAGGAGAGGATTAGAAGAAATTCCAGTTACAGAGATTATGAATCCAATTGAATTTGTTGAACAAGATATTATTCCTGAAAATGCTGCAAAGATAATGATTGAAAAAGGTATTAGCTCATTAGCGATAGGAGAAAAACAAGAAGTAAAAGCAATTGTAACAAAAAGTGATCTTGTAAGATATTTTGTTGAAAAATTATCTGGAAAAAACAAAGTTGTTGATTTTATGACTCATGATTATGAATATACCCATACTGCCGCACCATTGTATAAGGTTGTAAGGAAGATGTTAGAAAAAAAGATCTCAAGGATTATTGTAAAAAATCAACAAGAAGAACCAGTAGGGGTAATTTCATTTAGAGATTTATTTAGAATATCAATTGAGCTTGGTAGTGAAGATGATTTTTCAGGCACAAATTTTGATAATGTTAGACGTGGATTTCTATCCGAAGAAGGATTTGGGGATATTTCATTAGCTAGAGATGTGATGAGTAAGGGACTAATCACTATCAAATTTAATGAAGATTTAGGAAAAGCTTGTAATGTATTATTAGAGAATAACGTTAGTGGTTTAGTTGTTCTTGATGGAAACAACAGTATTGCAGGAATAATTAGTAAAAGTGATGTAACTAAAGCAATAATAACATAACATGAAGTGGCATTTTGATGATTTTGTTTATGGCTCTATTGATGGGGCAGTTACGACTTTTGCAATAGTTGCAAGTGTTGTAGGAGCTGGATTATCTCCCGGAATTATTTTGATTTTAGGATTTGCAAATTTGTTTGCAGATGGATTTTCAATGGCAGCAGCAAATTATCAGGCATCAAAAGCCAGAAATGAGTTTATTCAAATGAAAAGAAAACAAGAGGAATGGGAAATTGACAATTTAGAAGAGCAGGAAAGAGATGAGATCAGAGACATTTACAGAGAAAAAGGATTCAAAGATGAATTGTTAGAAGAAGTTGTAAGAATTATCACATCTAGAAGAAAAGTTTGGTTGGATACCATGATGAAGGAGGAGTTAGGGTTAATTGAAGACAAAAAGAATCCTTTAGATAGTTCTTTTAGTACATTTTTTGGGTTTAATGTAATTGGATTAATTCCATTAATACCATTTATGATCTTCATTATTGTCGGAGTTGAAGCAAATTCGGAGGCATTTGTATATTCCATCATTTCAGTAAGTATCGCATTTTTTATGGTAGGGATGATAAAAGGAAAAATTGTAAAAAGATCAAAAGTTCGTTCAGGAACCTATACGTTAATCATAGGTGGAACAGCAGCATTTGTTGCTTATTTGGTAGGATACGGATTAAATTCTCTGATAAATTAGGAAAGCGATGTCTGAACTAAAGCGACACATGGGACTTTTTCACCTTACCATGTATGGTGTAGGATTAATTCTAGGTGCAGGAATCTATGTCTTAATTGGAGAAGCTGCAGGATTTGCAGGTAATTCAATGTGGGTTTCTTTTTTGTTAGGTGCAGTTGTTGCAATTTTTGCAGGATTAAGTTATGCAGAGTTATCAGCTTTATACCCAAAAGCTGCTGCAGAATATACATTTGTAAAAAATGCATTCAAGAATAATTTTTTTGGTTTTATTATAGGATGGTTAACAGCAATTACATCAATTATAGTTGCTGCTACTGTTTCACTAGGATTTGGCGGATATCTAACTCAGTTTATTGATTTACCAATTACAATTGGAGCGATTTTTCTAATCATAATTTTATCGGTTGTAAATTTTATAGGAATAAAAGAATCTGCATGGGCAAATACTATTTTTGCATTGGTTACTGCAGCAGGACTTGTTCTTATTATTTTTCTTGGTTTTTCAATAGAACCAGTTGAAACAATTAATTATTTTGAAACACCAAGTGGCATGACAGGTATAATTCTAGCATTTGTTTTGATTTTCTTTGCATTTATTGGGTTTGAAGATATGGCAAATGTTGCAGAAGAGGTTCGGAGACCCCAAAAGACAATTCCGAGGGCTATAGTTTTATCAGTTGTAATTACTGGAATAATCTACGTACTAGTTTCCTTATCAGCAGTACGAATTCTAAATTGGGAAGAGTTAGCATTATCATCTGCACCATTAGCTGATGTAGCTCATGCTGCTTTGGGCCCAAATGGTAGTTTTACTTTATCTCTAATTGCTCTTTTTGCAACTGCAAGTACTGTTCTAATTACACTAGTTGCAGGTGCCAGAATCCTGTATGGAATGGCAAAAAGTAACTCATTGCCACGATTTTTTGCCAGAATTCATCCCAAAACAAATACACCATGGATTGCAGTAATAGGAATTTTAGTCACATCAATTGGTTTTGCCTTTGTTGGAGATATTGTAATTATAGCAAATATTGTAGTTTTTGCAGTAGTCATTACATTTGCAGCAATTAATTTGGCAGTAATTGTTCTACGATATACAGAACCAGTACTAAAAAGACCATTCAAAGTTCCAGTCAATATTGGTAAATTTCCAATTTTACCATTATTTGGATTTGTAACTACTGTTTACATGGCATTACAATTTGAAATTGAGGTTGTTCTTGTAGGATTAGCCATTATAGGAATTGGAGCAATTTTGTATTTTGTTTTAAAAAGAAGAAATAGTTTTGTAGAGTCAGATTAGTTGTTTTTAGATTTTGTAAGCGCAATAATTGCAATTACTATTGCTATTATACCAACACCAATTCCTGCATAACCTACATCCATTTGTTGTCTTGTTTCTTCTAGATTACTGACAGAGTCCTTTAGATTTCCAATATTTTCAATGAGCGCAGTATGTCCATCAATCATTTGTTGTACAGTAATATCAGAAGGTTCAGGAAATTCAATGTATGCTCGTTCTGCAACTTTTGGTGGATGCATTGATAAACTAATTGGAGTGTCTTCAATGGCGCCCAACACATTTGCTTGATAAAATCCTGATACAGTTGGGTTAACAAATGCATAATATTTTCCAGGAATGTCATGATCAGGTGAAAGTGGTAGTGTAATCATTTCATCTTTGTAAATTAATTGCATCTTTAGAGTTTTTTTTAATCCTTCAATTCCATTTTGAAATTGTTGCGATTCTGCACATTTTCTTGGTTCTGAAATTTCAGGACATGGTATTAGAGGACTAGCATAGAATTCAATGGCATTAGTATCACCAGAAACAACTGGTTCATTCATCCAGCCAATCTCTACCCGATATTCCCCCACAGCATCAATAGTGTGCCCATATGCGACACTAATCATACCTGGAATAACTAGCAATAGAAGTAAAATGCTTAGTTTCATACTAAAAAAATCTAATTTGATATTAAAAATGTTATATCATATTTCTTAAAATGAATTTTAATCATAAATTCGATATTTGTACCAATCAGGCATCAGCATACATTGAAACTTCCCATGCAGTAGGAGTTTGGGCAAATGCAACATATTCTTTGTATTTTAATTCAGAATAGACATCAAGAAAATCTTTTGTGAAAACATCTTCAAGGAATTTTGAATCAGATGACAAAGAATCAAGAGCTCCCTTTAATGAGACAGGTAATGAACCAATTTTGTATTCTCTTTTCTTTTCTGGAGAGAGTTTGTAGACATTTTCTTCAATTGGATCACCAGGATCAATTTTATTTTTAATTCCATCCAAGCCTGCAAGCAATAATGCAGCTTCTAGAAGATAGATGTTTGCAGTAGGATCAGGAACTCTGTATTCAAGCCTCTTACTTTTTTCTTGGTTTCGATTATACATTGGAACCCTTATTGCAGCTGATCTATTACCCAATCCCCAACAAACATTGACTGGTGCCTCAAATCCAGGAACTAGACGTTTGTATGAATTTGTTGTAGGATTTGAAATTGCACATAATGCTGATGCATGACTCAAAATTCCTCCAATGTAATATCTTCCAGTCTGACTCATTTGTGCTTGTTCATCATCTTTATCATACATTACATTTGATTTGCCATTCCACAAGCTTTGGTGAGTATGCATAGCTGATGCATTATCACCAAAAATTGGTTTTGGCATAAATGTTGCAACCTTATTTTTTCGTTTAGCTTTTACTTTAACTAAATTTTTCACTCCAATCACATGATCAGCCATCTGAATCATTTCATCATATTCAAGATTAATTTCACATTGACCAGAAGTTGCAACTTCATGATGTTCAGCCTCTATCCTAATTCCAAAATAGTTATACAAATCATCACATACATCTTTTCTAAATCCCTCAAGAGTATCCTTAGGTTGAGATGGATAGTATCCTTCTTTGATATCTATAGCAGTACTTACATTTCCTTTAGCCCATGGAGATTCTTTAGATTCAATAGAATAACCAGAGCCTCCATACGAATGTGTTGCAGCATATGGAGATGGGTAAACATTGATAGTATCGAATACAAAAAATTCTATTTCTGGACCCCAATTTGTATGGGTAAATCCAAACTCTTTGAGTTTCTTTGATGCCTTGTATGCAATACCTCTTGAATCCCTATTGTATCTTGAGCTTTCATCTGTACTTCCATCATACAAATCACAAAATATTCTAGCATTTTTTCTATTTCCAGGATCATAATCAGATGGAAGAATTTTAAATGAAGTGGGATCAGGCATTAAAATCATATCAGAATTATTTACAGATTTGAATCCAACAATTGAGCTTGCATCTAATTTTTCAAGACCGTTTACAAAGCTATTTTTATCAATTGCATAGCTCGGCATTCCAACATTATGCAGTTCACCAAAAATATCAACAAACCAAAAATCAATAAATGAAATTTTTTCATCTTTGATAGTTTGTAATACTTGATCTGCGTTCAACGATATTTTTAGAAAATCAATTTACTAATGTTATCAAGTAAGATAGATTTGTCAAGATGGTCAGGTAAATTATAAAATTAACTGCTTTTTGATGCTTTGATGGCATTTAATTCATCTTCAAAGAAGAATTTTTCACCAAATGCAGGTTTTAGATCATCTAACCAAATTGCATTTTCATCATATTTTGCAAAAAATGACTCTTTAACCCAATCTGGGTTTCGTCCTTGTAAAAATCTCAAAACCAGTAATTTTTGACCATTAAATTCCGTAGTTCCAACAACTTGAACTTTTCCAGGAGTTGCTGACATGCTAGGTCCACGAACAGTTCTTCCTAGTCCACTAACAGAAGAATATGCTTGACTGAAAATTTCATATGCTCTAACAAGTGGAATTCCAAAGTAATGTTGAGCTCCTGTATCTCTTACTACAAACATGTAGTATGGTATACAGCCTAACTGAACTTGTTTAGTCCACATTTTTGCCCACATTTTTGCATCATCATTGATATGAGCTAAAAGTGGAGATTGTGTTCTGATCTGAGCGCCTGTGTCTCTTACCGCTTTAATTGCAGATTTTACAGCATCAGTTGATAGTTCGTTTAGATGATTAAAGTGTGCCATAAATGCAAGATGTAATCCACTATCAGTAATCTTTCTAAAAACATCTAACATTTCTTCAGAATCAGAATCAGTCAAGAATTTGTAAGGCCAATAAGAAAGAGCTTTTGTTCCAATTCTAATTGTTTTAAGATTTGGTAGTTTTGATTCGATTAAAGCATCCACATATTTTGAAAACATCTTTGCTTTCATAATCATTGGATCACCACCAGTAAAGAGAACATCTGAAATCTCTGGATGCTCTGAAACATATTGAACAAGTTGCTCTCCTTCTTGCATAGCAAATTTCATTTCATCCATACCAACAAATTGTGGCCATCTAAAACAAAAACTACAGTACGCATGACAAGTTTGACTTTGACTTGGGAAGAACAAACAAGTTTCTTTGTATTTATGTTGCATACCATACAACTTTGTTCCATCTTTTAGAGTTGGAACATTTAGTTCCATTTGTCCTGCAGGATGAGGATTAAGTTGTAAACGAATTTCGTTAGCGATATTTGCAATTTCTTTTTTATCAGAATTATTTTTTAATGCATTTTCCATTTTTGAATAATGTTCAGGTTTTAGCATACCTTTTTGAGGAAATGTTAGTACATACATTGGATCAGTAGGAACATTATCCCAATCAATTAATTGCTCAACAACATAGTTGTTTGCCTTAAATGGTAAAACATTTCCTACTACTTCCATTTCAAATCGAGTTTCTTCAGAAAGTTTTTCAATTTGTGGGAGAGTACGAAAATTAGATAGTGTGTATGATTTTAGCGAGGGCGATTCATCCCAAACAGATTCTTGATAGGTCACTTAGTAAGTAATACACATTCCATTGTTAAAGGTTACACGTCAATTACGCACAAAATTTTCAAATTTGGTGAAAAATCAATCAAATTTTTATCAAAAATGATAATATGGGTTAAACTTTCTATTCTACGAATAGGAGATTAAGAGATACATGGCTGAAGAGATTATTGATGCAGTTGCAGGGCAAACTAATGAATTTCAGAGTGTAACTGAATTAATTGCGTCTTCTGAGGCTCTTCAAGCAGCATTTTTTGTGTTAATTGTTGGAATTATAGCAATTGTTTCAGTTTATCGCGTTTTTTCAAAATGGGTAAGATCTCAAAAATTTTACTATGTCAGACCACATCTTTCTAGATTTATTCAAGTAGGAGTATTACCATTTTTTGCTATAATTCTAATTACAACTATGAATTTCTATATACAGTCTTTTGATATTTTTGAAGAAGCAAAGATAGAGTTAGAAGAGGTTATCCAAGATGCAGAAGAATCAATAGAAAGTATTGATAGATTAAGTCCTGCAGAGACATTTGCGAAAATACTTAACAGCATTAACATTTTGGTAATAGGCTATTCAATAGCTCATCTGATTCCAATAGCACTTAACAAACGACAAAAATCAACTGAAGAAAAAGAAGATTTTGAAGCATGGAAAGAGATGAGAGGATTCAAAGATGATGATGGAGATTTATTTCATAAACTTTTCAGATGGGTTCCACCTGTAAATACTCCTGAAGATATTTCTGAAGAAGATTTTAAAAAACACTTAGAAACTGATGAGGGGAGAAAATTTCTTGAAGAGTTTAGGACAACTAAAGGATTGCCTATTGGGAGTTATGAAGAACTTGTAAAAAATCCATTTGAAGAATGGAAAGAAGCTGAAAGAAAAAAATATCAAGATTACTTTAAGAAATGCGTTTCAGGACATAATCAATCAGGGAAAAAACTAAAAACTGGACAAGAAGATGAAGAAATTTATCCTATAGACACATGGAGAGAAGAAAAAAGACTAAACGGATATGATCCAATTATTCCAGGTGGAAGACCTCCTGGATATGCAACAAGAAAGAGAAAAAATCTTCCAAAATCAATTTCACAGATTTTACCTCTAGGGATTTTTGTTGCCGTAATTGTTGGCATTATTAGTTGGTGGGGAGTAGATCTTATTGTACTTGCTACTGCCACAGGAGGACTAGCAATTGGAATTGGTTTAGCATTGCAAGAAACAATGCAGAACTATTTTGCATATATTTTGATTCGCAAAGATAAGATATTTTCTGAAGGAGAGAGAATATTGTTAGATACAGGATATAATGGGTATGTCCACAAAATTACGCCTAGAGTAACCTATATCAGAAATGCACTAAACGAATCTTTTGCAGTAATTCCCACAAGACAATTAGTAAATTCTCAGATTATCAACTATTCAAAAGAGATCAAGATGGTACCTGCAATAGTAGAAGTAGGTGTTTCATATCTTAATGATCCTAAACAAGTTGCAGCAATTCTTGTTAAAGTTGGAAAGCGCGGGATGAAAGAGATAGTAGATGATAAACAAAGACACCTCGTTGTACAATTAAGATGTCCATATCTCGATGAAAACAAACCAAGTTGTGGATGTGATAAGGATATTCATGTAGATATAGCTCAGCCAGTTGTAAGATTTAATCAATTCAATGATTCATCATTAGATTTTTCATTATGGCTTTATGTAAGAGATTATGGGGCTCAATTCAAGGCTAAAACTGAAATGAGAATGATCATGTATGAAGAATTCAAAAAATATGATATTAGAATTCCATGGCCAATTAGAACTGTATATCAAGGAGATGAAAAACGTGAACAAGAGGAAATTGATAGGCTTACAGAACAAAGAAAGGGAGTTATTGATGAATATGGTGTTGGTGATATTGGTCGCGGCAGTGGAGAAGACTAATCTTCTCAAAACTTAAGAATCCCTACAGATCACAATTTCTTGTTGACAAAATTATCAGTAATATGTGGAAAAGCATCAGAAGATTTGGGGGGAAAATTAGCAAAAAAAGTAAATGCAAATCTAGTGAAATCAGACGTAAGAGTTTTTCCTGATGGAGAGAGCAAGATCACATTGAAAGGAAACATATCAAAAATAAAATCAGTTGTAGTACAATCATTTTATCCACCCGTTGATACCAATCTAATTCAAGCATTATCAATGATTTCAAAAGTTAAAGAAACATCATCTGAAGTGATTGCTGTGATTCCATATATGGGATATGCAAGACAAGATAGAGAATTTTTGCCAGGTGAAGTAATCACAATGAAGGTTTTAGCAAAATTATTCAAAGGTGCAGGAGCATCAAAAATTATTGCAGTAGACATTCACAGTCTAATTGGGCTTAAACATTTTACGATAAAAACAAAAAATATCTCAGCAATTCCAGATTTAGCCATATATTTTAAGAAATTGAGCCTAAAAAATCCATTAATTGTTTCGCCTGATCAAGGTGGAAAAGAGAGAGCAAAAGAATTTGCAAAACAGATGGAAATAGACTACATTGCTCTAGATAAAAAGAGAGATAGAAAAACAGGAAAAGTAGAGATTAAAACTAAAAAGGTAGATGTAGTTGGAAGAGATCTAATTTTAGTTGATGACATGATAAGTACAGGTGGCAGTATAATTAATGCAACAAAATTTCTGAAAAAAGAAAAGTGTGGCAGAGTATTTGTTGCATGTACTCATGCTCTTTTAATGAATGATGCTGGAAAAAAAATAAAAAAATCAGGAGTCACTAAGATTGTAAGTACAAATACAATTCCTGGAAAAACATCAATAGTTGATGTATCAAATACAATTGCAAAGGCAATAGTATAATGCCAGAAAGTTTTTTTGTATTATCTAAAGATCAATTAGAAATTGCAATAGATGAAATTATTGCAATAGCTAAAACTTTTGATAGATTTTCTAAAGTTAAAGTTATTTCTAATTTAGTAGTAATTCAATCAAAAACTAACTGGTATGAAATTTCAAAACGAGCATCATTTGTTAAAGTATCAGGGCAAATATTACGAAAAATGTCAGGACTATTCTTAGATGAAGAAAATTTTGAAATATTAAAAAATGCCAAAACTTTTGTTTGTAGAATTATTAACCTGTCTTCAAATCAGTTCAATATTCCAGAATTAGAGAATTCTATGGGAGATATGATATCAAAATTCTCTAACGCTAAAGTCAAACTTGAAAATCCAGATATTACAGTATACCTAATTTTTACTAAAAAAGAGAACTTTTTTGGATTCTCAAAAAGATTCAAAGAAAAAAAGAGGCCAAGAAAAGCAATAACTCAACCACATGAATTAGACTGGAAATTGACAAGGGCAATGATTAATCTAATTGGGTTAAAAGAAGGAGAAACTGTATGTGATCCGTTTTGTGGAACAGGTACAACGCTTTTAGAAGCAGAATCGATGGGAATTCATGCAATTGGATTAGATTTTGATAAGAAGATGGTAGAAATTACTAAAAAAAATCTTAAAGAAAATGGATACAAATCACAAGTAATTCATTCAGATTTTCAAGAAATCAAGAACATATCTGAAAAATTTGATGGTGTTGTTACTGATTTTCCATACGGAAAAACATCAAAAACATCAGAAAAACCTGAAGAAATTATAAAGAAATTTGTGGCTATAATGCCAAAAAGAAAGAAGATGGCTATTATGTACAAAAAAGAATTTGGAGACAATCTGAAACTAAGAGGATTAAAAAAATATCAGATCTATAGGCATAAAAGCTTGACAAGGACAATTTTGATTAAATGAAACTTGTATTTCTGGGAACATCAGCTGCTCAACCCACGGAAAATAGAGGTTTGTCATGTATTTGTCTTGAAAGAGAAGGAGAGATTCTTATGTTTGATGCCGGTGAAGCTGCACAAATTTCCTATATGAAATCAGGATTAGGATGGAATAAAAAAATGAAAATTTTTGTAACACATCTTCATGGAGATCATTGTGTAGGAATTCTAGGGTTATTACAAACAATGTCTATGCAAAATAGAACTGAAACATTAGAAATTTTTGGACCAAGTGGAATCGAAGAATTCATTGCTGCAAATATCAAAGTATTAAATTTTGGATTATCATTTCCAGTTTTAATAAATACAATAAAAGATGAAAAAATTTTTGAAAATGAGAAATTTTCAATACGAGCATGTAAAGCAAATCATTCAATTGTTGCATACTCATATTTATTTGAAGAAAAAGACAAACCAGGAAGGTTTAATGTTAAAAAAGCTAAGGAATTAGGCATACCTGAAGGAGATTTATGGAATAAATTACAAAATGGAAAGGAGATCATAATTAATGAAAAGACAATAAAGCCAGAACAAGTTTTAGGTGAAAAACGTCGTGGTAAAAAAATAGGCATTTCAGGAGATACAATGCCTACACAAGAATTAGAAAAATTTTTTGAAGAGTGTGATTATCTTGTTTTTGATTCTACATTTCTTGATACAGAAAAACAGAAAGCTCAGGACACATGTCATTCAACTGCAAAACAGGCAGCAACATTAGGAAAGAATGCAAACGTGAGGAATCTTATTCTCACACATTTTTCTGCCAGATACAAAGATGAGGTTGAACATTTGAATGAAGCAAAAGAAATTCATAATTCTGTTATAACTGCTAGAGATCTTCTAGAAATTGAAATTAAATGATGTTTGATTCAATAAAAGACCAAATTAGAGATGTAAAGAAAATTGTTTTTGTTACCGGTGCAGGAATTTCACAAGAAAGTGGAATTCCAACATTTAGGGGTAAGGATGGGTTATGGAGAAATTATGATGCTATGAAATTAGCCACGATTAATGCATTTTATGATAATCCAAAACTAGTTTGGGAGTGGTATAATGAAAGAAGAAAGAATATTTTTTCAGCACATCCAAATGAAGGTCATAAAGCAATAGCAGACCTAGAAAAATATGTTGATGTTGTAATTTTAACACAAAATATTGATGGACTGCATCAAAAGGCTGGAAGTACTCAAGTACTAGAGTTACATGGCAGTATTGTAAAAATAAAGTGTACTGTTTGTGATTTCAAGGATGAGATAATGACTGATTTTTCTGATAGTCCTCCATTATGCAAGTGTGGAAATATTCTCAGGCCAGATGTTGTTTGGTTTGGAGAATCCCTGCCACAAGATGTTTGGCAAGAAGCAATAATTCATGCAAATCAATGTGACTTGATGGTAATTGCCGGCACATCACTTGTAGTGTCTCCTGCAAATACACTGCCAATATATGCAAAACAAAATAATGCATTGTTAATAGAAGTTAATCCAGAAGATACTGAAATGTCATTGGAGATGGATCTTGCTATAAGAAATACTAGTGCAAATACATTACCAAAACTAATCTCATTGTTTAGAGAAAATTAGGTTAGGATTGTGAAAATATTCCATTAATTTGTAAATCAGAAGAATCACCAGGATTAAACACGGATGATGTAACAGTACCATACTCTTCATGTTCTACTATCATATCTACATAATATGGAATACTCGAAATATCATGTACAATTGTTTCAAAATAGGAAGTGAAAAATGTTCCAGAAAAAATCTCTTTTTCGTTAGTTCTAATAACTACATCAACATTTTGTGTTTTTCCACTTGAATCAGAATATTGAAGAAGAATTTGATCATTTGATTGCTGTGTTGTGGATAACGATAATGTTTCATAAATTAATGGAAATTGATTTTGTGTGATTTTATTTTCTGATTGATAAGATGACTCTAATATAGATTTTGTTGCAGTATTGTCTGAAAAAATATTTTTAATAGATTCAAGAGGATTTAGATTAGAAATTTTTTCACTAAGGATTTTTTGGGAAGATTCTCTAGTTTCGGAAATTTCATCACTGATTTTTTCTCCAGCTTCACTAATTTCTTCAGATACGACATTGTTTGTGTTATCAACAATTTTATCAACTGATTCATCAATTCTCTTTTCTACGGAATCAGAAGCTTTGGCACCAAAATTTGATACATCATCCTTTAGAGAATTAACTACTGTAGCAGATGTAGATGGGAATAATGTATCAATTTCATTTGAGAAGATCATCCCTCCAAGAACAACTATCCCTATGATTATGCCTAATTTTATGAACATTTTCTAATAATTCAAAAAAACAGATTTTAGATTCATACTAAAAAAAATAGTCAAAAATGATTGAATTTTCTTAGCTAATTTATTCTCCATACACAAACCAATCAATAATTTCATCAATTTTTGGAGAAGAAAGAATTACTTTAATTGGCCCTAATGGAGATTCTTCGGCTTCATCACAAATAACAATTTTTTCAACAAAAGCGGCTTGCTTGTTTAGATAAAACCAAGTTGAATCATTGTATAGATTTTTTTGAAGATTTCTTCGATAGGTTTTTTGAGATTGCTTTGAATGAACTGCTTCGTGGATTTTTTCTAAAGAATTGAGATCTTTGGATTCTGCTGAAATTGAAAAATTTTCAATTTTAATTGTAGAATATGGAAATATGTTTGATATTGATTTTTTTGTTTTTTCTGGATCTTCTGAAGGATTTATTGAACAAAACATCTCAATTTTACAATTGATTTTTGGAATTTTCATTCCGTCCAACTTTGGATAATTTGATATGCTGACTCTATTAATTCATCTTTTGTTAAACCAATGTTTGATATTGCATAATCAGATAATGCAATTGAATTACTAATTCCAACACCTAATTCACGGTTATCCCTTTCTTCAAAATGTTTCTTGGTTTGAGGATCATCTGATCTTCCTCTTTTTTGTAAAAAGTCAAATCTAGTATCAGTTGATGCATGAATAGCTAATAATTTTACATTCCCAAATTTTTTAAGAACTTCAATTTCATCATTTGAACGAACACCATCAATTAGAATTACGTTAGAAGTTGATGATTCAATTTGGGGTTTTACTAGTTCAGCTACTGCACCAGGTCCATTTTTATCTCTAAGCTCAAGCATTAACTTTCCAAGATTGGATCTTGAAGGTTCCAAATTTCTTTTCTTGGCCTCCTCACGTACAGCATTTCCCATATTGATAATATCATATCCTCTTGGTTTGAGTCCCTCAGCAATTGTGGATTTGCCAGCACCAGGCATGCCAGTCAAGCATACAATTAATTTTGTCATGTATATCAAAAAGTAAACTCGTCTATGAAGCTACCGGAAATTATTATAAAGATACATCAAAGAATGTTGTAATGCGAACTTTTGTAGCAGTTGAGATTTCAAATAGTGATGTAATAAATTCTGTAAAAAAATTTCAAAACAATCTAAAAATTAATGCAAAACCAATTGTCCCAGAACAATTACATTTTACATTACAATTTTTAGGCGATATATCTGAAGATGTAAAAGAAAAGGTTAGTGAAGCTATTCAAGCAATAAAATTTTCTGAATTTAGTATAAACTTGAGGGGTATAGGGGCATTTCCCAGGCCTAATTTTCCACGAGTGATTTGGATTGGAACTGATGAACAAGGTGGGAAAAATCTAGTAGAATTAGCAAAAAAGGTGGAAAATGCATTAAAACCACTAGGACTGATTTCTGACAAGCCATTCAAACCACATATTACAATATTTAGGATTAAAAAGAAGATTGGAGACATAACAAAAGAATTGAATGAACAAAAAAATATGGATTTTGGAATACAGAAAATTTCCAGCATTAAATTGAAAAAAAGTGAACTTACAACTAGTGGGCCAATTTATTCTGATATTATGGAGGTAATTGCTGAAAAATGAAGAAAGTTATTTCCAGTGTGATGAAAAGTGTTATTCCAACAAAGGCAACAGAAAAATCAAAAAAACAAATTGCAGAATTAGCATTACAACTAGTCAAAAAAGAGACTGAAAAGTTTTCTGAAATTATTGATTTGGAGTTTGGAGGATCATTTGCAAAAGGTACATGGCTATCAAAAGATGCAGACGTAGATATTTTTGTGAGATTCAAAAAATCAACATCAGAAGAGAAATTTGAAAAAATTTCTAAAAAAATTGGTTTTGACTCATTAAAAAAATATTCTCCATATGTAAGGTACTCTGAACACCCATATGTTGAGGCTAAAATAAAAGATACCAAGATAAATGTAGTTCCATTTTATGATGTAAAAATTGGAGAATGGAAAAGTGCCGCAGACAGATCAACATTTCATACAAAATTCATGTCAAAATCATTAACACCAAAAATGCAAAATGAAGTTAGAATTTTGAAAGCATTTCTAAAATCAAATGGAATTTATGGTGCAGAAATTGCAAAACAAGGATTCAGTGGATATGTTTCAGAAGTTTTAGTTTTACACTTTGGAAGTTTTGAAAATATTATAAAATCAATTTCTAAAATTGAAGAAAATCAGGTTATTGGAAAAACTACAAAGAAATTTGATACATCTTTAACAATAATAGATCCAGTAGATAGTAATAGGAATTTAGCTGCAGCAATTTCTAATGAAAATATTGGAAAATTCATTCTTGTTTGCAGGGCCTTTAAAGAAAATCCAAATTTGAGATTTTTTAAGGAAGAAAGTCCAAAGATTTCAAAGAAGTATTGGGAAAATTTGTTATCAATAAAATTTAGTTTTAAAGTTAGGAGTCCAGATATAATTTGGGGACAGATCAAGAGAGCTACTTCATCATTGAGTACACAATTAGAAATAGCTGGTTTTACAGTATTAAGAAGTAGAGCCTATACAGATCAACAAAAAGATGCTTACCTCTTTTTCTTTTTAGGAACAACAAAGATTCCTGATGTTTATGCAAAAACTGGGCCGGAGGTTTTTAGAGAAGGTAGTTCCAAGAGTTTTATTTCTAAAAATCTCTCAACTGCGGAATTAATCTGGGTTGGAAATAATAAAAAAATTATTTCTTTAGAGAAGAGAAAACATGTTGATGCCGTTAAATTCATGACTGAATTCTTGAGAAATAACCTTCAAACAGGCATACCAAAAGGTCTGCAAACAGACTTTAAACGAGGTTTTAAAATTTCAGTTGGAGAAAAGGGATTAAGCAAATCAATTAAAGAGGTCGCAAGTGAGTTGATCTCAACAGATGGCACACTCCTTCATTTCAATTAAGAAATTTACTGATGAGCCATACTCAAAAATTCTCGGATATCCCAAAGCAACACGACGCCAGATAAAATCTCGAATAAATGAATTAGAAAAATTAAGGATTAAATCAATTTCATTAACTGGTCCCATGACACTTGGAAAATTAAATATTCTTGGAAAAGGATATGTGGGCGTAGTTGTTCTTGCAAAAAAAGGTAGTAAAGAAGTTGCATTAAAAATTAGAAGAACCGATTCGCAAAGAAAAGAAATGAGAAGTGAAGCTGATTTGCTAAAGATAGTAAATTCAGTAAAAGTAGGTCCAAAGATGCTTGATGTGAGCAAAAATTTTTTGATAATGGAGTACATTGACGGGATAAAAATTATCGATTGGATAAATTCATTAAAAGGAATAGGCAGTGCAAAAAAATTAAAAACTGTAATAAGAAAAATTCTTGAAGATTGTTACAACTTGGATCAAATAGGTTTTGATCATGGTGAATTAAGTAATATCTCAAAACATATTATTGTTGGAAAAACTAAATCTACCCTAATAGATTTTGAAAGTTCTAGTGTTAAGAGAAGGCCATCAAACGTTACATCAATTACTCAGGCAATTTTTATTGGTTCAGGAATTGCAAAAAAAGTACAAAAAATTTACAAAAATCCACCTAAAGAAAAAATTATTGGGGCTCTAAAGCAATACAAGCAACAAAAATCTCTTGAAAATTTTGAAAATCTCTCGAAAATTTTGAAATTGTAATGGGACCGGCAGGATTTGAACCTGCGACCACTAGTCCCCCAGACTAGTATCATACCAAGCTAGACGACGATCCCTTGTTTCAGAGGCACAAAATGAAATTATTAAATCGTCGTATTAACAAACAAAAGTTATGAAGATTTGTAATATTTGCCACAAAATTTCTGCAACTGGACAAGATCATACAGATTGCATTCAGAAAAGAAGTATAGAGTTAGAAGCTGAAGATTTCAAAAACAGTATTCCTGAAAAACTAAATCTTTCTAAAAACGATCAAGATTTGGGTGTGGAAGTTAGGGCTGTTTTAGAGCACCTAACAAGAGAAAAAGATAATTCTGATTGATTAAAACCACTTTGATAATCTTTCTTTTTCAAATTCATGTTTGTTTGAAAGATTTTCAGAAGTTTGTTCAGAAATACTAGTAGAGGGTTCTGGATGTGAAAACATGTCAACTTCAATGATTGAAGCTGTATCTCGACCTGATTCAATAAAACAGCCTCCTTTTCCATCAAATAATTCACATTCTTCTTTTGATTGAAGTTTTGACAAAATGTTTTTTGCAACAACAATACCTTCGCCTTCAGCAAAAATGCCTGCTTTTGGTACTGCCTTATTTTCTGTAACTACTAAACTGGTAACATCACCAATTGCAAACACATTTTCAAAAGGAGTTTTGCAGTCTCTATCTATCGGAATAAATCCGGGTTCTTTAGCTAGTCCCGAATCATAAATTATTTTTGGAGCAATGTGTGGTGGAATAGCTAAAAGTAAATCAAAATCAGCTTCAGCATTTTCAAAAATTAATTTGTTTGGCTCAACAGATTTTATTTTAGATGAATTATGAAAAACAATTTTTTCAGAGTTTACTAATTCGAGAATTTCTTTACTAACTTCTGGACCAGCTGCAGGTAAAGTAATTGGGGCAGGACTGTAAAAGTCAATTTGAATGGAATCACGCACACCACGTTTTCTAAGCATAGAATCTATCAACAAACTAGCCTCAAATGGTGCTGGAGGGCATTTGTATGGCATTCCCATTATAGAGATCGCAATTTTTCCAGATTCAATATTTTCAAGTTTGTTATGAATATCTGAAAGCTGGTTGTGATCATACAAATTAAATCCATTTTCAACTAATCCAGGAATTTTTTGTGGAGCTAAAACTGCACCTAATGAAATTACAAGAAAATCATATGAGACATCTTTTTGTTTGGTTTTAACATTTTTGTTTTGAAGATCAATTGACAAGATTTCATCTTGTATGAAATTGATTTCCTTTTTTTCTAATTCATGTAAATTGCCAATAGAGTTTTCAAATGTTCTTGTGCCATTAATTATCCACAATTTTGCAAATCCTACCATAAACCAATCTTTTTTGTCAATAATGGTGATTTTCATCTGGGAGGAGGGTAAGGAATTTCTTAGTTCATTGGCAGTTGAAAGTCCACCAAAGCCTCCACCTAAAATGACAATGTGCGGAATGTCTGTCAAATCAACGTTCTTGAGTTGTAGGCCTTATCAAAATTTCATTAACATTAACGTAAGATGGAGAATCTACTGCAAACAAAATTGCATTTGCTATATCTACAGCTTGTAATGCTTCCATCTTTTTTGTATTTTCAACAAATCCCTTCAATGATTCATCAGTAATTGTGTTGTTAAGTTCTGTATCTACAACTCCTGGTTCAATACTTGTTACTCTAATGTTTGAGCGAACACTGAATTCTTGTCTTAATCCTTCGCTAAATGCAGCAACTGCATGTTTTGTTGCACAGTAAACACTACCAGCTGGAAATACAATTCTTCCTGCTACAGATGAGAGATTAACAATATGGCCTGATTTTTTTTCTTTCATGTGAGTAATTACAGCTGCAGTAGAATACAATACACCTTTAATATTCACATCAACCATTTGATCCCATTCGTCTACCTTTAGGTTTTTGAAGAAACTCAATGGCATTAGTCCTGCGTTATTTACTAGAATATCAATAGAGTTCCATTTCTCTAATACTGCTTTTGCAAAATTATCACATTCTGATTTTTTTGTAACATCTAATTTTTGGTAAAATACTTCTCCTCCATTTTCAGTTATTGTTTTTGCAAGTTCTTCTAGTTTGTCTACTCTTCTGGCACCAATTGCCACTTTAGCACCTGCTTTTGATAATGCTAAAGCAGTTGCAAATCCAATACCACTACTAGCTCCAGTAATTATTGCTACCTTATCTTTAATCAATTAATTGTATTGATTTTTGACATCGTAAAAATGTTTAGACATGTAAAATGGTTCCTGTAAAATACTGGCAACATTATTAAAAGAAAAATCGTGAATTAAATTATGAAGTCAGAAAAATGTGCATATTGTGGAGATTTAACAGATTTGCCATTTCAATGCAATTATTGTAAGGATCCGTTTTGTTCTGAACACAGACTTCCTGAAGAACACAGATGTGTTAAACTAAGTCAAATTAGAGCAAAACGATTTGGTGAAAAAAAAGTTATCAGAGATGGTGGAAGAAATAAGCCAAATATTTTTAGAAGAATTTTTGGTCGTTTTTAATTAGTATGGGCTTTTTTCAGGAGATATCTTTGCACGTCTTCCTTGATAAATCAGTGCAATAGCAAGTGCAAACATCACCAATGCAGTTAATGGGAAATTTTGAGGCGCTGGTAAAATAAACCAGTAATAGACTCCAAAACCAATTGACACAGCAGCTTGAGTCCATAATTTTATCCATTTAGGAGCTTTTACTACTCTACTAATTCCTTCAACAATGAAAATTCCAATTACTGGATAAATTGTATAAAATAGAAAATCAATTACATCAACACCTGTATGAGACATATAATTAGAAAATGGATTAGGTATAATTTCTATCTAATCTTCTAACCTAACTTTTGTTGCAGCATTTTTAGCAATTAGTGCCTGTGCATTCTCGTATGGAATAGTGGCAATATCCTCAGTCTTGAATGGACCATACTTTTCAAGGTCAGCCCCTACAATTTCATCAACTTCTTGCAAAAATCTTACAGCAATTCTCTTTGTTTTATGGTTTTGTGATAAAGACTCTAAAAATTTGGATTTTCCATTAATTGTTGCTGATAGAATCATTTCTTTTCTATCATTTTCTTCTTCTTGTGAATCAAGAATGAATTTTTCTTCATCAAGAAGAAAACCAATTTCCAAGTCTTTCAATTTTGAAATTTTTTCTAATCTAATATTTATCAGCAAAGATGCTAGCTCGGTGGCCATTTCTACCATGGTATCTTTTATTTCATTTTCAACACCATCAAATTCTTGTTTTTTTAAATTTCCTATAAAGTCAGATAGATTTCTGTAAAAATTTGGATCAATTTCTTGTAAAGAATCATCTTCAGTTTCTCGTAATACTGTATGATGAAGGGAGTTGATATCAATTTGATTTGTTTCGGACATTTCTTACCTAATCCTTAAATGCTGGATGTATTTGTGTTTGATTGAAGTATAAAATTGCCCTATAAAGTCAGTCACGGAAAAGCAATCCAAGTAACGTATTCGCCTGACGAAGTTTTCTCAAGAATTCAACATGAAGGAATTCAATTTATCGATCTACAGTTTACTGGTCTTACTGGTCATTTTCATCATACCACAATTTCAGCAGACACATTTACTCCTGAACAAATGAGAGATGGGCTACCAAAATTGGATGGCTCATCTATTATCGGTTTTACTAGTATTGATGACTCTGACTTACTTCTAAAACCTGATCCAAATACATTTGCAATAATTCCATGGATGACAGAAAACAAAACAGCTAGACTACTTTGTGATGTCTATTGGGGAGAAAACCGAGGTAGACTATCAAGAGATCCTAGAGGAATTGCTCAGAAAGCTGAAGAGTATATCAAAACACAAGGATTTGATTTTAGTACGTGGGGTCCAGAGGTAGAGTTTTTTGTTTTTGATAAAGTACATTGGGATGTTCTAACACCATACAAAGGACAATCATATTCAATTGAATCTAAAGAGGCACCATGGAGTCAAGAAGGTAATGGCTATCCAATGGGATTACAAGAGGGGTATTACCCAAGTACACCATCAGATACTCTTACACCATATAGAAATGAATGTGTAAACATTCTCAAGAACAATTTTGGGATTTTGTGTGATAACCACCATCATGAAGTTGCAACTGCTGGTCAGTGTGAAATAGATATCAAATATGATCACATGACAAATGCAGCTGATGCAGCACAGTCTTACAAATATGTAATTAGAAATGTTGCACAGAAATATGGAAAAGTTGCAACAATGATGCCAAAACCAATTGCAATGGATTCAGGTTCAGGAATGCATGTAAATGTAAGTTTGTGGAAAGGAAAAGAAAATACCTTCTTTGATCCAGATGATGAAGATGAATTAAGTCAAACTGCAAGATACTTTTGTGGTGGGATAATTAATCATGCAAAAGCGTTATCAGCAATTTGTAATCCAACTACTAACTCATATCATAGATTAGTACCTGGTTATGAGGCTCCTGCATATATTGCATGGAGTTCTGGAAACCGTTCAGCTATTGTTAGAGTCCCAAAACATCTCAGAGGGAAACAATATTCAAATCTAAAGAGATTAGAGTTTAGAGCACCCGATCCCTCTTCTAATCCATATCTCGTATTTGCTGCAGTTACTGCAGCTGGAATGGATGGACTCAAAAAGAAGATGGATCCGGGTGATCAGGTTCGTGATGATATTTTTAAAATGACAAAATCAGACAGGGCAAAGAGAGGTATTGGCGTGCTTCCAAAGAGCCTAGGAGAAGCACTAGACGAGTTAGAAAGTGATAGAAAATTCCTTAATCCAATTTATACAAATGATGTAATTGATAAAATCATAGAATTAGAAAGAAGGGATCAGCGTGAGATTTCCATCAGACCACATCCTCATGAATTTTATCTCTACTTTGATGTTTAGAATCTTCCAGTAAGCTGGAAAATATAGTACAATGAAATTGCCATTAGTGCAAATCCTCCTCCAAGAAATATTTCTCTTCTTTTCTCGGATGTTGCAGATTTGTACAATAACACACCACCTGCTAAACCTACAAACAACACCAAAACTCCTACAACAACACTATCAAAACTAGTGTTAGTAATTAGAGGATGGAAAAATCCCGCCAATAATGCAAAAAACACAACCAAGTAAACATACTTGAAGCCAGTAAGAAATCTTGATGATGTTTTACTCAATGTTGTTCGTAAAATTGGTTATGAAATAAACTTTTGAAATTTTCTAAAAGAATTTACATCATTCCGCCCATGTCAGGCATTCCACCCATTCCAGGTGGCATTCCACCCATTCCAGGTGGCATTCCACCCATTCCAGGTGGCATTCCGCCTTCACCACCACCAGGTGGTCCACCAGCAGATTTTTGGGTAGCAATTACATCATCAATTCTTAGAATCATACAAGCAGCTTCAGCAGATGCAGAAACAATTTGAAGCTTTACTGCAAGAGGTTCAATAATATCACTAGATTTCATATTAGCAATTTTTCCTTTCATTACATCAATACCAGTCCATTTTTCACCCTTTTGTTGTTTTGAACGCAATAGTGTAAGAGTGTCAATTGGATCCATTCCAGCATTTTCTGCAAGTGTTAATGGAATAGATTCTAAAGCATCTGCGAATTTTTCTGCAGCTAATTGTTCTCTACCTTCTAATGATTTAGCCCAGTTTCGCAGTTTTGTAGCAGCATATGTTTCAGGAGCTCCACCACCTGCTACAATCTCTGGTTTCTCAATTACGTCTTTTACTACCATTAATGCATCATGAACAGAGCGTTCTACTTCATCAACAACTCTTTGTGAACCGCCACGAAGAAGTAAGGTCACAGATTTTGGATGTTTGCATCCTTCAACAAATACCCATTTGTCCTCCTCAATCTTTCTCTCCTCAACAAGATCAGCAATACCAAGATCTTTTTCAAAAAGATCATCTAGATTTGTAACTATTCTTGCACCTGTTGCTTTTGCAAGTTTTGTCAAGTCACTTTCTTTAATTCTTCTAACTGCAATAATTCCTGCCTTTGCAAGATAATGTTGTGCCATATCATCAATTCCTTTTTGACACAAAACTACATTTGCACCAGAACCAATGACTTTGTCAACCATTGTCTTTAGCATTCTATTTTCTTCATCTAGAAATGATTTCAATTGTTGTGGGTTTGAAATGTTAATTTTAGCATCAGTTTCAGTTTTGCTGATTTCTAATGCAGTATTAATTAAAGCGATTTTAGCCTCATTGATTTTTCTTGGCATGCCTCCATGAACAATTTCTTTATCCAGAACAATGCCTTGAACAATCATAGAGTCTTTGATAGAACCTCCAGCCTTCTTTTCAACTTTAATATCATCAATGTCAACATTATATTTTTCAGAGTCCTTTTCTGCAACAGCAAGAACTGATTTTACAATAATATCAGCAAGTTGATCAGAATCTTTTCTGACGAGTTTAGTTTGCATAGAAGTTTTTGCAATTTTATTAAGAATATTTTTATCATTTGCAGAAATTGTGTCTGAAATGCTTTCAAGGAATTGTTTGGCTTTTCTTGCAGCCTTTCTATATCCATCTACAATAATTGTTGGATGAACGTCTTGATCAATTAATGATTCTGCATTTTCAAGTAAAGCTCCTGCCAAAACTACAGCAGAAGTTGTTCCATCTCCAACTTCATTATCAGTTGTTTTAGAAATCTCAACAAGCATTTTTGCAGCTGGGTGTTGAACATCAATTTCTTTGAGAATTGTTGCTCCATCATTTGTGATAGTAACATCACCTAATGAATCAACTAACATCTTATCCATGCCTCTAGGGCCTAAACTAGTATGAACAATTTCAGCGACTATCTTTGATGCAGCAATATTGTTTTTTTGTGCATCTCTGCCTTTAGTTTCTGAACCGCCTTCTTTGAGCAATACGACTGGCATGTTTCCTTTTGAAGTAGCTTGCATACCCATTGATGCAAAAACTCCAGATTCCCCTTTTATACCTTCCAGATCAAGAATAGTAGATTTGGAGTAGCCATCGGTGTTTTTAAATTGGGAAAATCAAGTTGCAAAATATGGCTAAATCACAAAATAAAGAATCTTACAATAAAATTTTTACAAAATTAAAGGAGCATCATAAATGGTTTGAAAATTCAATTCCATTAATTGCCAGTGAGAATATTCCAAGTCCTGCAGTCAGGGAAGCCATAATTTCAGATTTTGGTAACAGATATGCCGAAGGTTGGCCTGGAGAAAGGGTCTATGCTGGGTGCATCTACATTGATGAGGTAGAGTTTGAATGTATGAAATTAGCTAAAAAACTCTACAAGGCAAAATTTGCAGATGTTAGACCAATTTCAGGAGTTGTTGCAAATCTTGCTGTATATTCTGCTTATTCAAATCCAGGGGATGTTATGTTAGCCCCATCTATTCCAGCTGGAGGCCATATCTCGCATGGTAAAAAAGAACATTCTGGAACTGCAGGATTGGTTCATGGTTTAGAAATTGAATTCTATCCATTTGATGCACAAGAGATGACTATTGATGTGGATAAGACAAAACAGAAAGTAAAAGAGCTTGAGAAGAATAAACGACTCCCAAAAATAGCAATGTTTGGAGGATCGTTATTCTTGTTCCCACACCCTGTCAAAGAACTTTCAGACTTTCTAAAGAGTTATGATATGCACATCAATTACGATGCAGCTCATGTTGCAGGATTGATTGCAGGTGGAAAGTTCCAAGATCCACTTCGTGAAGGAGCAGATACAATAACAATGAGTACTCATAAGACTTTGTTTGGACCTCAAGGAGGATTAGTTCTAGGTTCTGAAAAACATGAAGAACCAATCAAAAAAGCTACATTCCCAGGTCTTACAAGCAGTCACCACATCAACAATATGGCAGGAAAAGCGGTAGCATTTGCAGAAGCTTTAGAGTTTGGAAAAGACTATGCTTTACAAGTTATAAAAAATGCAAAATCACTTGCAGATGCATTAAGTGATGCTGGATTCAAAGTATTAGGTGAAAGCAGAGGGTTTACACAATCACATCAGATTGCTGTCAATGTTTTAGATTATTCTGATGGTGGAAAAGTTGAAGCCGACTTGGAAAAAGCCAACATAATTGTAAACCGCCAATTGATTCCAGGAGACATTAAGGCTGGAAGGAATTACTTCCATCCAGGTGGTATTAGATTAGGGGTTTCAGAGATTACCAGACTTGGAATGAAAAAGAGTGAGATGCAAGAGATTGCATCTTTCATCAAACAAGTAGTAATAGAGAAGAAAGATCCAAAGAAATTGCTTTCCAAAGTAAAATCATTTAGAAAGAATTACCAAAAGGTAAAATTCTGTTTTGATAACAAGTTGGGCGCATATGAATACGTCAAATTACGATAACTCAAGCATAGTCAGTTAGAAGTGATTGATCACCAGGGCTCTTTCCAAATACTAATTCAATTTCATCAGAAAGTGCATGAATTCTTCCTCTCTGATATTCACTAACATCATATTTGTCAACAAGTCTTTTTGCAAGTTTCAGATATTTTTCTACAGAACCACGAGTTATTGTAGGAATTAGTTTGTGCCCACACACGCAGGTTTGGATTAAGGGCATTCGGCGGTAAGATTTGCCACAACCAGTACACCTAAAATTTTGTCTAGCATATGCTCTTAGATTGCCCATAATATCTGGAACAAGGTGAGTTGAAATGACATCTGAAACAATTTCTGAGGTATTTACAGCATCAATCAATTCAGCATTTTTAACTTGCATATCAAATTTATCCAACATTGAACCAAGAGTAGAATATGCACTGCGAGATTTTGAAGTGGTAAGAGATGATGTTGAATGTGTAAAATAATAATCATAAAATTGTCTTTCTGTCTCAAGTCGAGATTTGATAATTTCAACAGAAGAGATGTCAGGTGCTTTGACTTGTTGAATCGTTGATTCAAAAAATTCTAGAGGAAGTGATTTTGTAACCTCAAGATTGTGTGCTTGAGGTTGAGACTCGTGTGGTAAAACAAGAGGTTGAATAAGCAGTGGAGCATCCATCAATCCGCCTATAGCATCTGAAAGGAATTGCCTTGAAAAATTCAAAAGACTATCCATCAACAACATAATCGAGTCAGCATCTCCATCTGCGTCTCTTCTTTTTGCAGAATGCCAGTTAGGGGTTGCAAAACAGACATGGGTTTCAGAATATCCAATAATTCTACCAACAATTCCAACAGACGTATGAGGAGCCAAACCGATTATTAGATGCCCAATCAATTCCTCAGAATTTTTTACATTGTAAAATGGAGTCTTGCCGTAGAATTTTTCTAAAAGTGTGTCAATGTATTTACAAATAGAGACAAGATACCTGCCACTTTCATAGGGAATTACTACATCCTGCATACGGAGTTCAACTATCTGTTCAGGATTTTCAAGTGGGTCACCATTAATATCATGTGAATATCCTAATTCTTTGAGCTTCTCAATTGAGGTTCCGATCCAAGATGGTTTGAATTGAGTTAGAGGCGAGTTAGTTGCATCAAATCGAACAGTTCCATCCTTGAATACTGTAAGACCAAAATTTTGTCTTACAAGTCCCTTTTCCAAAGGCTCGGCAATCTTATCTTGACTGATTAGTTCCTTTACTCCTTTGAATGGTTCTTGTGCACGTAAACGAATCTTTTCTTGTGCTTCAAGGAGTTTTGATTTTAATGGGAATTCCTTATGTGAGTAAGCTAAAGCATTTCGTTTACATTTGTTACAAAAAGATTCTTCAAGCGTATCTCTGCAATGAGGACATCTATAGGTAACAGTTGTTTTTATACCACATTTTGAGCATTTTATTCCAATTGATGGTTGGTTACATTGAGTACAATGCCTGTTGTAGATACTTGTGAAAAAGTGCTCATTTTTAGATGCTTTTAGAAGATCTCTTGTTGGTCCCCCTTTATCACTAATAGGAAATAATACATGTGTTGGTGGCTTCATCTGTCTTGGGGCAGCTTTTTCTGGTCTTCCAATTCTTACCCCAACTGAGGTAGAAAATTTGTTTTTAATTTTGATTCCAGAGGATTTTGAAATTATCTGAGGGATTGACGATTCGTCAATTTCTGGTTTTTCTCTAAATAACAAATTAAAGAAAATTTTTGCCTCAAGATTTTCAAGTATGATGTTGTCATTTTCAACTACATGTGGAACTCCTAATTTTTCAAGAATTTTTTTTATTTGTATATGGTATTCGATTGATGTTTCATTGATTTTTTTAGGTTCTAAAAGTAGATTGAGTTCTTCAGAGGAAATTTTATCCCAAAAATACAGATAGCGTGGATGAAGAGCCATATCAAAATCAAGGGAGATTTTTAATGCCTCATCTATGGTGGGAACTTTGTTGAGAAATTGAGTTAGATACTGATCTTCAGGCTCGTATTTCTGAATTTTTTGTTTTAATTCTTCTATCCAAAATTCTTCCACATATGCTGATGGTACAAGTTGAGCATTGTTTTCTAGAAAATCTCCAAAGGATATCAGAATATCTCCAAGATGAAGTATTTTTTCAATATCATTCTTAATTTCAATTCCATGTTTCACATCCCGAATCTTTACAACATTTCCATTTTTCAGGCGGACAGTGGGAGTTTCAATTGAATCAACAAACGCAACAGTAGAGCCTTTTCCTGGAATATCAATTTTGATTTGAGTTCCAACTGCAATGGTATGATCAAGAATTTCTGCTATTACGGGATGAATCCCAACTGCTGCAAAGCCGGTGTTGCATGCTCTTCCGTATCTTAATCGAAATCCACCCAGTTTGTTAGGCATGGATAAGACTGATCTTCCTGTAATTACTTCATGCATTCTTTTAGTAGCTGCGTCTTCTTGTTTTTCACCTGTTTGAACAGCTCCTTTAAGGTCATTGAGCCATTCCCAACCATCAAGATTGTACATTTCAATTCTTTTTAGTAGTTTTTTGGATCTTCCAATTAGACCATCATTTAGGACACGTAAGGCACCTCCACGTACCCGATCAGTCTTAATTCGTACCATAGATTTGTGATTTACAACCTCATAAGGATCTGTATCTACGCCGTCTAACTCTACTGGTAGATTTGAAATCACATGTTCAATATCTTCATCTAATATATGGAATTGAAAGCTACTAGCCTCCCTTTCATAGATTCTTAATTCCTCTACAAATCGACCTGTTTCATCATCAAATGAGTTGGCTTGAAATTTTGACAGTCCTGCAGTCTTTCTAACATGATCAGCTATCAACATTGTAACTGCAGATTCTGTCCCTCCAGCTGAACGCATTGGGCCTGCAATAGAAACTGAGAGATAATCAGAACCATCCTTGTTTTTCTTTATTTTTACTTCACTTATTCCTTGTAAAGGAGCTATGGTGACACCCTCTGTTACAATTGCCAATCCAACCCGAACTGCCAGATCAAGTTTTTCTTCCAAAGTAGAATCAGGTAAAGAATATTTTCCCTGTGCAATCTCTTTTGAGAGAATCAGTGCTGAAAGTTCTTTTCCATTAATTTTTAGAAGTTCACGTAAGGGTTCGGCAATGTCAATTTCATGCATTTTAGCCACACGATCTGCTAGATCAAATGCGATTTTCGGCTCAATTATACCTGATGAGTCCACTAGACTTGATTTAGCAGATGCTGCAGCTTCAAAAATTGAGTACGTTTCTGCAGATAAATTCGAGTAATAATCAAGATAATAATCAGGCATTTTTATGCCACTTATACGAGAAATTGCGTCGTTTTCAGACATAATAGAGTTCTATTACTTGCTTCTTTGAATTGCTTTTGCTATTTCCTGTAGTTTTTTGAGACTTCCACCTTTTTCAAGAAATGTGCCTATTACCAAAGCATCAGCACCTGCTTTGACCAAGTTTTGAGCAGTTTTGACATCCTTAATCCCCCCACCTACAATCAAAAATCCATTAAATGTGTGTCTTACAGTTTTGACCATCTCTGGAGTAACGCTAGATTTTGCACCAGAGCCTGCTTCAAGATACACAAATCTCATTCCAAGAAATTGAGCTGCCAATGCATATGCTGCAGCAATTTTGGGTTTCTCAAATGGAATTCCTCTTGCAGAACCAACAAACCATGCAGAGGTTCCATCTCCAATCACCAAATATGCCGTAGGAAGAGGTTCTAAACCAAATTTCAGGACACTTGGAGCACCCAAGGCTTGTGCTTGTGATATGAAATATGGGTTCTCGGAATTCATTAATGAACTAAAGAGTATTGCATCAGCCTCAGGCACTACTCCTGTGACATTACCAGGAAACAAGATTATTGGGATTTTGATGCCTTTTTTGATTCCTTTAACAACTTTTGCCATTTCTATTTGGTCTGTTGCAGAAGAACCTCCAACCAATATTGCAGATGCACCTATTTTTTCAACATCCTTAGCAAGTTTGCTTGACGCCTCTAGTTTTGATACTTCTGAATCTATTAAAACAAACAATAATGCATTTTTCTTTTTTAATTCTGATTTTAGAAATGTCTCAACTTTATCTCCAGCCATAGAAGTGATTCGTGTGTGGCTCTTTAAAGTTTAATTGGAATGCCATTATACATATTTGTATAGCTTTGACAAAGTTTGAAGAATCTAATTTTAACAATATTATTAGGAAAATCATCAAAAAATCTTTGTTTACAGAGAGACAAATTGAAATTATTCTAAATCAGAAGAATCTTCTAGAATCAGAATTTTCTATCTCTAAAGGTGCGTATTACAGACAAGTTGGGCAATCAAGAGAGAAATTAGTTGCATTATTTTATTCAATCATACTTTTGCGTGGTTTAGGCATAATTCTGCCTGATGATATAGATGTGATATCCAAACTTTCTGAGCAGATTAGTGTGATAAATGAGAGTGACATATTCCCAGAAAGAGAAGATGAAGTGATTAGTGTGATAGATAGGCTCGTTAGACAGACATGTAGTATGTGATGTTTGTGATGATTATGGTTCTGTATGAGTTAAGTTGGTTGTGATTATGTATGTGAGTTTGTTAATCTAAAGTGTGAAATAATGTTGTTCTATCACGATAAATCACGATATAGGCATAAAATGTGTGATGTTAATTGAAATTCCTGATCCAGAAGTGATTTTAGGTGTGATTTTAGCCTTCATTGTAGGTTTAGGAGGTTTGTATGGATACTATAAGATTCGTCCATTCATCAAATCAAAGAGTGAAATGGTAGATGCATCACAATCAGAGCGTTTAGAATACTATGAAAGACAGTTAATTGATATGAAAATACGCCTAGATGCACTAGAAATCCAAGGAATTGAGCAAAAAACAGAGGATCCAAATTTGGAATTGAAGCAATTTTTAGAGAAATTAGCAAATAATCAAGTACAAGAGAAGAAAGTTAAGACATCACAAGTATCACAAAAAACTCCTGAAAAGCCAGCTTCCACGCCTAAAATTCCTAATATTGAGCACACAAACCCTACCAATTATGTGTTGCATCTTATCACAAACAAATCCATGACATCACGTGACATACAAATCACATTAAAGAAGAGTAGAGAACACACTTCAAGATTGATGAAAAAATTATTTGAAGAAGGTCTTGTACAAAGAAACACTGAAACAAAACCATACACCTATTCAATTACTGAAAAGGGAATGGCAAAGATTGGGGAAGTTGAGGCAAGCCCAGCAGTTGTTTAAGAATTTTTTCGAGTATTTTGGTAGTTATTTTGTGTTGTTTTTAGGCAAAATAACAGGTTTTTATTATTAATTAATAATTATATAATCTATTAAATTATATATATTATTATTTTATAATGATAATGTGTCAGTTCAAGAGAATGAAGTTTTGGTAAAGATTACTTCTGCTGGAACAATTTCCATCCCAAAACAGTTTAGAAAGTATATGGATATTCAAAAAGGCGAATATGTAAAATTAATTCTTGGAAAAGATCGTCTTATTGTTAGAAAAATCAATATTACTTGAATAATTTATTGTTGTTTTTGGGTAATTTTTATGGTCTGATAGATCCATTCTCTACCATTTCTGGTCCTATCCACCCTGCCTTTTGATGAAAATCTCGAGAGATAGGTAGAGATTATACTAAGTTTAATAGGTTCGTTGAACTCATCTTCATATTTTTCCAAAATATTAGTTGATGTGAATTTTCCCATGGGGAAGAATTTATCTATAATATACCAAATTTTTGAACCTACAGAATCTATGTTTGTTGTTTCTTGTTCTTCTTCAATATTCATCAAATCCATCATTTCAAATATTTTCAAGACTTTTTCCCTGGTCACATTACCTTCTAATTTAATATCATAGCGTGCACCATCAGTATCTTCCATATCAATACGAATACGTTTTTTGGCCATGTTAGGATCTAATCGATCTAATGTTAACAGTTCAAAGGATCCACGAAATTTTGTTAACTAAGTTGTTTGTTAACGTTGACTGCCTGAGTCACGCCTGTCCATCATTTTATTATTAACAAATCATAATGATTAAACCCCTTAAAATTAGTGTTTTTCATGCCTGGAGTGGAAATAAAGGGGTAGATTTTAGATATTCACAATGTTAACGTCAATCTTAACGCCTGGAGTGGAAATAAAGGGGTTAAAATGAGGTTTTTTAGTGATTTTTTAACACCAAATTAACAATTTGTTAACCTATAAGAACCCACACACCAATATTTCCACTCTTCTTTTTTCTAATTTTTTTTTTTTTTGAAAAAACAAAAACTAACTAAAAATAATTAATTACAAACTAAACTACAATTACTATTCTATTCTATACTCTCTTAATTTAGATATGGTTATGAGATTATTGATAGGAAATAGAGGTGTGTGAGTATATGTCGGATCCAATTGATAGGTTGTTAGATGCAGCTGAGACTGGAAAATCAATAATTAAAAATAGAGAGATTCTCCATTTTACCTATATTCCAAAAACTATCCAACATAGGAACAATGAACAAGAACAAGTAACACAATCATTACTTCCTATTCTAAAACAATCAAGACCATCGAACCTTTTAGTTTATGGAAAACCTGGAACTGGAAAAACTCTAGTTGTTAAAAAAGTAATCTCAAAAATACAAGAAAGGGTTGAAAAGTCAAATTTCCCAATAAAATTAATCTACTCAAACTCAAAAAAAGAGACTACCCTTTACGGATTATTGGTTAGTTTTGGGCGTCAATTAGGTTTAATTGATAAGGATCTACCCTCAACTGGTTTGGCCATTAGTGAGGTGTTCAAACGAATTCTAAACAATATTGAACAAAAAGAAATCAATGTTGTTTTTGTAATTGATGAGATAGATTATCTTGCTGAGTTAGTCTCAAAGACTGGAAAAGATATACTTTACCAACTAACAAGGGCCAATGAAAGCCTCAATAATGGCTCATTAACTTTGATTGGAATTTCAAATGACTTGACCTTCAAAGAGAAACTAGATCCTAGGGTTATCAGTAGTCTTGGAGAAGAAGAGATTGTCTTTACAAACTATAATGTTGAACAAATAAAAAAAATCTTAGAGGAGAGAATATCTGAAGCATTTGAGGCTAATTCTGTAGATGAATCTGCCCTGAATCTATGTGCTGCTCTAGCAGGTGGTGAACACGGTGATGCCAGAAGAGCAATCGATCTAATTCGAGTTGCAGGTGAGTTGGCTGAAAGACAACAATCTGATAAAGTCACTGAAAACCATGTTCGTGACGCATCCCTAAAAATTGAAGAAAATAAAGAGGAAACATCTCTGAAATCATATCCACTTCATGAAAAACTAGTCATACTTGCTATAATGAAGGCTAACGGCTCATCTACTGGTGAAATTTACTCTTCATACAAAAATCTCTGTAAGGTGGTTGGACGAGATGAATTAACACAAAGAAGAATTACACAAATGTTAAGTGAGATTGAACTTTCTGGAATTATCTCTGGGAGACTGGTACATCAAGGAATTCATGGCAGAACCAAAAAATACAAACTTACAGTATCATCTGAAATGATAAAAAAGACCTTCAAAGATGATCTAACTTTGCAAGATATTGTCTAAATTAGAATTGTAATTTTGATGGAAAACCTGGAAAGTCTTCAAATTAACCAGCAACGCAATGCCTGGATTTGGGGTCATTCCCACACTGGCTTGAAAAGGTGTCTGTTTTTGCCAAGATCCTGAATTTACCAATAACATTCCTTTGTACATATCTAACTGAGCCTTGTGGACATGCCCTACATGAAAGATATCTGGAACATCCTCAATAACCATAAGATCTTGCATTTCTGGTGCAATTGGGGTCTGACTGCCATAAATTGGACTTAGGTGTCTTGCTCTTAACAAATGCTTCATTACATTTGTTGGCTTGTCATAACTTAGACCCGGTGTAGTCTTTACAATATCATCAATACTTTGTCCATGAAACATCATCACCTTAACACCATTTAGCGATACAACAGCCGGATTTCCAACCATAATGACATTTTCCCTATCCCACAATCCTGAGTTGTATTTTTTTGGAATTGCTGGTTGGGGGAGAGCCCTTCTTCCAGGATCGTGATTTCCAGGCATTATGATTATCTTAATGTTTTTTGGGATCTTTTCAATCAACTCTTCAACCTTTTTGAGCTGCGCTTCAATGGTCTGGCATACCAATTCCTTGTTTTGGTTTGGATAGATCCCAACCCCATCAACCACATCTCCTCCAATCAAAATAAATCGAATTTTTCTTGCAGTAGGATCAGAACTGGATATCCATGAAAAAAAATCTGTTAATTCCTCCTCCATGAAGTATTTACTCCCAATATGCAAATCAGATAAAAACACTGCATATGCCTCAGACTCGGACTTGTTGGTAGCCTGATCAGGAATATCTGGCAAAATCAAATCCTTTATGATGAATCCAGAGTTTTTTCCTACACTAACTCTAGCCATAACAAATTGGTCTAACAAAAGGGTGTCTGCAGTCTTTTGTAACTCATTATCAAAAATAATCCCATCAAATGAGCCTGATGGGTCCTCTAAAACCAATTTTGTTACATTTCTCTCACTATTTCTTGCAGTTACCAATCCACAAACATACATGTCATCTTTGGATCTTTCATTTTTTACAAAAGTCAGAGACTTTAACATCCTAGCTTCTGGCCTATCTGAAATTATTCGTTTTAATTTGTTAAATCTGCTAGAAAATAACGCATTGTAACCCTTTACCCCCTCCCCAGTGGTTATTTTGTCTGTGGGGTCTAACAATACCTGCACTTCACTTTCTAATGATGGGTCATCTTTGATTCCAAGATACGTCTCTAAATCATCTTGGCTTATCTGAAACAATTTCTGTTTTGTTTTCTCTCTAACAATTTCTTTGATTACTCTCTCTAGTTTTTTTACATCAACATTTTCTAATATTTTAAAAGCGTCAGGATGAATCTGGAATCCCTTATTTAGTGCATAGTTTAAGGCAAAGGACAATTCCTTTTTCATATTAAAAAATATGATTTGGTTTAATTAAATCTGCGCTTACGCCGAACCCTCAAATATCATTCTAATTGTATTGTATTGTGAATAAATTTCGAATTTTATTATTTTTCATATTTATGGGATTTTTTACAGGTGCGTATCAAACTGGTTCAATGTCTACAGTAAGCCAAGAAGAGGCAAACACCTTCATGTCTGAATTTGAAGAGCTGATCCTAGATATTGATGCATTTGGAATATTTACTCATAACACGACAATTGCACTTCCAATGTTTATTCCAGGATTTGGTATTGGTTGGGGACTCTTTTCAGCTTGGTCTACCGGATTTGCATTTGCAGCTATTACCACAACAGCTCCGATTTTAGAAAATGTCCCTCCATTGGCCATCTTATTTTTATCCCCCTTTGGATTGATGGAGTTGACAGCATATTCTTTGGGAATCTCTAGAAGTTTTATCCTAATTAGAGCAGTTTTCAAAAAACATGATCTCAAACAATTCATCAAGCCCACTATAATCGAGATTGGAATTGTAATTGGATTGCTTTTGGCAGGAGGATATCTAGAATTTTACATGATTGAACTTGCTCAAGAAGAAGGTCTTCAAATGCCTGGATTTGACCTCTAATTCCTTCAGTAATTGCCTATTAAGTCTAAAATAATCTATATTTAGTATATAATATATATAATTTATATAACTTTAAATACATCTATTCTTTCTTAGATTCTTCATTCTTATCTGACTCAAACACTTTCTCAACTTTTTCAAATAATTTGACTGCCCATTCCCATTTGTATCCCGCATATGCAGCAATAGGTATCATAGCAAACACATTCTCCGTAGTGTTCTGGCTGGAAATACTGACTAATCCTCCATAAATCAAAATGTAGACAACAGCTCCCAAAATTCCTCCTAAAAATGGGGCACTGATATAATGTAGTCTCCAACCTTTTCTATAATGACTTCTAGCAACATTGAATCTTAATCCCCATAAACACCGTAAGATACTTCCAATTATTCCCCATACTACTACGTCTATTGCCAGTTTGTGTTCCTCTGATAGAATTTCTGATTTGATATAGTCATCCAAAGATAAATAATAAAAAACGAATATTGAAATCAAAACTCCTACTAAAAATATCCAAAGATGACCTGCGTATAGTCCTGAAAATCTCCAAACAGAGCCTGCCTTGTTTACTGCTTCAAAATACATATCCAAAGCTCTCTCTTGAAGATTTTCTGCCTCATCCAAATTAACAGATAATTCATTTCTTGCTTGCTTGATTAATTCTTGAATTTTTCCCCATGTTATATTGTTAGATTCGATTCCTTTTTGTTCAAACAATCCATTTTCAATCCCTGCCTGTAATCTTACTGAAACATTATCAATTAATTTTCTAATCTCTTTTTGTCGTTCAGGATCTATTGGATCATCTGACGAGTTGTCTGGAGGTTTGTTTGGTGGATTGTTTGAATTTGGTAGATTATTTCGTGGTATCGCCCCCTGTCTTTTTCTATATTTTGTATCTGTTTTTTCAAAACTTTCATCTCTACCTTCACTCATAGCTCCCATATACACTCGACCTTCTTTTTTCATAATTATGCTAACTTATAAGAAAGTATGAACATACTTAATTATGTTGGATAGAGACCCTAGTCAAAACGATGAACCTATGGCCGAAGGCGGAGACGGTTCTTAGTTTTATTTGAAAACAAAATTAATTTTAAAAAGACATGATGGTTACATAATTTCATAAACATTGGCAGATGAAAATTCATTCCTAATTGAAATCATTATTTCTATAGCAGTGTCAATTGGTGGAGGCACATTTCTTGGGTATGTCCTATCAGAAAGAAGTAGAGCCAAACAAGAAAAAGAAGACATAAAAAAAATTCGGAATCTAATCAAAACTGACTTTACAAGAATATACAAAGACACTGTAACTTGTACTGCTGGCTGTAACAAATTAGATGCCTATGCAGACGTAGCAATAGAAAATCTACTATCACGAAAGTATACGACCACCGATCTTTTTCTTCCAGCACACATAGAACTCAAATTTGCTTTTTGGGATACTATATTTACAAGTGGCTCTCTTATTCACTTTCCAGAGAAAGAACTTGAAGAACTTCAAACCACTGTAAACTTTCTTAAAAACATAGATTCGAGACTACAGACTGAAGAAAAAATCCATATGAAAGAAGCATACAAACTTCTAAAACAATATGAAAATTTGAAAAATGATGAAAATTTGAAAAAAAACCAAAATTTAGAAAAAAAAGAATTTGAAAAATTTATCCAATCTTATGCAGTTGGACGTAGTAATACTTGTGATAGTCTAAGAAAATGGTTTAAACTAATGAAACACAAAACTATTCAACCCAAATTTCCTGAAATTGAAGATTATTGGTCATACAGACAAAAAAATACTGAAACAAAATCAGCATAATCTCTATTAGACAGAAATTAAATAAATTGGCTTAATTTTCTAGAGATACTATTTTTTGATTAACAGAACGTAATTCTGGAATTAATCTTCCCACATTCTGAATCCATAAATCTAACCATTCTCTCTCAAAACTATATTGTACATCATCAAACTGCTTATGATTTAATAATAATCGATTAGTCTGAATAATTCCTAGAATCTCCTGATAAAGATCTGGATTTTTTATTTGTAAAAAGAAAATGTCTTTTTCAGTCCTATCTGAATATTCTAGAAAGCCACTAGTTCGTATTTTTAACAAGACATGCACCTTTTCAACCATTTTCTTGATTTCAGTCTGACTTTCTATCATTTCTACACATTCAAGATATCCTTTTATCATATCATCCAAATATTCATGACTCTTTGTCAGAATTGGAAAAATTATTGCTCTATTTTCGTCATTTTGTTTTTTTAAGCTTGAAACCCTTTCAAAAAAAGGAGATGATCCCAATATTGTTGCAATACCAATTGCAATATATCCAAACCCATCAGAACGTAATTTCTGTTCTTCTAATGAAAATTTTAATTCTGAAATTTGTTTATTTTCCGGTTCTGTTGCTAGAGAATTATAATCAATTTTTTCTTCATTTATGTACATTACAAACATTCCAATTGTAAGAAAACAAATTCCAATTACTAACAGAAACATGGCAACCCCAAATCTCCAATCTCTTGCCCAACTATCCCTTTCTTGAATACTCAAACTATTATCTTCATAAGAGATGAGAATTTAAAATGATTCTATGTTAAAATATTTTAGAACTATTGATTTCTTATGAAACTAATTGGATTAACCATTTAAAATTCAAAAGAACTTTTGAATGAATATCTTCATCTAATAAAGCAATTTATCCAAAAATTTGAATCTTAAATCAACAATTTAGCCTCAAAAATGGTGTTTAGATATACTATATGATACATCTAAAATAATTTAGTAGCAAATTATAAACCAAATTAGAAGACAAATCTATTGTGAAGTTAGCTGTATCGTTACTAACACTACTCATAGCTTTCTCAGGATATCTTTTCAATGAATCATTTGCAGAAATTTCTGAAAATCAACCCTTTCTTTTAGAGGGTTCTGGCTTTGCTGTAACTGAAGAACAAATTAAACTTACAGAAATTGATCTAGGATTGTCCACTCAAATGCAACGTGGAAGCTCAATCAACTTTGTAATCGATGATGGATTTGTTACACTTAATGATGAGGAATTTATAATCACAGAATTAGAAGGAAAATTTTTGCGCGAAGGCCGTTATATTAGAATTAATGGAAACATAGAAAGCTCTACTGGATTTGATACTACAATAAGCTTCTTTGGAAGATTGGTTGCAGAAAGTAAAGACGCAGCAGTTTATGGTTTTACTGGTAGAATTACAACACCTGATGAAACTCACAAGATAATTTATACTACAAAACTTTCTTCATTATCTAAAATTGATGTAGTAAAAACACCTGAGGAATCAAAAGAAATTACAATTCGTATTATCAAAGGAGCCTCTTTACAAGGTGGTTCTGATAGTTATATTGGATTATCTACTACCGGTTCAAATGCACAACGATTAGGGTATTTTTCATCTGAAAGAATATCAATTGGACCTGATACAACAATTAAAATTGTAAATGATGATGTAGTACCTCATAGTTTAGTTAGTGGTATTATAGTAGGCTCAGAAAGAAATCTTAATAACGGAAATATTTGTCGAGATGTTGATACATCTCTCGCTAAAGGATTTAGTACTTTTGGCGAACGTTCAGAAGTTTACAATTGTGATTTTGTTGTTGATGAACGAGTAGATACTGGTATGATCGCACCAGGAAAATCAGTCAACATAACATTTAGTGAAACAGGATTCTATAGATTAATTGATCCAGATTATGGTTGGATGAGAATTATAGCATATGTATTTCCCGATTCAGATAATTTACTTCTTAGACAAGGTCAGAATCTAGGAAATTAGTTTTCCCATTGCCATCTATAATTAATGTATGAATCTAGACTTGTTTGATTAAATACCATTACTGACAAATCCGAAAATTCTTTTCCTTCTAAATCTTTTACAGTCCCCTCAAAATTAGTTTCGTTTTCGGTGGTTATGGCTTCAAAAACATGGACCTTTATTTTTGCAGTATCAAAGCCATTTTCACGAAGGTAGACTGCAATTTCTGAAGGCATGAAATGTTTGTCTGGTTGTTTTGGCCAAGGCCTTGGAACTAAAACAACACTAAATCCATCAATCAATGCCTTTTGCAGCTCTAGTTTTTTATCTTCAATTGGGGTTGTTACATGCATTGTAATTACTTTGGATTTATCAAGTGGTACTTGTGCCCTTGATGCTGCTACTTGGATTGAACTGATTCCTGGAACAATCTCCACCTTACCAAAAATTTCAATCAATCTATCAACAACTTCAGATTCTGAAAAATTTACGTCACCAGTAAATGGTATTACCAAAGTTTTACCTCCTAATTTTGGAAGAATATTTTGATATGATTTTTCCTGATCACTCATAGTAATTTCATGAACCTCTTTGCCTTGAAGAAGATGCTCAATTGTTTTTAGGGTATATTTGTAACCAATTACAATGTCACATTTTTGAATAATCTCTTTGACAATTTCAGTTACATATTTCGGTGAGCCTGGGCCTACACCTAAAGCGAAAACTTTTCCCAATTTTACTTTGTAAACTTCTGCCTGTCTTTAATATATTGCACAAATGGTGCCCAGTCTACCTTCATGTATTTTGTAGGCTCTTTTGCAGGATATTTTACCCAATCTTGTGCAATTGAATACTGAAATTTTTCTTTTTTCCCATTTTTTTCATATTCTAACTGTAAAACACTACCCCAAGTTTTTTCCTCAAAACTAATACTGGAAATATCATCGAACACTAACTCTACATTTCTTTCGTCCTCTACATCATTCATCAACTCTTCTTCATCATATCCATCATGACGAATCATTGTATTTTTTGATTTGATAAAATTGATTACTTGTCTTTGAGTAATTGCCTTCCACCATTTCATCTTAGCTTCAGTTTTATGAATAAACATTAGATGTCTATCCGTTAGAACTAACATCCCTTCTTTGCCCCCAACCGAGAAAAATTTCCTTGATTCTCTCCACACTGAGACAATATGTGCCTGAATCTTTTCATCAGGTTGCATATCGTCTAATCTATCTGACTTTGTTAAAAACTAATACAATTGGCTTTTAAGTAAGGCACCTAGACAAAAAATATTGAATAAGATATTTCTTACAATAACTATTTCATTATTTTTTATTGGATTTGGAACTCAAGGTTGGGCTCAAATCGAACTTAATCATATACAAATAATGGATCCAGTAGTAGTTATTGAAACTGAACTTGGAAAAATTGTAATAGGATTTTTCCCAAACGATGCTCCGAATCATGTACAAAATTTCATTAAATTAGCTCAAGGAGGATTTTATGACAATACACTTTTTCATAGAATAATTCCAGGATTTATGATTCAAGGTGGTGATCCAAATACTATTGATGGTGATCCAAGTACATGGGGAACTGGCGGTCCAGAAGAAAGATTGGATGCTGAATTTAACACAATAAAACATAATCGTGGAATTGTTTCTATGGCAAGATCTGCTGATCCAAATAGTGGAGGCTCACAGTTTTTTATAGTTCATCAAGATTCTAATTTTCTTGATGAACAATATAGTGTATTTGGAAGAATTGTAACTGAGGAAAGCTTTGAAACACTTGATAAAATTGCATCTGTTCCTACTGGGGATAAAGACATTCCTCTAAATCCAGAACAAGTTAGAATTACCAAAGTTTCAGTTGTGCCACGTTCTGAAATTCCTGATATACTTGAATTAACAGAGCCTGAGCGAATACAAACTAGTGTTTTACCACCTACTGGAAACCAACAATTTGAAAGTGAAGAGTATGATATTACGTTTAATATGCCTGAAGGCTGGCTCTTACAACAACCAGAAAAAACACAAGAAAACTCACCTGATTTTGTTGCAGTAGGGCCTAAAATTGGAGAAATGAACCCTGTCTTTTCTCTTACAATTATCCCTACTAATCAAAAAAGTATGGATGATCTAATTTCTGAAAAAATTGAACAATTAACCCAAGTTATTGAAACGGGACAATTGAATCTAATCTCAAAGGAACAAACTACAATTAATGGAAATGATGCATATGTAATTAATGCAGAAGGGATCTTTTCTGCTAACAATCAAACTTACAATGTAAAATTTAAGGAAGTGATGATTTATGATTCAGATGATTATTACACTTTTTCATATAGTAATGGAATAGATGATTTTGATTCTCAACTTGAAAGATTTGATGAAACAATAAATTCTTTTAAAAAATTATCTGAGGAATCCCCAACTAATGGATCTGATGAAAATGGTGGGTGTCTAATTGCAACTGCTACATTTGGTTCTGAAATGGCGCCACAGGTTCAAAAACTAAGAGAACTTAGAGATAACACTATTCTTGCAACAGAGTCAGGAACTACATTTATGAGTGGATTTAACCAACTGTACTATTCATTTTCTCCTATGATATCTGATTTAGAGCGTGAATCCCCACTATTCAAAGAAATTGTAAAATTATCAATCACTCCGATGTTGTCTACTCTTTCACTACTAAATTATGTTGAAATTAATTCTGAACAAGAAATGATCTCTTATGGTGTAAGCATTATTCTAATGAATATTGGAATGTATTTTGCTGCACCTGCAATAATCATCTATAAAATTAGAAAATTAAACTAACTACCAAACATCATCGACTTCATCAAGTACTTTGTATTCTTTTTCTGGCTCACGTCTCATGAATTTTAGTCTAGAAATATCTCTATCAAAAATTGCATCAGCTGTCCAGTCTAAAAATACTCTAAATCGTTTATCCCATGTTGGAATTTTGGAGAGGTAAATGTTTCTCCAAAGGAACCATGCAAAGATACCGTGAATATTCATCCCTAAAAATGATGCAATACCTGTTCTCTTTCCAATAATTGCCATCTGGCCTTTTGATTTATACAAGAATTCTGTTTTTTCCTTATTTCTTATCAGGGCATAAAGATTTTTTGCTGCAATCTTTGCCTGAGCTTCTGCAATTTGTGCAGTTGGTGCAAATGGTCTTTGAGTGTTAGGGTCCATAAATAATGCACAATCCCCAATTGCAAAAACACCTGGAAAATCATTTACTTCCAAATTCTTATCAATGATAATTTTTCCTTTGTCTGTTTTGAATAATGATCTTTTGATAGTATTAACCGGTGTAACACCTGCAGTCCATATTACAGTCTTTGATTGAATTGAACTTACGATCGAATCATCTACTGCATCTTTATCAACATCTAACCTCTTTATCATGACTTCATCACCATTAAAACTAGTAACAGCTGTTTGCAACTTTATTTCAATTCCATGTTCTGTTAGTTTTTCTTGTGCAAATTTTGCAAGGCTTTCAGAAAAACCAGGTAAAATGTTTGGTAATGCCTCTAACACAACAACTCGAATATCTTCTTTTTTGATATTTGGGTAATATTTTCTAACATCTAACAAAAGATCCATTATTTCTCCTGCTGTCTCTATCCCTGCAAACCCCCCTCCAACAACAACAAATGTTAGAAGACTATGTTTTAGAATTGGATTAGTTTCATTTTCTGCCTGCTCCAACATGTCTATCATTCTATTTCTAACCATGACTGCATCATTGAGCGTCTTCATCTGGTAGGCATTTTTCTCAAGATCACTCATTCCAAAAAAGTTGGTTTCACTTCCTAATGCTACAACAAGAAAATCATAATGAAGTGAAATGCCTCTCTTATTTCCACTTCCCCACAAATTTACAATCTTCCCATAGGGATCAATATTTTTGACTCTGCCTTCATAGAAAATTGCTTTTTTTGTAATTGTTCTAATTGGCATTACAATATGTCTAGTTTCAATCATTCCAGATGCTACTTGGGGCAGCATTGGAGTAAACAAAAGAAAATTATCTTCACTTACTAAAACAATCTCAATTTCTGACTCATTTTTGAAATATTCCTCTAATTGCCTAGTACATTGCAAGCCTGCAAAACCCCCTCCTAGAATAACAATTTTCTTCTTATTTCGGGCCATTTGCTTTACCCATAAAAATACTGAATATATCCTATGAGTTTATTTCTCATAAAATATGAGTGCGTACCTGTTATTAGGCCCTCATAATATCTGAATGTAAAATCTCATATGCCCTTGATGCGTCTTTTTCATTCAGAATAATTATGATGTTATCCTGGCTGAAAAAAGCATTAACTAGTTCGATGCCATTTGCATGTAAAACTTCTGCGACATAAGAAACCACATCTGACTGATTCTGTGAATTTGGTATTGTGATCTTAATTTTTGCAAGACCTGTACTGAACACATTTTCTCTATCTGAAACATTATCAAAAATTTGCCTAATGTCTTCCATATCTTCTGTGAGAAACCTAAAGGAGTCAGACATTCTAAAAAATTCATAATTATTAGTAATCTTTGAGAATTTATCCAAAATCACCATTGGATCCATTTGATTAGAATCTTTAATTGAAAATTTAATATCCATTATTCCATCAGTTAATGCCAATCTAGCATTCTTCAAAACCGACTCTTCCTTTACCTCTTCTTTAACTTCAAATGAATCTGCATATCTCTTAATTGCTACAACAATTGTATTGAGGTTAACACGATTTCCAAGAATTCTTTCTATCTCTGGTTGGATCTTTACTGCTAATGCTGTGTAATTTATCAAATCCATCTTCATACAATCATAAATTGAACGATTTCTAGTGATTATCTCTCTGACTACTTCAGGCACAGACATACTGGCAACTCTCATTAAGATTATTATATAATGTCAGTTATAATAGCATTATGTAAGAAATCAAAGAAATATCAATAATCTTTATATAATGTCATATACATTACATATTATAGGTGAATATGACAATGTTCTTTGATAGCGAAATTGATAGAATCTTCAAAAAAATGTCAAGATCTTTTTTTGATACGGATGACATTTTTGAGGAATTCAATAGAAATGGTTCTGAATCGGGTCCATTTTACTATGGTTACACCATGACCGTAGGTCCAGATGGGAAACCAATTGTAAAGGAATATGGAAATGTCAAACCAGGCCAACTTCCAACTTCTGATGCACGAGAACCAATCGTTGACACAATTGTTGATGAAAAAGACAAAGTCGTAAAACTCATAGCTGAGATGCCAGGAGTTGAAAAGACTGATGTCAAAATTGTTGTTGACAACAAGGTTGTAGATCTTTCTGCAGAACATGGTGATAAGAAATATCATGCAAAAGTTCCACTACAACACAAAGTTGATGAGAATTCTGCAAAGGCTTCCTACAAAAACGGAATTCTACAACTAGTCTTCAAATTAGTTGAAGAAAAACCTACGGGTAAAAAGGTGGAGGTTGAATAAACCCCCCAAAAATTTTTGAGGTGAGAAAATGAGTGAAATTATTTTAAAAGTTGATGAAATTCCACAACAACATGTTGGTAGAGGAAGAGCCATAGTTGATCCGAAAATTATTGAAGATCAAAATTGGAATACTGGACAAATCTTAGAATTAACATATAATAAAAAAACACATGTAAAACTTTGGCCAGGAAATCCTGAAGATTATGGAACTGGAATTATCAAAATTGATGGAATGACAAGGCAAAATATTGGTGCAGGTATTGGTGATAAAATCTCATTAAAATCAGTTTCAGCTGCAAATGCAGAACAAATTGTTTTATCTCCTACTGAAAAAATTTCAGCCGAAGGACTACAAGAGTATATGACTTATAATTATCTTAATCACGTTTTTACAACTGGAGATACACTATCTCTTAATACGCAGATGGGTGGACGAGTTCAATTTATTGTAACTAGCACAAAGCCATCAAAACCAGTAATTGTTACTGAAAGCACTGCATTCAAGCTTGGAACAATGACAAAGGCAGTTGATGCATCTGTTCCAAGAATAACCTATGATGAATTAGGTGGTCTCAAAAATGAAGTACAAAAAATTCGTGAGATGATTGAACTACCTATGAGACATCCTGAACTATTTGATAAAATAGGTGTAGAAGCGCCAAAAGGAGTCCTACTATATGGTCCACCTGGTACTGGAAAAACCCTTCTTGCAAAAGCAGTAGCAGGAGAAACTAATGCCCACTTTATCTCTCTAAGTGGTCCTGAAATCATGGGCAAATATTATGGAGAAAGTGAAGAAAAAATTAGAGAAATTTTCAAGCAAGCTGAAGAAAATTCTCCAAGTATTGTATTCATTGATGAAATAGACTCTATTGCCCCAAAACGAGATGAAGTCTCTGGAGAAGTTGAAAAGAGAATTGTTTCTCAATTATTGACACTGATGGATGGAATGAAATCTAGAGGTAAAGTGGTGGTGATTGCAGCTACAAACAGACCAGACTCTATTGATCCAGCTCTTAGAAGGCCAGGTAGATTTGATAGAGAAATTGAAATTGGAATTCCTGATGATGAAGGAAGATTTGAAATTCTATCCATACATACACGTGGAATGCCAATTGATGAAAAAGTTGATCTAAAACAAATTTCAAAGACGACACATGGATTTGTTGGAGCTGATTTAGAAGTATTATCCAAAGAAGCTGCCATGAGATCACTTCGCAGAATTCTTCCTGAAATTGATCTTGATGAAGAAAAAATCTCATCAGAACTTCTTCAAAAGATTCAGATTACAAGTGAGGACTTTAGGGACGCACTAAAAGAGGTAAGACCTAGTGCACTACGCGAAGTCCAAGTGCAAATTCCTGATGTTGGTTGGGATGATGTTGGTGGTCTTGATGAACTAAAAGAAGAATTGCGTGAAGCAATTGAATGGCCAATTAAACACAAAGAAGCATTTGACTATGTTGATGTTGAAACACCAAAAGGAATCTTACTCCATGGTCCACCTGGAACTGGTAAGACATTGATTGCAAAAGCACTTGCAAAAATGACCGAGTCTAACTTTATCAGCATAAAGGGACCTGAATTGCTTTCAAAATGGGTAGGTGAATCCGAAAAAGGAGTCAGAGAGATTTTCAGAAAAGCACGACAAGCTGCACCATGTATAATTTTCTTAGATGAAGTTGATGCACTTGTACCACGAAGAGGTAGCGGCGGTTCTGAATCACATGTAACAGAAAGTGTGGTGTCTCAAATTCTAACTGAGATTGATGGTCTTGAAGAACTACATAACGTATTGATAATTGGTGCAACAAATCGGTTAGATATTGTAGATGAAGCCCTACTTAGACCTGGAAGATTTGACAGAATCATTGAAGTTCCAAATCCTGATTCTAAAGGAAGACGACATATCTTTGAAATTCATACCAAAAAGAAGCCTCTTGCAAGTGATGTAAACATTGCAAAACTTGTAGAGTTGACAGATGGATTCAGTGGTGCAGAGATTGCAGCAGTTGCAAATAGAGCAGCAATTACAGCACTTAAGAAATATGTTAGCGGAAACACACAAAATGTAAAAGATATCAAGATATCTCAGCAAGAACTAATTGACGCAATCGATAAAGTAAAGCCTCAAAAGAAAGAGGCTCACCCACTACTTCCATAAAATAGTCTAAATACTAAAGAAAATGAGAAAAAACATGAAACTGTATCTTGATTTTGACCCATGCCAAGAATGTAATACCATGATGGCAGAGCTAAGCAGTCCCGAGATGTTATTTGCTGATGAAAAAACTAGGGCAGATGAATCTGCAAAATTTCTTAGACACTTAACATACAATCACAACGAAGTGGTTCAAGCCGTAATGGATGATCTCCCAAAACAAAAAAGAGATCAAGAGCCTGATTTCTACAAGTAACCTTCTTTTTCATTATTAACAATGAATAATCATATTCATATACAAAATTACTTTAATCTTTTTGGGATAAAAAATGAAAATTAGTTTTGTGTTTGGATTATCTGTTATAGTAATGTCATTTGGCATGCAACCACTGTTTGCAGCTGAAACTGAGCAAGAACCAGAACCTCCAGAAATTCCTGGACCTTCACCAGAACCCAAACCAATACCGCTACCAGAACCAGAACCTGCCCCTAATCCATTTCCTGAAGAAACTGAATCAGAAAAAATTCAAAGGCTAACTGAAGAAAATGAAAAACTCAAACAACAAAACAAGAATCTTCAAGGCCAGATCTCTACTCTAAAGAATGAAAAATCGGGTTTGCAAGCCCAAATATCTGAATTACAAGAAAAGATAAAGAGTCTAAAAGAAATTACAATGGAACAACTTCGTGTAATCATGGATTTAGTAAATCAACTAAAAGAAGTATTTTATGAAAAAATAATTTCTCCTACAATTAACATGTAGGATATTTTGGACTTTTTACTCATCAAGCTTTAATGTTTTCTTAATCAACATAGCTCTGTTTCGTATTGTAACATCACTTACTCCTGCCTCTAATGAGAATTTTTTCTGACTGATTTTCTCACCATTAATTATACATGAGATGTATAATGATGCAGCAGCCTGTGCAACTGGATGCTTTCCAGCAGTGATCTTTTTTTCCTCACAGCGCTTTAGTATTTCAAACGCTCCTCGTTTGGTCTTTTCTTTCAAATTCATGTTGTTTGAAATTTTTGAGATAAATGAGGATGTGTCATACTGATTAAGATTCAATCCAAGCCTTTTGATTATGGTTCTCAAATCTCGGGAAAGTATTCTTCTTTCTACATTACCAGCATCTGCAATGTCGTCTAATGTTCGTGGAATATTGTTTTCTCTACATGCTGCATACAAAGAGGCTGAAATCAATGATGTCATTGTTCTACCTCGTGTTAATTTTGCACTAACTGTTTTTCTGTAAATATAGGCAGCACTCTCCACAACATTGTCTGGTATTCCCAACTTTGTCTTCATTGAATGAAGCAAAGTAAATGCCTTGCTCAAAGTAGCAGTTTTTCTTGATTTGCTCCTTTGATCCCATGTTCGGAGTCTATTGAATTCATATTTTGTTTTACTTGATAATGCATTTCCTGAAGAATCTTTGTTGTTTCCAATTATAGTTGATAGTCCTTTATCAAACATCGTTAGTGATGTTGCAGGACCTGTTCTCGTTTGCTTCATAAAGTCTTCCTGAGTGTAACCGTTGTTTTCATATGATGCGTCAGCTAAGTTTTGCACTAGGATAAGACCGCAACCCCCACAAACAATTTCTCCTCTTTCAGAATCTGTTATTGCAGGGTAGGTTTTGCAAGCGTCTAGTTTACACTTGACATCATAATCATTTGAATAATTTTCTACCACTGTTGCCTATTATTGGTCAACATAAAATAAAAACAAAGTGTTATAGGAAAATTTGTAATCAAAACTAAACTTTGCAAACCAAAAATTCCTAATCTTTTTAGAAAAATAACTTCCTGAAAGTTATACATCATACATTGTATTAAATGTTAAAAATGAAAAAGAAATTATTTTAAAAATTATTTTCTAATTGATTCTAAAGAATGGCCACGATTTTGAATCATTTGTGTAACTGCTTCTACAGTATAATCGATTCCGTGTTCTTCTTCAAAATGATTTCTTAGTTTCTCAATTGTGCTGACAGATTTTTCTTCATCAATTTCATATTGACATTCAAAACCATAGTCTTCGCATCTTAGTTTGAGGGTCATTCAGTCTGGGACAAATATTGAACCTATAAAAACTATAGACATGTATTCCACACCAAAACGAAATTAGGCGTTTTGAACCTAAAATGTCTCAAATAGCACTAATAATGTCTGGTATTTTGATTCAGATATGAAGGATTAGAGTTTATCTTCCTTGCAGCAGGTTCTGTTCTTGGCGCATTTCTAAGATACAAAATTACAGAATCTCCTTTGATTTTCAATACATTACCACTAAACGTTTTGATAGTAAATGTGATTGGCGCATTTATTCTTGGTGCGTTTATTGTTGTTTCACAACAATGGAATCTTGATGGAAGATATTCTCTTTTTGCGGCAATAGGATTTTGTGGTTCTCTTACAACAATGTCCTCATTTGCGCTTGATTCTACTAATTTATTAGAAAATAATCAGTATGGAACACTTGCAGCCAATATTGTTGCCAATATTGGATTATCTATTGGAGCACTAATTGGAGGAAAATCATTAATGAGTGCAATAATCTCTAATTGATTAGTAATGGTTTACTCATATCAAGTCGTAAAATTTCAAACAATTTCATTTGTTCAAGGTACTCATTGGTCACAATCACTAGGCGATAAAGGTATACTGTACAAATCACTCAAAGATCCATTTTCAAAATTAATTGTCCAATCCAATGGTTCAAAAAAACTATTTCATGTCCCAAAAGATCGAACTGTAATTGTTACAAATGATACTGTTCATTTTCTAGGCGAATTGTCATAGTTATGCAAAAAAATGATCAATTTGATCTCTATACTTTAATGCAATCTTTCCAAAATCTGAAAAATCTTCTACAGTTGGATTTTTCATTCTCATTGCATATTGATTGACAAATACAGACAAAGCACTTCCAATGATTAAATTGTATACTCCATCTGCAATATTATTTGAGTATGGAAATGCAACTTTGATAAATGGCAAATATGACTCTGTCTGAGATATCATTAACTTGATGTGCTTTTCAACAAATTCTTCTATATCTGAAGGTATTGCCATAATTTTACTAGTATTGATTTCTTATAAGTAGATCTTAGTGATGGGGTTTTAGATATAACACTACCAAAATCTAAATCCACAAAAAAAGAAAACAATCTCAATTCAGTAGTTGTTTTTTTAAAACAATTTGAGATAGATACTTTTCTTTTCCTTTTCTACTTCTAGGTAAACACCTTAATTGTCTATTGCAACATGGACACGCCAATCCATCATATTCTACAAACACTTCACAATAATTACATCTTTTTTGCCCTGCAGCATATCTTCCAATTTGAGATGGTTTTAGGGCTTTGTACTCTTTGCATTTACCAATACAATATGTCATCAATGAAATCTAAAATTATTCAAAAATAAAAGGTTTGATTGCACTGCAACACAGTTTTTGAATTTCTTTCAAATTAAATTTATAATACTAGTAATCCATTTTTGGCTGTTGCATTATTTAGATGAAAAAGTATTTGGAAGTATCACAACAAAAGAAATCATTGGTGCTGAACCACCTGCAATCCCTGATACACAAAAAAATTTAGAAAATGAACTTGCAACCTTACAATCTAAACTAGAATCACAATCAAAAGAAAATCTTGAAAAACTACTAGAGCAACAAAAAGCTGCAGAGGCCCATGTAAATAGCAGACCTGGCGCTATGGCTTTATCACAACTTAAAATTCAATTATTTACAAAATATAGTCAAAAATATATTCAATTAATAAAAGAAAAACTAGAGTCTTAGACTTTTTTCTTTCTTGAACGTTTTTTTGGTGATGTCCTTCTTCTTACTAATAGTGATAGGATAGTGCCTGCCGGAATTCCTATAATTGTTCCAAGACTAACATAGGGCGCAATAAAAAAATCTCCAATCCATATACCACCATCAGTTGTCAATTCCATAAATGTTCTAGGCCGTAGAACTATTGAAACAGTTTGTGAATCTTCTTTTTGTTCTCCAACATCATCTGTATATTGCACAATAATTTCAAACGGAATCTTGTATTCCGTGTTTACTTCTTCAGTTGGTGTGATAATTCGTGATGTTATTCCTATAGGTGTATTTTTTTGTATTTTAGAAAAGGAATGTAATGTTTCTCCTCTAAACTCGATATCTTTGGGTGGAATAATTTTGATTTTTACATTTGTAATATCAATATCTTCAGATATTACTTCGACATCAATAGGAAATTCTGCATTTGCAAAAATTGATTCAGGAGTCTTTGTATGAATTTTTACATTTGGATCTTCTTTTATTATAATTGGAATTGCAATGTCATGAAAGAATGGTTTTTGTGGTGTTTCATTATTTGAAACAAGAACTTGAGAATATTTTATATTAAGAAAATGAATTCCTGGACTAGCATCATTTGTTATTTTTAGATTGACATTTTCTCCATATGATCCACCCTCAGCTAATTTATCAATTCTAACATTTTTTGGATCTACTCCCAATCCTGGAATCTCTGATACCAAGAACTGAAATGAAATATCTTGTTTTTCTTCCCATCCGTTATTTTTTACTAAAATAGAGATAATCCCTTCTCGTCCTAACACAATTTCATCAGGATGTGTAATCTCAATATCCATCCCACCTTCGAGATTTTGAACTAGAGTTTCTGCATGAACATTTGGAATTAGCACAAAGACTCCAATTAGTAGAGGGATAGCCCAAATTGTCTTCATTTCCTACCTAAAATAACTCCATAATCCCTATTCTGTGTTATTATTAGGCTCAAAATTTTTGCAAAAAACTTGTTGATTCATAAATACCAACCAACGGAGGATTCTAGAAATAATCATGGTAAGTAAAACAAAAGAACTCTGTCCACGATGTGCACAGGGAAAACTAGTTACTGATAATGAATCCGGAGAGATGTTTTGCTCTAAATGTGGATTTGTAATCACTGAGAAATTACAAGAAGCAGGTCCTGAATGGAGATCCTTTACACAAGATGAACATGGTGATAGAGCAAGAGCAGGAGCTCCTACCTCATTGACTATGCATGACATGGGTCTTGCTACAATAATTAATCCAGTAAACAAAGATGCTTCTGGAAGACCACTTACAGCATCTATGAAAAGTACCATTGAGCGATTAAGAACTTGGGATAGTAGAAGTCAGGTTCATGAACCCGTTGATAGAAACTTTAGACAGGCATTTAGCGAATTAAACAGGCTAAAAGACAAATTAGCAATTTCAGATGCTGTAATTGAAAAGGCAGCTTATATTTACAGAAAAGCACTAGACAAAGGACTAGTTAGGGGACGTTCGATTTCAGCTTTGATGGCATCAGCACTATATGCTGCATGTCGTGATACAGAAACACCAAGAAATCTAAAAGATGTTGAACAAGCAGCAAACATCAAAAGAAAAGATATTGCAAGATGCTATAGATTGCTTGTTAAAGAACTTGACTTGAAAATGCCAGTAACTGATTCAATTCAATGTGTTGCAAGAATTGCAAGTAGAATTGGAATTGCAGAAAAAACAAAAAGATATGCAGTCAAAGTACTCAAAAAAGCTCAAGAAAACGAAGTTTCAGCAGGAAAAGATCCAATGGGATTAGCAGCTGCCGCATTATACTTGTCTTGTGTCAAAAATGGCGAGGATAAAACTCAAAGAGATATTGCAGAGGCTGCAAACGTGACTGAAGTTACTATCAGAAACAGGTACAAGGGTCTCAAAGAATCATTAGAACTATAATTTCTAAAACTGATAGTTCTGCATAGTTATTCTTGAGAATTAGATTTTTTTACAAATCCGCCTTCATTTGATTCATCCCCCAAATCTTCAATCTTTGCTGATTCATCTAAAGATACACCCTCATCAGAATCTTCAGGTGGCTTTACAAATCCCCCTTCTTTAGATTCTGGAGGGGGGATGTTTTTTGCTCTTCCCATTCCAATTGTTGTAATAATTACAGATGATAAAATGATAAAGAAAATAATCTGTGGGTATGCTTCTGCATTTGAGAGACCCATAGTTATTGGGTATGTGGCAAGTACTGCTGCAGCCAATCCTCTTGGAATCATAGAATTTGTAACAGCTCTATCCAATCTGGAGAATCTTTTTGTTAATGTCACTTTTGCAACAATTGCTCTTCCAAAGAAAACTACAATTGTAATTAATATTCCAAACACAACATATTCTATTTGTCCAAAACTAGCCATTAATCCAACAAATACAAAGAAAAATGCTCTTACCAAAAACGTGAGTTGGTTGTGAGTTGGATCATCCATCTCAATTCTTGGTAGCTTAAACTTCAGTATTCGTGAAAGGTGATTCTTATTTCCAAGCATTAATCCAAATACTAGTGCAGTCAAAGCACCTGATTCACCAAATGAGTTTGCCAAAAAGAACAAGACAAACAAAATTCCCAATGTGAGCATGTATGCGTGTTGAGCATTTCCAAGCTTTGTTGATACATACATCCAAGGAATTCCAACACCAAATCCTAGAATTAGACCTACAACAACTGCTCTTCCAATAGTCTCTTGTAATGTTTGAAGATCAAAGGTTCCTGCAAGTACTGCTTCAAATAAAATGAATGCAATAATTGTAGCCAAAATATCAGTCAGAGCCGACTCAAAACTTAGCATTGATTTTGCTTCTTCAGATATCTTGACATTTCTAACTAATCCAAAAACAATTGCAGAACTACTTCCACCTACAATTGAACCCAACAAAATACTTTCCAACCATAACCACCCTAATGCATAATGAGCTGCAATTGCTATTACTGCAACAGATAAAATAAATCCGAGAATAGCTAGAGTAGATGAAAAATGAGCAGTCTTTATGACATGTTTGATATCTAAATTCAAACCACCATCAAACATGATAATTATCAATGCAAGTGCTGCAAAGTATGGCACCACTTGAATTACGGCCTCAGGTTGAATCAAACCTAAAACTGGTCCTATTATTACTCCTAGAATCATTAAGAATGCAACATCGGGAATTCCGGTTTTCTTAAAAAATGCCTCACCTGCAACTCCAAGAAATATGACAACACCTGCGGCAAGCAAAATTACATGAGCTGGAGCAATAATTCCATCATCTTGAATAGATATTATTTCAACCGAACTTTGTAATTCTGTAAATTTTTCTAAAATAAAACTTGAATCCAAATTAGCCAATGGATTTTCTCCAAATTGTCCTCTAATCAAATTTAAGATAGATAATACTATGGGATTCAATTCTGATTGCATCTCGATATCTTGGGATAAAAATTAAACTAGATTGGGTTTATCATTTTAGGCTTTGTAGTGATTTTAGATACACATTAAATCAACCTAAACAATCTTTTCTTGAATGAGTGCTACAAATGAACTTAGAGCAGATCATGTACAGGTACGACGTCTTGAAAAAATTGTTTTCAAATGTGCTGAAGAATTAAAAGATGGAGCTGATATTCCGCTTTCTGATCTTACAAAGATTACTATCATCATATCTGAATTTGTAGATACAATTCACCACTCTAGAGAAGAGGACTCCTATTTTCCATGTGTTGCAAGCTATGATTCTCTAAAAGATGAAATTCATAAATTTCTAGTTGAACATGAGTTTGGAAGAAATGTTGCAAGAAAAATTCATCATCATCTAAAACGATGGAAAGCAGGACAAGATGCAAGAGAACCTGTTTCTAGATATCTTAAAACATATGCAATATTTCTAAACGATCATCTAAATAAAGAAAATAAATTTTTTGATGATGCAGAAGCTAATGTATTATCAAAAGAAGAAGAAACAGACATGTATGAGCAATACAGATCAATATTTGCAGTTGTCAAGAAGGTTGAGGATATGATTAAAGAAATTGATTTTTTGGAGAATCAACCTTGGTTCAAAAACTAACGTAAGCTCTTTATGGGCTACTTGAAGTTTTTCTCTCATGAAGCCTTTTGTACTTTGGATGACTGGTCTTCCATGTTCTGGAAAGACTACCATCGTAAAAGACTTGCAAAAAGATATTCCAAATTTGGCAATGCTTGACGGAGATGAATTAAGAGAATGGTTTTCTCCAAAAGATTTTTCAAAAGCAGGGCGTGATGAGCACAACAAAAAAGTTGCTCACTTGGCAAAACTATTGTTAAAACATGGTGTTCCAAGTGCAGTATCTTTAGTTTCACCATATCTTGAAAACAGAGAAAATGCCAGAAAGATTATTGATGCAGGTGATCAGTTTGCAGAATGCTATGTCAAATGTTCATTAGAAAAGTGTGAAGAAAGAGACGTCAAAGGCATGTATGCTAAAGCACGAAAAGGAGAAATCAAAGGATTTACAGGAATTGACGATCCTTATGAAGCTCCTGAAAAAGCTGATCTCATAGTTGATACAGAAAATGAATCACTTGCTGATAGCGCAAACAAAGTAAAGGAATTTCTTAAATCAAGAAATCTACTCTAATTTTTTAAATTCATCAACTATTGTTTGATGAATAATTCCATTTGTAACTAGAATTCCATTTTGATGATGTACTTCTTTGTTGTTGTATGTGATGTCGTTTCCTAACATGTCTGTCATTTTTCCACCTGCCTCTGAAATTATACAATATGATGCTGCTGAATCCCATTCTTTCATTTTATCTGTAGTTGTGATGTATGCTTCAGCCTCACCTGATGCAATTTTTCCAACTTTTAATGAGCTACCTATGCTAGTAAAATCATCAATTCCTAATTTTTTGATAAATGCCTTTTCTTTGTCTGATAAATGATGTCTTGAACCTATAGTTCTGCATTTTGGGATTTCCTCTATCGAAGTTACTGAGATTTTTTTCCATTCTCCATTTGAATATCGAAATGCACCATTTCCTTGTTGTGCCACAAATAATGTTTTTTCAGTGGGCCAACCTATTACACCAAGAATTGGTTTTTTATTTTTTACAAGTGCAATCATTACAGTAAATTCACCTGTTTTATCAATAAAATCTGAAGTACCATCCAATGGATCCACTATCCAAATTATTTCTTCAGATAATCTACTCTGATCATCATTGTCCTCTTCAGATAAAATTTTATGCTTTGTTTGAGAAAGAATTTTTTTGATGATCTCATTGCTCTTTAGGTCTGCCTCTGTAATTGGAGAATCATCTTTTTTGATGAATTCTTCAAATTCACCTTTGTAAATCTCCAAAATTGCATCTCCTGCCTCTTGAGCTGCCTTGATTGCAATATCTAATTCAGGAATCTTTTCTGAGATTGGAATATCGTTCAAAATCTATACCTAGGTTGTAAGTTCTGGTTTTAGTGTCCATACTACTCCAAGTGCAATAAATGGAATAGAAACAATACCGATAATTCCAAGAATTGTGAAAAACTGAGATTCTGAAACTAGTGGATTATTTACAATCCATGGAAGTGGTAAGGAAACAATTACCCAAATAACTCCTAACAATATAATCAGTTTTGCTTTTGCTTTTCTACTCTTCATCATAATTCATCTTCTTTGGGTGATATTAAATTCATGTGAATTTATTTTGTAGATTCCCCTCCATCTACTGCAAGAATTGCTCCTGTAGTCCAAGATGCATCATCTGAGGCAAAATAGAGTACAGCTTTTGCCACTTCTTCAGGTTTTCCCATTCTGCCTAGTGGATGCTCTGCATCCATGAAATCTCTATCTTTTTGGGTTTTTACAAACGGTTTTGTCATATCAGTATCTACCACTCCTGGACAGATACAGTTTACTCTAATCTTATCTTTTGAATATTCAAGGGCCCAACATTTTGTAAGTACAATTAATGCAGCCTTTGTTGCAGAATATGCATCAGCATTAAATCCTTGATATGCCTTTAAGCCTGCATCTGATGAGATATTGATTATTGAACCTGATGTTTTTTGTAAATGAGGAATTGCCTCTTTTGTGACTCTGAACTGTCCTGTAAGATTTACATCTAAAACTTCATCCCATTCATCTTCTTCAATCTCATGTAGTTGTTTTATTCTTGGAAAAATTCCTGCATTATTTACAAGAATATCTAGTCTACCAAATTTTTCAATAGTTTTTTCTATTGCATTTTTTACCTGATCTGAATTCCTTATATCCGCAACAATTGCAAATGAATTAGAAATCTTAGTAGCTGACTCTTCTAATCGGTCTGGATCTTTTCCTGTAATTGCTACACTAGCTCCATTATCTGATAAAATTTTAGCAGTAGCAAATCCAATTCCTCTACTACCACCTGTTACTAGGGCAACCTTTCCTGATAAGCTCAATAGTTTTAGAATAAAAATTCGTAATTTATAGATCGATTTTTAATAAATAGGAATAAAATTTTTCAAAAAATAAAGAATTATTTATAATTTATAAGATTAAGTATTAAATACTTGAAGTTCCTATAATAAATAATGCCGAAGGATATAATTCCTATCGACTAAAATCGCGTAACCCCGCAGAACTACATAGGCAATCAAACGCAATAGCCGTTTGACATAGAGAGGGAATCTCTCATTGTTCTGCAATGAAGGGGATTACGCCTCTTCTAATTTTGTAAAATATCAACTGATACTGAACCCATCACATTTCCATTTGGATTAATAGTGATTATAATCTGCTGATTCTCTGAAATAGAAATTTCTTTTTGCCCAATATACTCCCATGTAAAATACTGTGAAATCCCTGTCTCATGTAACGTGCTCTGTAATTTGAAATCTTCTGAAAAATCTATCTTTTCACCATTTAGTGAAATGGATAAAATTTCTGGGCTACTGCCATTTGGAACAAATCTAAATGAATATTCCCCACTAGCAATCTCAAATGTATCTGAATAAACTCCATCAATATACAAATTAGGATCTGCCAATGTTACATGAAAAACAACATTATTTTTCTCATCAGATTCTTCTGATAAAAAATTCATTATAAAAATTCCAATAATTATAACTATGGGAATGATTACTATTTTTTTATTCACTAAAATAAAGCCTACATTCCATTATAAAAATAAATTTCTAATTTTCTCTTATCTTTTTTGTTAGCATTTCTAATTTTTCAAGATGTTCTAAAATCCATGGATCATTTATCAAATCCATAATTTCTTGCATCTTGAATAATCTTGGAGTAGTTGTTCCTTCTTCAAAATCATATAGCTTGATAATTCTGTTTTTTACATTTTCAGGTTCTACATTTTTGTTATGTGCAAAATTATGTGCAAAATCATTTCTAATCTCTCTAATTTCATTTAGCTTTTGTTGAATCTTTACTCTTGTTTTCTCATCAATCTCTTTTTTGAAATCTTCGTGGTTTTTCATGATTCTTGAAATCCAAACTATCTTTGTTCCAAATGATGCTGTTCTATCTTCATCAAAAACAGTTTTTGCCCATAAGGCAAAATCATTTTTGTCTCTTAGAAACAGATCTGAAATAATCACTGTAAGAGTTGAATCCAATACTGAAACATAGCTAAGAAAATTACCTCTTATTCGATTTACTAGATTCACATATTCCTTGTCTGTAAGTTCCTTGGAATTATTGGGCAAATCAAAACCAAAAGACGCACTCATGATTTATGCCACGAAAAACAGTAAATAGATTTTTGGGCTAGTTTTTTTACCTTTGTTAGTGAAGTTACACATGCTGTGAATCATTCTTAACACTTGAAATTAAGTACGTTTTTCTAAAGCAAAACCATGGCTAATTTGAGTAAAAAGTGGACCAAACCTCCAACTCCTAGCATTGGTGAAAAAATCAATGATGTTGTAAAGCCAAAAGGTGCACTAAAACCAAGAGTTCAAGAAGGAGTCAAAAAATTACGATTACAAATTCAAAAATTAGATACTATGCTTTCTAGCTTACAAGAGCGCGATGGAAAACTATTTGCAAGAATTGTAGAGGCAACACAAAAACATGATACTCAGACAAGCAAAGTTTTAGGAAATGAGCTTGCAGAAATTAGAAAAGTTATCAAAATTATGAGCGGTGCAAGAATTGCATTAGAGCAAATTGAATTAAGATTAACAACATTTAGTGATCTTGGAGATACTGTAGTTGCTATCATGCCAACTATGGGTCTAATGAAGAATCTCAAATCCTCACTTGGAAAAGTAATGCCAGGTGCAGAGGCTGAAATTGGTCAGATGGCTGAAATGCTAGGCGGATTTATGACTGAGAGTTTCTCAGGTGATGCTGCCTTTGGAATGGATGAGACCACAAACGCTGAATCTGAAAATATTCTCAAAGAAGCTGCAGCAGTAGCAGAAAGTTCTGCAGGACAAATGTTCCCATCAGTTCCATCTGATGCAAGTACATCCACTGCTACAACCTCTAAATTTTACTAGAAATTAATTTTTGAAAAAAACTGTTTGATATGTTATAATACTTACTACTGATCACATTCTTTTTCTTATATTCAATTTTACTATCTCTATCTCTAGAGAGGCATGGGAATAAAAAAACTCTATTTCGTTTGACAAGAAAATAATTTTTATATTTGCATTTACAGTATTTGTTATCGGAGTATCTTCAAATTCTTTTGCATATGCAGAAGAGATTGGATTAGATTGAAGAGGAGAAAGCTCAAAGAGAAGCTGAAAAAGCTCAGAAGGAATCTGATAAATTATCTAAATTAGAATCAAAGTGTTGTGGGTCAAAATCCAAATGATCTGAATTAGAAAATTTTTTAAAATTTTAATAAAACTATTCTGCTGACTCTCGAGATTCTTTTATCTTTCTTACTCGGCTACCTTCATCATCAATAACTCTGTCAACACCTGATAACTTCTCTCGTAAATTGTTGATTATGGAGCCTACTTCATCTGCTTCAGATTCTACTTGCTTTCTTTTTTCAGCAAGTTGTGAAATTCCTCTGTTTTCTTCTTCAATATATTCACTGACCTTTTGTAATTTCTCTTTGAGATTCTTGATATCTACTGATTCTTCCTCAATATCTTTCTCAAGCATAGTTCGTTTATCTTTGAGATTTTTAATCATTAAACCGACATAATCAATTGCTTCTTCAAGCTGGGCACGTTTTCCCATCAATTCTCCAATTCCAATCTGACTTGAAGTCTCAGTAACAGTAGATTCTGGAGCCTCTTCTGTAGTATTTTCTTCAGGTCTTTCTTCTACCATCTCTCCACCCTCTTCTTTCTTGAATTTATCAAACATTTTATGATTTACTTTTCAAAATGAGAATAAAAAGTTACTATGGATCTCAAAGCTGACAAGGTGAATGATTTTTACTCAAAAAAAGGAAAATTTGGTGAATTATCTCACCGAAATTGTGTTTTTGAACTCTTGGTTAAAATCAACTGATTTTCCAAAATTGGTAGCACCAATCTGAAGAAATCTGATATTTTGACCCATCTCAGGATTTGCTGCAGAATTAAAGAAAACTTCAAAGATATTCTCGTTTTCTGAAACTTTTCCAGAAAATACGACTTTGTAGTTGAGATCCTCATCTGAGGTAGTTCCATGCATGACTGCATGAGAACCATTGGATTTTCCACTTAATTCTAGGTCAAACTCTTTTTCTTCAAGACTTAGGATTCCATTAGTTGAAATCTCCCACAAGTCTTGCCCGACCTTAATTGCCTTTCCATCAAAGAGAGTAATTCCTGCATTATACGTCTTGTAATTGACATATGCCCATTCTGATGATTCAGTAGATAGCATTCTCTGCATATCGTCTTTTGAAGTATCATCTGGCAAGACATAGCGCTGAACAAGGAGTTTTCCATCAACCACTTTTTCAGTTAGAATTACTTCTAGTCCGTCTTTTTTGGAACTTGCTTTTGGCTCATAAACTCCAGTACTATCTGCAAACGAATAGGTTACAGTTATTGGGGATGCCCCAAGCATCAAAAGAACAGCAATAACACCAATAGTTCTATTTTGGGGTTTTACCATAAGAAGTACACATCAAATTGATAGATTAGGAACGAACAGGAAACATTCTGTTCTTTATATACCAAATTCCTTGAAAATCTTGTAAATTAAGACATTTTTCTCCAATTTTTCAAAAAACCAAACTTTTACAAGAAAATGACAATTTTTCAAACAAAAAAATACACACAAAATTTCTAGGAATTTTCTTTCCCGCAACGATTTTGTCAAAAATTAGCCATTTTTCCAAGTCAAATCGGCGTTCCGCTTTGCGTTCCGCTATGGTGTTTCAAAATGTTCCTCAATAACTAATTAATTGTATACTATACCATGTCAAAACAACAATACAGGTCCGAAATGGGCATCATGGGTGATATCCTAAACGTTACTGCTGATGGCGGTCGTGATGGAATCATTGTATCTGCAATATCTCGCAAAGCCAACCTATCTCACTATGCAGTACTAGATAAGTGTGAGAAACTGGTAGAAGCAGGCTTAGTCGAGTCTGTCAAAAACGACAGAAATAGAGTCTTTCAAATCACTGAAAAAGGACTTCAGTTTTTCCAGGAGTTCAAGAGATTTCAGGGACTTGTGGAGAGCATGAACCTAAGGTATTAGCCAATGAACCCACAAATCGTACCAATTCATAGGACAGAGTTTCGAGAAGATGGAATGCTTTTTGTAAGGACTGATAGTATCATCGATACAATGGTTAATGCACCCCTGATCGTTGCAGGACTTCTAGTTGTAGCACTAACGATACCTTTGCAGACCTCATTTGCCACTACTCGAACTCTTGACCTAATCATCAATACTGATGGTTCTACTCATATCTCATCTCAAATTGATGTGAATTCTTCAAACTATGAACTTAGTCTTTTTGGTCCCTCAATTGATAATTTCTTTGCAATTGCAGAAGATGGAACTACATTATCTGGAAATGTAATTGAAGACAAGGCGGTGATTCAAACAAGTGATTATTCCTCTATTACCGTTAACTATGATATTCATGACTTAATTTCTAAAGAAGGTAGAGTATGGACATTTTCATTTGATTCTCCTACAAACTACTCTTTACTAATGCCAGAAAATTCCGTTATTGTGGGAATGAATATCTTGCCTGAAAACATGGAGCAACTAGATTCCCAAATTAAATTAGAAATTCCTACCGGCCCTGCACAAATTGACTATATTTTTAGTACACCAGCAGATGTTCCTGCAACTCCATCTGAATTCTCATTTGATTCTGTTACTATTGGTTTGATAGTTGGTTCAATTGCAGCAGCTGCAATTGCTTCCGTGATTGTAGCAAAAAAGAGACAATCAAAACCTCAATTACAAACAAATACAATCCAAACTACAAAACCAACAAAACTAGATTCACTAAATCCTGAAACAATTTTCAAACTTAGACCAGACATGAGAGAAGACGACAAAGAGATTGTCAAATTTATCTCTGAAAATGATGGCCAAGTCTTTGAAAGTGATCTAAGAAAAAAGTTCCTTCAACCAAGAACCACAATGTGGAGAGCAGTGAAAAGACTAGAAAGACTAGGCGTAGTTGAAATTTACAAAAAAGATCTTCTAAATATGGTCAAATTACGAAACGATTTGGAGGAAGAGAATTGAAGAGTTTAGCATTACTAGCACTATTGGTATTAGTAATAGGTGTCATTTCTACAAACGAAGCATTTGCCGAACCCCTAGATACTGTTAGAACATCTGTTTCAAACTACAATGGCGATTCAGCAACTGTAGAGATAACTTGGAATCATGATAGTTCAGCTAAAAACTACAAAATAGGTTGTGTTAGTTGCACACCAAATGTTGTCAAATTTACAACCGATGATAGTATAACCATCAATAACGTTACACCATTTCCAAATGGTTCATATGCATTACTCTATGTAATTAGCTATGATTCTCAAAACAACATCATTACTGCAAAACAACTCGTAGTTAATATCCGTCAATAATTTTCAAATCCACAAAAATCATCATAAACTTATTATACATTTTCCAAACAGGATTGAGCATGGTATCTAAAGCAATTACAGTTGGAGTGGGAATTCCAATGATTGTAGTTGGTGCCTTGATGGCCTTGTTATGGGCTCCAATGGAAGGAGATTTCCAAAATCAAATAGAACTTGTTGGAAGTACTATTGGAATTCTAGGAATAGTATTTTTCATCTCTGGATTATTCTACTCAAAAGAACCAGTAATGCATTAGAAACTCATTGAATAAATAATGAAAAAAATTACTATTATTACTTGAAAGTAAGACTATTTGAGATATTTACGTCAGTTGAAGGTGAAGGAATTCTTTACGGTACCAAGACACTTTTCATAAGACTTGCAGGATGCCCCTTTACTTGTTTTTATTGTGATACCAAGGAATCTCTTCCACTTGACTCTGGAACAGAATATTCCATTGAAGAAGCAAATCAACTAATTGACTCTAATTTGAAAAATCAAACATACAAAGTAAATTTCACAGGTGGTGATCCACTCATTCAACATCAAGCAGTAGCATTTCTTGCAAAGCATATTCAAGACAAAAAAATACCTACCTATCTTGAATCCTCATGCTTTGATATTGATAGATTCAATCACGTTTTGCCATTTATTGACATTATAAAGATTGAATTCAAAACAAAAGACTCAGACTTTGTCGACTCGCAACATTATGAAAAATTAATTGGACATACTATGAAATGTCTAAAATCCTCTGTAGATGCAAAAAAAACAACTTACATCAAAATAGTTGTAAGCTCCAAAACTAAACCTGATGATTTTCAAGAACTAGTAAATCAAATCTTTGATATAATATCAAAAGACGACATTGATGGATTTATTATTCAACCAACATATGGTGTTGCAGAGCCAACCCTTGATCTCTTACTGAGTTTGTATGATATTGTTTATCCACATTACATTGATGTCAAGGTTGTTCCTCAATTGCATAAATTTATTGGGGCACCATAGTTATCACCTGCCTGAAAATCAGATTAGGTTCAAATACTAGGAAAAGCGTCTGAAATCATCAAAATGGATAAAGAACGCGTAAAGAAACTTGTCAGAGAATTAATCATTGAAGTTGGAGAAGACCCAACCCGTGAAGGTTTACGTGAAACCCCTGAAAGAATTGCAAACATGTACAAAGAAATTTTTTTGGGATATGACTCTGATTCAGAACTAACCGTACAATTCTCAGAAGACTCTGATGTAGTTGTTGCACGCGATATCCAATTTTATTCAATGTGTGAGCATCATATGCTTCCATTCTTTGGAAAAATTCACATTGCATATTCCCCAAATGGAAGGGTTTTTGGAATTTCAAAATTAGTAAGATTAGTAGAAAAATATGCAAAAAGACTCCAAATCCAAGAACGATTAACAAAAAATATTGCAGATGAACTCTATTCTCAGGGAGTAAAAGGAGTAGTGGTTTTAGCTGATGCAGAGCACCTCTGTATGAAAATGCGCGGTGTTAGAAATGATGCAACACTTTCCTCATCAGCATTTAGAGGAATTTATGAAAATAAAGAGGAAAAAGAAGGTATTATGACTATGATTAGAAAACGTGCCTCTGATTCTTCCTTCTGATATCTGAAAAATTAAATAGCGATTCTATTTCAAAAAAATTATGGATGATGGAAGAAAGATTGCTCACATTCCAAAAGAATCTTGGCCAAGCTTTACTTGGTATGCAATTGAATTTGCAATAGTTCTTGCAATCTGTATGCTTGTAGCAAGAGAAGTTGTTGGAACTCTCACAGAACTTTCACCTGAAATTCAAAACTATATCTGGTGGGGAATTACTGGACTGATCTTCTTAGCCTGGTATATTGGAATAAGAGGATTCATTCTAAAAAAGAAGATTCTTAGAAATAGATACTGAAAATTATTTTAGATATTTTGTTTTGTCTATAATGCCTGCTTTTTCAAATGCAGCTTTTCTGTTATTACATGATTCGCAAACTCCACAATGAAGTTTCTTATTTGAATAACAACTCCAAGTTTTAAAGATAGAATTACCCAACAATTTTTCTCCTTCCTTTAACAAATCACTTTTTGATAATCCTTGTTTGTATGGGGACCAAATCTCTATCTTTTTTCTTAATTTTGAATTAATTCCATCTATCTCACCTTGATTAAATGCAGATTCCAATTTCTTTGCAAAAGTTGGCCTACAATCAGGATAATGTTTGTCTCCAGTATGGGCACCATATACTACTAGGGATGCATTAAGAGTATATGCCCAGGCTGATGCAACTGAGAGAAACACTGCATTTCTAATTGGAACTACAATGGAGTAATCAAACTTGCTTGGAATCTTTCTCTTGGAGCTAGTTAAAACGTTAGAATCACCGTAAAGTTCTTTCATAAAACCAATATCAATAATTTTGTGCTGTTTTAGTCCCAATTTTTTTGCAAAAGATTTTGCAGCAGAAATTTCCATATTTGCCTTTTGTCCATATGAAAAGGTAATTCCATACAACTCATACTTTGACTTTAGAAATGATACTGCACAAACAGAGTCAACCCCGCCACTAAAAACAACAACTGATTTTTTCATAATTCCACCAAATTATTTTCTTTTGTCTGCTGCACCTTTACTTGGCTTGCAGATTACTGTCTGACATTTTGTGTTTGCTGCTGCAAATCCCCTTGACATTGCTGAGCTGATCTTTTTCAAATCTGCAGAACTCTTTGAAAAGGCAATTACAGATGGTCCTGCACCGCTAATTGTAACGCCTAATGCACCTGCTTTTAGGGCATTTTGCTTAACTTTGGAGAATCCTGGAATCATATGTTTTCTCGCAGGTTCCACTATCACATCTTTAATTGAATTGCCAATCAAATCTGAATCTTTTTTCATAAATCCTACAACAATTGCTGATGCATTTGATAAATTCAAAACACTGTCAGTTAGTTTAATTTTCTTTGGAATAACTCCTCTTGAAACCTTGGTTTTCTTTTTTGGGACATCAAGTTTTGGAACAGCTACACACATTCTAAGATTTGTTGGAGGATCTATTCTAATTACTTGTAATGGATCTGTTTTGACAATTACAAATCCGCCTAAAACAGAAGCTGCTACATTATCATAATGCACAGAACCTGCACTAGCCTTCTCACCTGATCCTGCAAACTTCACTAGTGAATTTCCATCCAGTTTTAATCCAAACAATTTGTCAAATGCTACTGCAGTAGCTGCAGCTGAAGCTGCACTACTTCCCATTCCAAATCCTGCCGGAACACCTTTTTTGATTTTTATCTCAACTCCACTTTTTATCTTGAATTTTTTCTTCATATTTTTTACAACTAGTCCTGCAGTGTTATTTTGTGGATTTGTTGGAATGTTGTCATCTGTAACTATCCTAATCCCACTTTTGGTTTTAGTTAGAGTTACTATGTCGTAAAACGCATCTACTGCCAAACCAAACACATCAAATCCTGGACCTAAATTTGCAGTAGATGAAGGTGCCTTTACTGTAATTTTTGATACCACTAGTCTTCTACCTCCTCGCCCAAGTTAAGAATTCTGCTAAGGGCTCCTTCAAGATTAACAAACCCATCTCCTGTAACATTTGAAATTGGAATCAATCCTTGTGCAAACCCACTAAGATTCAAGCCTCTCAAAATATTTGTAGTCAAAGCATAGGTATCACCATCTGCATCTTTTGCAATGGCATTTTCTAATGTACTTAAACTAGTTGACCATTGCAAAATATTTTTGAGATTTGCTCCAATAAGATCAGTCTTTGTTAATACATTGACTGTAGGTAAATTCAGACGTAATCTAATTGACGTAGCAAGAAGTGCAATTGAAACAAAATTTACTGGCGTTGTAATTAAAGCACCATCAAAAAGAAAGATATTTGTTTTTTCTTCTGATGTTATGTTGTCTATAAGGAAACGTCCACTAGAACGATATGCAAATAACTCAATTTGACCTGGTGTGTCAACTATTAGATAATCAGGATTTACTCTGTTTACTTCGTTTTGAATCTCATCTATTTTTGATGCGATCAAATCAGCTGCCATGACTAATGCTCCATTAGGACCTAGATCGTATTGTTGCATGATAGATACAATATCTACAAAATCTCTTACATCTATATCGCAACTATATGGTAAATTTTCTACTCCGGGATCTAAATTCAAAATGGATGTGAATGCTCCATTCTTTGTGTAGTAATCATATAATTTTGATGACAGTAATGATTTTCCAGAACCTGCAGTTCCAGAAACAAAAATAGTTTTCAATTCAGTCTGGTTCTAAATTTGCTCATATTTCAAACTAGCTTGATTATGATTATGAAAATATCAAATTAGCACTAAAAATCACAATTAAATTCCGTCTGATCTTTAACTAACAAAATTCTTCATTATTTGTGAAGCAAAACGTACTTGAAAAGGAAATGCATCTAAAAGAACTGGTTGTAAAATTATTAAAAGAAAACAATCTCTCAGACTATGAATTACTAGATTCATCATTTAATGAAATTAAAGAAGAACTTCAAAACCACCATAGAAATTCAATTTAGAACAAAACCTGTGCCTAATTCTAGGCGTAAAAAATTCTCTGCAACTGGCTTTCTCAACTTTCATATTTGATTCTTCAAAAAAATTATTAGATGAACTGGAGACTTGCAGCTATTCCTGCCACACTTATTCCAATTTTCATTATAGCTATTCAATTTGATATTAAATTAGAGGATGTGTTAGCAATTGGTTTTTTCCCATTTGTTGGAGCAGTTGTAGCAATGCTAATCAAATTAGGTCTTCAGGGAGTCAAGTTTGCATATATTACCAGAAAGTATCTTGGCAATTTTGACTCTTTTTTGAAATTAACTGGAGTTCGTGTAGGTAGTGAATTTATCAAATTTACTACTCCAATGTTTATTGGCGCAGAGTTTATTGTAATCTATTATTTACACAAAAAGGGAGTAAAACCCTCAAAATCAACATGGATTGCTATCATGGATATAGTCACTGAGGTATTTGCAGGCGGTTTGTTATCTATAATGGCAGGAATAATTGCACTACTCCATGGTGCATATGTAGTTGCAGCAGTAGTTTTGGGGACTAGCATTACTGTGACTGCCTTGTGGATGATTCTTTTCTTCTTGTCTTCCAAGCACACATTCCAAGTTCCCAAAGTCTTTGGAAATCTTGCTAAAAAGTTTGGAAAAGAAAAGGGTGTCAAGTATATTGAGCAGACAAATTCCTGGATGGAAGAAGTATGTACTATGAGCAGAAAGAATCTAAGAACTTCTGAATCAAAAAAGGTCTTTACAGTATCATTTTTGTTTTCACTTGCATCTTGGTCATTTTATGGAATTTCGTTTATGATAATTGCAATGGGAACTGGATATGTGATTAGTGCATTTGATTCTATTATGGCAGTAATGGGGGCAAATGCAATTGGAAATCTTCCAATTACTATAGGTGGTTCTGGTCTTGCTGAATTTGGAATTGTTGCATATCTGAACAATCTAAATCCATTTGATTTTGATATCTCTGAGGGTGGCCTAGCTTGGGATGCAGTGATTGGTTGGAGAATTGCAACATACTACGTCCCAATTGTAGTTACTTGGTTGCTTTTAGTAAAGCTGGCTTTGAGTAGGATCTCAAAACCACAAGCAACATAGAAATAATATTTCCCGATTTTGGGAAATTTGATCTTCATATATTAATGAAATATTATGTAAATATACTATTGAAAAGTCAAATTTTGTTTGCATTTGTTGCATTCACAATTACATGATTGATAACCCTTGGATTCTACCTTGACGTTTTTGCTTCCCCTGAAGATAATAATGATGCTGATTATGCATGTCCAACTTTGAAACCAATCAATATCTTAAATGGGTAACCAGATCATGATGGAGATTTTGGTATTGATTCCGTAGAAATTGCTAATGGCACAGATCCCTGTGTAATCTAATATTTTTTTATAGAAACCACTTTATCTCTAAATGATCTTTTCAAATTGTGGATTTTAAAAACACTAATGTTCTAATAACTGGTGCATCGTCTGGAATTGGACAACAAACAGCAATTGAATTTGCAAAATTGGGTGCCAATATAATTTTAGTTGCAAGAAGAAAAGAAAAACTAGATAAAGTTGCAAATGAATTAGAAAAATTCAAAGTGTCAACACTTGTTTGTCCGTGTGATGTATCAAATAAAGTTCAAGTAAAAGAAATGTCAAATACTGTTTTAGAAAAATTCCCTTCAGTTGATATACTAGTGAATAATGCAGGTTTTGCAATATATGGTTCTGTCAAAGATATATCAATTGATGAGATTGAATCTCAAATGGAAACAAATTATTTTGGAATGGTGTATTGCATAAAAAATTTCCTTCCATCAATGCTAAATAAAAAGTCTGGTCATATTATCAATGTTGCTTCAGTTGCTGCAAGTTTTGGTCTTCCAGGAATTGCATCTTATTGTGCATCAAAATTTGCAATCTTAGGATTCTCTGAAGGCTTAAAACATGAACTAATAGATACTGGGGTAGGAATTACTGTTGTAAGTCCAATTATGGTTAGAACAGACTTCTTTGATCATCCCTCATTTGAAAAGATGCCAAAATATTCTCCAACATCACTTAGTTCTAAAACTGTTGCAAAAGCAATTCTAAAAGCAGCAAATTCTTCCAGACTAGAAATTATTGTTCCTTCTGTAGTAAGAAGTGCTGTTTGGCTAAAGCATACATTTCCTTATTTCATAAACCCTATTCTTGGAAAGTCGTTCAAAAAGCAATTAGATTCTGTAGAGTGATTCCAAGTTCATTCTTCAGCATCATCTTCGGCTTCACTAGAGCCTACATCTAACAATTCAAGTGACTTTAAATCAAATTGATAAATTGCATTCATTTCTATCTCTTTTTCTTTTATCAAGTATTCTGAGACTTTTTTGCTAAGTGGTGCTTTGTGTTGGTCAAAAACAAATTCGTAAACTTCTCCTTTTAACAAATTATCCATTTTGATACTTTTTGGAACATCCATAGTTACTATATGTCGTCCATCCTCTACAGCATCATACAATTGAACATCAATTTTGTTATCTTCATAATAAAACTCTAAAATATATCCAGATTTTTTTAATTCTTCAGGTTTTTTGAATTTTGCATTCTGAATTTCATCTGTAACCCATTCAGGAATTTCATCTTCTTTCTTCTTTTTTACCATAGTAAAATCACTCTAGTTTTCAGCTTTTTCTTTCTTGCTTTTTGACCACCATTCTAAATAGTCATCATGTTTGTCATCACGGGTTCTTTCTTTTTGATTTAATCTGAATCTAATATCTGATATCTCTTCTCTTGTAGCATAAAGGCCACATCGCTTGCAGATGAAATGTCTTCGATTCTTTTCATCCATTTTCATTGGAATATCAATTTCATCAAATAATTTGAACAATGCATCTCTGCTCCTGTCTTCTTCTGGAAAATCTTCGATATACTTGGCTTCAATCTTCTTTTTCTCTCTTGATGTACATTCTGGACAGTTAGGCACTGATGATTTGGCTTAATTTTTTCCATAAAAGCGTTCCCACATTGTTAATTGATCGATATACATCTGACACGCGGATTTTTTCATCATCCCTTTCGGTCCGTTCGCCCATCGAAATCCCGCGTGCCAGATGAAGCCAAATTCTAAAAATAATGTATTATCTCTTTTCTTCTAAGGTTTGAGCCGCAATCTTTGCTGAATTTTCTGCTCCGTTAGGAACAAAATTCTTTGAAAATTCCTTCAAATTCCCTTCAAATTCCTCATAATCTTCTTTAATTTTGAAAATCCCTTCAATAACCTGCTTTGTTTTTGTAGCTAGTATTCCTAGGTTCTTTTCTTGAGCCCATCTTATATTATTTGTATGCTCATCATAAATTGGGATTCCAATAATTGGTTTTGATCTTCCACCCATAATTTCACCCATTACAGTGTGGGAGCCATTAACTACTGCATATTTACAAAAATCTAATACTGTATACTTTTCTTGCTCTGAAAGAAATCCAACATCAATTTGAATCCAATCTATTTTTTTATCTAATGCATCTGATATGGAATATTCATTTCTATCCTCTCCAATCACTCTATCAATTTTAGGATCATTTCTTGCATGCGAAATTATTCTTTTTTCTTTTTTCATCTCGTCTTGATCAAATACTTCCTCATATCTCTGACCAGTTCCATCATTTGTTGATTTATTTCCTGTTCTCATCCAATAACCATATTCATTATTTTCAATTAATTTTTCAAGATCAGATTTTTTAACTTTGTTAATTTTTTTGGTATTTGTAAAGTGCCCTACATAGGTTACCTTATCTTCAGCTTCTTTTATGAAATTTAAATTGTATTCACACATTGTATAAGGGGGTGGTGAATCCGCTACAAGAATTTTTGACGCTTTTAAAATTTGTTTTGCAACAAAAATTAGGGAAGGATACAGATATGATCTAGAACTGTATAGTCTGGGTCTAAATTGATTTGTTATGAATAAACTCGGTATGTTTCTATTTTTTGCTAATATGTTAGAGCCCATATCACCATCATTTATCACTAAATCAAATTTTTCTTTGTTGTAGAGCTTTCTTTCTTCTTTAAGATAATTTGCAATTTGTCTAACAAGTGGTGGATTTTTTGAAATTGGTAATAGTAAATTCATCAACGACATTGAAACACTTGGTCCAAACTTTCCATCAATTGGAGTCGGCATTAAAATTTCATGAATTTTTTCTCTTTCATTTGGAAATTTTTTTAGTAATTTTTCATAAACATGATCTTTACTTGAAAAATGAACTTCAAAATCTTCTTTAATGTGATCACCGAGTACCTCATTTAGCCTCATCATTCTAGAATAATGACCACTTCCCCATGGGTAGATGAATTCTCCTATTTTGAGCACAATATTGGAATCAAATATGCCGTTTAAATTCTCAGTGATTTTCTTCTAATGAATCTAAAATGTCATGAACATTGTTTGGTCCTGCCTGAATCGAAATCAATTTTTTTGTTTTTAGGGCATTTTCTACCTCTTTTTTTGCAAAAGATGGAATTTCATTAGAACCAATTGTAACAATTTTTTCTAATTTCTTGATGCTTCTCTCTAATCCAATTTCTTTTGCTTCATCAAACAAACTTGTATCTACTCCAGACAATGGAATTAATGGAATTTTTTTCTTTGAAAATACTAGTCTTATTGAATTATCTAGAAAATCTGATGAAAATACTAGTGGTGATAAAGCCAATGATATTCGTTTATTTGGAAATTGTAACATTATTTCTAAAATTGAATTTATGTATGTCAAATAATTTTTGACACCATTAGGATTTATTTTCAGATGAAAAAATTCTAATTCAATTTTTTCTTGTACTAATCGTGGAATGATTTGGTTAAGGACTTTGATTAGATTCATCAATTCTGATTTTTGTCGATAACATACAATTATTTTTGTATCATAACCTTGCTTTATTGTTTCATAACAAGAGACTGCAGACAATTCATCATATATTGCACAAATTGTTTTATGACTTTGTGATTGATATGGAATTCCATCCTTTCCTTTATCTGAAAAGATACAGATGTATGCATGATTTTTTGTAAGATATGTATACAATAACTTGTCATAATTTTGATCAGTTCCTGGGTGGGCTCCTAGTTTTGATTTTTTTTCTATAATGTTTGATGTTGCAGCAATCTCTACATCTTTTGCAAGAAATCCTCTTGATGATCCCTCCACTCTAACTAAAAATTTCTCTCCTCTTAATAGTAAATTGCCTCCTATAGAAGTAATTTCTGAAACAATATCTTGATAATTATTTTTTATTTTTCTTGCTATTGCAATCTCTTTTATTCCAAAAAGCATATTGATTGCGGATGATGCAAAAACAGGATCATTGGCATCAACTAGAATAATTTCTCCATCACGTTTTACAGACTTGAATTGTTGATTTTTTATCTTGAGGATTTTTTTAATATTTGAAATTAATTGCGGAATTTTATTTTTTGAAAATATGGTTGGGAAAACTACTACATAAGATGTTTCATCCATCTTTTCTATTTGAAAATCTACTTGTTTATAATTTAGGATTAAACTTCGGGTAATCAATATAAAACAAATGCTTCAAATGAATATGTGACTAGATTTACGCAAGAACAAGTAGATGAACTCAATTCAAAGATAAAGACTGCTCAAGAGGCTCTTCAATGGACATCAGATAATCTTCATCCTAAAGTCGCAAAAGCTTCCAGCTTTGGTGCTGAAGATGCAGTTGTAATGGATATGATGTTAAAGATTAATCCAGAATTTAGATTCTTTACATTAGATACAGGACGATTGCCTCAAGAGACATATGATATTATGGATGTTTTGAGAAAAAAATACAATATTACAATAGAAGTACTATTTCCTGATACTAAAGAAGTTGAAGACATGGTAAAAGAAAAAGGACTAAATTTATTCTATGAAAGTGTTGAAAACAGAAAGCTTTGTTGTGAAATACGTAAAGTACACCCAATGAACAAAATGTTGAATACTCTTGATGGTTGGATTACTGGATTAAGGCAAGAACAAACTAAGATTAGAAAAGATGTAACAATGTTTCAACTAGATCATGGACATGATGGCATCCTCAAGATTAACCCAATAATTGATTGGACATGGGATCAGATTCAAGAACATATAAAAAAATATGATCTACCATACAACAGCCTTCTTGACAAAGGCTATCCTAGTATCGGGTGTGAACCATGTACCAGACCAATCAAGTCTGGAGAAGATATTAGAGCAGGAAGATGGTGGTGGGAACAAGGAGAACACAAAGAGTGTGGCCTTCATATAGAGCGTAAAAGAGCGGATTAGTATGTCAGAAAGTAATTCAATCAAACCACACGGCGGAGTACTAATTAATAGAATTTCAGATGTTGATCCCACTGGATTATTCTCAATTACAATTTCAGAAGATTTAGCAAATGATGTTGAAAATATTGCAGATGGAATTTTTAGCCCCTTGGAAGGATTTTTGGGTCAGCAAGACTTTGAGAGTGTTGTATCACGAGGAAGATTGGCAAATGATCTAGCATGGACTATTCCTATCGTACTAGATGTTGATGAACAAACAGGCTCTAAAATGAAAGATTCAGGCAAGGTTCTACTACAAAACCCTCAAGGAGTAGGAGTTGCAGTGCTAAATGTAGACGAAGTCTATACTTTTGATAAAGAAAAAACATCTCAAGGAATCTACGGAACAATTGATTCTTCTCATCCAGGCGTTGCAAAAACAATGTCAATGAAAGATTATCTTGTTTCAGGAAAGATTGATTATATTCAGAGACCTGAAGACTCTGAGATTAGAAAATACAGACTAACACCAAAACAAACAAGAGAAGCATTTGCACAAGCTGGATGGAAAACTATCTGTGCATTTCAAACAAGAAATCCTCCACACGTTGCACATGAGATGTTACAAAAAACATCAATTACAACAAGAGATGGAGTTTTTGTAAATCCTATTATTGGAAAGAAAAAGTCTGGTGACTTTGTTGATGAAGTTATTGTAAAATGTTATGAAACCATGATAAAACTATACTATCCAGAAAATAGATGTCGTCTTGGAACCCTACATACTGAGATGAAATATGCTGGACCAAAAGAAGCAATTCATCATGCAATCATGAGACAAAACTATGGATGCACTCACATTATTATTGGTAGAGATCATGCTGGCGTTGGAAAATTCTATGAACCATTTGCAGCTCAAGAGATCTTTTCAGATTATCCTGAACTAGATATTGCTCCAGTATTCTTCCCACCATTCTTCTACTGTAGAAAATGTCTTACATACACAACACCAAAGGCATGTCCACATGACAATGATGACAAAGAGCAAATCAGTGGAACTGCATTAAGAGAGATGATTCAAAACGGGCAAGCGCCTTCTGAATTCATTTTAAGACCAGAAGTTGCTCAATTAATCCTAAATCATCCAAAACCTTTTGTTGATTAACTATTTATTCAATCAGACTTGGACTAGCTCAATGAGATATCTATTTGTAATAATTTTACTTTCTGTAATTTTTGCTACTCCTGCATTTGCACAGGAAGTTAATCCTTCATTAATTATTGATACGATAGAGATCCCTGCCCAAGAATTTAACCGCATTTTACGTGATGCGCCTATTGTTCAACTAGATGATGTTCATGCAGTAAGCTGGCAAGTAACAATTGATAACAATCTAATTTATGCAAATCCTAATGGAAATGCAGTTTTTAGACTCTATGATGCTAACTCTGAAGATGAATTCATCGAAGTAGGAATGGGTTCAATTCCTGATAACAAGTTCTGGGTTGCAGTACAGACTCCAAAAGAAGGATACATTGTTGTTCATAGTGACTTGGAAAGAGGTTGGTATCCACAAGCAAAATCAATCATATCATTTACTGATAGAGCTGGACTTACTGTAAATAATGGAGCAAGAATCGTAGTTACTAATCTAGACATTGGAGAATTTGCAATTGGTTCTTACTCTGTACATGGAATGGAAGGTTCTACTGATCCTCCTGCAGTTAATTCAGGAAGTCTAGTTTTAGAGTTTTTATCTGGTGATCCATCAAAGAATGCATTTGCAATGTTTCCATTTTATGTTGCAGCAGGCATTGGAGTAATAGTTGGTGTGTTGTTTCTAACTAAGAAACGTTCTTAGATTTGTAAAATTTACAACTTTTTTTAATCTTACATACATCACACATTGGTGAAATTGGCTTACAGATATTTTGGCCATACATTACAAAAGTATCGTTAATATCAATCCAAAATTTTTTATCTACTTTTTTCATTAACTCTTGTTCTGTTTCTTCAGGATTCTTTGTTTCAACTAGTCCAAGTCTATTTGAAATTCTATGAACATGAATATCAACTGGAATTGCTGGTTTTTCAAATGCATAAACTAGGACACAGTTTGCAGTCTTTCTTCCTACTCCTGGTAATTGTACCAAAATATCTAATTCCTCAGGCACTTTACCATTGTATTTTGAATCAATTATCTTTGCAACTTCAATAATTCTTTTAGATTTTACATGATAGAAACCAATTGGTTTTATTATTTTCTCAATGTCTTTTAGTTTAGCATTTGCAAGTTGCTTTGGATTTTTGTATTTTGAGAATAATACTTTGACTACTTTGGTTGTACTCTCATCTTTTGTTCTTGCTGAAAGAATCGTTCCTATCAATATACTAAATGGACCCGTTTCAGCATCATGAAGATCCCTAAGTGCAGTTATTCTTGGTGTTTTTATAGAATTCATTGTATCCATCATTTTGCTTAGAATTTTTTCCATTTTCATATGAAAAACTACGTACAAGTATTATAACTGTAAATCCAAATCATTCTCATTGGAATTAACTAGAGAAGAAGAATCTGCACTAAAAGGTGAACAAGGTGAGATTATGGAAATGGCATATAGAATTCTTGTTGCAACCGGAGAGGCAACAGATGCTGAAAAACTAATCCCAATCGAATGGACTCATCTTTCAGGAGTAAATTATAACACAATTGGTGATGCAGGAGAGGAATTTCTTTCTAGTATTAGCAAAGATGCTAGAGTCAAAGTAAAAACCACTCTGAATCCAATGGGATTTGATATTGATAATGTGTCTAATTATGGATTAGATGAGAATTTTATCTCAAAACAACTTTCTATTAGAAATTCATATGAGACAATGGGCGTGATCCCATCTTTTTCATGTATTCCTTACGAAATCTTTGATATTCCAAAAGTTGGAACTCAAGTTGCTTTTGCAGAAAGTAATGCTGCAATACACGCAAATTCTTATGATAACTTGAAAACAAACAAAGAAAGTGCATTTAGTGCTTTAGCTAGTGCACTAACTGGAAAAAGTCCATACTCTTCATTACGAAAAGAAGACTCACCAAATGTATCAATTAGAATGAATGTAGACAATCCAAATGAGCTTACATATGGGATGCTAGGATATTTTGCAGGCAAAGTTGGGGATATCTCTGTAAATATTTCTGGTCTAGGTGAGATGGATAACCGTCAATGCAAGGCAATGTGTGGTGGAATGGGAACATCTGGAACATGTGCCAAATTTATTTTTGGAGAGGATGATTCTGATTCTGAAAAAATAGATTTTGATGAAAAAGCCATGCAAAATGTTCATGATGAACTAAATACATCAGAAAAAGGCGATATCATTACACTTGGAAGTCCACAATTAGGATTAGAAGAAATTTCAGAACTTGCTGGAAAATTAAAGGGACGCTCTTTTGAGAAGCGATGTATGATATTTACTCCCAGAACCATAAAAGAAAAAGCACAAAAAATTGGTTACACAAATGAATTAGAACGGGCTGGTTGTGAAATTCTATCTGACTGCTGTACTTGTCTTACTCCTTTGATTAACAAAAATGATGTTGATGCTGTTACAACAAATAGCATCAAGGGCGCATTTTATCTAAAAAATTCTAATGGTGTTGATGTAAATTTAAAATCACTATCTCGAATCATAGAAGATGAGACAAGATGAAGGTTCTAGTTTCAGGAAAAGTTGAAGGAGTTGTTCTAAAATCAAAAAATGCTATTAATTTTCTAGGTACTGTTGATAAGAAAACTGGAATTATCAGTGACAAAAATCATGATCTATATCAAAAATCAATTAAAGATACAATCCTAGCTTTTCCTTCAGGTGTTGGAAGTAGTGTTGGTGCATATACAATTTACTCTATAAAATCAAATAATACAGCACCTCTTGCAATGATTTGTATGAAAGCAGATCTTACAGTAGCTACTGGATGTGCACTGGCAAATATTCCACTAGTAATTTTATCTGATGAAGAATTTTCATCAATTAATGATGGAATGAAATTATCACTTGATACTGATTCTGTTAATCCAATTCAGTATCAATGAAATTTTGAATATCTGCTTCCCCTCTGCCGACATCTTTTACTTGACTCTTTCCGGCAGGCATAACACGTACAAATTCATCAATACTAATCTTCTTTGTAATCTCTTCGTGAATCTTTGTGAATTCTATTCTAATTTTCTTTGCAGCATCTACCATTTCAATTCCTTGAGGCTCAATAATTGCATAACAGATTGAATTTTTCTTAATTGTTTCAGGAGGGCCACATGTTAACGCATAACCCTCTTCTTGTGGGATTATTCCTACAGCTAGTTTGAGATTTCCACTTTTAATGAAATTTCTTTGTCCTTCAATTGTAAATGATCCTTTTGGAAGGAATTCTCCACTAGGGGCAGATTTTTTTACTTGATCAGGATTAACCCAATATGCACTAACACCATACATTCCTTCTCTCCAAGCCCGACTAAAACAAACTGTGGCATGTGCAACTTCGTTCATACTAGTATCAGGTGCATTTTGTGCATCTTTAATAATAAAAAACGGTGACCCAAAAATATCACCATGAAAAATTTTGTCATTTTTTTCCAAATGTTTTCTTACAACAGCCGAGTTTGATGCAGCATCTCTGCCACCAATTACCAAGAAACCATCAGTTGTATGGAACCATCTATATCTTTCATACCAATTTTTCTTTCTTATTTCTGAAACTAGAATTGAATCTTTCTCAGACTCTGTTTTATTTTGTAATTTTTCTAATTTTTTCAAAGTTTTAGACTTGATTTCTTCAATTGAATTAATTGCACCTGATTGTTTTTTTGCTTCATTAAATAACGTAGATGCAATTGATTGAAGAGATGCTTTAGTGTTTATCTTTATTTTTTCATCTTGAATAACAACTAATGAAATTCCTTTTTCGCTGATCAATTTTGAGTTATTCTTTGCCAAAATTTCTTGTGCAACTGCATTTTCAATTGATGTAATTCCTTTTGAAATCATTTCAAATAGAGAATTTGCAACATTGGTAATGCTCTTTGATCTCTCTTTTACCGTCTGAATTGCCTTTTCCTGTTCAGAAATTTGAGTTTGAAGTTCTTTTATCTTCTTATCAGAACCACTTGATTGAATTGATTTTCCTTTTTCTACAATGTTTTGTGTAAAAACAGTATCAAGCCCCTCAATGAAGCTATTTACTTTAGTAATTTCTGCTTTAACTTTTCCAAGCTGAATTGGAAGAACTTCTGTTTTTTCATTTCTAACAATTACTGGATTATGATTTTCTGAAACTATGTCTGAAACAACTTTTCTTGTAGTTCCAAATATTTTTTTAATTTCTTCATTTGTTAAAAGATTTCCTATTTTTTTTGGATCAATATTTGTCATTTCAAAAATCCCCTCAACGTATTTTTTTGGTAAACCTAGCGTACGTCCAAACCATTTTGCTGCAACTAGATCTGTTGTTTTAATTTCTTCAAAATCATTTTCTGATAAATTGAAAATATCTAATCCACTTTGAGGGGGTTGAACATATTCTAATCCTACACTTAACTTTCTATGTCTTACATCAATTGAATGTTGTAGTGCAAGAATCTTCATTTCATTATTACAAAGTAAAATATTCCCATCTCCAAAAAATTCACCAACCAAAACAAATTCTTTTCCAAATCCTTCAAAAGTAAAATATGCTATTCTCTCAGCACCAATTTGTTCTATTTTCTTTAATTTTAATCGAAGAAGATCACTACGCAATCTTTTGAGTAGCTTGTTTGGTTCTACCTGATCTATTTTTACTTTAGTTAACCAAATCCCATAAGTTGAGATCATCATGAAGAGATCACTCTTTTCGGTATGGTGTAGTTTGAAGAGTATACTGTCTTTTGTTATTCCATAGATATTACTAACATAGTAATCTTCAACTTGTTTTGAAATTTTATCTACCAAATATCGTAGTTCAATTCCAGATAATGTCATGTCTATCATATTTTACATCTAAAATTATACCCTTGCTATGACGTGCTCAATTTTTGACCAAAGATATTAAACATGGTTTGCTTGAGACACGCTAGAAATTTAATTGGCCAAATTCAAAAAGAAAAAATCAAAACCCACACCTGAGCCTGAAGACTCTAAAAAAGAGTCTAAAGAAGAACCAGTTGATATTCCTGAAACAGAAAAATCTGAATCTACCTCAGAACCATCAAAAGAGCCTTCAATAAATGAAGCTGAGAAAAGTGAGAAAGATAGAAAATTAAATAAATTGTTTTGGATGCGTATTGCTCTTGCAATTATTGCAGGTACTGCAGCAACCTTCATCTTTGAAGACATCGAAGGTGAAGAAAGAAGATGGGCATCTATTGCATTTATGATTATAGTATTCTTTGGAACAATAATTGTAGCTAAAGGAATGAAGATGCAATTACCATCATCAGACAGGAAAAAAGTTGTTACACAAGCAATTGGCAGTTATGTTTTCTTGTACTTGTTTACATGGATTGTGACTTATACACTAGTTCATTCTGGAAGTGTTTCTACTGGAATTAATATATAATAGAATACTGCAAACGGTGACAATCTAAATGTGGAACTATAAAACCCCTGGAATTCCTGATGAAGAATTTGAAAGGACAGAAAAAGTTCCCATTACAAAAGAAGAAGTAAGATCTGTTCAAATTTGCAAAGCAAGACTACAACCAGGTCAAATTGTTTATGATGTTGGTTGTGGAAGTGGTTCTATTTCTGTAGAAGCAGCACTACAAGTTGAATCCTCTGGAAAAATTTTAGCAATAGATTATGATCAAAATGCAGTAGACCTAACAAAAAAAAACTTACAAAAATTCAATTTATCAAATGTTTCTGTAATATTTGGAAACGCTAAAGAAAAAATTTTAGAACTTGAAGAAGCTGATGCAATATTTGTTGGAGGCACTGGTGGTGATACTAAAGAAATTGTTGAATTGGCAGAAAATAAACTAAAGAAAGACGGAAGAATTGTAATTGGAATAATCCTTATTGAAACATTATATTCTGTATTGCAGGTTATGGGCAAATTACGGTTTAAGGATGTAGATATAACTCAAGTTACCATATCTAAGAGTAGAAAAACTACTACGGGAACTATGATGCTGGCAAGAAATCCTGTAACTATAATTTCTGCAACTAGAGTCTAATCTAGCTTTTAATTGGGATAAGAATCAGTCATTTCATGCCTGGATTAATAGGAATTGGAGTGGGTCCTGGAGATCCTGAACTTCTTACAGTAAAGGCTGTAAAGGCAATTCAAAATGCTGATATCATCATGTGTCCTGCCTCAAAGGAAGACAGACCTAGTATTGCATTCTCTGTAGTTGATTCTATTATTGATAAATCAAAGAATCAGGAAATTGTTAAGCTAATCTTTCCTATGACTAAAGACAAAGATGTTCTTGAAGAAACTTGGAAAAAAAATGCAAAGATTATGGCACAAACAGTACAATCAGGCAAAAATGTTGTTTATCTAACAGTAGGTGATCCATTTCTATACAGTACTTGGATATACATGCACAAGGATTTAACAGAAAAATATCCTGAAATGAAGATTGAAGTTATTCCCGGAATAGTTTCAATGTTTACATTTGCATCAAAGGTCGGTGTAAGTATTGCAGAAGGTGCCGAGAAAGTTGCAATCATCCCATCTTGTTATGATCTAAGTAGTGTTAAAGAAATAGCAAAAAATTCTGAATCCATGATATTTTTAAAAGATGGCAGATATTTTGATCAAGTAATTGATGTTTTAAAAGAATCAGGATTTCCTGATAATTCCATTTTTGCAATAGGACAAGATTTGGGAACAGAAAATGAAATAATTAGAAAGATGACTCTAGGTGAAGTAAATGATGACACATTGACTACAAAATATTTCTCTATTCTGGTGGTAAAACGTGTCTGATGTATTCTTTGTTGGTTGTGGACCAGGTGATCCAGAACTAATAACAATCAAAGCAAAAAAATTAATTCAAAAAGCAGACGTTGTTGTCTATTCTGGATCTCTGATTCCTGAGCCCATTTTGAAATTATGTAAAAAAGGAAAACTCTATGATGCAGCTGGAATGATCAGAGAAGAAATTTTTGATGTATTGTACAAAAACGCAAAAAAGGATAAACTTGTTGTAAGGTTACATGATGGTGATCCATCAATCTATGGTGCTATCAAAGAACAGATTGATAATCTTACCAAAAAAGGAATAAACTCTATAGTAGTACCCGGAATTACTGCATTCTTAGCCTCAGCAGCTGCTCTTGGAACACAACTAACTCTTCCAGGAGTAACTCAAACAATTATTGTTACAAGAGCAGAATCTAGAACTAAAGTTCCAAAAAGAGAAAAAATTTCAGAACTTGCAAAACATAAAGCAACTTTAATTTTCTATCTTAGTGTTCATTTAATTTCAAATTTGGTTAAAGAAGCAATTGCAGGTGGATACAAAAAGAAAACACCTGTTGCTATAGTGTATAGGGCAAGCTGGAAAGATCAAAAAATCATTAAAGGAACACTTGGCAATATTGCAAAAAAACTCAAAGAAGAAAAAATTACTAGAACTGCCATTGTAATAATTAGTGATGTGATTGATCCTGAAACATATGAATATTCTAAATTATATGATAAAAAATTTAGTCATGGTTATCGAAAAGCTAAAAAGACAAAAAATTAACTTTATTTTTAATCCCAATTTTTAATAATTTTGATTGAAAGTTTTTTGTATTTCCAGAAGTAAAAATTTTCAAAGAATTATTTTTTGATTGCATATTTTTTGTTTTTGAAAATATTTTTTGTACTACAATGCTTCCTGAATCTATAAACTGTACATTTGGAAATTCTTTTTCTAGATATTTTTTTAAAAATGGTAAATGCGTGCTTGATAAAGTAACAACATCAATTAAATTCTGATCAAGTATTTGTAATTCTTTTTTGATAATTTTTTTACAATAATTTTTTTCTGTTAGAAATTTTCCTGATTCAACTAAATCTACAAGTTTTGAACCATTTATCTTAAAAATTTTAAAAGATTTTGGAATATTTTGTCTAATGTACTGTGATAACCCTTTACTCTTTATGGCAGACTCTGTTGCAAGTATTCCAATTTGCTTTGATTTTGTAATTTTTCTTGCTTCTTTTAATGGTGGCCTTACATCAAAAATTCTTGGTGTTGATAAATTTAACATGAGACTTGGTGTATTTGATGCAACAACTATGAAATTTGGTGAAAACTCTTCTAACAATTTGATTGATTGCTGGATAATCTTTTCTAGTTGAGCCCGAGATTTTTTACCATATGGATAACTTTGCTGGTCAGCAAAATAGATGATTTCTGATTTGAATGCTCTTTGTATTTGACAAATAATGGATAATGAGCCTAATCCTGAATCAAAAACTGCAATTTTGGCCACAACATTATCACAAGAATCTCAGAATAATAGTTTGTTAGCTAATTTTACCCAAAAACTGATCTAAATTTACACCTTGCATTAAGACTAAATTTCTAAATCCAAATTATGCCAAACTTCGATAAGACTTGGGCTCGACAAGAGACCCAAAGCGTAACTGGCAAACTCCGAGAAGCAGTAAAGCCTCAAGGTGCATTAAAACCACGAATTCAAACTGCAGTAAACAAACTACAGATCCAAATCTCAAAAATGGACTCTATGTTAGGCAAACTGCACGAAAGAGATGCGCAACTCTTTCAGAGAGTCGTGACTGCAATGCAGCAACATGATACTAGCACAAGTAGAGTTTTGTCTAACGAATTAGCTGAAATTCGTAAAGTTACAAAGATGCTCGGCAATGCAAGAATGTCATTAGAACAAGTCCAACTAAGACTCACAACTATTCATGATCTTGGTGATGCTATGGTGGCAATTGGACCAGCAATGTCTACAATGAAGGGATTGAAGTCATCGCTGGGAAGATTTATGCCAGAAGCAGACTCAGAATTGAATTCCATGACACAGACACTCAATGGACTTATGATGGATTCACTTGCAGGAGACTCATTTAACATGGAGTCTGATGTTTCTAGTGAAGAAACAGACAAGATCCTACAAGAAGCATCTGCAGTAGCTGAGCAACAGATTGGTGATAAATTCCCATCTGTCCCATCTTCAACTGGACTTTCGTCAGGAACCTCTACTTCTACCTTTGAGTAGTTGGGAAAAGACGTAAGTTATTCTTTTTATTTTAATTTCTTTAAAAATCAGTTTAGTAGTTTTTCTTTAAATGTAAATTTTTTGTTTAATACAAAATTTCCAAATGCTGCAGTAATCACTGCTAAAATTAATGCCAATGGGTATGAAATTTCTGCATTGTCTACTAGAGTAAATACCATCCCTAGTTGAACTAAAGCGCCCAATGAACTAAACATTGCAAACTTTCCATATTGAGAAACTGTCTTCTTAATTCTAAAGTTTCTATCTCCAAATGTCCATGCTTTGTTTAAAATAAAATTAGTTGTAATTGATGCAATTATTCCAATCACATTTGCATGCAGATACCACATATCAGAAATTCCACCTGCAAACAGTAATGAAATCATGTAATTTACTATGAATCCTGAGGCACCAACTGTGTAAAATCTAGCTGCTTTTGATAGAAATTTTACTGAGGAACGTTTTTCTTGTTTCTCTACTGGTTTCCCATATCTATATAATTTCCAAACCGACTTGTAATAATCCAATATAGTTTTCATTCCTAATTTACTGGAACCAAATTCTCTATCTTGAAATGTATATGGAACCTCTTTGATGTTTACTCCTTTTGTTTTTACTAATATTTCTAAAAGAAACTTGTAACCTATGGCATCAAAATTTAATCCTTTAATGATATTTCTTTTAAATGCAAAGAATCCAGACATTGGATCTTTGGTATCTATTCCTAATCCTTTTTTTGCAATCAATGTTGCAAATTTACTAATAATTTTTCTCTTAAACGACCAACCTTGAATCTTTCCACCATTAATGTACCTTGAAGCAACTGCAATATCATATTGATATTTCTTTATTGACTCGATTAATTTTGGAATAATTTGTGGAGGGTGAGAAAAATCACTATCCATTATTACAATGGTATCTCCTTTTGCTTGTTGAATTCCATTAAGAATTGCTGAACCTAATCCTTTCTTTGCTTTTCTATGGATAACTTCTATTGTATAATCCGCCATTTTTTTGACATTTTTTAAGTAATCTTCAACAATTTTTCCGGTTCCGTCAGGTGAATTGTCATCTACTATTATGGTTTGAGTAACAAAATTTTTTGGTAAATTATCTTTAATTGATTTTAAAATTTGTACAATATTTTGAGATTCATTATAAGTTGGAATTATTATTGAAATCTGAGCATTATTTTCTTGTATATTCTCACTTGATTGCATTTACTCGCCTCAAAATTAAATTGCTATTAAATTTTTAACTTGTTTTTTTGTGCCTAAACTCTGTTTTTTCTTCACTAATGACACTATCTTGATTTTTGCCATTTGATATTCTTCATAATGACATCTTTTCTCTCTCCAATTCTATCTTTGTAATGTAAAAGATCCTCTATTCTGATCTTGATTTCATCATCAATTTCTCTTGTTCTCTTAAATCCTAATTTTTTTAATTTGTCATGATCAGCATTACAGTAATGTTTTTCAGACTCTGGTCTTGGGTTTTCTTTACTTTTTATCTCAACATTTAGTTCTTTTTCATTAGCATTTCTTTGAACCTTTTTTGCAATATCCATTACAGGCTATCAAAGATTTGACTGTCAAAGTAAAACAAAAGATTCACTCTGAAATAATTACAGTTTATTCTAAATAGGCTTGACATTATACCGTAAGATTATAAGCAATTACTAGATCTTGCGATCATGCCAAGGGATGAGATTGAAGTCCCAAAGGAATTACGTGAATTCATGCTAGATGGAGCTGAAGAAACTATCCTTGGACAAAAAAATGGTGCACTAAAACAATATCGTTATGGAAATTTACACATTAGAGAATATGATGATAAATTTCTAGTACATACTGATAAAATTGATCCAAGAAAAGATCCTGTGGGTCATCTTGTATATGATGCACCAGAAATTTTGATTGGTTTAGCTTGTGCAATATTTAGTGGAAGTAAAATCACAAAATCTGTATTTAATAATTCAAAAAAACTTTCTATAACATCGGGATTGATATCATCAATTCTTTCAGGATACATTGGATACGTTGCATCAAAAAAGGTCAAAACTTATTTGGAGTAAGTTATGTCTGCTGGAAGAACAATTCATGTATTAATCAAACTCCTACCCTCTATTCTTGCTCTACGTAAAGACAGAAAAAAATGGGTACAACAAGAAAAAAATACAATAGATTCTGAGCAATTTAGAAAAAATGCAAGAAAGGCTCTTGATACTTTTATTTCCTTGGGACCTGTATACATCAAGCTAGGTCAATGGTTGTCATCACGAGCAGATATCTTGCCTCAACCATATCTTGAAGAATTATCAAAATTACAAGATAGTGTTCCCTCTGCACCATTTGAACAAGTAAAACCAATTATTGAAAAAGATTTGGGACCAATTGATGATACATTTGATGATATTGATACCAACTCCATATCTGGTGCATCTTTAGGTCAAGTTTATCGAGGCACTATTTCTGGACAGCAGATTGTCATCAAGGTAAAAAGACCAGGTATTGAGAAAATTGTACGAGAAGATCTCAGGGTCTTAAAGAAAATTTTACCGTTGGCTTTGAGATTTGTTGATCCCAATCTAAGATATTCAGCAAAAGCGATGCTTGCCCAATTCATCGAAACTATTCGTGAGGAGATGGATTACACAAATGAATCTGAGAATCTCAAAAAAATCAAACAAGACATGGAAAATAACGACAAAGTAATTGTTCCTTCAGTTTATGATGATTATTCTTCAAAAAATGTTCTGACTATGGAGTACCTGCCTGGAATCAAAGTTACAAACGTGCAGGCACTTGATGAGAAAGGAGTTGACAGAGAGCAACTCGTAATTGATGTTCATAAGGTCTTTTTTACAATGCTTCTCAAACACTCTCTTTTTCATGCAGACCCCCACCCAGGAAACATTTCAGTTACTGATGATGGGAAATTGATCCTATATGATTATGGAATGGTAGGGCGAATAAATAATGAAACCCGATACAAACTCATCAGGCTATATCTTGCTCTAGTTGAAAAAAATCCACCTAGAGTAGTTAACGCAATGGCAGAACTGGGAATGCTTACACCTGGATATAATAGACAAGTTATCGAAAAAGGAATTGAACTATCAATTCGTGCAATGTATGGAAACAAACCTGATGAGATGGAAGTTCAAAGTCTGATGGAGCTTGCAAATCAAACCATGAGTAAATTTCCTTTTGTTTTACCAAAGAATCTTGCCCTTTACATGAGGATGGCATCAATTATCGAAGGAATTTACAAAACACATGATGTTGATTTCAAGTTTGTCAAAGTTCTAAGAAATATTCTGCAAGAAGAAAATATGATCCCAAAGGCTTACGTTGAGGAATTAAAGATCTCATTTGAAAAATTCTCAAAATCAATTGAATCTGCATTACGATTAGGACCTGAAATGGAAAAATTTATGGCCGAATCTGAAATCTTTATGCAGAAAAGAAAACCTATAGTATTTCTTAGTGCAAGTATTTTTGCATCTGCAGTTTTTATTGGCTCAGTAGTTATGTATCAAACAAATGAAACTCTTGGGATTACTGGAATGATTACATCTGGTTTGATAATGATAGGCTCTTCAATCTTTAGGAAATACTAGTACCTATTCTATTGAGATATCTTTTCCTTTCTTAGTTACTGGAATCACCAGTGTCAAAACACCGTCTTCATATTTTGCTGAACTAATTTTTTCTTCACCTTGTCTGATATCGATTGGAAGTCGTATTTTTTTATCAATAATGTTTGGTCTCTGTTTTGAAATTAGTGATTTAGACTCTTTCTTATCTATTTCCTTGCATGCTTGAATTGAAAGTATATCTCCACACAATGTCAGCTTGATGTCTTTTTTTGCAAATCCCGGGATGTCGATGATGACTTTGAGATTATCAGAACTAAGATACATGTCAATTGGTGGTAAAACAAACTCGTAGAACTCTCGTGATTTATTTCCAATCTCTTTGATCACTTCTTTTACTAATCCCATTTCGTGTTATGTGGTAAATTTTTAGTTATAAATCTTAATAGAAATATTGGTAAAAAACAAAAAAGTTTAGGATGATTTTGAGCCTTCTAAAACTCCTGAATCGCCATGAATTCTGTCAATATGCTTTGAAAGATCATCTTTACTCTCAAAAACTGATTCACAATAAGGACATGAGATTTCTTCAGCCATAGACTTAATTCCTTTTAGCAGATATTAAACAATTCGTAAATTCTCACAAAAACTGCTTTGATAGATTTTTAATCAATTACTTTCTCTGTTTTGATAACTTATGATAATTGTAATTGAGGGTGGAGATCAAGCAGGAAAGCTAACACAGTCAACTATGCTAGAAAAGGCACTTAAAAAAAGGAAAATTAAAACTAAATTGTTTCATTTTCCAGACTACAAAACACCTGTTGGAAAAGAGATTAGAAAATATCTTGATGGAAAAAGAAAGTTTCCTCCCCAAGTCATTCACTGTCTTTTAGCTGCAAACAGATGGGAAAAGCTAGATCAAATCTTAGATGCACAAGAAAAAAACTCTGTTCTAATAATGAATCGATACTATCAGTCAAATCTTGTATATGGATTGGCAAATGGAATGAAGCAAAAATGGCTAGAAACTTTGGATGAAGGACTACCAAAGGCAGATCTTGTAATTTTGCTTGATGTGACTCAGAAAGAATCCTTTAGCAGACAAAAAACTAACAGAGACAAATTTGAAAAAAATGAAGAATTTCTTAGAAAAATTTCTAAAATCTATAAAACAACCGCAAAGAAAAAACGCTGGAAAGTAATTGACGCATCAAAATCTAAAGAAGAAGTACACAAAGAAATCATGAAAACATTTTCAAAGAAAATAGGATTATGAAAAAAAATTATCTAGACATAATAGATCCCATTCATGATTTTATCAGAGTATATGACCATGAACTATCAATAATTGACAATTCGATTTTTCAGAGACTAAGAAGGATAAGACAGCTATCTGGAGCTCATCTGACATATCCGGCAGCTCAGCATACAAGATTTGAGCACTCCCTTGGAGTTATGCACATTGCAAGTCAGGCAGGTCATGCATTAAATGAAAAAGGATTTCTCAAATCCGATGACATTGAAATTCTTAGATTAGCCGGTCTCTTACATGATATTGGTCATGGTCCTTTCTCGCATCTATTTGAAGAGATAATTCAAGAAAAGAAAATCTCTCATGAGGACTTTGGAAAAGAGATTATTTTAAAATCTGAGATTGGTGATATCTTGACAAAAAATGGGTTTGATAAAAAACTCATAACAAAAATTGCGTTTGGTGATTCAAAATTTCAATACCTCAATGAGATTGTATCCGGTGCTCTCAGTGCAGATATGATGGATTACTTACTTCGAGATGGTTATTTCACAGGAGCAGAGCACGCAAAAATTGATCATAAGAGAATTACACAATCCCTTGATGTTCATCAAAAGAAACTTGCTTTGGAGCGCTCTGCATTATACTCCTTTGAATCAATGATGCATTCAAGATATCAAATGTTCAAGGCAGTCTATTTTCACAAGACTGTAAGGGCAGCAGAAGTTATGTTACTTGAAGCATTAAGATCTTCAGATGATGAATTTGGTTTTTCCACTTTTAATCTAGATGAATTCATTCAACTAACAGATGAATACATTCTTTCAAGTCTAGTTTCATCAAAATCTTCTAAATTAAAACGGGCAAGAAAGTTTGCACAAGACTATCAAAACAGGAAATTACTCAAATGTGTGTTTGAGAGTATTCTGACAAGCAGAAAAAATCTAAAGAAAATAAAAACTACTGATCTTAGAGATGCCATTTCTAAAAAATCCAAAGTAGCAGAAAACGAGATCTTCGTTGATAGCTCAGTCACCCCCTCAATTCCACTTGCACCCTCAAAAAATGAGTCAAAATCTATTATTTTGATTACAAGTGATAATGGAAAATCATCCGCAAAAGAGATGCCTATATCAGAGATACCTGTGGTTTCAGCGATTTCGGGATTTATGAATATTCTTAGAATATACACCTATCAGAAGAACAGAAAAAAAGTTGAAATTGCCGCAAAATCCATCATTGGTGAACTAGAATGAAAAAGAGAATCGTAATCAAATTATCTGGCCGAGTTTTTGCCATGGATAATGTCAAACTCTTAAAAGATTGGGCACAATTTCTAGTAAAAATTAGCAAGGTCTGCCAGCCAATAATCATTACTGGTGGTGGAAACATAGCTAGACACTACATTAATCATGCAAGATCTTCAGGAGCTGATGAATCAACTCTTGATGAATTGGGAATTGAGATTTCCAGACTAAATGCAAAACTGTTGATTTATGCTCTCAAAAACAAGGCATATTCTCATCCTCCAACTACCTTACAAGAAGTTAGACATGCAGTAGATGATGGATTAATTGTTGTAACAGGAGGATTGCATCCTGGTCAAAGTACCAATGGAACCGCAGCATTGATTGCTGAAAAAGTAAAAGCTGAACAATTTCTTAATGCCACTGATGTTGATGGAGTCTATGACATGGATCCAAACAAATTCAAAAAAGCAAAAAAATTCAAACGAATCGAACTAAAAAATCTCAAAAATATGTTAATTCATGAAGACTCAGTTGCAGGAGGATATGATCTGATGGATATAGTTGCTCTAAAAATTATTGAGCGCTCAAAAATCAAAACAAGAATTCTCAAAGCCAACCCAAAAATTATTGAAAAAGCCATTAAAGGCGGTAATATGGGAACTGAGATAATTATTCCCTCAAAATAATTTTAGGATTCATTTTGAATTGTAGGTCTAGTCTGAGACCAAATCTGAATCTCTTTTCCTTTGTACTCATCCATTCCTGATTCTCTGAGTTTTTTGTAAATTGATAGGGCTTCTTCCTTGTCTACTGCCTTTGATTGAGCCTTGGTATATCCATCCTTGTCTACAATTATGGCAACATACCCTTCTTCTGAATTGATTACAGCAGTAAAATCTTCATCTCCAACAGGTTGAAAATTACCATCAACTTTCTTTGTAGTCAAAGTTAGCATCCCAAATCCTGCTGCTTCAAACATCTTCATTTGAGATTTTCCTGCTCTTTGTTTTCCTTGTTGTACTGCTTGAAAGTACTGCATAATTTTTTCTCCCTCCAATGGTATAATAACTATCTCAACATTTAAGATATCTAGAGAGTTTATAAAATTATGAACCCAAAGATTTTTGTTGGAATTGCAATTGCAGCACTTGCTGCTATTTTGGGTGGAATACTACTTGTGGGGCCTTCAATAGATCTAGAATCCCCAGAACAAATTTCTAATACTAACATTCCACAAGTTCAACCAATTCAAATCGAATTAGAGGAAATTAATGTCTCAAAAATCTCAGAGCGTTCTGCTACAATTGATATTGCATTTAAAATTTCAAATCCTAATACTCGTTCTATGATTGTCACAACCATGGACTATCAATTATTTGAAACAGGGTATTCTGAATCTGAACAAATTGGTGGAGGTCAAATTGGACACAGAGCTGAAGGGATGGTGGAGTTTGGTTCAAATTACTATACTCTACTTGGTGAAAATTCAATAGTTCTGCGAGATGAAATTGTGTTGAAAAATTCTGGTAATACTCCTGAACTGTGGTCTGCTTTGGAATCTAATACCAATACATGGAGAGTTTCAGGTAATGTGTTTTACAATTTGAGTTCTATGACAAGCGGACAAGAAAACGAACTTCGCTTTGAATTTACTCAGTAAATTCCAATAGTATCATAAAATTATAAAATTATGATAATTTGTTTTTAGTGACAAAATATTGGCAAAGTTATAAAAGCTATATCATTGGGATTTTATCAAATGGCAGAAGCAGGAATGGCCGCATATGGCGCAGCAGCAGGAGTCGCAATTGCACTAGCAGTAGTGTGTTTCGCTCTTCGTGGTAAAGGACACCCTGAACCACTAGAATAATTAAAGGAATTTTTCCTTTACAATATTTTTCATTTATCTAAACTAATCTTTCTTACTCAAACCTAGCATTTCTGAGAGAGACGTCTGCTTGGTGTTCTTCTTTTTTGTAAAACATCTCTCATAATATTGGCATTCATTGCACTCAGTGGATGGCTCTAAGATTGGTGTCTTTTGCTCTTTGAGTAAGTTGTTGAGAACTCTAACTCTACGTATAGTATCTTCAAACATCTTTTTGTTACGTGTTAATGAAAATGTTGTCTCTTTTCTATCTCCTGTGATGTATATAACAATCCCGTCTTCTTTGTCATATATCCACATGCATGCATTAAGATACAAAACATCACTTGCATGAGGATTTTCTAATTCCTCAGTAGCAGATCTGAATAAGAGGATTGCATCATCCACAATCATATCTGCCTGCCCTCGAAGTTTGATATCGTTAATATCAAAATCCTTTGGGTCACTTCCATATTGTAATTTTCTTAATAATCCTGAAAGAAGTTCATTGAATCCCCTTCTTTCGATTTCCTGAGGTTCTATTCTGTCATAGTATGAGCGCCTCATACACCTAACCACTTCTGGAAGGTGGATAGTTTGAATGTCTTTAGAATCTATATCGATCTCTAACTCATTTCCAATTGATTTTAAGGCGTTTTGAATAGTAGTTCTATAGTCTCTGTCTCCCATCATAATGCATTACCTTCTCTCATCATCTCTTAAGGTTTAGCTCATAATCTTAGTGATTGCCTTTGAAATCCTACCTGAAAAAGCAAGCGTAACAAAGTGTACTCCAAAGCCAATAACTGCTCCAATTACTAGTTCTCCTGTCATAAAGTAGATCCCTAAGAATAATCCCAATGGAGGCAATGTGAAAATCATTGCCAAAAATGAACTTACCCAGATTGTATTTACTAAAACTTCAGCAGAAACATCGGTTTTTTTCTTTGAAGGATTAAACATCTCAGAATTCCTATTCTTCTTCTAGGATTAATTTTGACATTGTTGTCTCAGTTGGAATCTTTTGCTCAACTGCAAAAGCAATTGCTGCCAGGTTCCTTACCTCAAATGCTGTTAATTTGGTAATCCCTACAATTGTTGCAAAGCTAAACATCTTTGTAAATGATCTAAGTGATGCTTTGTAAATTTGCATCTCAAATGCTCTTTCAAATTCTGCAATTGCATCTAACTCGTTTTCAACTTGTGGGACAAGTTCTTTGTATTTTGTACTAGATAGTTCATTGAATGCATCTCTTACCGTTCCAGCTGCCATCATTCTTCCAAGCAATTCTCTTGCAGGTGGACTAGTAGAAATTATCAAGTCTTGAATCTGGTCTTCTTGTAACCCCCAGAACTTTCCTCTAATGACACTAAGAATATTGTAAAAGTCGATATCCATTGCAACTAATTTTGTTGCCTCTTTATCAGAATAATTTTTCATCGCGCCAGCCAAATATTGATATAAAATTTTATCAAAATATGTGTCAATAATCTGGACATTCTTTTTCTCATTGTATAGTGCTGCAGCCTTTGCAATCTCTTCTCCAAATTGAGCAGAGTTCAAACTTGCAACTGCCTCCTCAAAATCTTTGGCAACTAAAGCCTTGACAACAATATCTCTTTGTTTGATTAATTCTTCTGCGTGAAGATTAACATGAGTCTCAATCTCTTCTTGTGATTTTCCAAGTACCTTGCCTTTGAGAATTAGTTTCAGATTTGAAACAATAAATTTCATGTAATATGCATCAAGAACTCCAGAGTTTCCTGAAGTTTTTGCAATAGAATAATGGATATCTGCTAGTTTGCTTCTTAGGGCATTTTCAATGCTTTGAGAAGTAAATGGTTTTTGAACATCGGCTACTGCCTCTCCATAAACGGTATTTTTGATTCTAGTCATCAACTCTTCCAAGTCCCTAGATTCTGCTAATGTTTGAAAATCTGCTTTTGTCAGTAATTTGCCTCTTTTGCTGTAGGCCTTAACAGAAGCATAGACATTCTTAGAACCGCCCATTTCGATCAATCTCAATAGGCAACTGATTTTAATGTTTGGCGATCTAGTCTAGGAACAAATTCTAAGTAATTTTATCAAGGAATTTGATGGCATCCTCTTTTTCCTGTTTTGATAGTTTGACAAAGGCAGATAGAATCTCCTTTTGAATAATCAATGATTCATCTGAAATATCTCTTAGTTCTGAGAGATCAAATGGAAGAAGTTCCTTTATCTTGTTATCGCAAAATGCCTTGACATACTTCTTGAAAATTGAATATGTGAAATTTGGACTGGTCGCCAAAAGACTAGATAGGATTTTTTCAAACTCTTTTTCTTTAGGTTCAGACTTTGCAAAAAATTCTGCTAGCAAATTCTCCCGATTTTTAATGTCATTTATTGAAAGAGCAATCAAAATGCCTTTTTTTGTTAGGTGATAATATGGAATACCTTTTTCCTGAAGGGCTTTAGGTCCTCTTTGAAGAGGCAATCTCCCATCTTCTTCGGCAATTCCCATTGGAAGAAGAATCTCATCTAGATCGCGAAAAATACCTGAATAGATATTCTTCCACGCAATTCCTTGTTTCTCTGCCATTTTTTGAGATAGCCCTGTTCTGGTTCTTTCAGCAGGATTAGCATTGCTTGCAAGAATTCCGATGATCGCTCTTTGTCTTTGTGCTTCCCCTGTCAAGTCCTCTCCTTTGGTCTTGAAAGTATCAAAAATTGCTAGTTTAGTATTTGATTTTCCCATATTCGTATTCCCTTAGCATAATTTTCATATTTTATGTTACTATCAGAATATACTAAAATATAATAATTTACTTTATTGAATATTTTGGAGTTTCCAACCCTTAAATAAAATCCAATTTCGATAAATTCAATGAATTCTAGGAACTACAAGTATGCTCTATTACTTGTAGCCGCAGTATCCATCACAGCAGCAGGTGCTATGTCACAGGCATATGCACAAAGTGTTGAAGATGGTATGGACGGATATGTCAAAGGAACCAGTGGAATTTACACTGGCAATCCTAACGAGTGTTGGTTTGATGATGGCGAAGGTGGCATGCTACCTTGTATGATTGATACAGGTGATACAGCATGGATGCTTACAGCAACATCAATGGTACTCTTCATGTCTCCAGGTGTCGGTTTCTTTTATGGCGGTTTAGCCAGATCAAAGAATATCGTCAACGTACTTGGTATGACTCTCATTGTTATGGGTCTCATGTCAGTACAATGGGTTCTATGGGGATACTCACTAGCATTTGGTAGTATTGACAATGACGCAAACCTATTCATGGGTAACTTAGATTATGTTGGATTCAACATGGTATCTGCTTGGGCACCGTTAGGTGAAGTAGGTCCTTGTCACGATACATGGTCTGCAGCTTATCAGATGAATGAGTTTAAGGAAGGCGATTACTGTAGTCAAGGTTGGCCAGGTACTGTACCTCACCAACTATTTGCAATGTTCCAAGCAACATTTGCAATTATCACACCAGTTCTAATTATTGGTGGATTGATTGACAGAATCAAATTCAGCGCATTGATAATATTCGTACTCTTATGGGGAACCTTCGTTTATGATCCAATAGCACATTGGGTCTGGGGAGGAGGATACATAGGAGGAGGTTCGTTAGACCTTGATCCAAATCTATCACCATCGTATGCATTAGACTTTGCAGGTGGTACTGTAGTACACATTTCTTCCGGATTCGCTGCATTGGCAGGAGCCTTAGTCCTTGGCAGAAGACTTGGATATGGCAAAGTGCCAATGGAACCACACAACATCCCAATGGTTGTCCTCGGAGCAGGTATACTGTGGTTTGGATGGTTTGGTTTCAATGCAGGAAGTGAAGTAATGGTAGACGGCATTACCGTCAGCGCATGGACTGTTACAAATACAGCAACTGGTATGGCAGCAATTACATGGGTCCTTATGTCATGGGCACATACAGGAAAACCAAGTATTGTTGGTGCTGCATCAGGTGTAGTAGCAGGATTGGTAGCAATCACTCCAGCCTCTGGTTGGGTAGGTCCAATGGCCGCAATTATAATTGGTATTGCAGCTGGTGCAATTTGTTATGCAAGTGTATCACTTAAGAACGCACGCAAGTGGGATGACGCATTAGATGTATGGGGAGTACATGGAATGGGTGGTCTTACAGGTGCAATTTTGACTGGTACATTAGCAAGTCCACATGTATGGGATACTGGAGACGGTATTGGTGCATGGACTGGCACTGCAGAAGGAATGGAACAGCAAGCAATCAGCATTATTGCAGCAGCAATGTCAATTGCTTATGCATTTGGTGTAACCATTGTAATTCTCAAGGTAATGGATGCCGTATGGCCTGGCGGAATCAGAGTCACTCCTAAAGAAGAGGAGATTGGTCTCGATTTGGCTCAGCACGGAGAAAGAGCATACGTAAACGAATAGAAAAAACCCTTTTCTTTTCTTCTTTTTATTATTCACTCTCTAATCAATGATTTAATGCATTTTGTCATAAATCAAAGAAATTAATTTGATTGTTCAAAGTCTATTGTATGTTAATTTCTACATCTGAACTAAATTCAATTCTAAATAATACTAATGTCATAATAGCTGACACTCGCTCTTTCAAGGAATACTTTGAAGGCCATATTCCAGGAGCAGTTCATTTAGACTTGTTTGCATTTCATTGGATTGATACTACAAAACAAGGAATTGAAAATTTCAACAACCAGTCAAAATCTTTGTTGTCTTTTCTTGGAGTAACTCCTGAAAAAAAAGTTATCTTTTATGATTCAGTTTCTGGAATGCTTTCAGCTAGAGGTGTTTGGATGTTGATGTATTTTTCTCATCCAAGCGTTATGATGCTTGATGGCGGAATAACAAAATGGCAAAAAGAAAATCTTCCACTTGAAACAAAACCAAATGGTTTCAAGCCATCTGAATTTTCAGGAAAAACTAATCCTGAGATAATTTCAGGATTTGAACATATTCGGGATAATCTTGAAAATGCGAAAATACTAGATGCTCGTTCTGCTGGAGAATATGATGGTAGTACTGTCCGTGCTGCCCAATCTGGACACATCCCAAATGCAATCAACATTGATTGGAATCAGAATCTCAAAGAAGATGGGACTTTCAAAAGCGATGAGGAATTATCCAAAATATATGATTTTCCAAGAGACACTGAAATCATAACTTATTGTCAGGGGGCATACAGAGCTGCCAATACATTTTTGGTCTTGAAAAAACTTGGATTTGAAAATGTCAAAGTCTATTTGGGTTCGTGGGGAGAATGGGGAAATAAAATGGAACTTCCTGTAGAAAAATAAAATCATGTTTAAAATTTTTAGATCCTTTATCTAAAATCACCTCAAGTATTCTTTATGGGATTTTTAAAGAAACTCAAAGATACTACTGAAAAAGGCATTGAGAAAGGAACTGATCTTGGCAAGAAAGGCGAACTTGGAACCAAGGGATTTGAGGAAACCAAAGATGCTGCCTAAAAAAGATTCTATAAAGCTAAAGGAGACTATTTTTCTAGATTTTATTTTCTTTTCCAAATGAATTGATTGTAAATCAACTCTGGTCTAATTTGTCTAAATGGTTGTGAGCCACCTACATACCACTTTGTGAAGAATTCATACAAGTGCAACCTGAGAGACTGAATGTATACGATTAATCCTTCAATCATCATAATTCCTAAATTACCTCCAATTATCATTGCCATTGCAGCACCTGATGATGCTCCACCAAGTGAGGTGAATGCATTGTTTACTGTCAGCAGCAGCGCTGCATGTACCAATAACATAATTCCAAGTCTAGCATAACTAATTGTATGAGCTAAACTTTCTACTGTCTTTCCAAGTAAGACTTCCATGATGACACTTGCTGGATCTGCTCCATCTTCTGGATGCTTTTTTGCGTGCATCACACCACCGACCATCATGATTACCATTGATGCAATTACTGTGATTACTGCAATTCTAGTTACAATCCAAACTTGTGCCCATTCGCCTAAGAACATTGTAACCCATGGAACTGGTTCTGTGTGAACTTTGGAATACATGTTCATTACATCATATTGAGAACCAATTGCACACATCATGATAACTACAATTCCACCATAAAGTGTAATGTTTGGAATTGCTTCAGTAAACATTACCATCTTGTGTCCTTCTTTAGCTAATCTGATAATTCTCAAAACCATTGCCCAAACAAGATGTACAATTCCTAAGAATAATGAAACTTTGAGGATATCAATTACTTGCTCAAATGTTAACTCTGCAACACTTAGGATTCCTACTAACCAGCTAACAGAATGTAATGCTCCACCTTCTTCTAACAATCCTTCAAATGGACCCATATGATCAATGTGATAACCAAACGCTTCTCCTGCACCAACACCAGCTATTGCTGCTGCTGCACCAGAGATTGCAATGAGCATTCCCCATCTTGAAAGTTCACCTTGTCCCTTTACTTTGAATAAAAGTCCCATTCCCATGAGTAACAATCCGTGACCCATATCTGCAAACATCAATCCGTAGAAGATTGGCCACATAAGTGCAATCATTGGTGTTGGGTCTGGCTCACCATGCTTTGGGATTCCCTGACTTTTTGTAATTACTTCAAATGTTCTAACGAATCTCTTATTGTCAAATAATGTTGGGATTTGCTCCTTTAGTCTTGGGTCAGTAATGTCTTCTACAACTGATGTCCATTGTTTGGTTGAGTCTTTGAATTTTGATTCCATCTTTGCTGGAATGAATCCCTGAATTACTGCAAAATTTTTGGTCCCACCTGGTTTTCTCAGAGTCTCAAGAACATCTTTTGCAACCATTGCTTTTTCATGAATAGATAAAATATCGCGTCTACTTTTCTTTGTTAATTTTGCTAACTGTTTTTTGATTTTTGCTTGTTTTTCAGTTAGTTCCTTTATTTTTGATTCAGCAAGTGCATATGCCTCACTAGGAACTTGTGGAAATCCCTCTGGAATTTTAAATGAATTGGAATTGAAACTTCTTAGGACTTTGAGAACTTTTTCAGAATCTTTGGTATCAGAAATTACCAAAATTGCAGATTTTTCCTTGCTATCCAAATCATATTTGTAAATTGTAATGTCTTCAAGAGAGCGACTAATCTCTTCATAGTCTGCAGTATCAATCACAAAGAGATTTGTGAAAAAGTACTTCATTAAACCAAATCCAGAAATATCCATGTTTAACTTCTTGATGATTTCTAAAGTCTCTTTGAGTGAAGTGTATTCCTCAATTGATGTTCTTGTGTTTGCAGCATCTTCAAGTAATTTTCTTGGTTCCTCAATAATGGATGGTGCCTCTTTTTCCAAGTCTGCAACCATCTCTTCAATTTCATTAATCTCATAGTCTTTTTTCTTGATTACAGTTCCTTTGAACATAATCTCCATAATTCCTACTGTTGGTGGAATTCCCATTCCTTTGACTACATCGTCAATTGACTGAAATGTTTGTTGTGCTTTTAACAGAAGATCGTCAATTTCAGGTGTTACCAAATCATTTGCAGAATCAACTTTATGATACCACTCAAATTCAGTTAATCTCGAAATTGCTTTTGGAGATTCACTTCTTGGCAAAATTACGCTTCCAAGTTTCAGATCGGCTGTTCCCAAGACAAATTTTGGGTATTTTCATTGAGTTTAATATCTTTCTGATGGCATCTTTCCCAAACATTAAAATCTATTATGGATGAACGGCACCCATTGGCATCTAATTCTTTAGAAGTTACAATTGATAAAATTCTAAAAAATACCGAAAATGATGTCCTTTCAAATATCAAGTCTGCTCTTGATGAGTCACAACAAAATCTTGATGATTCTATTCCTAAATTAGAAAGTGAGTATGATAAAATCCTCTCAGATGGCAAAAAGGAAGCCGAAAAAATTGAAAAGCAGATTATCGGAAGTGCCGATATTGAGGCTAGAAACAAGCAATTAATGGCATTAGAGGAGGCAGTTGACAAGGTATTTTCTAAAGCACTCGATCAAATTGCAAATGCTGATCGCAGTGGTGATTATTCTAATCTGATTAAAACTATGATTGAAGAAGCAACTCAAATTTTGGGAACTTCAGAAATTACAGTTTCTACAAATGCAAAAGACAAAGACGTAGTTCAATCAACTTTATCACAATTCTCAGGAGCTGAAATGTCTTCTGAAACAATTGATTGTCTTGGTGGAATTGTTGTAAAATCAAAAGATGGTGCAATGACATTTGATAATACCATTGATGCAAGAATTGAACGTCTGAAGCCTTTAATAAGGAAAGAGATTGCATCCAAATTCGGGGTAGGAGAATAGAATGGTAGCTCAAGGTAGAATTGTTTGGGTAAGTGGTCCTGCAGTTAGGGCCGATGGTATGTCTGAAGCAAAGATGTACGAAACTGTAACTGTTGGAAATTCAAAATTAGTTGGCGAAGTAATTAGATTAACTGGAGATGTAGCATTTATCCAAGTTTATGAATCAACAAGTGGATTAAAGCCAGGTGAACCTGTAGTTGGTACTGGAAACCCACTAAGTGTTTTGTTAGGTCCTGGAATTATTGGACAACTTTATGACGGAATTCAAAGACCACTAAGAGAATTATCAAAAGCATCTGGTTCCTTTATCGGAAGAGGTATTACAACTACTCCAGTTGACATGACCAAAAAGTATCACTTTGTCCCATCCGTTAGTAATGGTGATGAAGTTGCAGCAGGAAATGTAATTGGAATTGTACAAGAGACTGATCTTATTGAGCACTCTATTATGGTTCCACCAGACCACAAAGGTGGAAAAATTTCAAACTTGGTATCAGAAGGAGATTATGATTTAGAAACTGTATTGGCAACAACTGAGAAAGACGGTCAAACTGTTGAACTCAAAATGTATCACAGATGGCCTGTAAGAAAACCACGTCCATACAAGAACAGATATGATCCTACAGTTCCATTACTTACTGGTCAACGTGTAATTGATACATTCTTCCCAATTGCAAAGGGTGGAACCGGCTCAATTCCAGGAGCATTTGGAACAGGTAAGACTGTAACACTACACCAAATTGCAAAATGGGCAGATTCCCAAGTTGTAGTTTACATCGGTTGCGGTGAAAGAGGAAACGAAATGACAGAAGTACTTGTAGAATTCCCACACCTCAAAGATCCACGTAGTGGAAAACCACTCATGGATCGAACTGTACTTGTTGCAAATACTAGTAACATGCCAGTAGCAGCAAGAGAGGCAAGTATCTACACTGGTGTAACAATTGCAGAATATTATAGAGATATGGGTAAAGACGTTGTACTTGTAGCAGATTCAACAAGTAGATGGGCAGAAGCACTCAGAGAGATGAGTGGTAGATTAGAAGAGATGCCAGCAGAAGAAGGTTATCCATCATATCTTGCATCACGATTAGCAGAATTTTATGAAAGAGCAGGACGTGTTAGAGCATCTGGAAGTCCAGACCGTGATGGTTCTGTAACTTTGATTGGTGCTGTGTCACCATCTGGTGGTGACTTTACAGAACCAGTTACAACTCACACCATGAGATTTATCAAAACATTCTGGGCCTTGGATGCAAAATTAGCATATTCTAGACACTACCCATCAATTAATTGGATGAACAGTTATTCTGGTTATCTTGCAGACATTGCAAAGTGGTGGGGTGAGAACATCAACGAAGATTGGTTGAATCTCAGAAGTGAAGTCTATGGTGTCTTGCAAAGAGAAGATACACTAAAAGAAATTGTTAGACTATTAGGACCTGAAGCACTTCCAGATGAAGAAAAATTAATTCTAGAAGTTGCAAGAATGGTCAAGATTGGTCTCTTACAGCAAAACTCATTTGATGATGTTGACACTTATTGTAGTCCAGAAAAACAATACAAACTAATGAAATTACTAGTTGACTTTTACAAGAAAGGTCAGCAAGCAATCAAAGAAGGAACTCCTCTTGCTGATATTCGTGCAATGAAAAGTATTACTTCAATTCTTAAAGCAAGAATGGATATCAAAGATGATGAGATGCCAAAACTTGATAAATTAGATGCAGATATGCAAGCAGAATTTAAATCAATTACAGGAGTGAAAGTAACAAATTGACAGTAGAAGGCGGAGTTCAATACAGTAAGATTGCAGAAATCAAAGGTCCTCTAGTTATTGTAGATGACGTTGAGAATGCAGCATTTGATGAGTTAGTTGAAATTGAAACTAAAGATGGTGAAAGAAGATTAGGCAAAGTTCTCGAAGTTGGAAATGGTAAAGCCATTGTCCAAGTTTTTGAGGGAACAACTGGATTATCTATCTCTGGAACCAATGCAAAATTTGTTGGCAAAGTTATGGAAATGCCAGTATCAAGAGAAGTACTTGGTAGAGTCTTTGATGGTTTAGGCAGACCAAAAGATGGACTTCCAGATCCAATTGCTGATTCATTTATTGATATTAACGGCGAACCAATGAACCCAGAACAACGTGAATATCCAAAAGATTTCATTCAAACTGGTGTATCTGTAATTGACGGAATGATTACTCTAGTTAGAGGACAAAAACTTCCAATCTTCTCAGGTTCTGGTATGTCTCACAACCTTTTAGCAGCACAAATTGCAAGACAAGCAAGTGTAATTGGTACACAAGATGACTTTGCAGTAGTCTTTGCAGCAATTGGTGTGCAGTACAGTGAAGCAGAATATTTCAGAAGAAGCCTTGAAGAATCTGGTGCTCTTAAGAGAAGTGTTCTATTTCTAAACACAGCAGACGATCCTGCAATTGAGAGAATTATTACTCCTCGTGTAGCATTAACTGTTGCTGAATATTTGGCATTTGAACTAGGAATGCATGTTCTGGTAATTCTTACAGATATGACAAACTATGCAGAGGCACTAAGAGAGATTAGTGCAGCAAGAGAAGAAGTACCTGGAAGAAAAGGTTATCCTGGTTATCTTTACACTGACCTTTCAACAATTTATGAAAGAGCAGGAAAATTAAATGGAAAGAAAGGAAGTGTCACACAAGTTCCAATCTTGTCAATGCCTTCAGATGATATTACTCACCCTATCCCTGACCTTACTGGTTACATTACTGAAGGACAAATTGTACTTGGTAGAGATTTGTTCAGACAAGGAGTATATCCACCAGTAAACATCTTGATGAGCCTTTCAAGATTGATGAAAGACGGTATTGGTGAAGGAAGTACCAGAGCAGACCATGGTGAAATTTCTAATCAAGTTTATGACGCATATTCTAGAGCACAGGAAGTTAGAGCACTTGCAGGTATTGTAGGTAAAGCAGGACTTACTGAAATTGATTTGAAATACATGGATGTTGGTGATGTCTTTGAAAATGAATTCCTCTCACAGGCAACTGATGAGAATAGAACCATTGAAGAGACACTTGGTGTATTATGGAAGATTGTATCTAAACTACCAAAGAACGAAATTACAAAAATCAAAGATAAATACGTAGATCAATATTACAAGGAAGAGTAGCAAAATGTCGTTTGGACAAAATGTTGCTGCCACAAAAATTGAACTTTTCAAATACAAAAAATCTAGCCAAGTAGCCGTAATGGTTCAGAAAATTTTAGATGATAAACGTAAAGTTCTTCTAAAAAACATTGAGGAGATGATTGAGGAAGCCTCAAAAGCAAGAGGTGGAATCTGGGAACCACTCCAAGACATCTATAGTTCTGTTAACGAGGCATATCTTGCATTAGGAACTTCAACTGTAGACTCTGTTTCTGAATCTACCCCTGCTGTCATGGAAGTAGATGTTAATGTTCGAAGAGTAGTTGATGTAAAAATTCCTGCACTAACTGTAACTGAAAAAGATACAAAATCAATGCCATATGGATTTGCCGATACAAACTCCTCTATTGATAGAGCAGCAAAACAGATCAAAGAACTATTGCCAAAAATATGCAAAGCTGCAGAATATGAAAACTCTATCTTCAGTCTTGCAAAAGCATTAGAAAAGACTCAGAAATTACTTAACGCCCTTGAAAATGTAATTATTCCTCAATATCAACAAAAGGTGAGATTCATTATTGCTACCCTTGAGGAAAGAGAAAGAGAGGAATTCGCAAAGTTAAAAAAAGTCAAGGCTAAGATGGAGAGCAGGTAAAATGGCAAAAGAAGAAATTAAAAAACTAGTTGAAAATTCAAAGAAGACATTAGATGCAGATTATGATAATTTTGTAAAATCTGTTAATGATGATTTGACTTCTTTCAAAAAGAAAACTTTAGATCGAATTTGAGAAAATTATCCCAACATGATTTAAATATGGACCCAGTGGAGCCACATCGTAAATGAAAACTATCGTCATGTTACTTTTGGCAGCATCAGCAATTTCAATTCTAGGTTCAACTGGAGTTGCATTTGCAGCAGAAGATGGTGCATCTAGTGGCGACTCGATGAAACTCCTTGGTGCTGGTTTGGCCTTTGGTATTGCAGCAGGTGGAGCAGGCATTGGTCTTGGTCAAGTAGGTGCAGCAGGTCTTGCAGTCATTAGTGAAAACCCAGCTTTACAATCTAAGGTATTCATCTTCGTAGGTATGGTCGAATCAATCGCAATCTACGGTATAGTTATGATGTTTATCATCTTAGGACAATAGTCCTACTACACACATTTTTCAATTTTTAAAATTTTTTAATTATATTTTAGTTGGTTTACATCCAGTACTCTTGCACAATATCTGCACTTGAGAACAGTTCCTTCTTTGTCAATTACATCCATGATTGACTCTATGTGCTCAGTACTGTTTGTAATACAGTCTGGATTTGAGCATCGAAATATCTTATCAATCTCATTTGGTAGTGATACTCTTCTCTTCTCAACTAACTTGTAGTCCTTGATCATGTTGATGGTTGCCTTTGGTGCAATTACTGCAATCTTGTTGGTATCATCATCTTTTAGAAACTTGTTTTCTACTTTGATGATATCTTTTTTCTTAAACTTGCCACTTGGGACATTCAAGGCAATGGTGATTAAACTACCATCTTTACCGTCTATTCTCAATGCATTGAGCACTTGAAGACCCTTACCCTCATCTATATGGTCAATTACAGTGCCTTCTTTGATTCGTCGAACCATAAGTTCGGACTGTTCCATCAGAATACTTTGTATACCCACCTGTATATATCATTGAGAGCATGAACGAGTTCTACCAAAAAGACATAATCTCAATTAAGGACTTTGGCAAGGATCAACTCGAAAAAATCTTTGCATCTACTGATAAAATAATGCAGCTGAGTCCCTCTGATAGAAGAGAGATTTGCAAGGGAAAGACATTGGCATATTTATTCTATGAACCAAGTACTAGAACTCGTCTAAGTTTTGACTCTGCAATGGCATCAGTTGGTGGAAATTCTTTAGGAATATCTGATACAAATTCTTCATCAACCCAGAAAGGTGAAAGCCTAGCTGATACCGTTAGAATAATGTCGATTTACTCTGATGTACTGGTCTTACGACATACCCTTGATGGCTCTAGTAGATTTGCAGCTGAAGTTTCAGACAAACCTGTAATCAATGCTGGTAGTGGTACAGAAGAGCACCCAACTCAGGCAATTCAAGACTTGTTTACAATTAAAAAAGAAAAGAAAAAGATTGATGGACTAAAGATTGGAATTGTAGGTGACCTAAAGTATGGAAGAACAGTTTACTCTTTGCTATATGGACTTGGAAACTATGATGTTGATGTACACCTGATTTCTCCAGAATCATTAAGAATAAGATCTGATTCTACTTATGAAATCAAACAGAGATTAGACTATAAAGAATCTACAAACATTGAAGAGCACATAGATGAATTAGATGTTCTTTATGTTACAAGAATTCAAAAGGAGAGGTTCCCTGATGAAGAAGAATATCTCAAGGTAAAGGGAAGTTATGTTGTGGGATTAGATTTGCTAAAACAAATGAAAGAAGACAGTATAATTTTACATCCACTTCCAAGAATTGATGAAATCTCACCAGACATTGATAAGACAAAAAATGCAAAATACTTTGAGCAGGCCGAATATGGAAAACATACTCGTGCTGCTTTGTTAGGCTTGACATTAAATGAGAACGGTTTTTAATTTTTAGAACATCCGTATTCCATATATCTAGAGACGTTTCAATATGATTATTGACAGAAACTAAAACTATTCCGATATTTCCTCTTGATTTAGTCTTGTTTCCTAGACAAGAGTTGCCACTGCGAATATTTGAGCCTAGATACAAACAGTTAGTTGATGATTGCATGCTAGGCGATGGTCAGTTTGGTGTATGTCTAATTGATGAACAAAATTCTGTAAATGGCTGGAATGCTCCAAAGCAGATAGGAACAATTGCAAAAATCACAAAATGTGAAGATGTGGAAATTGATGGCTTACAACTGCACATTGAAACATTAGGACGAAATTCATTTAAAATTAAAAAAATTATTCCTCCAACAATTCCTCAACCTGAAAACTATGATCCACTCTCTGTTGAGGGTCATCAACAAATTTCTGAAATGCATGAAAAAATTGGAACTGAGGAAAAAATGTACATTCAAGCAGAAGTTGAAATGATTCCAGAAATCGATGAGAATATTTCTCTTGAACAGTGGGAGAAGCTTGTAGAGTTGTGGAAAAAGAAGATTGTAAAACAGGCATTGCCGCAGGTAGTTGAACCGCACTCACTTGATCATGTTTTAGAACAGTACTATCTTACAACTGATACACCTACTATTGATTACATTTACTCGCTTTCTGCACTTGGAGCAAAGGATCCCAATGAATTACAGCCAATTTTGGAGTCAACAACAATGGATGAATTGATTCAAAAGGTTGAAGAATTGCTGACAATAAAATAACCCTTAGGTAGAATTTGATATGATGTCACTTACAAAATTCGCAATCTTAGCATTAGCAGCATGTTTGCTATTTCCAGCCAACAGTGTTTACGGACATGGGTTGGGAATTGATACCATATCTTCAGTAAATGTTGCTGGCAAAAACATCTCAATATCAGTAGAGATGCCAATGTATTTTGAAAATGAACAAGAACAAATCACAATTACTGCAACAGAAACTAAAACAGGTGACCCTGCAAAAAATGTCACATTTCTCATTGGATTATTCCATAGTAATGAAATGATTTTTAGAAATTACTTTTTTACAGAAAATGGTGTTTTACCAATTAAGATTGCATCACAACCAGAACTTGATGATTTTGTAATTAATGGAGAACAAGATTCACTTCTTGGAGCATATCATGGAACAGAATCATCTCCAATTGAAATCGTTGGTCCAATTTTTGATTCAGGTGGATTATACACTTTTGAAATTGAAGTTAGAACTATTGATGAGCCCACTAACATCATAGAAAACTCTGGTGTGCATCGCGCTGATTTGAGTATTATTGAGACTAGTTCTCATCCTCAAAAAGATGCTGAAGGAAATGATGTGGAGTTTCGTCTAAAATCATATTTTGATCAAATCTCAAATTTTGAGTATGATCCTGTGGCCAAACAAGTAACATTTGAGATGCCTTTTGACTGGAGTGAAAGTCACATGTCTCATGTTTCAGTTGTACATGAAGAGGTACATTTTCCAAAAGATTTTGTTGAATTTTTGGCTCCAAGCTATTCAGGATATGCAAATGGAATAGAGTTATTCAAATCTTCAGTATCTGTTGATGACTATACTGAAGATCATGAAAGAATAGTTCATTTTGTTTTGTTACAGGATCATCTGAGATTTTTAAAAAATGAAATGAGAAAATCTGATGAACCACTACCTGACAACATTGTATTTACTCTAGCTACTAGTGACAAACCCGCTTTTCCATTAGAGGCATACACAAAAAGTGAAGATTTCAAAGTTAATCTATCGTGGGATCCTGCAAATTTAGAACCAGGTGTTGATACTAATTTTGTTTTTACTATTAGAGATGGTAGAACAAATGATCCTCTTAGAAATTCTGATTACACATTTGTAATAATTCAAAGTGGAGAAGAGATTCATCGCGTATCAGGAACAGCACAAGTTGGTGGCGAATTTGAAAAATATACATTTGCAGAAGACCAAACAGGTCCTACAATAATTAAATTTGAAAACATAAGAAACACAGGTCAGGAAACTGAATTTGGTATGGTAGTTGCACCAGAATTTGGTACCATTGCAATTATGATTCTTGTAGTTGCGTTAATTGGAATAATTGGTGTCAGTCGAAAGTATGCGACATTTTCTTTCACAAGGGTCTAATTTCTCTTAAAACCGTTTCAATCTAGGCACAAAAATCTATCTAGTAATTATATATGAGTTTCTAGTGGAACTTTTGTGGACAAAAAAGAACTAGCAAAAATTGTAGGCGATGTACGTGCACAAAATTCCATATTCTCAGACAAGTCATTTCTTGACAATTTAGCTGTTCCAAACTCCATTATTGGAAGGGAATCTGAATCAAAGAAACTCGTTAAATTTTTACTATCTTACGAAAAGGGTCTAGTTGTTCCCCTTGTCTCCATTTATGGAAGAAGCGGTTCAGGAAAATCAACTATAGTACAATTTGTCTGCAAAAACTTGGATGTGGACTTTTGTTATGTTAATCTAAGAAAGGCAAAGACAGTTTTTGGATGCATAAATCTGATATTATCTGAACTGGGACATGAAAATCTCAAAAATGCTCAGGGAGTCAGTAATGCTTTTGTTATTCTTGAGAAATTAATTTTACAGACATTAGAAAAATCAAACAACTCTCTTTTTGTGTTGTGTCTTGATGAATTTGATACACTATTTTATGATAAACGAGGCAAGCCCTCAGACTTTGTTTACAAGCTTGTTGTACTTGTTGAAAAACTTCGCGCACTAAAAAAACACATGTGCATTGTAACAATATCAAACAAAGTGTTATCTGAATTTAATTTGGATGATCGAGTCATATCTAGAGTTGGAACTTCGGAGATTTACTTTGATTCTTATTCTCAAAGTGATGTGCTAAAGATAATTCGTAATAGGGCAAAAAAATCATTTTTAAAAAAAATAGATGATGATGTTTTGCAGCATTGTGCTTATATTAGCTCTGAAGAGCACGGTGATGCAAGACGTGCAATTGATCTTCTTAGGACTAGTGGCGAAATAGCTGGAATTGAAAACAAGAACATCTCAAAGAAGCATGTTGATGAAGCAGTTTCCCAACTACAAAAAAATCAGATAACTACCATAATCTCTGGTGGCTCGTATCATTTCAGGCTTGCATGTGCTGCACTATCCTGGCTCACATATGTCAACGATGAGGGATGGCATAGCACATCTGAACTATTCAAACAGTATCAAAAAATTATCTCATCTGATACTAGGCAGATATCTTACAGACGATTCTCCGAAATGCTAGTTGAATTGGTAAACTCTGGCATTGCAGTATCTAAAACGGAATCCAAGGGACGACATGGATATGGCAGCCAATTCAAGCTTTCAGTTGATCCTGACTTGATTGGAAACTCTTGTTTTCCTGACTGGTGGCCTAGTGTTGTAGAATCAAAAAAGAGAAAAGATGATGCACTTCGAAGTATGAAAGCACTCAAGTCACTTTCTTTTGGAAGACGCCGTTCCCGATTTGGTAATCTATATCGTAATCTTGGATTGTGAAATGTACAATCCTAAATTAGGAAAAAGATGTAAATGTTAAAGTATGAACTAAAAAAAATTTCTTTTTAGAAAATACATCTCAAATATGGACTTTAGTATATTTTAAATAAAACCATTCTTAACTATTTTTTAGTAAAACATGGCTATGACATTAGCCAAGGATTAAACCTGAACTGCTTCGTGCTAATAATGTCTACAGAACATTGGAAGTATGTAGACATGATAAAGATAATTGAACTAATATTTTTGGCAATTGGAGGAGCAGCAGGCGCAATATTACGTTTTAAGTTGATTGAATCTGAATTGATGTTTGGTTTTTTACCAATCAGTATCTTAGTTGCAAATATTGTGGGTTCATTTGTTTTAGGGGCATTTATGATAATTTCTAATCAATGGCATTTGGATAGTCGATATACATTTTTAGTTGCATTTGGTTTTTGTGGCTCCTTAACAACAATGTCTGCATTTGCTCTAGATTCTACTACTATGCTACAACAATCCCACATAGGATTTGCAATGATCAATATTTTGCTTAATGTAAGTCTGTCTCTAGGCTCAATCTTTGCTGGAAAAACCATCTTTTCCATGATTATTGAATCATAAATCAATTCAATGCATAACAAATTTCTAATATTTTTTTAATTTACATAAATTTAGATCATCATTGTGAATAATTGGTGGAACTTTGTGATGCTAACAAAGAGTAAGTTTTTTGAGTAAAATAACTGGTTGGTTTCTATGGATTTAGATCTTTTCTTCTTTATTGTTAAATATGAAATAATTTACTTTCAATTAAGTTGCAAATTTTGCTTTCACTCTAATTCTGAAACAAACTCTTTTACTTTTTGTTCAATTTGGTCACGAATCTCACGTACTTTCTCAATTGGTTTGTCTTTTGGATCCTCAATATTCCATTCTATCATTTTTGGAACCATTGATGTTGGACACATTCCTTTGTCCATACATCCCATGTTTACTGCTTTTTTGCTGGTTCTGATCATCTCTTCAGTTATTGCCTTTGCCTCATGCTTTGACATGTCAATTCCAACTTCGTTCATTGCCTGAATTGCAAGCGGATTGACATATCCTTTGGGCTCTGTACCTCCACTGACTGCCTCGTATTCTTTTGGGGCATATTTTCTAAAAAAGGCTTCAGCCATCTGGCTTCTGCCCGAATTTTCAACACATGCAAACATTATCCTTGTTTTAGGTTTTGATTTTCCAAATAAACCCATTTCTATCACTTTGTTGCCTTGATTACAAGACTAGTAATCTTTCTACCATTGATTTTTTCTCCTTCCATGTATGCTCTTTCTTCTAAGACTTGAATTTTTTCAAATCCTGCTTGTCTCATACATGAAAGATAGTTTTCTTTTGTCAGTGCACCATCAATGCATTCACACCATTGATCTGAATTAACTTCCCCTGAAGGTAACTCCACATCTGTGATTAAATCTGAAATCACCATTCTTCCATTGCTTCTTAAAATTCTAAAGACTTCTTTGAATGCATTTGTTTTGTTTGTTGTAAGATTGATTACGCAATTGCTAATTACTGCGTCAACTGAGTTGTGATCCAACGGAATTGACTCTTCAATGTCTCCTTTTTTAAATTCAACATTAGAGTAATTTCCCTTTAGTGCATTTTCTCTGGCTTTCTCAAGCATTTGGTCTGTCATGTCAATTCCTATTGCTTTTCCAGAGTCCAATACTTTTTTTGCAGCTAAAAATATATCAATTCCAGCTCCTGAACCCAAATCAACTACAATCTCACCTTCTTTTAGTTCTGCGTGATTAATTGGAGCACCACATCCAACACCTAAAATTGCTTCTTGTGGTATTGACTCGAGATCCTTTTGATCATAACCAATCAATTTTGTTGCGTCAACAAGAGAATCTCCAGTGGTACATTCTCCCGGCATACAACAACAGTCATCATTTCCAGACATTACTATCTTGGAATATCTTTTTTTGATATCTTCTTTAATTGAATTTTCCATGCTATGGTTTACTAGGTAAACTATTAAAGTTGTCAAGTTCAATCCAATACCGTTAGTGTAATTATGGAAACTAAAGGAAAAAAACTGCCAATAATCCAAAACAAATGTGAGTTTACAGGCTATGACGCAACAAAACTATTGAAAGAGACAGCAACCATCAGGGATCTTATTACAAAAAGGGCAACACTTGAGATTCTTTTTCCACTCTGTTGTACAACAGAACCAGTACGACACAAACAGTTCAAAGAATCACTCAAGGGAATTAGTAGCAAGACACTATCCACAAGGTTATCTGAACTTGTGTCTGAAGGAATATTGGAAAGAGAAACGTTTGCAGAAGTTCCACCACGTGTAGAATACAAACTAACCAAAAAAGGTCAAGAACTGATTGAATCAATTACTGATTTACTTGAATGGATGAAAAAATGGTCAAAGAAATGACTTATTTTGGAAAACAATAATTGATTTTAAATTATTTCTTGTAATTTACACAGGAATAGATTCCATCTGCAATATCAGACAATATGTCGTCTCCTTGCTTGAGAAGCTTGACAACTCGCTTGTCTCCTATACTGTAAAACCTATTTTTGCCGTCTTTTCTAATCTTCACAAGCCCACATTCTAGTAAACATGATAGATGATTTGACACGTTTGATTGGCTTTGCTTTACTTTTTGAGAAATATCTGTGACTGTTTTTTCTTCATCTATGATGGATTCTAGTATGGATAGTCTTGTCATATCTCCAAAACCTCGAAACAGTTTTGCTTTTAATTCAAGTTTGTCTGTCTCTTGTTTTAACATATTATTAATTAATGATATGTTATTATTTAACTCTAATTGAATTTGAGAGGTAAAGTTAATGCCAGACGATGATGATTTACCAAAAGATCTAGCACATATCACACCTGCATACAAACGCGCATTATGGGTTGTCGTTTTAATCAATGTATGTTACGGGATTGTTGAAATGATTGGAGGATTCTTGCAGATTCTCAAGCACTCAAAGCTGACGCACTTGATTTTCTTGGTGATGGCTCAATCACATTCTTAGGACTACTTGCAATAGGATGGGGTTTGAAATTACGTGCTCGCTCAGCTCTTCTACAGGGAATCTTTCTCGGTGCAATGGGAATAGCAGTACTTGGCTATACAATATATCGCACACAAGTTTTGCATGTTCCAGAAGCTGGAATGATGGGAGTCTTTGGCTTTGGTGCACTTTTGATAAACGTACTTGCAGTAATCATATTACTCCCACATAGAAAAGGTGACGCCAACGTACGTGCAGTATGGCTCTTTAGTCGCAACGACGCACTAGGTAACATTTTGGTAATAGTTGGTGCAGGTTTTGTATTTTTGACAGGAACATCATACCCAGACCTTATAGTAGCTGGAATAATTGCGAGTCTCTTTTTGCAATCCTCGTTCTCAATCATTAAGGACGCTAGAAATGATCTAAAACAATCTGAATCAACGTAATCTGAATACTGTCTAAATTTTATTCCATTATATGAGAATCATCTATGAAAAACGATGTGTACTTTAAATTTAATAAAAACACTCAAAAAAATATGAAAAGTGCATTATTCTCTGTAATCTTAATTTTTGCTGTTGCTACAATTACCTTATCCTTACTTTCTGAACAAGTCATGGCTCAAACCATGATGACTCCTAGACAACAGATGATGATGGGAACAAATCCAAACCAAATCGTATGTGTTGATGGTAAGGTTCTCATGATAAAAAACATGGGAATGCCTGCATGTGTTAATCCTAATAGCTATCTGAGATTGGCAGATAGAGGCTGGGGTAATTGGGATATGAACATGATGACAAACGACCCACAACAAATGCAACGTGTAATGAATAGCATGCTAAGTAATCAACAAACTGGAAAACTTTGGTATGATACTATGGCAAATGATCCTCAACATTTGCAGACAATGACTGATCAAATGAAAACAACTATGATGAACAATCCTCAGATGATGAGTCCTATGATGAACACAATGATGGATAATCCAGAACTTCGTCAACAAATGATGGATATGATGGCACAACATCAACCAATGATGCAGACAATGCGAGGAAACAGTACAATGATGGATATGATGATGGGCGGTTCTATGAATCATGGAATGATGGGAATGATGAATGATCCAGAACTAAGACAACAGATGATAGATATGATGATGAACAATCCTCAGATGATGCAAGACATGATGAACAATGGAATGATGATGAATATGATGAATGGTAAAATGATGAACAGTAATTGGACTATGAATAATCCACAAATGATGAACAATAACATGATGGGAAACAACATGATGAACAATAACATGATGGGAAACAACATGATGAACAATAACATGATGGGAAACAACATGATGAACAATAACATGATGGGAAACAACATGATGAACAATAACATGATGGGCGGTTCTATGATGGGCAACATGATGGGAATGAATCATGGAATGATGTCAAATATGAATAACATGAGTGCTATGGGAACTGCAATGAATGATCCTGAACTAAGACAACAGATGATGTATGACATAATGAATCATCCACAAATGATGTATGATATGATGAACAATAATCAAATGATGAACATGATGAATATGGAAACTATGATGAACAGTAATTGGACTATGAATAATCCACAAATGATGAACAATATGATGAATCAAATGATGAATGATCCTCAAATAATGCAGAATATGCATGATATGATGTTAAACAATCCTTGGCACATGCAAGGAATGATGGGCAACATGATGAGTCCAATGATGAATGCCATGATGGATGATCCTAAATTACGTCAACAGATGATGGACAACATGATGATGCACCCTCAGATGATGCAGAACATGATGAACAATCAACAATTTATGCAGACTCTAAATACGCCTTAGAAATAATTCATCTAGGAAAATAAAACATTACAGCAACTCCAATCAAAACTATTACTGAACCTACTATCTCTGGTTTGTCTGGTTTTTTCTTGTCAATCCAAAATCCCCAAATTATTGAGGATACCACAAAGATTCCTCCATACGTTGCATACACTTTACCAAAATCTGCTGGTTGTAGAGTCATAACAATTCCATAAGAAAACAGAATCAACCCTCCAATCAAACCCAAAATTTTTCCCTTATGATCATGCAACCACTTCCATACAAGATACCCCCCACCAATCTCTAGCAGTGCAGCAAAAAAGAAAATGCCGATAGTTGATGTTACTTCGACCAAACCTTCTCTCCTTTTCTTGGATAGTAGAAAATTATCAAGACTCCAATTATTGCAATTATTGTTCCAATAATGTCATAGTTATCAGGAACCACTCCATCAATTAACCATCCCCAAAATACTGACATTACAATAAAGACTCCCCCATAAGCTGCATAGACTCTATGAAAGTGAGTTTTCTGAAATGTTGGAACTATTCCATACAAAAATAACACAAATCCTCCGACTGCCCCTAACACAAAACCAAAGTCTTCACGTAGCCAAAGCCAAACTAGGTACCCACCACCAATCTCACAAAGCCCAGCTAGAAAGAATAACAAAATTGAAGTGAAAAAATTCTTTGGTTGTTCATTCATTTAGTATCAAAATGGAATAAAGATTCTATATTATAACTAATTAAGATAAGTTAGTTGGAATCAAAGAAAAAGCAGTTTTGTGGTTATTGTCCTGAAGACAAGTGTTTGTTAGATTGTAAAATATGTAATCCAAAGTTTGGTAAAGGATACAAGTGTGATTGTTAAATTCAAGACCTTATGGATTCAGATTAATAGTTATTTTTTTCAGGACTGATTTTTGTACGTTTTGCTTGATAAAATATTGCTATTCCTAATGCGATCAACACTATTGCAGTGAGTGGAAATTTTGTATCTCCTGGAAAAGTCAAGTATGTTACTGCAAATCCTATGGATGTAAATCCTTGAACCATTAATTTGATCCATTTTGGAATTTTGAATAATCTGCTAATCACCTCTATTGTAAATAATGCAATTACTGGATAGATTGTAAATAACAGAAAATCAATGACATCTACTCCTGTATGTGACAATTCAATCACTCATTCTAGATCATGTTGTTGGGTTCATCAGTGCTCGTCTTTCTTTGATTTTTGCATCATAAGTTCCGATAATAAATTCTCCTGGTTCTGCATCACATGGTCCAATATTTACAGAAAAACCATCAGATGATTCAGCAATGCAACCATCGGGAGTATTTGCAATCATTTTGACTCTTTCAGTCACTTCATCAGGTGCAACATACCAATTAAGATAAGCAAAAAGACCTCCTGCAATTACTATGATTGTAATTGTTATCTGAATAGTTGTTTTGTTATTTTTTGTAAGATTTGACAATGATTATTTTCCCCAAATCATCCATAATACCTATGTGATTGTTTGATAGTTATACCAATATTTTTTATTATTATGAATACAAATCAGATTATGCAGCAAATACATCTTGACAATAAAGGAAAATTCAAGATTCTTACAATAATTACAGGCATTTTAGTTGTAATAAGTGTCCCATTATTTTTACCTCATATTGAACATGGTCATGGCATTCACACTTTGATTCATGTGTCTGGAATAATTCTTGGAACGTTTCTTTCTGTTGTTGGGGCAATAACATATCTAGAATACAAAACTCCTAGATTATTACTAGTGTTCTTAGCTTTTTTGGCAATAACAATAGGTGAGATATTGTCTGCTACAAACATGTTGTTTGTTTTCTGGCCTTCGTATTCTAGTATAGATTCTATGATTACCCATGGACTAATTCTAATGATGTTGACCTTCTTTTCATTTGGAATCTTTAGGAGAGATTAACATGTTACGTGGAGTAAAAAAGAAACAAGCTATTCTAAGAGTGATTGAATCGAATCCAGGTACGGGATTTGTAGATATTCATAAACTAACTGGATTTGGTCACGGTGTTGTTAGTCATCACTTGAGTGTATTAGAAAAAGAAGGCTCTATTAGAATAAATCGTGAAAAACGAAATATCTGGGTATTTCAGTCATCATTAGATCCTAACAATGATAGAATCATAATTGCATTAAGAAAAGAAACATGCAAAAACATTCTTGCATTCCTCTTAGATGTACATTCTGCAAATTTTGTACAAATACATAACACAATTAAAAAAAGCCCTGGAACCACTTCTGTCACTCTAAAAAAATTAGTTGAACTTGATGTAATCAAAATTATTCATGGATTCCCAAAAAAATATACTCTAAAAGATGAAATAAAAACCCGAAAATTATTTGATGCACTGATTGTGTCTTACACTGATGAACTCAAGGATAGATTTGCAGATACCTTCTCTTATCTCTAGTTTTGAATTGGTATAATCATCAAACAAAAATTAGTATAACTATCAAACAATAATACCCATTCATTAGTATCGAATTTCATTTTATTTATCAGATGAAATCTGAGAATCATTTTGATTATTGTAATGAAATATTATTGAATATACAAAAATTCCCAAAATCTGCCAAAGAAATATCTGCTGAAACCAAAATCCCAATAACTACTGTTTACAAAATGATACGTCTTCTTGAAAGCCATGAATTGATTATGGCTTCGGGTATACTTCATAGATACGGAAAACGTCGTCTTTTTCAGTGTAATGGGGATTTCAAGTCTGCACATATCAAACTTCATAGAATTTTTCAAATTGAATTTGCTTGAATCTTTCAATAATTAGCCAAGCAAAGTTTGGGTATGTTTCAGCAGTATTGGCTGCTTTGTTGTTTGGTTCAGTATCTGCTGTTGCAAAACCATCACTAGTTACAATCCATCCAATACTTCTTGCATCACTTGTCTATTTGTTAGCATCCCTAGTTGCAACTCCTCTAATTTCAAAAAAGTCTTCATCAATTTCTTTTAAAGACAAATGGTTGTTGTTATCTATTGCACTTTCAGGTGCAGTAATTGGGCCAATATTATTTTTCATGGGGTTAGAAGAATCAAGTGCTTCTGATTCTGCATTGCTGCTTAATGGAGAAATAATTTTTTCAGTATTTCTTGCAATCTTGCTGTTTAGAGAAAAGATTTCAACAATTGGCTATCTTGCAGTTGCAATAGTGATTACAGGAGTAATCATAGTAACTACAGATTTGGAACTTTCTTATTCTGTATTTGACATTCAAAATCAAGGAAATCTTTTCATTCTTGGATCAACATTGTTTTGGGCTTTAGATAATAATCTGAGTAAAATTCTAAGTACAAGATTAGATGTTGCAAGAATTGTTCAATTAAAATCATTGATTGGAGGCTCTATTCTTTTGTTTTTTGTTTTTTTGTTACCAATTCCAATTAATGTAGAGTTAGAACATGTTCCAAACATTCTGCTCTTAGGGATTGCAGGTTTTGGTGCATCCATCTTTCTTTTCTTACACAGCTTAAAGAGAATTGGAACGGTAAAAACAATAATGATTTTTTCTACTTCTTCAGGTTTTGGTTTAATCTTTGCAGCAATATTTTTGCAAGAAGAGATTAGTTATTATCAAATAGTTGCAATGGGAATAATCTTATCAGGAATTTACCTTTTATACAAAAAACAATAATTTCAGCCTATTTGCTACCATTTGGGGTTTAAAATGTTAGCAAAGAACAAAAATAAAACTGGTTTGATAGTGAGCATTAATTATATTATTTTACAAATGTAAAATTCTGTAGTTATTTACCACTCAATTAATATTTAATATGTGCTAGCAAAAAATTTTGTAAAAAATAACTTCCTCCTTATTATCACATCAATAATGCTGATTGTATTTTTTCTAGAATATTTGGTTGGTGTAGAAGTTGGACAAGATAATATTAGAAAACAAGAGCTAGAAACTTTAGAACAAAGTCTAGATGATCTAAAAACTCCTGAAATTAGTCTCTTCTTTCAGATCTTAAAAGATGATGATCCTGTGTTAGGTGATCTTGATGCTTCTATATCCATTATTGAATTCTCAAACTTTCAATGCAAGTTTTGTCTTAGATTTTATTCTGATACCCTGCCATTACTAAAAACACAGTATATTGACACAGGAAAGGTAAATCTAGTCTATCGTGACTTTCCACTACCGCAAATTTATGCAAATTCAATGCCTGCAGCACTAGCTTCGGAATGTGCTAATGAACAGGGTAAATTTTGGGAATATCATGATATGTTATTTGAAGATCAAAACTCCTGGAGACAAAATGATCCTGGTTTAGCTATTTCTACCTTCAAGCAGTTTGCAACAACACTTAATCTTGATCAAGAAAAATTTGACTCCTGCTTGGATTTAGGTAAATATTCTGATGAGATAAATTCTGATGTTGATGATGGTCTTGACTATGTTGTCTCAGGAACCCCTACATTTTTTATTGGTAATGAAAAAATAGGATATTCCTCACTATTTGGAACCCAATCATTTTCAGATTTTCAAACTATAATTGATGAAAAATTATCCGATGACATGTAAGATAATTCCTTAGACATGTTCTATTTGCAATTAAATTTGATTGATTTATTCTATGTAAATGGAGTATCAATGACGCCTCTTGCAACTAGAATCATTAGTATTACAGGTATTCCCACTCCCACCAAAATTCCTGCAAAAACAAGATGATCTTTATCCATATTGTATAGAAATATCTTTTATCAGTTATTACTTTACATATTTACAATTGTAAAATTTTGAAATAAATTTAACAAAATTTTTACTTTTTAAATTTCGCTAAGTACATTAAACTAATTTTAACATTATAATTATGAAACTAATTTGGATAATCTTTCCATTAATTTTACTTCTAACAATTCCAACTGAAAAATCATTTGCAGAAGATTCCTCCAATCATGAAAAATGCATCAATACAAATAACACAAAAAATATAATATGTGATGAAACATTTAGGATCCAATCTGTAAATCTTTTTAGTGTTGTTGACAGCTCTGTTGGGATTTTTGAGGATCCTATTACCAAATTAACAATTGTGGATTTGGGAACATTTTATGGATTGGGGGGAAATGGAACAATTCCTGATGAAATCAAAGTGTATAGAGATAATGTTCTATGGAAGACAACTACTAAAGAAACAGGTATTGCCCCTTCTACTTCTCACAGTGAATGGCAACTTCCACAGACGTTCTTTTTTAATGAACTTCCAGGTAAGTACAAAATTGTTTTACTTACAAACAATATTGAAACACTAGTCTTTGAATTTTTAGTAATGCAAATTACTAGTGAATCACAAAAAAACAACGACTTGTTTAACTTGCCTCCTCTAAAACAAGTAAAAGATTATGCTATTGATCCTGGTCTTGTAAAATGTAACTTTGGATTGGATTTAATTTTCAAAAAAATTAATGGCTTACCTGCTTGTGTTTTTCCTAAAACTGTTGAAAAATTAATTGAACGCGGATGGGCAACTGTCATCTAAAAGAAATTTCCCTAACTCTAAAATTTCTTTACATTTGTAAAGACCTGATATTATATTTCTTGAGAAATTATCTGTTGTGTGGAAGATTTTGAATTCATTGAGGATAAAAAACTAGATAAACAAATTTCTGTAAACAAATCAACATTTAATCGACTCATTATTACAATTATCACAGTAGCTATTGTTTCTGCATTTTTAGGAGGTTATGTGATTGGTGGGGAAACTGCAGAACCAAAAGAAGTCATTGTAAGAGAAACTATTCAGAATCAAGCAATACAAACATCTCCACAACAAATTGGACCACAAATTATTAGAAATATCTCGCTTGATGATGACCCTATGAAAGGAAATCCTGATGCACCAATTACTATAATTGAATTCTCTGATTTTCAATGTCCGTTTTGTGCAAAATTTCATGAGACAACACTTCCTCAGCTAGAACAAAACTATATCCAAACAGGCAAGGTAAATTTTGTTTACAGGGATTTCCCAATTCAAGGAATTCATCCTAATGCTGCTCCTGCAGCACTAGCCTCTGAATGTGCAGATGATCAAGGAAGATTTTGGGAGATGCATGATATGATATTTGAAGGCCAACAAGTTTGGAAGGATCTACCAATTTCTCAGTCAGTTGCACTATACAAGCAATATGCTTTAGAACTTGGCCTTGACTCTAGTGAATTTGACTCATGTCTGGAATCGGGCAAACACATTGAAGAAATTCAAAATGATCTCAACGACGGTCGTATGTATGGTGTTTCTGGAACCCCTGGATTTTTTGTGGGAAACACAGATATTGGTTTCACTCCAATTACTGGAGCTCAACCATACTCTACATTTCAGAGAGTAATTGACAGTCAGTTAAACAGGTAATAAAATGAAATTTCTAAATTCTCTTGGAGGAAAAATTATTCTTGGCATAGCTTTTTTGTTTGTTTTATCTTTTTCAATAAACTATGCTTTTCCAACGCAAGACATTCAAACTCAAACATTGGTAACTAATGTAAAAAATATTCAAACTACGGGAGATATAATCGATCCAATAAACTATGGCAATTTGTTTAATTATAATCCTGCAGTAACTCAAAATGAACACTCCTCGTTTACTGACGTGGTAACTATGTCTCAGGGTGATCGAGGAATAATTGAATTTGAGTACGACAATCCTGGAAAATACCTATTTCATGCCCATAAAACAGAATTATCAGAAAAGGGTGGGTAGGCTCATTCGTGGTCAATGATTATTGTTTCTTATGATTTTACAATTGTAAAGTTGGGTTCATAAATATGCAAAGTCTGTATCATATTTCATGCCTCATGAATTAGATGATGTTGATATTGGAATAGTGCAATCTCTTCAAGAAGATGGACGCAAGTCATTTAGACAAATAGCCAGAGAGCTTGATATCAGTACCCCCACAGTTCAAGCAAGATATCAAAGACTGGTAAATATTGGACTGATAAAATCAATTTCACCAATTATTGATTCATCAAATCTTGATCGTGAACATAAAGATAAAATTGAAACATGCGGTTGTCATTCTAATGGCTCTCATGATGTCTCTTTAGAATCTGGAATGTCTGTAAAACTAAAATGTGATTTATGTGAAGGTCCAGTTGGAGATAAACCACATGTTTACAAATTTGCAAACTTTGAGAGATTTTTTTGTTGCAATACATGTAAAACTCAATACAAAGAAAAAAACAAAGGACGAATTCAATCTATTATAGAAAAAACAAGAGAAGAAAATTAATTTTACAATTGTAAGATACTATTGTTATTTATCTCATAATTTATCTTCTACTTGTATTAGGTGTATTTTTTGCTCAGAAATAATTCAAAAGTTTTGCTTGGAGGAGTAGTTTTTAGTGTTGTTTTGTTGTTAGGAGTGTCTGTTGCGTTTCTGTCCCCTGTTTTGGCACAAAACAATTCCTACTCCTCTGAGAACCTTCAGAATGATTTTGAATCCGCAAAAAACTTTTCACTTGTTGAAATTTTTGAACGTTCAGAATTTGGTGTAGTTAGCATTGCCGTTGCAAAAACATCCCCTCATGGTGATTCTAATGGTGTTGGTTCTGGATTTGTTTTTGACAAGGAAGGCCATATCATTACAAACAATCATGTAGTAAGAGATGCTAAAAAAATTGATATAACTTTTACTGATGGAACTTCATATAGAGCAAAAGTTGTAGGTACTGATCCATATGCTGATATTGCAGTACTCAAAATTAATGTGAATTCTGAAAAACTTTATCCTTTACCAATAGGGAATTCCTCAAAACTCAAAGTTGGAGAACCGATAACAGCCATTGGTAATCCGTTTGGATTATCAGGCTCTATGACCTCAGGTATTGTTAGTCAATTAGGAAGATTGCTTCCATCAGGGGTTGGATTTTCGATTCCTGACGTAATTCAAACAGATACTGCAATCAATCCTGGAAACTCTGGAGGACCATTGCTTAACATGATGGGAGAAGTAGTTGGAGTGAACACTGCAATTTACTCAAGTGATGGCAGTTTTTCAGGGGTTGGATTTTCGATTCCCTCAAATGTGATTTTAAAAATTGTTCCTGTTTTGATCAAAGATGGTGAGTTCCATCATCCTTGGGTTGGAATTTCTAGTGCGAACATCACACCTGATCTTGCAGAATTGTTGAATCTTAAAGATGCAAAAGGTGTTCAAATAATGACTGTTGTAAAAGATAGCCCTGCTAACAAAGCAGGTCTTAAAGGCTCATCTGAAACTGCAGTGTATGATGAGGTTGAGTATACTGTAGGTGGAGATATCATTTTGTCAGTTGATGGTAAGGAAGTAAGAAAAATTGATGATATTTTGACTCATCTACAACGTGAAAAAAATGTTGGTGATACATTGAATCTGGGAATTCTTAGGGATGGTAAAGCAATTAATGTTATCTTAACTCTTGAGCCAAGACCTGAATCATAATTATAAGATTTTTTCAAGCAGTTCGTGCTTTTTTGGAATTCCTGTGAATTCTAATTTGTCATCAATAACTATTCCAGGTGCGGTAAATATTGGGTATTTTTCCAAGTATTCTGGTTTTTCTGTTACGTCTATTATTTGATAAGAGACATTCATGTCGTCTAACATTGCTTCTACCACTTTGCAATTTCCACAAGATGGTGTTGTTAGAATTTCTATCTTATGATTCATTTTCAAATTGCTCTGGATTACTTTCAAATGCCCATTTACAGCTGGCACAACAGAAACGATAATCTTTTCCATTATAAGACAACACTTCACCTTTTTCTCCAACTTCCATTCCGCATACAGGATCTTTCATGCATTCATCCCCCTGATTTTTCTAATTGAACGTATAAACAATGGACTCAATATCAGCACTGCTAACAAAGCAGTGTAAAATGTTTTGAAATCTGTTCCTTCATCATGTCTATGATCGTGCATATGTTCATCCATCTCAAATTCTGATGGGATTGGAGTCATCTCTATGAATTGGTTCCACCCTTGATGGATAAATGTCTCTTCATACCATTCATGTCCTTCTGGCAACCCATTGATTATCAAAAATGCTCCAATTATTATTAACAACCATCCAGATGCCCGTTCAATTGATTCTCTTTTTAGAGTAAGACTCTTTGTTGCATTGATTCCAATTACTGCAAGAACTGACATCAAAATTAATGGAATTGCTCTTCCTACTCCGTGAACTACTCCTAATGAGGCTCCCACTTCAATACTTCCTGTTCCTGCAATATAGATGAGGAGCCAATAAAATAGCGGATTGGGACATCCAACTCCTGCATTTCCTAGTAACAACCCCATGAAAAATGATTTTGTATACTCTCCTCTGTTTTGGATGAACTTTGGTGTTCCTGAATATGATGGAAGTTTTAATGAAATAATTTTTAATTGTGATAATCCAAAAATAAATGCAGCAATTCCAGCAATTAAAAACATTATGGTTGATGCTTGATCTAGAGACGCACTTTGTCCTACTGCTGCAATTGCAATTCCATAAGATGCTATTGTAATAGTTAACCCTAAACCAAAAAGCAATGCCATTGACAATCCTTTCTTGTATCCCTGTCCCATGCTTAATGGAACTATGATGAATACTAGTGGTAATGTACATGGCAAAACAATCATAGACAGTCCAGCAACATATGCAATTATAATCCATGAGAGATATGTTGTGTGCTCTTTTCCGTCAATCGTAAAATTTGTTCCAAGTGAAAAAATTATCCCAAGAAAAATTAATGAAAATAATCCAAATGAAATTATGACCATTGATTTTTTTGCAATTACTACCGAAGACATGCGATTCTACACTTAATTTTGATACTTAACAAGTAGGCTTTACAAATGTAAGATAGTTTTTTCTTACCGTCATTAGAATTCTTTCTGTTATATCATTGACTCAATTATTTTCTCAAACACTGGATATGGTTGTGGCCCAACTATTTTTTCCTGTTCTCCATTTGGTCCTATGATGAAAAATGTAGGTGTGCCTGTAACCCCGTTTCTTTGTGCCTCGTTTGTGTTGAATTGGACTCTTTTTGAGTATTTTTCAGAATCAAGACAACTCACAAACATCTCCATATTTAGTCCAAGATTGTTTGCATATCCTTTCAAACTATCTGAATTGGCCCATCCATTATCAATTGATAGTTGATTTGAATACAAAAATCCATGATAGTCCCAATATCTGCCTTGATCTTCGGCACAATAAGTTGCAATTGATGCAGGACCTGAATCTTTTCCCAAGAATGCTATGTCTACAAATACTAAGTTGACTTTGCCTGTATCTATGTAGTTAGTCACAATGTCTGGTTTTGTATTTAGAAACCATTTCTTACAGTTTGAACACTGGTAATCTCCAAATTCTATTATCGTAATGGGCGCATCAGATGTTCCCAACATTGGAGAACCTAATGATGTGTCAACAGTACCAATCTTTCTATTTATGTCTAGATTAATTGATTCTGAATCAATTGATATTTGAGAAAAAATTATTCCTAATGATATTACTCCTGCAGTCATCACTATCAAAGAAAAATATTTTGTTTTCAATTGACTACTCCTGATTTTGAAATTCTATAAAACAATATTTTTTACAAATAACTGACATACTTAATCCCTATACTTTACAAATGACAGTTTTTAGAATCGACTCTTCTCTACAGAAATTTTTCCTGTCATCCAAGGATGTGGTTGACAATGATAAGGGACTTCTTGCTCTTCTGTAAATAAGAACTCATATGTGTCACCAGGTTTTAGAACTCCCACAGATCCAAATTCACCACTATATCCATCAGTCTGTCTATGATCAGGAGTCACAGTATGTGCAGTGTCATCATTATTTTTCCAAATTACTTTGTTGTTTATTGTAAGTAATGCTGTTGCCTTATTTGGAACATAGTTTTCATTTCCTTCTATTACTGCTCCAGGAACAATTTCAATAACTAATTCTTTTTCAGGGTTCAGTATGTGTTCAGAAACAGATGGTTTTGCTAATGATTCAGGAAGATAAAATGAAGTGTAAAAAACTACTGTGGCTGACATGCCGACAATTAATGCAATTAATCCAATTCCATAAGCATGACTAGATGTTGGAGTGCTCAATGTTTGAATTGTTGAAAATAGATATTTAATGAATATACTTTACAAATGTAAGATTATGAAATACATTTTTTGCCTTACAAGTGTAAGCTATATTTGTTAAGTATCTACTTTGTTTATAGAATTCGTGCTTGTAGTTTGTTTCCGATCCAACACTATAGAGCAATATTTTGAAGGGGATAGGCCTCTCTAAATCTCCTTCAAAATAATTTTTTTCACTTATTGTAGTTTTAGTACTTTACAATTGTAAAGTGCTCTTTTTTAATACACAACATCCTGATTAAATGTAGGATGGCTAGCCAAACTTTGTGGATAGGAATTACTGTTGGAGTATTTTTTGTAGGATTACTTATAGGATTTACTGCATTTACAGGTTCGATGACTTTTGATAATATGTCAATGCAGAATCAAATGATGAATGATAATCAAGCCATGAATCAATGGATAAACTCTATGACAAATGATCCACAAATGCAGCAACAGATAATGAATATGATGATGCAAAATCCACAACAGATGCAACAAATGATTATGGATACAATGGATGATTCTGATCAAATGACAATGATGGAAGATATGATGGATGATATGATGCAAAGAATGAAAACTGATCCTGAATTAGAAAAAGCAATGATGAAACATATGGCAAACATGAAAGCATCTAGAGATGCTATGATGGGAACGAATATGATGATGAATCAAGAAATGATGATACAATTGATGGACGATTCTGAAACTAGGGAAACAATGATTCAGATGATGTCAAAACATGTATCTGACATACAAGAATTATTGTCTTCTGATTTGACTGATGATGAATTTAATATGAAAATGACTGAACTAATGCACAAACATGTATCGGAAATGCAAGATTTTATGTCACATCAAACAACGATGCAATCTATGAACTAGCGTTATGAAAAAAATAAAAAAATCTGTATTATTATAATGTCAATTGTAATTATAGTTTTAATAGCCGCCTCCTTCTCTTTACAGAATTTTGACTCTGTCACCACTTTAGAAAATACACCTGACATTATTCTAACAAATGTTGATTATTTTGAAAGAATTCCTTCAGATTTACCAATAGTTGGAATCTCTGATGCTCCTGTAACAATTTTTGCATTTAATGATTATCAATGCCTATCTTGTAAATTTTGGTATGAAAAAGAATATCCCAAAATCTCAGAAAATCTCATCAAAACAAACAAAGCTAATATGGTATTTTTAGATGCACCTACATTTGGAAATGACTCAATTTTAATCTCCCAAGCTACATTTTGTGCAGATGAACAAGGGAAATACTCCGAATATCAAAAAACATTATTTTCAAAACAACAAGAGATTGATAGCTGGGCAAAATTACAACAACTAAAGGATTTTGCAATGGATTTGAATTTGAATATGGAAAAGTTTGCAAACTGTCTGGATTCAGGAAAATATGAAAAAGATGTACAAGCTAATATTGATTACACGACTAGTATGGGTGTTGAAAAAATTCCCTTGTTTAAAATCATCAATTTTGAAGGCAAAGAATTTGTACTAAAGGGTAGCATTCCAAGTACTTTGTTTGAAGAAACTGTCAATAGATTTCAAAATTAATACCAAACACAATTTCTCTTTATTTGGATCTCTTTTCTAGCCTTGTTTCCTCTTGGTGTGACTCTTAGTTTAACACTGCAACAAGGACATCTTGTACCTGCATATGACAAGAATTCTGAACAGACTGGACATCTCTTTTGTCCCTTTACATACCTGTGCTTCCCTTCGTAACCTTTAGCTTTGAATCTTACACATATGCCTTTACATATTGTTGCCATCTTGATGTTGTGTGATTTTGTTGATACTTAACTTGTTGATATTACAATTGTAAAGTGACTTAAATTAATACAACTTGTTCTAGCTGTAATCATGAAACTCAATAAAAAAACACAAATGTATATTTTACTTGCAGTAATCTGGTTTGTCATTTCATTACCATTGCCTTGGATAATTAACAATCCTCTGGTTTCAGAGTCGTCATTTTTTACTATCTTGGGAATTATTGGAATAATGTCTATTCCATTTGTAATGTTAGGTGTGGCATGGAGCATAAAGCCTGAGCTTACTAGTTGATTAATTTACAATTGTAAACTAATATTATTAAGTATGTATTTGCATTTTTTCTAGTATGAGAATTTCAAACATTGTTTGAAATGTATGTTGAGTTGATTCAAAATGAATAAATTAAAAATTAAAAATAATATTGTAACTAGACATTTACTTGTATTTTCAATTGCACTATCGTTAACTTTTGTTTTTTGGTTGGCTCATTTTGAATGGGAAGATGAAATGCGATTATGGAGGGCATTTGGTGATTCTGGATATACTTTGCTGTTTGTAACTTTGATTATTGGACCATTAAGTAAACTGTGGGGGCGTTCAACCTTTTTGCTTACATGGAGACGAGAGTTTGGAATTTGGTTTGCTGTAATGGCAGTCACTCATGGAATTCTGATTGCAAATGGATGGGCAAATTGGGATGTTGCCAAATTTTTTGGGTACGAATTTATTCCTCAATTGGGAAGAATGGTTAGGTTGGAGCCTGGATTTGGGCTTGCAAATACTCTGGGATTTGTAGCATTCTTATGGATTACAATTTTGGCCATAACTTCTTCTGATAGAGCAATGAAGTGGTTGGGGGCATCTCCTTGGAAGTGGATTCACACTGGCTCTCACATTGTTTTCTATCTTGTAGCCATTCATACTTCATATTTTCTTTTTATTCATTATACAGAATCCTTTCACAAAACAGTACCTCCAGAAAGTACTTTCATAGTTCCATTTATTATGATGAGTGTGATGGTTCTCACCTTGCAAATATTGTCTTACATCAAAGTAGTAAGATCAAAAAACAAACGCATTGCTCAAAAGTAAAACATTCTTAAATTCTTTGGATTCTAAGATGCTTTTCTTTTAGTTTTGAATATCTAGATGAAACTCTAATTCTCATGTTGCAGCAGGGGCAAAACAATCCATCCCAATTCATAAACACCCCACAAATATTGCATCTCTTTTGTCCTGCTTCGTATCTACTTGTGCTTTTAGGTTTTTTTGCTTTGTATCTTTGGCATACTCCATTACAACTCATGAAAGTAATCTCATTTTCAATAATTGAAATACCTTTTGAAAATTATTGTCAATATTTTACAATTGTAAAACTATACAATTATCTATCATAAATTTTTAACATGAAGTTCGTTTGAAATTACAATCTAACAGTAAATTTTCTTTATTGATAATAATTGGTGGAATAATATCTTATTTTTTACTTGTAAATATTATAAAATAATCTCTTTATATTTAATACAAGTTTACAAATCTAAATAGGATTAATACGGTTAATGAAATTAATTTTTTGTATTAATTTAATATTCTTCATAATGAAAAATTTTGAAACTTAGTGTTGCAAGTTTTCTTCCCTATATTCTTTATTTACTGATATGTGGTGATCTGCAAATACTGTTACAGATTCCATTTTGTTGTCATTTGGAGGTGTAAGAATTATTCTATTCCTAACATCAAGTGTACCAAGTTCCATTTTTTTGCCTTCCCCAAAATCTATTTTGATATCTGTCAGTGGTTTTGAACCTGTATTTTGTATTAGCACCTGTCCTATGGTACTATTTTTTTGATTATCAATTATTGCTTCAACATGAAGATCATACTCTTGTAGACCCACAAACATTTTTGCCATGGGAAATCCCATTATCCCACCAATTACAACTACGATTAATATGCCAAAAACAATCATGATGTTGTATATTTTCAAAATCATCAAAAGTTGTTATGACAATGATATTAACTATTAACATTAGAATCTTAATTACAAAATTTTACATCTAAAAATTAGTTTATCATAATTAAACTAGTATCTTTACAAGTGTAAATATTTGTATTTTGTATAATTGGAAAACATTTGATTATTATATTAAAAACAATTAAAAAAAATACATTTGAAACTTTATGCACTTTTAATTTTGTTTATTATTTTTTCCGGTAGTATTTTTCTGAATGGTATTGAAACCGCAGATGCAATAAAAGCTAAAGGTACTAAATCTCCAAAAAGTTTTGGAAAAGCAACTAGTGATATTGTCTGTGGAGATAAACTGTGCAGTGAAATATCTAAAAGTATTATTTCAGAGTATGGAGCAAAATTAATTTCAACTGTACCTTCTGTATCTCTTTCAGATGGCGAATCGTTTAATCTTACAGCAAGTCAAATCACAAAAAATGTTGACGGCAAAACACTTCAAATGTTTGGCTATAATGGCCAGACTCCTGGTCCTTTATTACTTGTTTCACAAGGTAACGAAATAATTGTAAATTTTACTAACAATCTTGATTTTCCTACTACTGTTCATTGGCATGGATTAAGGCTTGATTATACTAGTGATGGCGTACCTGAAATTTCACAAGATCCAGTTCTTCCTGGAGAAACCTTTCAATATTTTTTAAAATTTCCTGATACTGGAATTTTCATTTATCACCCTCATGTGAGAACTGAAATGCAAATGGAACTTGGATTATATGGAAATATTCTAGTTGAACCAAAAAATTCTGATATTATTCCGGTAGATTACCAAATTCCATTAATCATAGATGATATCTCTCTTACAGAAGATGGATTACAAGAGTTTGATCCTGAAATTGTAACTTATACTCTGATGGGGAGGTTTGGAAATACTATGTTGATTAATGGAGAAACTGATTTCTCACTTGAACTAAATCAAGGTGATATTGTAAGATTTTATCTTACCAATACTGCAAATACAAGAACATTTGATTTTGGAATTGAACAACAAAAAATCAAATTAATTGCAGATGATGCAAGTAATTATGAAAGACAAGAATTAGTAGATTCTGTGATTTTGGCGTCTTCTGAGCGAAGAACTGTTGATGTATTATTTGAGCAATCAGGGCAGTATGATATCACACATTCAACGCCTGATGAAACATATGTTTTGGGAACAATATCTGTAACTCCTTCACCCAAACAACTTGATCCTGATTTTTATTCTCTAATGCAAAATGATGGTGTAATTCAAGAGATTGAATCTTTTAAAAAATTCTTTTCTGATACTCCTGATCTAGAAATTGAATTTGATGTTAAAATAATATCTATGGAAAGCAACAATTCAATGAATATGGAAATACACGAAAAAGTAATTGAAGAAATTGAATGGGAAGATGAAATGCCAAAAATGAATGCCATGTCTAATGAAGAAAATACAAAATGGATTCTACGTGATATGAATTCTGGAAAAGAAGGATTTGATATCAATTATCAAGTAAATGTTGGTGATGTTAAAAAAATTAGATTGTATAACAATCCTGAATCTGCCCATTCTATGCAACATCCAATACATATTCATGGCCAACGATTCTTGGTATTGTCTGAAGATGGCATCCCAAATGAAAATCTATCTTGGAAAGATTCTGTTTTAATTCCTACTGGAAAAACAGTAGACATACTAGTTGAATTCTCAAATCCTGGTAACTGGGCAATGCATTGTCATATTCTAGAACATGCTGAAGCAGGAATGATTACTGAATTTGTGGTCAATTAATATACAGAGATTCTAAAACAATGAAATTCTCTCATTATCTTGATATGGAGTTTTGGCTAATGGGTTGCAAGTCACAATGAGTACTGTATCTTATTCAAAATTGTCTCAAACTATGTTGTGGAAACTAAAAATTCTCACATTTACTTCTGGTGCTATTGTCATGGCTTTGGAAATTGCTACAAGTAGAATTCTAACTCCTGTTTTTGGTAGCACAATTTACACTTGGGGAAGTTTGATTGGTGTAATCTTAAGCGGTTTGAGTTTAGGTTATTTTTTGGGTGGACGTATAGCAGATAGTCATCCAAAATTTGACAAGATTTGTGGAATTGTTTTCTCAGTAGGATTATTCATTGTAGGAATTCCATTTTTTGCATCTTCTGTTATTGACTTTTCTCTTGCAATTATGCCAATTTCTCAATATACACCATTGCTTGCAACTTTTTTGTTGTTGATGCTTCCATCTGTGTTGCTTGGATTTGTATCTCCATATGCAATCAAACTTGGTGCCCATTCATTGCAAAAAGTTGGAAACATCTCAGGAAATCTTTATTCTATTGCCACTGTAGGTAGTATTTTTGGAACCTTTCTCACTGTTTTTGTTTTAATTCCAAATGTTACAGTACATCAGATAATTTTTGGTTTGGGAATTGCACTAATTGGAAGTTCACTAGTAGGTCTCAAAGCTTCCCCCCAACTTATTGCTATTGCAATTGTCATAATTTTGGTTGTTCCGTGGTCTACTTTTTCTGTAAATACCATATCTCATAATGGACAATTAATTTTTGAAAAAGAAACCATGTTTAGCCACTTAGACATTATAGAATTTGGGGATAATCGAAGTCTGTATCTTGATGGTCTGAGGCATAGTTCTATGAACATGCGCGATCCCCTGGATTTGGTGATAGATTATACAGAATACTTTCATTTGGGGATGATGTTTAATCCTGCAGCTAAAGATATTTTGTTTGTTGGAGGGGGCGGTTTTTCAGGACCAAAAAACTTTCTAGCCTTATATCCTGATGTCAAAATTGATGTGATAGAAATTGATTCTGATGTAATTGACGCTGCTAAGAATTATTTTAATCTAGAATCAAATCCTAGATTACAGATATTCAATGATGATGCAAGAAAACATCTCTCAATGTTTGATAAGAAATATGATTTGATAATATTGGATGCATATGCCACAAATTATGTTCCTTATCATTTGATGACTCATGAGTTTTTTCAAACACTTGAAAAAAGACTTGAACCAAATGGAGTTGTTGTATCTAATCTACTAGGCTCAATTGAAGGAAATAATTCCCCTTTAGTAAGATCTATCTATAAAACAATGAAAGAGACATTTCCTGTTTCATACATTTTTCCAACTGAGAGCGAACCTATATTTCTTCAAAATATCATGATTGTTTCATCAAACCAACCTTATGAGTTTGATAGATTGCAACTATTGGAAATTTCAAAAAACAGTCCTGCTGACTATTTGGTAGATGAATTAAGTAAACACGAGCATCTTTACACTGGAATAGTTGAAACATCTGATGTGCCATTTTTGACTGATCAATACAACCCTTCTGAAGTCTTGATAAACCCTATTACAAAAAAACCATACATGCAGGATCTTCAAGAAAAACAAATTGAAGAAAAACAACATCTTGAATATTCTATGAATCTGATATTGGGATTTGCTTTGGTTGCAGTATCTGCAATTTGGATATTCTATTTTAAAAAGAGAATTTGGAATTTTAATTAAATTTTGTCCTAGTGAAAACTATGTTGAATTTTAGATCTTGTTATCAAAATTAATGTGATCATTGAAATCCCTAAAATCATAATTGCTAAAATTCCAAATTCTGGAATGATTGTATTGTGATATTTTTCAGTAATTGCACTAAAACTAAAACCTGGAGCCACTCCTCCGCCAATGAGATATATGCTGTTCCCTACAGTTGATGATGCCAAACCATGCCTTGGAATTGGCATTGGTTGTTGTATTAACCACCCTTCGCCTGGAATGTATGCTTCATTCTCTTCAAATGTTTTCAACGAATTTTCACCACCAAAAACAAAAATTGCTCCATTAAGAGTTGATGCAGTTAATCCACTTCTTGCTGTTGGAAGTGGCTCTAACACTTCCCACGTATCTGTGGCATGATCATACATTTCGTTTGCATCTGAATTTATCTGTCCTGCTCTCCCTCCAACAACATACAATTTTCCATCTAATACTGCTGATGTAAGATGTTCTCTGGCTGTAGGCATTGGAGATTTTGGCTCCCATGAATTTGTTATAGGATCATAAACTTCATTTTCAGTACGAGAATTCTCATTAAATCCACCAATTGCGTATAGTTTACCCTCTACAAATTCTGTAGTCAATGCACCACGAGCAGTTGGCATATCTGAACCTTGACTCCAAATGTCTCTGTAAGAATCATAAATTAGTAATGCACTTGATGGATTCCATCCTTTCGTGTATCCTCCAACAACATACAGTTTTCCATCATTAGATGCAGTTCCTGTATGATGTAATTCTAAAGGCATAGGTGTTCCCATACTCCATGATTCCTCTTTAGTGTCAAAAATAAAAACAGAATCTGAAATACGATTTGTATTGGTTATGCCTCCAACAACATAGATTTTCTCATCAATTATATCTGACTCCATCTCTGATCTTGCTTCTGGCATATCTATCAGTCTCTCCCATCTTTCTGAATCTCCTTCTGCAAAAATATTTTGAAAAGGAAACAACAATAAAATTAATAAAAATAATATTTTCTTCATCTAATCTCTATTCTTTTAATTTCATTAAAGAATTACTTTTGACACAAATCTTACTTTACAATTGTAAATACATTTCATAATCTATATGGAATTTAAAAGTTAAAATGTAATTGAGAAAGAAAAAACTCATGAATTATTTGACAATCTTTGGATTTTTGTTTCTTATGGCATTTGTTATAGGATTTATTTCTCCAGCTGAAGCTCACCCACATGCAACCCTCGAACTAATGGAGTCCCATTCACATATTTTTGCAGAAGAGAAATTTCATGATAATTTTATAATTCATACATTTGATCAGGTTATTTTTTCAATAACTGATTTTCTCAACAATCTTTTGTCTTGATAAATTTGTACCTAAATAGATCTAAATTAGAATCTAAAATGGATGTTCAGTTGGTTTTTGCAATGTTTAATTTTGAATTAATTCGATTTTAAATTGTTTGGAATAATGGTAAAACAATACCATCATTAATTAATATAATATGACATTTTTTCATTGATGATAATTCTTGAGAATGTCCCTAGAATTTATTCAAGAATAATCATCATTGGAATATTTGCTTTAGTTGTGCTTTTTAATATTGATCAATCTTATGCTGAAGAATATACAATTAGTATACCTTATGGAGCATTTAATCCAGAACTAAACACTCCTGCTGAAGTTTGGTATGATCCTCCTGAATTAATTGTTCAAGTTGGTGATACTGTGACATGGACTAATGATGACAGAGAAGGACATACTGTTACTAGTGGAGATGGTGCAGGAAGATTTGATTGGATGGGTTCTAAAAATTTGGGGGAGTCTGATGGGATTTTTGATAGCAAAAGATTCATGCCTGAGGAGTCTTGGTCATATACTTTTGAGGAAGCAGGATCATTCAATTACTTTTGTGTAATTCATCCTTGGATGGAAGGAATTGTCTTTGTTGAACCATCAATTCCTGATTATCCTCATGATGCTACAGGAAAACCAGTAGAATTCCCAATACTATTGATAACTCCCGATAACTCTGTTGAGATAAATTTCTCTTGGGAACCTAAAATAATTAAAACACATGAAAAAGTGAATTTCATCTATAGATTTTATGATGCTACAACTGATCAACCCTTAAGAAAATTACAATATGATATTGCAATTATTCAAAACGGCATTGAATTGTATCGAGACAAAAATGCTGTATCACAAGCAGGTGGTGATTATAGACAATGGATTTTTGAAGAACCAGGTTCAGTACTTATAAAATTTAGAGATATAAGGTCATTTGGAAAAGTTGCAGAAACTAATATTGATCTTTCTGGAAGCTCTGTAGCTAGACTCGGCGATTTTAGTGCAGTAGTTTATGAAAATACTGAGAAAATTAAAACTGTAGATGAAATTGTGCAGCCAAGGCAAACTGTTCAATTCTATTATGAAATTGCAGTTGCAATAATTGTGGTTCCAGCAATCATGTTACTCATAGTTGTAATATTTATGAAAAATAAAGGACCTCAAACACCAATCAATCAAGGAGGAAGGAAGTCAAGTCCTATCTAAACATGGAACTAAAAAAAGAACAACAAGTATTCGATTGGCAAGGGTTAATTCATATGAAATAGTAACCTATGACTCTGATGGCGCAATAATTCCATTAGATGGTCTGAGAATTAGCTTCAGAAACAATGATTTTGGATGGTGTTTCATGAAAGAATACAAGAGTTTGTATCCGTTTTATGATTTTGGTTTGGTATCAATTGGAAATGCACAAGTAAACCTATAATGATAAAATACTTGTAAGTTTTCTAATAAAACGTGTCAAAAACCACATCTGAAAAAAATACAAAACGATTGGAATCAATCAAGAAGGCACACAGCCAAAAAAATTCATTTACGACTAGAATGGAGGATTATCTTGAGGTAATCTCTGAGCTCGTAGAACTCAAAGGATATGCTTCCCCAACTGACATTTCAAATTACATGCATGTTAGTCCTCCTAGTGTAACTAAGATGCTTCGAAAACTTGATTCTGATGAATATCTGGAATATACAAAATATCGTGGGTTAAAGTTGACCTCAAGAGGCAAAACCATTGCAAATGACATTCGTCAAAAACACAGTGTTTTGTTAGAGTTTTTTCAACTAATTGGCATTGAATCTGATGTGGCAAATAAAGACGTAGAAGGTATTGAACATCATTTAAACCCAAAAACTATGAAACAATTGAGAAAATTCACAACTTTTCTAAAATCTAGTCCTGACCATCTCCAATCATTTAATCCTAAGAATAACTGACTGCATTATTCCTAATTATTTTATTTAGAAAAGTTGCATTACACTAACAAAGTTAGCCTAGGCTAACTTTATATTGCCCAAACTTTTGTGTATGGTATTCATTATGAAATCACGTTCTGGAATTATGTTGATATTTTTGGTTGCAATTGCAACAGTTTCTGTTTTCTACACAGCACTTCCTGAAGGAATTAATGCACAACAGGAAGAAAAAACATTTGTCACTCATACTGGTGCTGTGGTAACAACAACTGGTGAAGTATTAGATCCACTATACACTAGTGCAACAGTGGAATTTGATCCAATGGAATACTTGCGTGATTTCAATTATGGTCGTGTTTCACAATTGTCTGATGGAACAACTGTACGTGAATTTACAATTATTGCTAATGATGATGAAATAATGGAGGTATCTCCTGGAATATTTTTCAATGTATGGACATTTAATGGAACAGTTCCAGGACCAACAATTAGGGCAACCGAAGGAGATATTGTACGAGTCAAGTTCATCAACAATGGTGAAAAAGAACACACAATGCACTTTCATGGGATTCATCCTGCAGGAATGGATGGAGTCTTTGAACCTGTAGGTGGTAACGGCGGACAATTTGTTTATGAATTTGAAGCTGGTCCTGTAGGTGTTCATCCATACCACTGTCATGTTATGCCACTTGAAGAACATATTGTACGTGGTCTGTATGGTGTTTTCATAGTTGATCCAAAAGAAGAACGTCCACCAGCTGATGAAATGGTTATGGTGTTAAACGGCTTGGATATGGACTTTGATGGAGAAAATAATTTCTATGCTGCAAACACGATTCCATTTTATTATCAACACCATCCAATTCAAATTAACACCGACGAATTGATTCGAGTTTATGTTGTAAATATGGTGGAATTTGATCCAATAAACAACCTTCACTTACATGGCAATTTGTACAATTACTATCCAACTGGAACTGATATTGTTCCTTCAGCTTATACTGATATGATTACCCTTTCTCAAACCGAGCGAGGCATAATGGAGTTTGAATATGAGTATCCTGGAAAATATCTTTTCCATGCACACAAGGTAGAGTTTTCTGAAAAAGGCTGGGTAGGAATATTCCTAGTAAATGAAAATGAAAATGCTGTAGAGTCAAAAGAATATGGAACTTAGTAACAAATCATCAAAAGGAAAAATGATTGCAAGTGGTATCATTCCATTTGTATTTTTAGTAATTATGATGGCATACATTTTTGGTCCTGGTGCAGATCTTCTTGATTTAGGAATTCCATTACCTGAAATTACGATGGAAAAAGTAGACTTTGTAGATTCTGAAATCCAAGTCATTGTAAGGAACACTGGACCTATACCAGTTGAAGTTGCAATGGCAGACATTAACGATAGAATTCAACCTGCTGCAGTAGAACCTGATAGATATTTGAACCGGTATGAAACAGCTTTAGTAAGAATTCCATTTGAATGGAATGAAGCAGAACCATACATAATTGGAATCACAATTGAAGATGGAACACGTTTTGAAAAAGAAATAGAAGCTGCAGCTCCTGCATTAGAACCTACACTTGAACTTGCAGCATTCTTTGCTATTATCGGCACTTATGTGGGAATCATACCTGTGATGATTGGCTTGCTTTGGTTACCCTTTATCAAAAAAATTAGTAAACAAAAATACCATTTCTTTTTGGCATTAACTGCAGGATTGTTATTATTTTTGGGAATTGATTCTATTGAAGAAGCAATAGAAGTTTCTGAAGAAAATCTTGCTGGAAGTTTTAATGGAGTATTGCTTGTTGCCACTGTTATCACATTTTCATTTCTTGGATTGTATTACACTGGCGAAAAATTAGTTAGCAAAGCAGGGTCTTCTAGATTTACAAAACCCGTGGCCATAGCTTTGATGATTGCAATTGGTATCGGATTGCATAATTTTGGAGAAGGATTGGCTATTGGTGCTGCGGTAGGTCTTGGTTCTATTGCATTTAGCACATTTTTAATCGTAGGATTTGCTCTGCATAATACTACAGAAGGAATAGCTATAGCTGCACCGATGTCTAGAGGAAAAACAATGATTGGAAAACTTGCTGCTTTGGGATTGATTGCAGGTGCGCCTGCTATTTTTGGTGGTTGGGTCGGTGGTTTTGTGTATTCTCCATTTACTTCTGTAATCTTTCTATCCATTGGGGCAGGTGCAATATTTCAAGTAATCATCACTATCCTAAAATGGATTCGAGAGGAAGGTGACAAAAATCTCTCAAGTGCTGCAGTAGCCTCTGGGTTCGCTATTGGTATGCTAGTCATGTATCTTACCAGCATTTTTGTATAACAACAAATTTCCTAACCTTTTAATTTTTTTATATTTTTCTACTTGATCAATATTTGGATGTCTTTTCTGCTATACCGTATTTCTCCATGTAGTAATCAAAATCATTGTCATATTGTGGTAATGATATACATGATTCACAAAAACTTGAATGTATAATCGACTGACAAAGATAGTTCTATTTTTGTAATCTCATCTTTTGCTCAAATAGTTCTTTAAACAACTAATTTTCTAATACTTATTACCTCTCAAAATATTGTAAATCTATGATACACTCTGATGATGATGTACAAATGCATATGGTCAAAGAATATGTGAATAATGCCAAGAAATTCTATGATCATCTAGAAACTTGTGAAAATTGTAGAAAAAAATGGCAGACATCATGAAACACGTTTACATTTCGTAATTCATGTATTAATTTTGTACCTAAATGGGGCTAAAATAAAGATACAAATGATTGATTGTTAGTAAACTCGTTAAGTTTAGATTGCAACAAGTCTAACGGTATCCATGTTCTTGTTTGTCTGAAAATCTTTTGTCATGGTAGAAACTTTTTCAGCATCTCCATCAATTACAAAAAGCTCCATACATTTTTCTTTGTCAATTTTACTGTGAAGATGTGTTGTAATCAAGTCCTCAAAGTTATGAGTAATTCCTGATACAACATGATCAAACTCATCATTGTGTACTACCAAAAGAATTGCATGAATATTACCTGACAAATCTGACTTTTGTTTTTCTTCAGAAACAAATGCTCTAATTCCTGCCCTGATGGCCTCAGACCTACCTGAAAATCCCATGCTTGATTGTAATTTGTCTAATTCAGATAGTATTTCATCATTTAGTGAGATTGAAACTATTGGCATACGCCTAATGTTATTAATTATCTTATAAGTTTAGCAATTAATCTTATTAAGATTTTATAGATTTATTAATAAAATTTAGTGAACCGTTGCATGAATACTCAAACTAAGACGGCAATAATTGCAATTGTAATAGTAATTCCTTTTACATCATACTATGTTTGGCAAGATGATTCTACAAATGATTTTCAAACTTTAGCAACTAGTGAAAAACTTGCTGTCGTGACATCATTTTATCCAATGTATGAATTTACAAAAGAAATTGGAGGAGACAAAGTATCTCTCTCTCTTTTGATTCCTCCTGGAATGGAACCTCATGATTGGGAACCTACAGTAAAAGACATCCAACAAATACAACAATCAGACATGATTGTTATCAATGGATTAGGGTTTGAGCGATGGGTTGATGATATAGACAATATTAATTCTGAGATACAAATAGTTGATACTAGTTTTGGTATAACTCCAATTAGAAATAATGATGAACATAAAGAATATGTCATGGGGGACATAGACTATGATCCTCACATATGGCTTAATCCAAATACAATAAAAATTCAAGTTCAAAATATTGCTGGAAATTTAAAGGAGCATGACCCTGAAAATGCAGAATACTATACAAGAAATACACAAGAATATTTACAAAAAATAGAATTACTTGATAAAAAAATAAGAAATGATATATCTGAATGCTCGAAAAGAGATTTCATTGCTTTTCATGATGCATTTAGTTATTTTGCAAAAGAGTATGAATTAAATCAGCATACTGTATTAAAGACATCAGCAGTGTATGAAGAGGCAACTGCACAATCACTTGAAAATATCATCAATCTAGCACGAGAATTAGATATTAAAATTATTTTTACAGAAGAATTTTCCAATTCAAAACTAACTCAAGTGATTGCAAATGAATTAGGTGGTAAAGTTCTAGTATTAGATCCATTAGAAATAGAAAAAAAAGGATACACATTTCTTGACAGGTTAGAGACTAATGTAGAAAATCTAAAGGAGGCATTATGTTGAAGGCCGTTGAAATTAGTAACCTAACAGTTCATTATCCTGATGTAAAGGCTCTTGATGATGTGAGTTTTGTGGTAAATGAGGGTGATTTTTTAGGTATAATTGGTCCAAATGGTGCTGGAAAATCTACTCTTTTTGATTGCATGCTTGGACTCAATACAAAATACAAAGGAACAATCAATTTTTTTGGTAAAGACATTAGGCAATCAAAAAATTTCCTTAAAGAAATTGGATATGTCCCTCAAAAACCAATTTTTGAAAAAAATTTTCCGGCAACTGTTAGTGATGTTGTCAGAATGGGACTGCGAAATGAGTCTGATGAAAATAAAATCAATGAAATCTTACAACAATTATGGATTCATGAACTTCAAAATAGAAGAATAGGTGAATTATCCGGCGGACAATTACAACGAGTCTTTATTGCAAAAGCTTTGGTAAATAACCCTAAAGTTTTGATTTTAGATGAGCCAGTCACTGGAATTGATCAGCAAAGCATAGAATTGTTCTATAGTATTTTGCGTGAATTAAACTCTAAACAAAAAATCACAATTATTTGGTCATCTCATGATCTAGATGCAGTAAATCAATTGGCAAATCATGTTGCTTGTCTGAATAGAACTTTATTTTTCCATGGGGAATCTGAAAAATTCTTTTCTGATGATGAACTTGTTAAACAATACTCTGAGGCATCGATGCAGGAGCATATGCATCACCATTAGCCATGTCTTTTGAAATTCTAACTTACAGTTTTATGCATAGAGCACTAATCTCTGGAATTGCCATTGCAATTCTTTGCTCTGTTGTAGGATTGTTTTTGGTTCTTAGACGATACTCTTTGTTTGGCGATGCAATAGCACATTCATCTTTTGGTGGTATTGCTATAGGTCTTTTGGCAGGAGTCTATCCATTATGGACTGCTTATGGTGTATCAATAGTTAGTGCATTAATCATTACAAGAATAAAAGATAGATTCAATATTTCTGGAGATGCCTCAATTGCAGTACTTTTATCCTCAGGCATAGCAGTTGGACTCGTAATTATTGGATTATCCGGCGGATTTACCATTGATATCTTTAGTTTTCTCTTTGGAAGTATTCTTCTAGTCAGCGTTGATGATACAGTTTTGATACTTAGCCTTACTGGCACAATTCTAATTGTGATACTGGTATTGTATAGGCAGATTCTCTATTCTACATTTAATGAGGAGCAAGCTAAAGTTAGTGGCATTCCTGTAGAAAAAATAAACTATCTAATAGTGTTTATGGCTGGAATTACAGTTGTCACCTCAATACAACTTGTTGGTGTCTTGTTAATTTCTGCCTTATTTGTAATTCCTAATGTGTCTGCAATAATGTATGGTAAGGGATTCAAACACACCGCAATTATTTCTATGAGCTTTTCAATTTTTTCAGTTGTAACTGGAATCTTAATTTCTTACGTCTTTGATATTACTCCTGCAGGAACAATTGTTTTAATTTCAATTGGGTTACTTGCAGGAACAATGGGAATAAAATCTGCGGGTATGCTTTCTAAGAACTGATTAAATCATTTAGTCTTCTTTTATCATGAATACTCTTTACATAAAATAGAGATGTTGCAATAATTCCTAATGCAATTAATGGTGATGCAAGTTCTGTATACTTTAACTCAAATTCATTTGATGATTGATCTTGTGGGGCAATAACAGGAATTTCAGTTATCTTTACTGTTCCAATTTTGTTTGCTTGCTGTTCAACAAACCAAACATTATCATCTCCATCTGATGTCATGAATTGTATAAAAGATGTCTCAGAAGGAACAGGAACTTCAATCAAATTATTGTTGTCAGGATCATATGCTCCAATATTATCTATGGTATGCTGTGCAAACCAAATATTTCCATATCTATCAAACGTCATTCCAAATGGTAATGCCTCATCATTAGGCACAGAAATTCTCTCAAATGTCTCAAAGATTAAATTAAATTTTGTAATTGCCAGGCCTGTATGCTCTGCAATCCAGAGATCTCCCTCATCATCAAACAGTAATGCTTCAGGTCCTTGTAGTGGTGGTTCACTTGAAAATTGAGTTATGTGATTGTCTTTTGGATCAATAAACCCAATATTGCCTGCACCTGTTGTAGTAAACCAGATTTTTCCCTCTTCATCAATTTCTAATGCAAATGGTAAATTCTCTTTTCCTGGCAAAATAATTTCTTCAAATTTATTATCTTCAGGTATGTATTTTACAATTCTATCTTTATTGATAATTGTAATCCAAATATTTCCTTCAAAATCTGCTTTTATGAAAAGAGGTGTATTGTCTGAAATAACAGGATCAAATTTTGGAATTGTTTTTGTTGTAATCTCTTTTGTTTGAGGGTCTATGAATCCAATTTGATTTCTGGGCGTATCTGTAAACCAAATATTTCCATCTCTATCTTGAGTTAGAAATGTTGTAGTTTGTCCATCAAATGAATATGGTGTGAACTCTTGTGTTTGAAGCGAAAACTCCCACAAACGCGGAGCAGACGCATCACTTATCCAAAGTGAATTTCGTCCATCATATAATGGGAATAATGGCTTTGCATCTTCTGGTAATTCATATTCTATAACTTCTGTTTGAATATCTTTTAGTTTTGGTTTTACTAGTAAATTCAAAAGCTTGGATTCATTTGCATTCTCAGTTCTTTGTGCTTCAACTTCAACTAACCACTCCCCTGAAAATCCAAATGTTAATTCACCTTGAAACTCTATTGGTTTATTTTCTTCTTGTTTGATTATCTCCATTGGGATTTCAATTGGTGAAATGCTCTTTGATGGATTTGATATTTTGACTTTGAGCTGGTTTGAATCATAAAGTGGATTTCCCTCAAAGTCACTAACCTTGACTAGAATTGTGTTTGAACCACTAGCAAATGGTGAAATATCAATATCAAATTTTGTGTTCTCTGTAAATTCTATAGTTTTAAAACCATAAACAATTTCTTGTGCATCAATTTTTTGTATTTCACCTGCAGGCAGTGTTCCGTTAATCAAGAGTGAAACAACTCCTAAAAGCATTATTCCTAACACTGCATCAACTTTGAGTGATTTTTTTAATTTTTTATGTATTGAAATTTTTCCTGATTGAAGCTCTTTTTCTGCATTCTTTTGTAATTTTAATTGGAAAAATCCTCCAAATCCAATTATTACTGATGCAATGGCAATCTTTAGAATAATTAGTTGACCGTAAATTGATTCAGTAATTAATCCAATGTCGCTTTCTAGGAACCACATCAATGTTGGGCCTGTAATTATAACAACTCCTACAGAAATTATGAATGCAATTGAGAATCGTGGGATCATCACCAAACTCATCTTTTCTCGCTGTGATTCTTTTAATTGTGAGAATGTTGGCAATAAAGTGAAAACAAAATAAATAATTCCACCAATCCAAACTCCTGAAACTAAGTTGTGAATATAATCAAGTATTAATGCTGGCGTATGACCACTAGCTGCTCCGTGACCAATCAAACTTGATGTTGCAATTAATGCAAGCATTGCTCCTAACATTGGAATTTGATTCTTTTTTGATAGAGACCTGCTTCTATCAAGCCAAAACCAAATACCTAGTAAGATTATCGTAATACTCATTCTCATTACCCATGTTATTCCAAAATCCGTTTGAATTGCATCAAGTGGAGAAACCCCGAGTCGTACACTTTGTACTGCAATCATCAAAATGTTTGAGATGAAAATTAATACTAGTCCAATCCCTGTAATTGACATAAACTTTCCATGATGGAACTTTTCTATTTTATCTAGTTCTTCTCTAATCAATTGTTTGTTTTGTGTTCCCCAAATTATCAATGATGCAATTACTGCTCCTAAGACAATTGTTTGACCAACTAGTCCTGGAAATCTTGCACCAGCTTCAGGTAAAAATACTAACTCTGAGGGTTGTTTTACATCTAACAAAGATGGATCAATTACAACATCTCCTACTGCAAACAAGAATGCATCTGGAACAAGATGTCCATCAACTTTAGAGAGAACTTTTGTTGATGCTGTATAAACTCCATCTTCTAATGGAGGTGTTGTAACAATAAGAGATAATTCCCCTTCATAGTAACTAGTATCTTTATTGTCTATTTGATTTCCATTGGTATCAAATACTCTGAGTTCACTAAAGTTAATGTCAATAGGTTCTGAAAAGTATACAATTACTTCTGTGGTACCTGCAGGTGCATTAGATGTTAAACTTGGAATAGTTTCTTCAGTAAATGGATGTGCTGCTGCAAATGGAACTGAAAAAAATGATATTATCAATATGGCAATGAGAAACTTTTGCATTTACTCTTAAGATCATTATTGATAATTTAAACAGTTTTTATGAATTCGATCTTTGTACCAATTCACGTAAAGATAATAACATGTAATTGTGAAATGATCACAATGAAAATCGTAGTTTTTGGTATTATTGGCTTATTATTTTCGATTGGAATGATTGCACCTTCATTTGCACATACAACTGTTCATGTTGAGCAATATGAAATTGAAGCAGGTTGGGGAATTGAACCTCCAGTTGTAGGAATTAGAAATGAATTCATGCTAAAAATTATTGAACGTGGAGAAAAAGAGGGTACTTTTTCAGGAGTTACAAGTGCTTTCAAAAATGTTGATGTAACTGCTATGTTTGGTGGTGCAACAAAGAAAATTGATATTAATTCTGATCCTAGACCAGGATACTACTTTTCACCAGTTATTCCTACTAAAACTGGAACATACATGATAGAACTAAAAGGAGAAATCCGTGGAGTTCCAGTTGATATTAAAATCCCAATTGAGGATGTAGAACCTACTGCAGTCTTAGATTTTCCTCCTTCAAAAGGTGAGGGAGCTGCAGATGTGGCCTCTTTAAAAACCGCAGTTTCATCATTACAACAAGATGTTTCTAAACTAAAGTCTGGTGAAACTGAAGTTGCATCTGATGGTGGAGCAGCTTATGACTTTGCAATATTTGGATTATCAATTGCTGCAGCCGCAATAATCTTGTCAATAATTGCCTTAGTAAAAAGAAAATAAAGAAAGAGGATTCCTAAAATCTTGGAATAACTCTAGATTTTGCAGTAACTGCTACAATGCTTATGATTGCAACAGCTAATACCATCATTGCAATTGTACCAAATTCTGGAACAACTTTAGCAGTTGCAACTACACCTGTTGGTCCAGTCCAATCTGCTTCAGCACCTGGTGCTCCAACTCCTAGAGAAACTATTTCAACATCTATTGGATTGTCATCAGAACCAACTGCATCGATTTGATGAGTTGCTGTAGATTCCATTGCATGTTGTCCTGTTTCTTGTAGGACTATTTCGCCACCTTGTGTTGCAGTAATGTCATAGTTGACGTGTAATTCGCTGAATGTAAGTTCAATTTGAGTTCCACCCATTACTTGTGAATCTGCAATTGATACCATTAATTCACCACTATCACCGCCAGCTCCTTCAGCTTCTGCTATTATCGTACCTTGCATCCAAGGATGTACCATACAGAAGTAAGGATATTCACCTGCTTCAGTTGGACTCCATTCAAATGAACTTCCAGCCATTAATAGACTAGTGTCAAAGACACCATCAGGTCCATCATCTGGAGTTCCAGAAGTGTATGTGTGTGCTGCAGTGTCAGTGTTTGACATTATTACAGTACCTCCAACGGCAACTGTTGCAGTACTTGGAATGTAACATCCGTCTACAGTTTCTTCACAACCTGGTGCACCAGAACCTGCTGCTGGCACGATTGTGACTTCTGGATGATCTGCAAAAGCAGCTGGTGTTGTTGCAACTAATCCAGCTACCATGGCAAATAGTACGAAGAAAGAGCAAATTGCTATAGTCTTCATTAAACAATTTACCTGTCCAGATACATAAAAACCTCACTAGAATTTCCAGAAGTTGAATCTCTAGTTTTTTCTAAACTGGTACAATTTTAGAATTCCAAACAAAGGAATTCCAATATACATTCCAACATTTAGTAGTACTATGGAGATACCATACCCTAACATCTCTTGCTCTGAATCAATATCTGCATAATCTAGCAGTGATAATGATGATAGCATTGGAGTGAGTGTTACCTTCATAATTTCTTTGAATAATGGCTGCTCTCTTTCAAAGTCTGCAACAACTGGTGAAAATGAATAATAGAATTGATTAAAAGTTGTCATAAATGCCATTCCTGAATTTGTTTTTAGAATTGTATTGTCTCTAAGCTCTCTTAGTTGTTGAACTTGTGGTGCAAGTTCTGAACCAAATGTTGCAGTTGCAATAAGACATCCACCATTTTCTCCGTCTGGTTTTTCATCATCAGGTGTTGGAATTGGTTGTGCATTTGCCTCGCCTACTAGAATGTCAAAAGAGACTGTTTCTTTTGGAATTGGTTGAAATAATATTCCTTCAACTTCAAAGTCCATAGAGTATATTCCTTCACCAAGATTGAACTCTATTGGAATTTTTACAGAGCCAACAGATGTATGTGTGAGTGGAATTGGGCCAAATACTGTTTCACCATCTTTTGATACAGCTACAGTATAGTCAATGTGTTCTTGAACTTTTTGAGTTTGAGGATTGATAAAATCTATGTTAATTTTAGTTTGCACACCTGGTTCAATTGTATCGTATGTTAATTTAACATCCAAAGTGTTCTTATCAGTTGGTAATGTCTGAGTTTCAGCAAAAGCTGGAAACATCATTAATGGTACAAGTAATAATACAAAAAGAACTTTCATACTTTATTTCTAAAAATGATAAATAAAAATCGTACTACAAATTCTCAAAAAATATCACGCATAGAAATGCTATGCCAGCTTTAAATATGGAATTAACATAATTTCATCATTGCACAACAAGTTTGCATTATTCATTACGATAATTGGAATTTTCACAATACCTGCATTAATCCCTGATGTCTTTGGACATGGTTTGGGTGGAGATCAAGCAGAACCATTATCATTTGGTGGTATGGAAGTAACTGTTAGAACAGAACTAACCCCGTCAGACATCACAGTAGGTGAAGTAGATTCTGCTAATATGCAAATACGATTCTTTGATACATTAACTGACACTAATCTGGATAAAGTCACATACAGAGTTGAAGTTTGGCAAAGTGGTGAACTTTTAGCTAGGAATATGTTTTATGATTTAGATGGAAGATTGGATGTTGAAATCAAACCAAAACCTGGATGTGAAAAAGATAATCTTTGGCAATGTACCGTTTATGGTGGCTCTGAGCACGTTAGTGCACCTGAAGCATTATTTGTTCATGGAGAAGCCTGTAATGATAATAATTTAGATACTTGTGCCAGACCCACAATTACTGGTCCAATCTTTACAAAAGGTGGATTGTATAATGTTAAAGTAGACATTGAAGGTGCCACAAGTCCTAGAACTGTGGTTGCAGATCGTTTAACTTATGATACTTTCATCAGCGTTGCACAGGAGCAAAACTTTTTCATTCAAACTGCAAATGCTGAAGAAATTCCAGTTATTGTGAAAACGTACTATGATGATGTAGATAATTTCAAGTTTGATAAATCAGACAATTCTATCTCATTTGATATGCCATTTGATTGGAGTCCAGACTATGTTGATTTAGTTCAAGTGGTCCATGAAGAGGTTCGAGTTCCAAAAACATTTTCTCCTTATTCAGAGGGTAAGCAATTCAAAGGATATGTTAATGGTGTAGAAATTGATCAAAGAGCATTACTCAACGATCCTTATTCATACGATGACACCAACATTGTTCACTTTTTAATTACAAATGCTGAATTAAAGAAAATCAATGAAGCATTAGGTCCAAGTAATTATGATAATAAAAAAATGGATTTGAAATTAGTGCCACTAGATGAAATCACAAAGAGTTCCACTGAATTCTATCTTGTCGATACTACAAACTATGAACCAGTTCCAACAACTGTAAACATTTCATGGGATGGAAATTATGGTGCAGGAGATTATGTGCCTTTTGAGATTGCCTTCTTTGATGAAAACAGGGAACTTATCCGTGATATGAGGTATGTTGTATCTTTTATTGATTCAAATGATAAAGTCATAGAGACATTTTTGGGTGATGATCCACAAATGCCTGGAATCATATCTACTGAAGGAATTGACGTTCAAAAAATCTACATACCATCTCAAGGAACTTACAGGATTGATGTTAGAGCATTAGGTACTGGATTAACCTATGATGAAACTTATGCAGGAATTGGTTCAGGAATTATTGAATTAGGTCCAAGTCTGATAAAATCTACATCAGAGGCAAAACAACCTACGGCAATTCCAGCTTGGATTAAGAACAACGCAGAGTGGTGGGCAGCAGGACAAATCGATGATGGATCATTTGTTCAAGGAATTCAATATCTGGTTAAAGAAAATATTCTAAAGATTCCACCAACATCACAGGGACAAGGTACAGGTTCTAATGAAATTCCAGCATGGATTAAGAACAATGCTGGTTGGTGGGCAGAAGGTGCAATTGATGATGACTCTTTCATTCAAGGAATTCAATTCCTAATTAAAGAAGGAATCATAAGAGTTCAATCATAGGTTTTTAAATAAATTCAGTAAAGTGACTAGTGTAATGAAAGACATCAATGATATCATGCCAAAAATTCCCAACATGAAATGGGGTGCGTTGATGAACAAACCACCTACTAATGATAAAGTTGAAGAGATGAACAAAATTTTTCCAAGTAATGGTAAATGGCATACTATCTTTGAAGAAAAAGATTCAGTTACAATTGATGGAAAAGAAATACGAAAAAAAGATCCAACCAAGTGGACGTAACTTGAAAAATCTATTCCTATTACTTTTACTCCCACTGTTGTTTGTGTTTAGTTTTGATAGTGCTTTTGGTCATGGAGTTGGTAGTGAAACATTCCCACCTGTAGATCTTAATGAAAGACAAGTTACACTGGAAGTCTCTTCATCACAAAGTGATCCTACAAAAAGTGATGATCAACAAATATCAATTTCCCTTATTGACTTTGAGTCTAAAATTACATTACGTGATGTCACTTTTCAAATAAAATCTGAAAAAGGAGATCAATTTCTTTTTGAACAAGAATTCAAAGCTGATAATGGATTTTTAGTATTTAATTTTGTTTCAGATGATACAGATTCAATAATTTTGGAAGAAGAAACTGGAAATAATCTTTTTGGCTCATTACTAGGCTTGGATAGCAGACTAATTCATGTAAAGGGGCCTAAACTTAGTGAAGGAGGATTATACAAATTTGATATTAGTATACCTGCTGCTGAAGGATATTCAAATACACTTGATGAACCGCTAGTATTCAATGCAGGAATATCAATTGCTCAGACATCTAAACATGATTTTGTTGATCCAAATTTTGGTAAACAAAATATTCATGTAGTTACTTACTATGACGAAATTTCTGATTTTGAATATGATCCTGATTTAAAAGAAATTAAATTTTCTATGCCTTTTGAATGGAGTTATTCAAACATAAATCAAACATCTGTAGTGCATGAAGAATTAATTATTCCAAAAACATTTGGTGACTTGCTTGTATCTGGTTTTACCATGTATGTTAATGGTGTAAAACTTTCTGAAGATGTGGCAACAATAGATGACTTTTTTTCTGATGGACGTATAGTTCATTTTATTATTTATCAAAAGGAGTTACTCAAGGTTCTTGAAAATGGTTCAAATGATAATGGAATGAATTTTGTGATTAAACCAGACAGAAATTATACACATCTGAGTTCAGTTACTGAAAATGGACAATTTAGAATTCTTGTATCTTGGGAACCAGAAAATCTGAAATCTAATTCCAACGCAAAAATAATCTTTGATGTAACTGATGTATTCTTAAAAAATAAACCTGTGTCAACGAATTATGAATTTTCTGTCACACAAAATAACAGAATAATTTTTGAACAAAATGGAATTAGTACAGATTCAAGAGAAGAACACAATATAGCAGAATTTATGATTCCACAAGATGTAACAGGAATTATAAATCTAAATTTTAAAAATTTAGATAATAATGATCTTGCTAGAACAACTATTCCGATTATTATTGATAGGGTAACCAATCAAAAAGAAATCACAATTCCTGATTGGATTAGAAACAATGCATTATGGTGGTCAGAAGAGCAAATTGATGATAACACGTTTGTTCAAGGAATTGAATATCTGATCAAAAATCAAATCCTTGTTATACCTTCAACTCAAGAAACTTCCAAATCTCAAGAGATTCCATCATGGATAAGAAACAATGCTGCGTGGTGGGCAACAGGACAAATTGATGATAATACGTTTGTACAGGGGTTAGAATTCTTAATTCAAAGAGGAATCATTAGTGTTTGATCGATACTAATTCGAGGGATGAACCAGTCGCTTTAAATGAATAATTAAGAAAATTACATTTACCTTGTTTAGACCTGAACGAATAGTTGAAAGAAAGTCTACACTATTTTCTATTGTAGTTACTGGTATTGTTGCAATTCTTGCTTTGCCAATTATAGTTCCTCATCTCTTTCATGGTTACCATTTAGCACACATCTTTTTGCATGTTGGAGGAATTTCTTTGGCTGTATTCATTACAGTTCTTGCAGTATTTGCTTATCATAAATTAAAAACAAAACGACTTTTACTTAGTGCAATAGCATTTGCAAATTTTATTGGGGCAGAAATTATTCTACTAGTTGATGCAACATGGCCTACTGTTTATGATTTTGATATAATGTCTATTGCAGAGATAGGACATTTATTGACCTTTGTCACATTAGGACTGTTAGCTTTAGGAGTGTTTAGAAATGACTGAAAGAGATTCACAAATTCAAAAAATCATTGAAAAGAATCCTGGAATTCAATTTCGTGAAATAATGCGTTTTTCTGGATTAAAAAATGGTGTATTAAGTCACTATTTAGATAAATTAGAAAGAAATGGAATTATCAAAGCTAATCGTGGACCACGTCAAGTTAGATTTTACTCTCCACAAATCACAGAAGATGAATCAATTGTTATCAAAGCACTAAGAAAACAAACCCCGCGTGATCTTTTACTTGCACTAATCAAAGAAGATGGATTAGAATTCTCTCAATTAGTTAAAGAAGTTAAAAAATCATCCTCAACTGTCTCATTATATCTATCTCAACTAGTTGATGATGGACTGGTAGAAATAAAATTTGTTCAACTCAAAAAAAGATATCATATTAAAGTCAGAGATCTTGTAAATAAATTAATTGAAGATTATAGACCAAGCTTACTTGAAAAACCAACATCTGGATTCGAAGACATCATCAACTCTTTCTAGAGTGTTTCAGGCACGAATTCTCATATTCGGATTATTACTTGTTACAATATTTGGTTCACAACTAGCATTTGCGGATGTATTTGTCCCGCTTCATGAATATCTGGGATATTTTGATTCAAATGGAGTATATACTGTTGTAGGAAATGTCAAAAATGAAAATAATTTTGCAGTAATTCCCACCATTACTGTATCAGTAATTGATGACTCAAAAACAATTTCAAAAACAATTGAACATGTCCCAATAGCTTCTGTAAAAGAAATTCCATTTAAGATAAAATTTCCTGAAATAAAATCAAATATCCCTGTTCTAATTAATCCTGAATTAACATTTGAAAAAACAATTACTAATGAAGTTCCAATTCAAATAATTTATGATAAAACCCTAGTCAAGCATGATGACGGTCATATTTCAGGAAGAATTCAAAATACTGGAAATGAAACAGTATACTTTCCAAAAATTTTTGCAGTTGTTCATGGTTATGAAAATGTTCTAGATATTACTCAAAATGTAGAATATATTGAAAAAATTGAACCCGGAGAAATTCTAGATTTTACAATGTATCCTGATCCTTCAATAACTGAAGACGTGTTTTACTATAGTTGTTTTGCACCAGTTGATACTACTGTAATTCCTGTAACTGCAAAGAAAAATGGTGGTGATTTTGATTTTAGATATGATTCAGGCGCATGGTATTCAGCTGCAAAGTTTGATGAATCTGGTACAACAATGACTATGAGAGGTTACAACAGTTATCCATTAGAGACATATGCAAACTTTGAGTTTGCTCCAATCTCTGGAAATGAAAAATTTTCTGTTACCATTAATGATAAACCTATAGAGTTTATCCAAAGCATTGATGAGATGGGATTTTGGCACGTTGCATTTACAGTTGGACCTCAATCTCAAGGTATTTTGAAAATTTCAGGCTTTGAGAAAGGATTACCACCTGAATTACCCACAATTCCTGTATGGATAAAACAAAATGCAGACTGGTGGTCAACTAAACAAATTACAGATTCAGAATTTCTTGAAGGGATTGATTTTCTTTTTGAAAAACAAATTTTGTCTGTTCCAACACGTGATGTAATTTCTGAATCACAATGGAGAATTCCTTCATGGGTACAAACTCCTGCAAGTTGGTGGTATGAGGAAAAAATTTCAGATGAACAATTCTTGAATATAATTGAGAATTTAGTTAAACGAGAAATCATTTTGGTATAACTGGTATATTCGATAAATGAGCCAGATTTGTTTAATAGAAAAATACAATATTTTTTTTATGAAACAAAGTAACACTGTCTTTGGACTATCTATTGGAGCAATTTTTGCAATTAGTGTAATTACAATATCTGTAATGCCAACAGCTATGGCAAAATCAGATGCAACTGGTCAACCAGATTTGATTGCAATTTTAACTGCCATTGATGGTTCTAGTAGTGATCCAAAAGGAAAAGCAATGTTTTGGTTTGATGATGATTCAAATCCTACATCTATTAGATATCAAATTGTTCTAAACAAAATTGATGTCAGTGGTAATGATGGTAAGGGACTAACTGAATCATTAGAAAAAGTCCATGTTCATTATGCTCCAGAAGGAGTACATAATGCAATGCATCTTTACAACGTTTTAGGTCCTGCAGATGACATTAATGATGGAAAAACTGCTGGGAATACTCTCTCAGGAGTATGGGATGAGGCTGATGTTTGGCCAAACTGGGATGAGCATGGAATGCCGATGCACCATTCATCAAAACCATTAACTGCAGTAAATCCTAATGGAAACACAATTCTTAAAAATTTGTGTACTGGAAACACTGATGTAAATGTCCATCTTCATGGTGATGTTCCATACATTAGAGGAATTATTGAAACAAACTCTGATGCATGCACAAATCTTGGATAATAAATCCATTTTTTCTTTTATTTCTGAGAATTCAATAATGACTGTTCAAAATTGAAAAATCTTATTATAGAAATTTTATTCAAGCTAAACGACTAATGCTACCATTAAGAGATGAAAATCCACATCCGCCAGGATTCAAACCAAAAATTACAATTGGATTGATTATTCTTAATGTTGCAGTATTCATATATGAAATAGCTTTTACTGGCCAATTTTGGGAGTTTTCTAACTCTAGAGCTGCTTTGATGTTCTTTGAGTGGGGTGCAGTTCCTAGCTGTGTTACTGGTTTTTCATCAATGATTCAACCAGGAATTTCATGTCCTGATACTCCATACTTTTCATTATTTAGTTCAATGTTCATGCATGGTGGTCTGATGCACTTGGGTGGTAACATGTTATTCTTGTGGATATTTGGTGACAACATTGAACTAAAGTTTGGCAAAGCAAAATTCCTCTTAATCTATCTTGCATGGGGAGTTGGTGCAGGTCTAGCTCACATTGTAATTGATCCTACAAGTTCTATTCCTGCAGTTGGTGCATCAGGAGCCATATCTGGTATACTTGGTGCATACTTGGCAATGTTCCCTAGAGTTAGAATTACTACTTTTCTTATGTTGGGATTTTTCTGGAGAATGATGCACATTCAAGCAAAATGGTTCTTGCCATTTTGGTTAGTCTTTCAGAATCTCTTACCATTTTTCATAGGTGGTTTTGGTGTTGCAGGTGGTGGTGTTGCATATATGGCACACATTGGAGGATTTGCAATTGGATTTGCAACTGGATATCTCTACAAAAAAACACACAGCTCTGAGTATACTTATGGTACAAGATACGGATACAGACCAGATTATTGAAAGCATAAATTCCAGAATCTAGTTTAAGTCTTCATGCCGTTGATTACAGTATCAATGTATCCTGGACGTTCTCAGGAACAAAAAGATGAGTACGCAAAAGCAATCACAAAATCAGCTGTAGAGATTCTAAAAACAAAAGAGAATCATGTTATTGTTGTTTTTGAAGACAATCCCAAAGAAAATTGGTTTTTGGCAGGAAAGCAATTGTAACTGGTACATTTCTAAAATGAACCAGTACATTTGTCAGATGAACCAATTCCTTTTTCACATTTTTTGAATTTTTGAAATATAATGACAAGAAGAAACATCTTAATGGTTCTGCCCATCATGTTTGGCATTTTGTTAATTCCAAGTATTGGAATGTCTTTTGCATCTCATGGTGATGATGAATCAAGCAGTGGTGGTGGTTGTGACGGTGATTGTACTCATCCAACATTAGGGAAAGATAGTTCTGGTATAGTTTTTGTTGAAGGTGGTTTTACAATCAATGGAAAAACATATGATGTAGAAAACTTTGAACAAACTATTCCTACACAGATAATAAAAACTGGTGAACCTGTAGAAATATCTCTTAAAATATTTGATAACAGTGGACCACAATATCTTAAACATGTAGAATTAGTACTTGGGAATGAACACGTTTTTGATTCATATGTATGGAGACAAATGCCTATTGCTGACATTGCATGGTCCCAAACATTTGATGGAATTGAGTCAGTTGAAATAACAAATACTGAAAATCTAATTACTGATGTCAGTGTTGAGGCTAAAATAGATGGAGCGTTTAACGTTCTAAAATTCCAATTTACTCCTACAACAACATTTGATACAAGTCATATCATGGTAAAAATGTGGGATCAAAATAGAAGTTATTGGTTAAATAATTTCTATGATGCCTTGGAAATTAGTACAAATCCATTTGTTGGAGATTATGCTAAAGAAGAAATTCTTTCAACAGAGTCTGAAATTCATCAAATAACATCTGAAGAATTAGATGAAGAATCAGTTCATGAAGATGAACATAAATCTCATGACGACCACACAGAAGATCTACATTGTAGTGATGGCTATACAGCTATTTTAGATAATAGATTTGGAAGTGCTTATTGTACTCTTGATAACTTTGCAATTGCATTGATTGAATCTGGACTAGCAACTACCATCTAATTTTTTCTTTTTTTTAAATTAAAAAAGACTGGAATGACTCCTGTCCAGTCACAGGTATGACATACACACTATGGTCGGTTTAATTTCTATTAAAACAACTTTGGATAATAACAAAATGGTACATTTTGCGATTGTACCAACCGTTTATCCTTTTATTGTCATATTACTAATGATTCTCAATGAAAGTTGCAGTTGTACAATTCAAAGCATCAACTAACAAAGAAACCAATCTAAAAAAAATTATCTCCTACATCAAAAAGGCAGCTTCAAAAAATGCAACTCTTTGTGCGTTTCCAGAATTTATGATGTTTTACACAAATTCTACTCAAACACCAAAGCAACTTGCTAGTTTAGCTGAAACCATTAATGGAAACTTTGTAAAAACTATTGCAAAGGCTGCAAAAGAAAACCAAATCCAAGTTGTTGGTTCGTTTTATGAAAAGAGCAGAAAAAAAGACAAAGTCTACGACACTTCGTTTGTAATTGATAAATCTTGCAAGGTGATCTCTATTTATCGAAAGATTCACCTCTATGATGCATTAGGTTTTAGAGAATCAGACAAGATGGCATCAGGCTCAAAGATTGCAAAGCCTGTAAAGACTACATTGGGAAAAGTTGGAATGATGATATGCTATGACTTACGTTTTCCAGAAATGTCACGTTCACTTGCAGCAGCTGGCTCTGAGATATTGATTGCCCCATCAGCTTGGGTCAAAGGTAATATGAAAGAAGAACATTGGATTACAATTAACAAAACACGTGCAATTGAAAATGGATGCTATGTTATTGCACCTGATCAAGTTGGCAATATCTATTGTGGAAGAAGTCTGGTTGTAGATCCATATGGAAAAGTTTTGCTTGACATGAAAAAGAAACAAGGAATAGGTTATGTCAATATAGATCTCAAAAAGGTAAAACAAACACGCAAAGTACTACCGTTATTAAAAAACAGAAGAACAGATGTTTATCCTACTTTGAAGGCCTGACTCTACTTTTACAATTAAAATTTGAACATTGTTTTGTCCACTTTTGTTTTCTAGAGTAACGAAAAATTATCATTGGCCATTTGCATACATCACAAGGACTCTTTATTGCTCTAAGCTTTGCCTTTTGTAGTAAGGGTGATGATGCTTTACATCCTCCATAAAAGTTAGAACAACCCATGAAGCGCTTTCTTGTTGTTCTAGAACGAATTACCATTAATTCCCCAAGTTTGCATTGAGGACATGGAACTAGTCCGTTTTTTGGAGAATTTGTTCCAAGAATCATGTATTTCTTGTCTTTTGAGGACCAAGAAAGATACCCGTTACTATCTAGATATTGAATTATTTCTTTTTTGAAGATGCTAGTTTTTGACTTTGTAGTTTTGACTGAATGTCTAATAACAGTCTTTTTGATCTGAATTGTCTGAAGTTTCTTTGGTGGCATGTTTTATGATTAATTTACTAAAACGATTTTTATAGGGACTTGGGTCAGTGACATTTGTGGAAAAGGTTTGTGTTCTTGGCGCAGGCAGCACTAAATATGGAAAATTAGCCGATAGTATTGCAGATATCACTACTCAGGCATCAGTTTCAGCCATAGAGAGTGCAGGAATTTCACCTAAAGATATCAAAGCATCCTATATCTCAAATGTATTTGGCGTTGCAGACAAGCAGGTACACATTGGCCCTGTCTTGATGAGTAGATTAGGAATACCAGATAAGCCATCATTAACAATAGAGTCTGCCTGTGGCAGTGGCTCTGTATCATTTAGAGAAGCCTATGCAAATGTTGCAGCAGGATTCTATGATTGTCTTTTAGTTACTGGTGTTGAAAAAGTAACACATACAGGAACTGAATGGACTACAACTTACTTTGCATATTGTTCAGACTTTTTCTATGAAGGCCAAGCTGGTGCATCATTTCCAGGATTGTTTGCATCAATGGCAAGAGCTTACATGACAGAGTTCAATACAACTGAAGAAGACTTTGCAAGAGTTGCAGTAAAGAATCATGATAATGGTGTGTTAAATCCAAAAGCTCACATGCAGAAAAAAATTACCATTGAAGATGTAATGAACTCTGCAGTAGTTGCAAGTCCCCTAAAACTTTATGATTGCTGTCCATTCTCTGATGGCGCAAGTTCTGTAATTTTATGTTCTGAAAAGTTTGCAAAAGAACACGGCGGTGATTATATTGAAGTAATTGGTTCAGGCCGTGGTGGTTCACCAGCTGCATTACAAGGACGTGAACACATGACAACAATTCCTAGTACAAAACTTGCAGCAGCTGATGCATACAAGATGGCAGGCATTACTGCAAAAGATGTAGACTTTGCAGAAGTACATGATTGCTTTACAATTGCAGAAGTTGTTGATACTGAAGACTTGGGTTTCTTTGAAAAAGGACAAGGTGTTCAAGCAGTTCGTGAAGGTAGAACCTCACTAAATTCTGATATTTCTATTAATCCATCAGGTGGTCTTAAATCAAAAGGACATCCAATTGGTGCTACTGGTGTTGGACAAGTAGTTGAAGTATATGATCAATTAACTGGAAGAGCTGGTGCAAGAACCGTTAAAGATGCAAAGATTGGATTAACTCATAACTTTGGTGCAACTGGTGCAAGTTGTGCTGTTCATGTATTCCAGAGTGTGTAAAATGTCAGTTGAAGAACAAGTAATTGAAAATGCAAAAAATGGCAAACTTTTAACTCACAAATGTACTGATTGTGGATTCCTTCATCTATCTACTGCATATTTTTGTCTAAAATGTGGAAGTAAGGGCTTTGAGGATGTGCTCTTGGAGGGTACAGGCCAGGTTGCAACTTATACCATAATTACCGTGGCTCCTGCAGGCTTTGAGAAATATACCCCATATGCCTTTGTTGTGCTTAAATTAGACAATTCAGATTTGAGGATTTCAGGATTTATGGCAGGAATTGCCAACCCTGCTGATCTGCCCGTTGGAACCAGAGCAAGAATCACTGGTTTTGATGAAAGAGGAATTATCATCGAAAAGCAGTAAAAATATTTGTTTGAATTATTAAAAAAAATCAAAATCGATTCTTAATTATTTTGCATCACTGATCGTTATCATGTCAGTAGAAGTTACATGTGGAAAATGTGGTGAAAAGATCACAAACATGAAGATGTTAAAATCTCTAAAAGATGTAATGAATCCTTATAGTGGAAAATGTCCGTCATGTGGACAAAAACTCTCTACATCCGAGTTTTCATTAGATGTTCAAGAAAAATGATCTAATCATATTTGATCTTTTTTTACAATTTTTAAAAATTAGATCTCAAATCTTTGTATACATTTAGAAAAATGATCAAAAATGATCCAAAGTCATACTGTCATAAGTCTTAATTAGTGCGTTTTTTTAGAAAAGTACATGAAAATGAGTGATGAGGAATTAGAATTAGATCTTGAGGGTGATCTAGATGTTGAAGATAATGATCTAGATGTCGACTTAGATGACGATTCAGATTCATCAAAACGAGGAGGCATTTTACAATCTACCTCAAAACGTGTCAGAATGATCTTCTCTGTAATGGCAAGCCCTAACAGAATCGACATTCTCAGAATCTTAAACTCAAAAGGACCTTTAACTTATTCAGAATTAAAATCACTAGCTGGTTTCAAATCCAAAAAAGAAAGTGGCAAATTTGCATATCACTTGAGAAAATTACTTAGACAATCACTTGTTGCATTAAACAAATCTGAAAGACGTTACACAATCACAAATCTTGGAAAATTGGTCTTAAGCTTAGCAAGACAGATTGAAGAAAGATCAATTATTGAAAGTGGAAAGATGTATGTCAGAACATCACATGAGTCCATTGAAGAATTTAATTCTCATAAAATTATTCAATCACTTGTTCGTGAGGGTAGCCTCCCACTGGAACTTGCCCAAAAAATTACTGAAGAAGTTGAAAATAGAATTTACAAGTATCAAACTACCTATCTTACAGGCTCGCTTATCAGAGAAATGGTAAATTCTGTGCTCTTAGAGCATGGCCATGAAGAATATCGTAACAAACTAGCACGTCTAGGCTTGCCAGTTTATGATGTTCAAGAGATGATTACTAATTTAGACAATGTAGATAATGGTGCTGAAGGTCTTTTGTTTAGAACAGGACAAAGAGTTTTTGCTGAACATCTTCTTACAAACATTTTACCAAAAGATGTAGCTGACTCTCATCTTTCTGGTGATCTACATATTGCAAATCCTGGAATTTGGTCAATGATTCCTGATACAATATTTGTTAATGTTAAAGAATTAATTGAAGATGGAATTGATCTTGGTGGAAAATATCTTGATGTTTCAAGAATTCCTGCATCAAAACAATTAGATGAAATTACAAGTGCATTGTCTGTTGTAATCTCTCTTCTTTCAAAAGAAGCTTCACAAGAAATTGTACTTGATGGATTTGTTCAATTGTTCTCAAAACATTCCAAGTCACTTTCAGAGCTAGAACAAAAATTAACTGCAGCATTTGCAACTGCATCTACAACTTCTAAATACAACAAATCAAGTACCAATGTTTCAATTAGACTACAGTTAGGTTCTGATACAAAAATAATTAATTCAATAATTTCTGCATACAAAAACTATACAAAGATTACACCAATTCCAAAAATTGGTCTAATAATTGACAATGACAAAGGAAAGATCACTGATGTATCTGCAGATGTTGCAGAAATAATTTCTATTGGTGGCAAAGTAATGTTTGCTAAAGGACAAACATCAAGTTCTGGAGTTACAAATGGATCAACTAAAAATTCTGGTCCACTATCAATTATGCTCCAATCAGTATCAATTAATCTACCAAGGTTAGCATTTGAATCAAACAAAGATGAAACTTACTTTAGAGCAAGATTAGCATTGTTGATGAAGCCAGCTTTATCATCTATGGCTCTAAGAAAGAAAGACATCTCTGATTTGACTAGACGTGGATTGAATCCAATCTTAGCCAAGAATACTCAATACATGCAGCGAAGTACTGTTTCACTAGTTGTTAATTTAGTGGGCCTCAAAGAGGCAGTCTTTAACATCCTTGGATTCCAGGATAATAAGGAAGGGCGTGAAATCCTTCATAAGGTAATTGAGACTGCAGTTGATGTAGGTGCCAAAAAAGGTAAGGAATTAGGCGATCCTGTGGCTATTTGCATGACTGAAACTGAGAGTTCCACCCGCTTTGCAACCCTAGATGGTGAGAAATATGGTAAAAATTCATCTCTAAACTCCATGGAAGGGGATTCCTACTCTGAAGGAATCAAAATTGACGCATCTGTAATATCTGATTATACCAATAAGAGTGAGTCAATCTCTGAATGCAACAAACTCTCAAAGTTACTCAACGGAGGTCTGTTTGTTACGCTGAACATTGATAAAAACGCAAAGCCTGCAGAAATCAAAAAAGCAATTGAGAAGACAGCAGACCTTACAACTTCTTTCAAGCCTGTTCAAGATATTGCAATATGTGGTGAGTGTGGATTTAAGGACGAGCCATTTGAAGACAAGTGTCCAAAGTGTAAGTCTCCATATGTTGTCTGAAATTCATAAATGAAAAACTAGTTACGATCATTTTTGAAAACTTTTTGATCTGTTTCAGACAGCGATTTTCGTTAACTAATTGTAGTAATTATGCCAGTATGAAGTTCATAGTAGTGGTGTCAATATTTTTGAACTGAACTTGAAGAAAAAATTGCAGAATCATTTATACCCATATTGATCATAACCCTTGCGGGGAGATTATAATGGATAATTCACAAATAGAAAATACGATCAATGAGATCCGTAAGCGCAGTGGTGCAGTAACGGCTTTCAATAAAGATAAAATTTCAAATGCCATATTCAGGGCATTGGCTGCCACCTCTAAAGCCGACCGTGGTCTAGCCGATCAGTTAGCAGATAATGTTGTTAACAAATTAGTAGAACAAGGATTTACTAGCTCTAGAACTCCGACAGTTGAGGATATTCAAGATATTGTAGAATCTACTTTAATTGATAGTGGTAATAGCGATATTGCAAAAGCCTACATTGTTTACAGACATGAGAGAAGAAAACTAAGAGACGAAAAAATGAAGGTCTTGAATATAAAGGCCTTGGATCCAGTTTCCAAAAAGTTTGACTTGAATTGTCTAAGAGTCTTGGCATCAAGATATCTCTTTAGAAATGGAAAAAATGAGATTATTGAATCTCCAACTCAAATGTTTGAGCGAGTTGCAATTCTAGTTGGAATTGGTGATATGTTATATGATGCACAAGTCTTTGACAAATCTGGAAACACTACTCAGGATGTAGAGGAAGCAAAATCTTATCTTGAAAAATTGGATGCCTTTGATTATAAATTCAAAGTTGGAGATTACTTTTTCAACAAATGGCATTTCAGATCCCTGATCAATCACTATGTAACTCTTGCAAGCAAAGGTCAGATGAAGGTAAGCTTCAAAGAACTTTTGACACTACTTGCAGCAAAAAAACTAGATAGTTATGCAGACAAAATTACAGAATACTTTGATCTGATGGTTGCACAAGACTTTTTGCCAAATTCACCAACAATGATGAATGCAGGTGGAAGACTAGGCCAGCTTTCTGCATGCTTTGTCCTTGGAATGAATGATGGTATGGAAGAAATCATGAAATCAACTTCTGATGCTGCATTAATCTTCAAATCAGGTGGCGGAGTTGGAATCAACTACTCTGATCTTCGTGAAGAAGGTGATATTGTAGCCTCAACATCAGGCGTTGCATCAGGTCCAGTGTCTTTTATGAACATCATTAACACTGTAACTGAAGTTGTAAAACAAGGTGGAAAGAGACGTGGTGCTAATATGGGAATTATTGAAGCATGGCATCCAGATGTTGAAAAATTTATCACAAACAAAACAGAACCTGGAGTTTTAGAAAACTTTAACGTCAGTGTAGGTATTTGGGAAGACTTTTGGCATGCACTTGTAAACACAAGTGACGGAAACTATGTCTTACGTAGTCCACGTGACAAAAAACCAGTTAAAGAAATCAATGCACATCAATTAATTGATTTGATTGCACTATCTGCATGGAAGAGTGCAGAACCTGGGTTGATCTTCTTTGATCAAATTAACAAATACAATGTATTTGCAAAAGCAAGACAAGCACCATTACGTGCAACAAATCCATGTGGTGAACAAAGTCTTTACCCATACGAATCATGCAATCTAGGTTCAATCAATTTGGTAAATCTTGTAAAGAGACAAGCAGATGGAACCTATGAATTTGATTGGCAAAGATATGAGGAAACAATCAGAAAAACTACTAGATTCCTTGATAACATCATAGATGTTAATCACTATCCAGTTCCAGAGATTAATGTAGCATCAAAAGAATCTCGAAGAATTGGTTTAGGTGTAATGGGAGTAGCTGATCTCTTGTACAAACTAAGAATTCCATACAACTCTAAAGAGGGATATGAACTACAATCCAAACTATCTGAAGCTTTGACATATTATTCCATGGAAGAAAGTGTTGCACTTGCAAAATCTCGCGGTGAATTCCCACTATGCTCCAAGACTGAATATCCTGAAGGAAAGATTCCTGTTGCAGGATACTATGAAAAACCAAAAGAATCTCACTCCTATGAATGGGGTGCCCTAATTGAGAAGATAAAGCAATACGGAATTAGAAACGTCTTGACAACAACAGTAGCCCCAACAGGTACTCTGTCAATGATTGCAGACTGTTCAAATGGAATGGAACCTGCATTTGCATTGGTATTTGAAAAACGAGTTACTGTAGGAAGATTCTTCTACACAAACAAAATTGTTGAACAAGTCCTAAAAGAAAATAATCTGTACACAGACGAAATTCTTGCAAAGATTGCAGACAACTATGGTTCACTAAAAGGAATTGAAGAGATTCCTCAATGGATGCAAGATGTCTTTGTAACTGCAATGGATATTCACTGGGCTGATCACTTGATGGCCCAAGGTGTATGGCAAGACTGGATTGGAAACGCAATTGCAAAAACAATCAACATGCCATATGATGTTACCGCTGAAGATGTAAAGTCTGCATATCTATTGGCACACGAAATTGGACTCAAGGGCATTACAGTTTACCGTGATGGCTCTAGACATAAACAAGTTCTTCACATGACAAGTGATAATGCAGAAAAAATATTTGATGTTACTCCAAGTGAGCATGTAACAGAATATGTTACAAAAAACATCACAAATCCATACATCAAATCACAAGTTAATGCAGCACTTGCATTAAAAGTACATGATGAAGAAATAAAAGCTGAACCAATCCAACAAGAGGAAGTTTCAGAAGATCGTCTATGTCCAACATGTAAGAACAACCTTGTATTTGTGGAAGGTTGTAGTATCTGTATTGAATGTGGATTTAGTGGTTGTACTTCTGGATAGATAACAGAATCACAACTTTTTTACTTTCTTTTCTTTTTGGGTTAGTATGAATAAGAAGATTCTAGGCGTAGGTATAGGCATAGCTGTAATTATAGCAATATCAGCTGGAGTCTTGAGTATTCCTAGTTCTGAAGTCACTCCTCAAAAGACTAATGAAAAAATTGGATTAGTAATTAATTCCCCTAATCAGGCTACAACATTACAAGAGTTAGATGAGATTTATTCTACTGCATCTGAATCTGGAATTGGAAGAAGTAATGTCTATCTTTTTTGGAATCTGATTGAACCAGAACGTGGAGAATTCAATTGGCAGTACTCAGATGCACTAATGAGCTTTAACAAAAAAAATAATCTTAAAGTTACACTTTACTTTTCAATAATTAATGGGGAGACTTTAGGTCCTTTCCCAAACTGGATTGGAAAACCCCCAATCCAATCTCTTGGAGAAGATAGAGTGGTAAGTGTACTTGATGCAATTTTATCACGATACAACATTATTGATACTGTAATTCTTGCAGGACAAACAGAATCCCAATTTCGATATCATGAGCAAAATATCCCTGCTTACAAAGAATTATTCACAGGAGTATATGATGAAATTAAAGAAAAACATCCTGATGTAAAAATTGGAAATTCATTTGCCTTGCATCAGGTTTTAAATAAAAATTTGAAATATATCGTAACTGATTTGGCCATAGGTGATTTTGTGGCATTTTCTTATTTTCCTGTTGATACTTTATATGAAATGGTAAAGACTCCCCAACAAGCAAAAGACGAACTAACAGAAATTTTTGATTTGGCAGGAGATAAGAAAGCTGGAATTTTTGAGATCAGTTGGAGCACGTCTGACTTTGTTGGTGGAAATCAAGACTCTCAGCTTGAATTTTTAGAAAAATCTTTTGAATTTTATACAGAAAATGAATCAGAATTAGAGTTTTTCACCTGGTACAGGCAAAATGACAAGCCTGAAGGAACCTGCACATTTGAAGTACAAGATATTGGAGAAAGTAAACTTGAGGTTGAGGGTTCTGGTTTTGGAAGTAGTGAACATGTAATTGAGAGATTAAATCATTATGTTTGTAGTGCTGGCTTGTTTGATGAGAATGGTAATCCTAAACCAAGTTGGAGTGAATTTAAAAATCAAATTCAAATGATAAACTAAAATGATTTCTTTAATTTTAGCTGAATCGGCATTAGAGCTTATCCCCTCTGAATTAAAACACCATCCATCAGTAATTTCACATGCACAAAAATTAGGAAAACTCTCATCTGAAATTCTATTAGATAATTCATGGCACTTTGCAGCTATGAAAGGAATTGATAATGAGTTAAAAAGAGGACGCCCAGATCTTGTACATTTTTCAATACTTGAAGCTACAACCATTCCACTTTATACCAAAAACAAACTCAAATTTTATGTTCATACAGTTGATGATAAGGTAATTTCCTTTGGTCCAAATGTACATGTGGCAAAGTCTTATCATAGATTTGCAGGATTGATTGAAAAATTATACAAAGAAAAACAGATAACTGCAAATAACGAAGTTCTTCTTGAAATCAAAGACAAGACATTTTCAGAACTAGTTGATGAAATTAATCCATCCAAAGTACTTGGATTTTCAACTAAAGGTAACCTGAATTCATATGAAAAAATTGCCACAGAGATTTCAAATGATTCTTGTCTAGTATTTGGAGGATTTCAAAAGGGACACTTTTCAGACATGATTGAAAAAAAATTCACTACAATGTATTCTGTTGGTGATGAATCCTTTGAAGGTCATACTGTGGTTGCCAGAATGCTCTATGAGTATGAAAAAACCATTTTTATGTAGGCACAAAAATTTGCACTCTGTTGCAGTCATAGTATAGCCTGGTTAGTATTCGGGGTTTCCAACCCTGTGACGCGGGTTCGAATCCCGCTGACTGCATTTCTTTGATTCTAATAAGAAGTAATTTTTAGGTGTAACTTTGGAAATTATTGTGAAACCTGCAGTAAGAAAACTTGCAATGGAGAGAATGCACATTCTAATTAAAAATGCAATCAGTAATGCAAAAACAGATCCCAAATTATCTCAGCACCAAGCACTACTTGCTCGTAGGATTAGTACTAGACATAAAATTCGAATGCCTTATGAACTTAGAATGGTTTTTTGCAAAAAATGTAAATCGTTTATTGCTCCTGGAGTAAATTCTAGAATCCGTTTGGGCAGATCATCTGTCAAGGCAGTTAGAATATCTTGCTACTTGTGTGGACATACTTATCGCAAAATAATATCTAACTAGTCCTTTAATCTCTTTGAATTGTATCTTGTCTTAACTATTTGAGATAAAGTTTTCAGATAATGCCGTCTTACTATGGATTTTGTATAATTATATTTAGAGGTGCACCTGTTTTGCCTGCAAATACATTCAAACTTGCTGAAGCATCTGCATCAATTGAAGTGATTTTACCTTGTGGTATTTGGGTATACAATCATTCTATCACCTGGGTTGAGTGCAACTGGTGCTGAAGCTTGCATAAGACATAATGTTTCTTTTGTTCCTACATCACCAAAATCAATCTCTAATGTTGTGTTATCTGGAGTTGTACATGATATTGTTACAGAATCACCTGTATCCAGAGTATCTTTCATTAATGTACCTGCTCCACTTGTTCCAGTATGTTCATACAAACCCTGGAAGTTAATTACAGATACTCTAGTTTGATCCTTATCAAAATACCAATTTGATAACGGTACTGTAACACCTCTAACTTGAATGGTCTCTATTGAAACAATTTTTTTACCATTGTTTCTGACTCCAGCTGTTCCCCATGCATCACCCAATGAATCAGTAGCATTTACCCACAAATTCATTCCTAAGACTACTATGCTGTCTTGTTGTACTGAAGTCTGAAACAGACTAGTTCCATACAAACCCGAGCTAGCACCTAGTACGACAGATGCAACCAAAATAATTACAGTTGTAAGTACTGTACTAATTGCCCTTCGTCTATTCAGAACGCAGTTTCTCATACTAACAAAAGTTCTAAAAATTACATCTCATCTAGTATGTAATTTTTTAAAATTACTCTAAACCACACATGAATTCATGAATGCAAAAAACTCCAATTTTCATTATTTGACAAAATCAGCGATCTGAGAAATTTACGCTGAAGTTTGTTTAGAAACCAGACACAATATCTCAATGATTTATAAGACGATTCTCAATTTTTTGTCTTCATGGCAAAGGTGTACGACGTACCAGCAGATGTATTGATAGGAAAATTAGCTGATGTTCTAAAAAATGAGGATATTCCAGCACCTTCTTGGATTCCATTTGTAAAAACTGGAGCTCATGCAGACAAGCCCCCACAAAACCGTGATTGGTGGCATACTAGATGTGCTTCAATTATGAGAAAGATTTACCTTCATGGACCAATCGGAATTAATGAATTAAGAAAAGATTATGGTGGTGGTAAACCATCTGGCTATGGAGCAGCTCATCACAAAGACGCTGGTGGCGCAATTATTAGGAATGCCATACATGGATTAGAAAAATTAGGCTATCTTGAAAAAGTTGAGAAGAAAGGTCGTGTAATTTCTAAACAAGGAATGCAAAAACTTGATAGACTGTCAACAGAAATTCTAAAAGAGATGATTGTTGAGAATCCTCAATTGAAAGTATACACTTAGATTCAAAATGAGCTTCCCTGAATCAAACGATCAACCTCAAGACAATACAAATCATGAACTAGCTGCACAAAAAGAACAAATTCTTAAACAGATTCTTGTACCTGAAGCAAGAATGAGATTAAACAATATTAAAATGGTAAAGCCAGAGTTGGCCGATCTTGTGGAACAATATTTGATAGGAATGGCAACGCAGGGAAAGATACCTGGTCAAATTTCTGACGATCAATTAAAGCAAATTTTGCTTTCTACCCAACAACCAAAACGAGATTTTAAGTTCAATCGCGTCTGATCTCAGATAAAATATAATTATGGGCAAGTAGCGGGTTATTTCATGAAAGCCGTTGTATACAATGAATATGCACCAGATGATAATTACGCTAAGATCCTTAAAGTCCAGGATATAGACGAACCAAAACCAAAACCAGATGAGGTTATTTTTACAAATAAAGCATCTGCCCTAAATTATAATGATATTTGGGGAATGAGAGGAGTGCCAGTTGCAGTTCCTCTTCCACATGTTTCTGGTTCTGATGTAGCTGGAGATGTTATCGCCGTAGGCGAAGATGTACAAAATTTCAAAGTAGGTGATAGAGTTGTCTCTCATTCTAATTTAGCATGCAGAGTTTGTAAAGCATGTACTGATGGAAGAGAATTTGATTGTACCAAAAGACAAGTTTGGGGTTTCCAGACTGGACCTCTTTGGGGTGCATACTCTGAACAAATTCATTTACCAGAAGTTAATGTTTCAAAAATCCCTGACAGTGTTTCATATGAAGATGCAGCAGCAGCTTCAATGACCCTTCTAACTTCATGGCACATGTTAGTTGGTAGAGCAAACATTACTCCAGGACAAACAGTACTTGTAATGGGTGGTGGTTCTGGTGTTGGAAGCTTTGCAATCCAAATTGCAAAATTATACAACTGTGATGTAATTGCAACTGCTAGTCCAGACAAATTAGATAAATGTCTAGAACTTGGTGCAGATCATGCAGTAGATCATAGAAAAGACGACTGGCAAAAAGAAGTCTTTAAGATATCAAAAGAACTAGCAAAAACCAAAGGTGAAGCACCCGGAATTGATATTGCATTTGATCATATTGGTCAAACTCACTTCAACAAACAACTAACCTTACTCAAGTATGGTGCAACTCTTGTCTCTTGTGGTGCAACAACAGGTTATGATGCACAAATAGATCTTAGACACATATTCTTCAAAGGAATTAACGTCCTAGGTTCAACACAAGGAACAAAAGCTGAACTTGATCAAGGATTGTATTGGATGGGTCAAGGAAAACTAAAGTCTATTGTTGACTCTGTTTACACATTTGAGCAAGCCGCAGAGGCTCACACAAAAATGTTACAGGGTAAATTCTTTGGCAAAATCTTAATGAAGCCTGAAGGCGCTTAGTCATTTAATGACTCAGCTCTTCAGAAGTCTTATTTTTGTTCCTGGCAACAACCCTAGGTTTCTTGAAAAAGCAAAAAAACTACAGGCTGATATTGTTTGCTTTGATTTAGAGGACTCTGTACCAGATAATGAAAAAGTAAATGCAAGAAAATTAATCAAATCTGCACTTAAATCTAGAAAATCATACGAGTCTTCAATTTTTGTTCGTACAAATTCTCCTTTGTCTAGCAAAATTCCGTCTGATCTTAAAGAGATTGTTCAAAAAGGAATCGATGGAATTGTTATTCCTAAAGTCAATAATAAACAAGAATTGAAAAAAATTGAAAATATAATTTCAGGATTGGAGAAAACGCGAAAACTAAAACCAATACAACTAATTCCTTCAATAGAATCTGCTGAAGGTGTTGTTAATACATATCAAATTGCTTCTAGTAGTAAAAGAATCGTTGCAGTAGTTTTTGGTGTATTTGATCTTCTTAATGATCTTGGTGTGGAGTACACTAAAGATTCTGAAGGAGCAAAATACTCTAGACGAAAAATCCCTGTAGATGCACATGCTGCAGGTGTTGTAGCAATAGATGCCATTTGGCAAGATCTCAAAGACTCGAAGGGATTAGAAAAAGATTGTAAAGTTGGAAAAAGTTTAGGTTATTCAGGAAAAAGTATCATTCATCCAGATCATATTTCTGTAACTCATAAATTATTTCATCCAAACAAAAGTGAAATTTTGTGGGCAGAAAAAGTTTGTAAAACCTATCTTGCATCAACAAAAAAAGGAAAAGGTGCTACTACCGTTGATGGAAAAATGATTGATGAAGTTCATTTTAAACAAGCAAAGGCACTCCTTGATCTTGTTAAATAGGCTATTCTAGATTTTTAATAATTGATTTCATTACAGTGCTATTTTCAAATATTTTTTTACTTACAATTGCACTTACTGTAAATTTCTCCTTTTTGACATCAATTAAAATTTCTTGGAAAACGCATTGAATTTTTGATATTTTCTTACTTTCACTTTTTAAAAGACTAGGAATAATTTTCCTAATTTCGTCATTTCCAAATACATCAAAAATAAAGTGAACTAGTTTTGAATCAATAATAGTAATTTGATAATTTTCTTTTATTTTTTTTTACTTGGAATATTTCTTCTAAACATTCTTTTTCTAGTTTATTGATATCTAATTTAGAATTTTCTTTGATAACTTTTAACGATATTTGAAAATGTTCTGTTGAAAGCTTGCCTATCGGTTCTAGAGTTTATGCAATTAAGTAAATTCGAGAGAATGAACCTAAAGTACGAATCATTGCAGTTACAGCTGATACAAGTAGTCAAACTGAAGAAAAATTAAACGTACCTGTAATTCAAAAACCATTTAATATTGAACACGTTATTTCACGCATAAATGATTAATTCCCATTTTTGGGATATTTCATATAGTTATATATTATAATTATCATAAATTAGTATAAGATGGCTAAACGAGTAACCATAATGATTGATGACGACATAGACAAGAAACTACGACTTCGTCAAGCAAAATTGATTCAACAAGAACAAGCATCTTACAGTTATTCCAAAGTCTTAAACGATACCATTCGTAAGGTCTTAAAATAACTAAAAATATTTTCCTCTTTTAGAATAGGTTAAAGATAATGAATTTTTATTCTAATTATTAGAAATGGTAAATCTGTTAGATCCCAGTAATGTAATTACTAGAATGTTTAATGCAGGAAAATACGAGGAGATGTGTAACTATTGTAAAGGTCTACTTGAAAAAATCCCTAATGATATGGTTGCACTACAAAATCTCTGTCTGGCTTTGATTCATTTAAAAAAGTATCAGGAGGCCATAACATATTGTGACAAAGTTCTTGAAATCAAAGAATTTGATACATATGCATTAAAAAATAAAATTTATGCTCTAGAAAGCCTGAATCAATATGAACAAGTTTTAAAATTATGTGATCAAATTCTATCCTCCAACCCACATGATACTTGGGCACTTAACAGTAAGGGATTGTCCTTGAATGAATTAAATCGACATGAGCATGCCCTTGAATATTATGATAAAGTACTAGCGATAGATCCAAACGATGTCACAGCCTTGATGAATAAGGCTATATCTCATAGCCATTTGGGAAATTATGAAACTGCCATAGACTTTTACGATCAAGCACAACTAGTTGATTCTGGACTAAAAGAGATACCACCTGCTAAATCTAAATTATTTGAAAAATTGGGTCAGAGTGATAATGCATTTTTGGCAGCACAAGGAATTCTTAACAAAGATATGGAAAAAATTAAGATGGATGCAAAAGAAAACAAATGTTCTCTTTTCCATCAAGTTTGTGAAAATGAATTTAAGAAATTAGATAAAAAATAAACTTAAATTAAAATTATCTAAATCATTTTATACATGAATTTGTAGATAGTTTTATTGTTTACAGGTATTATTGAAGGAATAGGCAAGATCGAAAAAATTTCTAAAAATACAAAAAATAGAAGTGCAATTCAAATGACTGTGAATTTAGGAAAGCATGCCAAGGGGTTAAAAATTGGTCAAAGTGTTGCATTAAACGGTGTTTGCCTAACGGCAACAAAATTATCAAAATCTAATTGTATGTTTGAAATGATTGAAGAGACAACAAAAAAAACTGATCTTGGAAATCTTAAAGTTGGTGGGATTGTAAACATTGAACGCAGCTTAAAATCTGGAGATAGATTAGAAGGTCATTTTGTTTTAGGTCATGTTGATGGAGTAGGAGTAGTCAAAAAAATTTCAAAAAAACCTAAAGAAGTTCAAGTTTGGTTTGAAATACCTAAGAAATTAGCAAAATATGTTGTCAAAAAAGGCTCTATTGCAGTTGATGGAATTAGTTTGACTGTAGTTGATATTAAAAATAATCTTGCATCTGTTTCATTAATCCCTCATACAATTGAAGTTACAAATTTTCAAACCAAGAAAGTAGGCGACAAAGTTAATATTGAAACTGACATTCTTGGGAAATACATTCTAAAATAAACATAATAATCTACCATTTTAGTAGTAATTACCAATTTTTTAGTAAACTTTATAATCAGTTTGAAGATTTTTTTGTTTATGTCTCTTGAATCTGCATTACAATCTCTAAAAAGAGGTGAGTTTGTACTTTTGTTTGATTCTGCTGGAAGGGAAAATGAGATTGATATGGTAGTAGCTGCAGAATTTGTAACCTCAGAACATGTTGCTAGAATGCGTCAGCATGCTGGTGGATTGCTTTGTATTGCAATAGATAATAATTTTGCAAAATCACTTGAATTAAAATACATGCATGAAATTCTATCTGATTCCTCAATACCAAACAAGGAAATGATTATGGGATTAGCTCCTTATGGTGATCACCCCACCTTTTCATTATCTGTAAATCACTATCAGACGTATACTGGAATTACTGATAATGACAGATCTTTAACAATACGTGAAATGGCAAATATCTACAATGTTGAAAATAAACAGAAAAAATTTGCATCGTCTTTTAAAACTCCAGGACATGTTCCCTTGCTGATCGCATCAAAAGGCTTGTTGGCTGCACGTCAAGGGCATACAGAAATGTCTGTATATCTTGCACAAATTGCTGGTTTGACTCCAGTAACTGCAATATGTGAAATGATGGATGCTGAAACATATACTGCATTATCAGTTGATAAAGCAGAAAAATTTGGAAAACAAAATGGAATTCCATTAATTGATGGAAAAGAACTATTAGAATACGCTAAGGTGCATTAATTTTGAATATTGCGATAGTGATCTCGGAATTCAATGACAAAGTGACATCTAGAATGCTTTTGGTGGCACAAGAAAAAGCAGATTCTTTAAAATTAAAAATAATTCATACCTGTTCTGTACCTGGTGCCTATGACATGCCTATTATTGTTGATGCCCTTTTGCAGAAAAATGATGTTGATGCTGTAGTCACTTTGGGTGCAATTATCAAGGGACAAACAAAACATGATGAGGTTATCTCTCATGCAGCTGCTCAAGCACTTACTGATTTATCTATAAAATACAAAAAACCTGTATCTTTAGGAATTTCTGGTCCTGGAATGCAAGAAAGACATGCACATGCCAGGATAAGACCAGTAGCTGAACGTGCAGTAGAAGCAGTATTGAAAATCTCCTCAGAACTAAAAAGGATTCAAAAATGATTCAACTAAGTATTTTGAAAATAACTGGTTATGGTCCATGGACATTAACTCTGGGTAGTGACAGAGAACATGAACTACAAATGCTTCAGGCTTCTCTATACAAACAAGTACAAAAATTATTTTCTGAAAAAAATTGCCTTGTTTTTCTTAATAGGTCTGATGAATTTTTTGCTGTTTCAAATGGCCTTGGATTAGAAGATCATATCCAAATTCAAAAAATACTAGAAAAATCCTTTGATATACGCCTTACCATTTCAATTGGATTTGCTGAGTCTCCCTTTGATGCAAATTTGAAGGCATATGAGGGAAAGAAAAATGAAATTGTTTTAGATAAACAATACAACATTTTTGGTTTTGTAAATGAGACAACTGATTCTACTGTTACTATAATGCATTTGGATGTAGATGATCTTACTTCTAAAAGAACAACAAATTCACCATATGAAATTTCATCAATAATTTTTCAACTTTACTCCAAAATGTCAACATATTTTCTACAAAAAAATTCACTTACATTTTTCATGGGTGGTGATAATTTTATGGTGGTTGCAAGTAATGATGCAAAAAACTCTGTGCAAGATTTTATTAATATGATAAAAAATGACGATAAAATTTCTTTGAATTGTGGAATTGGTAATGCAAAAACATGTAGAGATGCTGTAAAATTAGCCACAAAATCATTAGATACAATTCGTGAAATTCGAGATTCAGGGAAAGAAAAACCTGAAGTTTATGAATTATCATGTTAATCAAAAACATCAGTACTCTTTTAGGAAAAGAATTAGACTATATTTCTGAAACAAATATTCAAATCCAAAATGGAAAATTTAAACAAATTCAACCCAACATTAAACCTAATGTTAAAGAAGAGTTTATTGATTGTCAAGGGCTTTTACTAATTCCTGGATTCATTAATGCACATACTCATATTGGTGATTCTATTGGAAAAGATGTTACACTAGATAGTTCAGTAGACAAAAAAATACATCCAGTTTTTGGGGCTAAATCAAAAATTCTAAAAAATACTCCTCCTGAGAATCTTACTGATTTTATGAAAAATACTTGTCACTCCATGATTAGAAAAGGAATCACCACTTTTGTTGATTTTAGGGAAGGTGGCTTAGATGGTGTTCTTTTATTAAAAAAAACATTATCTGAAATTCCTATACGTTCAATTATTTTGGGGCGAGTAGATTTTTATCAAAACCCAACTGAAATCAAAAAAAATCTACCTATTTCTAAAGAAAAATCTAAGGAATTACCACTAATCCTTCAGAAATGTGATGGAATTGGAATCAGTGGCGCAAATGAGAATAGTAACTCAGTTCTAAATCACTATTCAAAAACATCAAAGATTAGAGCAATTCATTCTTCTGAAACCAAACAAAGTGTTTCTAGATCCAAAAAAATGACTGGAAAATCTGAAACAATTAGGGCATTATCCCTCAAGCCTCATTTTCTTGTTCACATGACTCATGCATCAAAAAATGACCTTCATGTTGCAGCAAAAAAAATTAGAGGAATTGTCATTTGTCCAAGGGCTAATTCTTCGTTGGCTGAAGGAATTCCTGACATTACTTTAATGCAAAATGCTGGTTGTACTCTAGCATTAGGCACAGATAATGTCATGATAAACTCACCTGATATGTTTAGAGAAATGGATTATATTTGGAAAGTAACAATGGGCATTCATAAAAAAAGAATCAACCCTAAAGATATTCTAAAAATGTCTACCGTAAATGGTGGAAAAATATTGAAAAAAGATATCGGAATTATTGAAACAGGAAAAATTGCAGATTGTATATTTCTTAACAAACATGCATTAGACTTGGAACCAATGCATGATCCATACGCATCAATTGTTCATAGAGCATCTGAATCTACAATAAAAGCAGTAATGATTGGAGGGAAAATTGTACATGGAAAACTCTAGACCTCGCATAATTCTTAGTACAGCAATATCCATTGATGGAAAGATTGCAACTAAAACAAATGATTCAAAACTTTCATCAAAAGAAGATATTAAAAGACTACATAAATTACGTTCTAAAGTAGACGCAATTCTTGTTGGAAAAAATACTGTCTCTCGTGATGATCCAATTTTAACTGTTCGATATGCTAAAGGAAAAAATCCAATTAGAATTATTTTAGATTCTCAAGGAACTATTTCAAAAAAATCAAAAATTTTACAATCATGTGATAAAATTCCAACTATAATTGCAGTATCAAAAAAAATTCCACAAAAAAATCTTGAAAAGTTACAGAAATTTCCTATTGAGATAATTATTACTGGAAAAGATTATGTTAATCTAAAATTATTATTAAAAAAACTATCAAAAAAGAAAATCAAAACAATACTAGTTGAAGGTGGGGGAACTGTAAATTGGGAATTTGTTAAACACAAACTTTTTGATGAAATGATAGTGACTCTATCTCCATTCTTAGTTGGCGGTGAAGATGCTATTTCCTATGTAGGTGGTTCAGGATTTAGTAAAATTTCCAATTCCCCAAATCTTAGACTTAAATCTGTAAAGAGGCTCAAAAATCATCTAGTTTTACATTACGAAAAGCTCTAAGTTCTTATACTTTATTTGAAATACAACTACAAGAAATTGGCGGTAAAAAAGAAAACAACCAAAAGAAAAACTACCACAAAAAAGAAGGCAGCACCAAAAAAGAAATCTACTAAATCAAAAGCAAAGAAACCAGCATTTGGCGGATATGCTATTAGTTTTGCAGGTCGCAAAGAAACTGCTGAACAAATATTTGGTAAAAAACCAATTGCCCCTAGTGAAATGACCAAAAAGATTTGGGCATTTGTAAAATCAAAAAGCCTTTCTAATCGTTAAACCCATTTGTTAACGAATTATCGTTAACTAATTTCTATATTTTAATTATTTTTAAAAAAATAAGATATAGATACTGGAATTAATTTGAATTTATTATGTCAACTACATCATTAAGACGTGATCATGATTTAATTGAAAAAGTTATCAAAGCAATGGACGCAACCATTCAATTATTAAATGAAAATAAAAAAATTCCTGAATCTATTCTATTACCTGTTATTGATTTTTCAAAAAACTTTACAGATGTATGTCATCATAGTAAAGAAGAAAATTCTTTATTTCCTGCCCTAGAACAAGCTGGAATGCCAAAAAACATGGGTCCAATTGCAATGATGTTGATGGATCATGAACGTTCTAGAGAAATTGGAGCAAACATGGAAGCATCTGCAAAAGAATATCTTTCTTCAGGCGATTCTTCAAAATTAGTTAGTGATATGCAGCAGTATGTTGAACATATTACAGAACATCTCTGGAAAGAAAATAATCGCTTGTTCATGATGGCAGAAGCTCGCTTGCAATATGTTGCACAAAAAGTCGATGGTCAATTAAACGAGATTGAAGCAGAAAAACTCAAAGACTTGGGAAAATCCCGCAAACACTATGAAGAACTTGCTGAAAATCTCACCCGAGATGTTGCTGCTCAAGGAAACTAGGCTTGACTCATAGTATATTTGGTCAAGTAATTGCTGTAAGAAAATTTGCCAATGGAGATATTGAGGTAGATTTCTATCATGATGATCAGGTTACAGAGTATAGATATTCATCTGATACTGGCCGCTTGGGAAATTTTCCAAAAGAATTGGTCGAATCTTTAGCATCTACATTGGCCACTGATATTTGTATTGAAATCTTCTTTGCTGATGATGGAACCCCAACTCATGTAGAATTAGAAGAATGTGAAGATGATGAAGAGTATGACGAGGACCTTGTCCCAGAGGAATCATGAACCCTGGATGTATTTCAAAGCTCAAGGCGTTCCCAAAGATCTCTTTGATCTTCACTCAACAATACACGTCATCGAGTGTCCTCGTCAGTATATAGTGCGCTAAAATTATACTTAAAGGGTACTCATAATTTCAATTATAGAAAATTATTCTACGTAATGATGATGTGTTAAGTTGTCATAGAATCTAACTGATTTTAGATTTACAAATTCCAGCATTCCATATCTGGATAGCTCTCTTCCAAAACCACTATGTTTTATTCCGCCGAATGGAATTCTTGGATCTGAAATAACTACATTATTTACACTAACAATTCCAGATTCAATTCTTCTTGACATTTTATCTGCTTTTGCAAGATCTTTTGTCCAAATACTTGCACCCAATCCAAATTCACTATCATTTGCTAATTTGATTGCCTCGCTTTCGTTTTCAACAATTGTTATTGGTGCAACTGGTCCAAATGTTTCCTCTTTTGCAATTCTCATATCGGGTTTAATGTTTGTAAGAATTGTTGGTTGGTAGAAATATCCATTACCTTCAATCTTGTCTCCTCCTAGTAACACTTTAGCACCCTTTGCCTTTGCATCTTCAACAATTCCAGAAATTGTCTCTAACCCGCCTTTACTGGATATTGGACCGACATCTGTATCCATTGACATTGGATCTCCTACTTTGAGTTGAGATGCTTTTTTGATAAATAATTCAATAAAGTCTTTAGCTATATTCTTGCCTACAAAAAATCTTTTAGATGCTACGCAACTTTGCCCACAATTGATAAACCTGCCTTTGACTGCCCCTTCAGCAGCTTTTTCGATAATTGCATCATCTAAAACTATGAATGGATCACTTCCCCCTAATTCTAAAACACATTTCTTTAGATTCATGGCGGCCCTTTCCCCCACTTTTGCTCCTGCATTAGTACTACCAGTAAATGTTACAGCATTAACATCTGAATCAATAAGATGATTTGCAGAATCTACACTTCCTACTACGGTTGAAAACACTCCTTCTGGTATCCCTGCTTCTGTGAATGCTTTTTCAATTTCGATTCCTGATTGCATAGTAATTCTTGATGGTTTCATCACAATTACATTTCCTGCCATCAAACATGGAGCTGCAAATCTCAGAGCTTGCCAATATGGAAAATTCCATGGCATAATAGAACCAATTACCCCTAATGGCTCAAAAGTCAGAAAACTCTTTCTTGCATCTGTGTTTAATACTTCATCAGAAAGGAAGCTATCTCCATGATCTGCATAAAATTCCAATGCCCAAGCACATTTTTCAACTTCACCAATTGATTCTTTGAGCGCTTTTCCCATTTCACTAGTTGCAATTTTTGCTAACTCTGTTTTGTTTTTCTTTAGATATTCAACTAAATTGTAAATGTAACTTCTACGCTTTTCATAATCTTTTTTCCACTCAGGAAATGCTCTTTTTGCTTTTCTAACTAATTCAAAAACCTGATCTCTACCCATTGGTGAAAATGTATTGATATTCTCACCTGTTGCAGGATTGACTGTAGTGATCTGACTCAAGGTTTTTTGAGAATGATTTCTCCTATTTAATTTGTAACTTAATCTTCAAAGTTAGTACTAAAATTTGAAAGTGATTTTGAGTATGAATCCATCATAATATGCACAAATTGATCATATGATTTCATGCCTGAAATTCTCATTTGAGAGTACCATTTCAGATAATTATCATAATTATCAATCTGCTTTATCCAAAAATCTGTTAGACTATCAGAAAATGACTTTATATTTTTCATAGAGTTTTTGTCAGTATTCATTTTTTCAAAAAATTCTTTTTCAGAAATTATACATGTTCCAAATATGTCATCTAATAGATGTAGATATTCTTTATACATGTCTGAATATATTTGAAAATGAGACGGAATTTGCATTTCTAATTTATTGATTATTTTAGATGAATTATCTTTGAAAATATTACAAACTGATGATTCTGAATCTTGAGACATAAAAAAACTACCCTAACTTTCTATTTAACTTATTTCCAAAAATGCTTAGAAAATCTGCTGCATATCTTTTTTGATTTCATCAATTTTCTTTTGATATGCCTTTTTAGACTTATCGTTCTTTTTTAGATTTAGAACATTTCCGCATGATGGACATTTGAACATACCTTCAAGTGCATCTTCAAAGGTTACTCTTGGACAATCTTCATTTCCACAATGATAAAAATCAGATGCATTTTCATAATCTAATCTTTGTTGTAATCTCTCTTCAATTTTCTTTTTCTGATTTTCAATAAAATGTTCAACTTCTTCTCTTCTTGTTCTCCATCTGTAAACAAACCACCCCTTTCTCTCATCTTTTACTCTAATCCCTGTGATTAGGGATTTTCCAAAAAGATCATACAATACTTTTCTTACCATATTGATTCTAAGCCCTGTTGAACTTGCAATTTCTTCATCAGTTGCATCTTCTGCTTTTAGTAATGAACGAGCTACTTTGAGATATTCATCTCCTCCAATCATTGAGGCTATTCTAACAAAAGGATCTTCGTATTTGTCTACCAACTCTAATCTTTTCCCAATTTTCTATTATTAATCCCTTGTTTCCTTTACTTGTACATTTTTACCTACTTTTGTGGGTATAATCTTCCGTTTTGCATCTGGAAATTCTTTCTCAAATTGTTGACCTTCTTGAATTCGATCTAAAAGTATGGCAAGAGCACTTATTTCAGAATGAGGCTGACTCCCAATTCCTATGTTATAATCTGCCATCTCATAAATTTCTCTGGGTACTTTTTCTGCCCCTACCACCACTAACAATTTTTTTTCTTTTCGAATTTTTTCTTGAGCATCATTAATTTTTTCACCATACATTGAAAGATGAATTATCTTGAAATTTTCCTCTTTTTTCTTTTTAATAATTGGTTTCCATTTTTCAATAAATTCAACTGAGAAATTCCCTCCCCATGTTTCATTGATTTTTCTCAAAGTATCTTTTATCTCTGGATTAATTTCTGTCATGAAGATTTTTTTGGCTCCAAATGCTCTTGATACTAATGCCACATGTGTTGTAACTCTATCATCTCTTACTAGTCTTTGACCAATTCGGACTACTTCAATTTCCATATGTTTTTTCAGCCCCTAACCTATTTTCAAATACGTGTGAATCATAACTTTCCAAAATATCTTTAATCAATTCTTTTAGTTGTTTTACATTTTTACCAGTTTTTGCAGAAACTGGAATCCATTTTTTATTATCTACTAAATTTAATGTCTCTATTTTTTCTTCAATTTCATTTTCTTTTAGTAAATCTGATTTATTTAATGCGTAAATCATTCTGTCTTTTTCAACCCCTAGTTCACTTAATGTTCTCATACAACTAGAAAATTTCTTTTTTAATTCAAATAATGGATCACTGATATCAATTATTACAATGATGATATCTGTATGACCTAATTCCTCTAATGTAGATTTGAATGCATCAATCATGTAAGCTGGTAATTTACTGATAAAACCAACTGTATCTGAAATTAAAAATGGTACTTGGTTAATCGTAACTCGTCTTGTAGTAGTTGAAAGTGTTGTAAACAATTCACTACTTTGATCTCTTGTTTCTCCTGTCATCTTGTTAAACAAGGTTGTTTTTCCTGCTGAAGTATAACCTGCAAGTGAAATTGTTTTGAATCCCATTCTTTTTCGTCCTTGTCTGTGTAACTCTCTTTGCTTTCCAGCTTTTTCTAGCTTAGATCTAATTGTCTGCATTCTATGTTTAATGTCATTATAGTAAACATCAACTTCAAATTTTCCTATTCCCATAAACCCTGGTTGCTCTCCCATACTTGAAAGTCGAACTTTTTCTTTTGCTCTGGCCATCTCATACCTTAATTGAGCTAACTTTACTTGCAATTTTGATTCTGCACTTGATGCCCTACTTTCAAAAATTTCAAGAATCAGTGCTTCTCTATCTAAAATTTCTCTGTGTAAAACTGATGCTAAGTTATAATTTTGACTTGGTTTTAAAACCTCATCAAACACAATCACATCTGGTCTAATTTTTTCTGAAATCTCTTCCAGATTCTCTAAAATTCCACCGCTTATGCCATACTTTGGCTTTTTCAAAAATTTCTGCTTAATTGTATGGACTACCTGTAATCCTGCTGCATCACAAAGCCCTTTTGCTTCATTAATTATGTCATCTTTATCATATGTGATTAAAATAGCCGATTTCATTTTGATTCTATGGTTCTACTATAATTTGGGTTAAAGATTCTACCTGTTTTGAAAATCTATACTGCTTTCTTGATTGTTTTTTCGATATTCATATTCAGGACTATTTCTGCAATATCGCTGGCATATTCTGAAACTCTTCTTATATTTTCAGTCATTCTTCTAACTCTATAAATCTCCTCGTCGTCTTTGAGTGATTTTGAGGCATCTCTGACTTTTTTCTCATATTTTGCAATATTGTTTGTTTTTTCAATGGTTTTTTCAGCCTGTAAATAATCTTCTTTAAACAATGCAAGGCAAGCATCATCTAGTACTGATAAACAAAATTCATTCATGTCTTGTAATTTATCTAAAATCTCCTTTTTCACTGATTTCTTGAATTCCAGAAGATCTTTTGCAATAAATGCTGCATGATCTCCTGCTCTTTCAATATTTTTTACAACTAATCTATATCCCAAACAATTTCTCGGATTTCTAAAACCCATTTCTTTTAACATGTGTTCATTTTGAATTGCGATTTTTAATTGACGAATAATATAAAAGCCAAATCTGTCTACCTCGTCATCTGTGTTGATTACCTCTTGTGCCAAATCTAGATTGTTTTCTTTTACAGCTAAGATTGCATCACTAGACATTGATTTTGCCAAATGGATCATTCTTTTGAATGCCCCGTCTACTGATAACTCTAATAAATTAACTAGAACTTGTACTGTAATGCCTACACTGGAATCAGAAATAATTTCTGATCCCATCAACATTCGTTTAACGGCCTCTTTTACTGTATTTCTCTGAACAGGACTTAACCTTCCATCTTTTGGTTTTACATTAATTGTCTTAAACCCTAAAAAATAAAGTGAAACTAATTTTCTAACAATTGAGGATGCCTTTTCTTCTGGATTAATTTCAATTATCGCTTCTTCTTTTTTCGGATTTCGTGATTCAAATTTTGGAGGATATAGTTCTAGTGTTGATGAACCTTTTCTTACCATTCTAATTTGATCCCCTTGTTTTAAGCCTAAATCCATAATCCATTGTTTTGGTAATGAAACTATGTATGATGATTTACCTGTAAACTGGATTTTCCTTGTTTCCTCCCTTTCTTCCATAAACTAAAGAGAAAAAGCCATTCTATATAGTTTTAATATTTTGATATGTATAATCATTGAACTAATATTTAGAATCAATTGAAGGCAAAATATGGACCATGTTTTAAAACTCCGTAATTCTATTGATGCCTTGTTTGGAAGTGGTGTTTCTAAATTCCTGCCTAAAGATATTGAAATGACTTTTTCAAGGAAAACTGGCAGAATTAGAACTGTTCTACATGAAGGAAAACTATTATGCACATTAAGAATTGATGGTGGTTTGGCAATTAGTCCTTATCTTGCACAAATACTCTTGAAGAGTAAAACGTTTAGAGAGAATTGTGTAGAGATAAACAAAGATGCAGCGTCTTTTGTACAAGAAGGAAGATCTGTATTTTGTAAACATGTTGTAAAATGTGGAAAAAATGTTAGAATCTCAGGTGACACCCCTGTTTTATTCAAAAATAAAGTAATTGCAGTAGGTAGGGCTGTTTTATCATATGAAATGATTTCTGATTTTGATCGAGGTGTGGCTGTAAAGGTTAGAGATAGTTTAAAAAGTCGTAAAGAGGAAAAAGAATTATGATGCGCGGAGGCAATCGCGAAATGCGAAGGATGATGGATAAGATGGGTCTTGATATGAATGAACTTTCTAATGTCCAGGAAGTTATCATAAAGACTGATAAAAAAGAGATTATTATTTCGAAACCTTCTGTTACTGAAATGAAAGCTAAAGATAATTCAATTTTTACTGTAACTGCTGATAGTTATGAGGAGAGAGAATTAGAGGTTCCTATCTTCTCTGAAGAAGATATTCAACTTGTCAGTCAGCAAGCAGGTGTTGATGAAGAAAAGGCTAAAAATGCATTAGAAGAAGCAAAAGGCGATCTTGCTAGGGCAATTTTGCTATTGACTACTGGATGACCTTTTATTTTGTGCCTAAAATTGACCTAAAAATGAATGATTTAATTAATGGAATTGCTGAAATTCGAGTGTAATGAGTATGGCAGAATCCAAAGTCACTGGAATTATCAAATCTCTAAATGTCTTAGAAGATAAAATTGATTCCTTAAACAGTAAAGTTGGAGATATGAAAAAACAACTTTCAGTAAAGGCTCAAAACGAAATAGATTTTCTCATGGAAAAAACCAGAGAGATGGCAACCAAAGAAGCCGAAGTTTTGATAAATGCTTCAAAAGAAAAAGCAACTGCTGAATCTGCAAAAATTGCTCAAGAAGGTGAGGCTAAATTATCTGAAATCCAATCAAAAATTGATGCAAATTTTGATGAAGCAGTGAAACATGTCGTGTCAACTGTTTTGAAGGCATAACCCTAAATCCTATATTTCATTTTGTCAAATATCGATCCCTTACTTAATTCTCGTATTGGAATTGCCACTTCTTACGGTAAACCGTACTATAGATTTTCAACATATCTGAAGGCACTTAAACTATCATTTGATTCAATTTTACCTGAAGAAATACAAAACTATTCAGGTCATCTTGTTCTAACAACTCGTAAGGAATCCCCAAAAACTTGTGAAACCCCACTTCTTCACGAGGATATTTTTGAGCATCATCCTACTGTCATTAGGGGACTAATGATGCAAAAACTAAATCTTGATTTTGAGGAAGATGATCTGATTCTAGGAATTGATCCTGGAGAAAGAACTGGTTTATCTATATTTTACTATGGGAAAGAAATTGAGAGCTCATTTCATCCATCTGCAGAGAAATTAGTTATTCATATTATTCGGGTTCTAGGTGGTCTTAGGGCTAAAAGAAAAATCGTTAAGATTGGAAATGGTAATATGGGAATTGCAAAACAAATTGTAGCTATGCTAAATATACAATTTTGTTCATCTTTTGAATTAGAATTTGTTGATGAAAGGAAGACCAGTATGAAAATCAAGAATTTTAATCAAAGAGGAAAACGAGATATGTTATCTGCAAAATACATCTCTCAACGAGATGGTTACCGCCATTCCATTTTGCCTTTGTCTATTACTGGTTAGTTATCTACCCTTGGTTTCGAATTTTTAGTAATACTATATGAATTTCTTCTATTTTTTAAGAAAAACTGAAATTTTTTATCAAACAACTATATTGATACATATCATTTTTTCAAAAAAACCGAAATTCAAACAAGCTATACATATTTATTGATGATTTCTTGTTTTTCCTTGAAACTAATTCTACTGATCGTAAAATTATGTAAAATTATTACAACTTTCTGATACTTTTTTTCTAAATTTTATCGATCCATCCTTATATACTTATGAATTCTATATTAAATTACCAAGATGACTTGTAAAGGAATTTGTGTAAGATATAAGGCTCAAAAGCCTGTTGGAACTGGAAGATATGCTTCTGGACAACGTCGATGTCAAATTTGTGAAATATTCATCAAATGGGAAGGACTATGGTGTCCATGCTGTGGCTATAGATTAAGAACTAAACCACGTAATTTGAAATACAAAGCCAAACTACGTGCAAGAGTTGAGGCTGATTCTATTGAAGCAAAATCAGTTACAGAAGTTCAACCAGAAGTTGAAGAAATTGCAGTAAAAGCAAAATCCAAAGCAAAAACTGCAAAAACTAAAACAACAAAGTCTAAGGAAAAAACTCCATGCAAATACTGTGAAAAATTATTTGTCTATCCAGACAAACATGAAAAGAACTGCAAGAAAAATCCTACTTTGCTTGATGCTTCCCAAGAAAGTGAATCAATAGCAATAAAAGCATAAGACTTGTTCATAGCTTATTGAACTCTCCAAATGGATTTTTCCAAAAATTGGTAAATTTGGAGGGCCGAAATTTTTCTTTAAACATTCAAAAATTTGAAAATGGATATTTTATTTCTATATCTGAGGGTTCTAATAAAATAGGCTCTATGGTGGCTTCAATGGCCACTGGTCCTACTCCTGTTACAACTACCATAATTCCTTCTAGAACCGAATCTCTTTTTCTGAAACTTGTTGCTGAACGAATTAGTACTAGAATGCGAGGAATTGCATTAGTTTCTGCATTTATACAAAAAGAATTAGAACCTAATACTGCAAAAGACTTAATGTCTGAAATTATGGAGATGATTGAGAATGAGTGACTTAAGAAATTATATTTCTAAAATTAAGAAAAATAAGGAACTTAAAATTGTAAAAACCAAAGTTTCAACAAAATATGAAATTGCTGGAATCATTGCTAAAGTAGACGGTTCGCATGCAGTGTTATTTGAAAATATCAAAGAAAGTAATTTCCATTTAATTGCTAATCTAGTTGGAACTAGAAAGAGATTTGCTCTTGCAGTTGGTGGAACAGAAAATAACATTCATGAGAAAGTAATTTCAGCTATAAACAAAGCAAGACCCCCTAAAATTATTTCATCAGGGAAATTCCAAGAAAACAAATCAAAAAATCTCTTTTCTATGCCTATTGTTACTCATTTTGAGAAGGAATCAGGCCCATTTATCACATCTTCAATTGCATATGTCAAGAATCCCGAAACTGGAAAACAAAATTCATCGTTTCATAGAATGATGCCAATTGACAAAAACCATTTTTCAATAAGAATGGTTGAAGGTCGTCATTTACATCGATGTTTTGTTGATGCTAAAGAACATGGGGAAGATCTAAAAATTGCGATTACTGTTGGTGTTCACCCTGCAATTTCTATTGCTGGTGCATATCAAGCACAATGGGGCAAAGATGAGATTGCTATTGCCAATTCATTATTGGGTGGAAAATTAACTTTGACAAAACTTCCGTATACTGGACTAAATGTGCCATCTGGTTCAGAAATTGTTATGGAAGGAAAAATTCTTCAGGATAAAACTCATCCTGAATGGATGGTTGAAATGCTCCAAACCTATGATCATAAAAGATCTCAACCTATTTTTGAACTTGAAAATTTGTATTTTAGAAATAACCCAATTTTTCATGATGTATTATCTGGTTATTCAGAACATCGATTGTTAATGGGAATGCCAATTGAATCAAAATTAAATGGGGATTTGAAAAAAGCATTCAAACAAACACAACAAGTTTCCATGACCAATGGTGGGTGTAATTGGTTGCATGCAGTTGTTCAAATAAAAAAGAAAAATGAATCTGATGCAAAAAAAATAATTAAAAAAACATTTGAATCGCATCGTTCATTAAAACAAGTTACAGTAGTTGATGATGATATTGATCCTAATGATGCAGAATCTGTGGAATATGCAATGGCTACAAGATTCCAAGCAGATAAAGATCTTGTAATTCTCAAAAATGTACGTGGTTCTAGCCTTGATCCATCAAGTAATCAAAAGAAATTACAAACTGCAAAAATGGGTATTGATGCAACCAGATCTCTATCAAAACGTCCTGAAGGATTTGAATTGGCAAAAATTCCAAAAATCAATAAAATTAAACTTGAAAAATATTTGAAATAATCAAAATCAACTGATTAAATTAAATTTGGATAAATTAGAATTATTCTAGGTAAAATGTCGTCTGAATCTAATCTTAGAGAAAAGAACCCATCTGAATCCCATGCTGAAGTAATTGTTAGAATGTTTCCTTCTGATGCAAATCCAGCTGGAAATGTATTTGGTGGTGAAATTTTAAAACATATTGACATGGTTGCTGGAATTGTTGCTCAAAGACATTCACAGTCAAATGCTGTTACTGTATCTATGGATAGTGTAAATTTTCTAAAACCTGTTTTTGTTGGAAATGTTCTTTCATTAAATGCTAGAATAAACTATGTTCATAATTCTTCTATGGAAATAGAAGTTAGAGCGGAGGCTGAAGATATTGTTACTGGAATTAGAACTGTAACTGGAACTGCTTTTGTAACCTTTGTAGCCTTGGATAAAAATGGAAAGCCTATGCATGTTCCAAAGCTTTCTTTAAAAACAGATGAAGATCGAGTCAAATTTGAAGAAGGAAAAATCCGAATGGAAAAAAGATTAAAAAATCGACAAAAATAATTTTTTTAATTCTTAGGGAACCATTTAAGAATAATGAATACCATCTTCAGTTAATGTCTGAACAAGAAAAAAATAATGAGTGGGATTCATTATGGCAAGAATATACAAAATCTCTTGAAAATTGGAAATCTCTTTTTGAGCAAATTCAAACTGCCAGTAATGAAATGCAATCTAAATTTAATGAAGTTTGGGAAAAAGCTAGTATTGAATCTAGTAATGAAACCATGAAATTATTTGTAGAGAACTGGCAAAAAGCAATGACCGATGCTGGAATGAATTCTTTCAAAGAATTTAGTGAGAATTGGCAAAAAGCTCTCAATGACAGTAACATGTCAACTTTCAAACAATTTGTTGAAAATTGGCAAAAGAGTCTAAGTTCATCTGGATTGGAACAGATGAATGCATATGGTGAAATGATGAAAAAATTCACTGAAACATGGGGCTCAATGTGGCCAAAATCCACATAAATCTTGAAAGAATAAAAATATCAACTATTCTTAATTTTTTATGACCATTTCTCAAAATGAATGCTTTGTTGAATTAGCTAGTTTTGATGATTTGGCACGATATGCTTGTGCTTTTAGAGAATATCCACAACGAGTTTATTCACAGGAATTTGGTGGGGAAAGAGTTGTTTCATGTAGTGTGATTCTTGCTAATACTCTGTTGATTTTTTATACTCCTCTAAAAAAATCTGGACGATACATATCTTATCAGATAACAGGCAGAAAAGAAATTTGTGAAATTGTAGAGTCGACAAAAAATATTTCTCATTATGCTCCTATTGTGCATATGGAATCAGAAATTTCTCCCTTGCCTGAAAAAGAAGAAAAAATCATAGATCAGTTTCATCCCATTCATGTAAAAGATCTAGGTAGTCTAGCTAGGCTAACATATGATCCTGAATTTCCAGATGAACAAAATTTGACATTATTTGCATTACCTAGAAAAAAATCTTGGGTACTTGGTTACATTACTTCTTTAGACATGGATGAAGTTTATTATAATTTCAATTATGTTGAATTAGACTCAGAACCCACAAAAAATTTCTTAAAGTATCAAGGTAATCAAGGAAAAAATCCTGAATTCTCAGATACTATTGATCATGGTTTTTCATATTTTCCAATAATTAAAATAAAAAATGAACATCCCATTTTTGGTTTTTTAGATTAATTTAATCCCAATTTGTTAATTCTTTAATTTTTTTCCTTGACTCTTCAACTATTCGTTCTAATACTGGAATGTAAATTTCTGCTGCATATGCAATTTCAAAAACATCTTCAACACCAATAAATGCTGAAGTGATTACTTGATTTTCACCTACGCTAGGCTCACTTTTTTCTTTTCTTTTGTGATTAATTACCTCTAAAAATAATGGTAATTGTCTTTTCATCTCAATTTTCAATTCCTCTTTTGAACGTAATTTCTCATGACTTAATCCAACCATGATTTGTTGATTAATATCATCCTCATATCGATCTTGAGCTCTCATCATAATTTTTATTTCAGGCAATGTGTTATGATATTTTTTTAAGTCACAAATTTTTTTTATCATTTTTGGAAGTTTACTACTATGTTCTTGATTAAATTTATCTTTATACCATTCTGAAAATCTAACTGCTTTAACATCGTTCTTTGTTTTTGCTTTTTGATGAAATCCTTCATACGATATTTTTTCTGTTATGAATAGCCCAAAATCTCTGTTTGCTTCTTCAAAAATACCTTCTAAAATTATATTTACAGAATCTATGAATTTATTGAAAAAATGCTTAACGTAAAATGGATCAGGATCATATTGTTTTATCTGATTTAGATAAATTTTACAATCATCAAGTGCCTTTTCAATATTCATTGATTATTGCCAGATTCAAGATTTTTAAATTTTGATTGTGATTTTAAACTAATTGCCAATTCTTTGAAAATTTTGTTTACACTTACATCCACTAAATTTATTGTAGCATTTTCTTTGACTATTTGTTTTTCAAATTTTTCTTTTATTGCAAATGATACTGATGACCAATGTAGTATTCCTTTTAGTTGCTCTTCAACTGTAGCATTTGTTGTTGGAAAATTTGCAGGTGAGAAGACGATTCCATTTGTCCATTGCATTGTAGGAATTGCACCCCCCGATGATCTACTGCTAAATGCTATTTGCTTTACCCAATCATCAAATTTGTATTCAATTACTTCATGAATTATTAGTTTTTTCCATGGTTCTACAGAAATCTCCATTTGAATATTGTTTTGTAAAACCAATTATAATCTTATTTTTTAGGTCCAAACACTGATTATTTTGATTTAGACTCGCTTATTTACTAGAAAATAATCACTATTTTTTATAATGGATAAATGGGCTGACTATCTAATTTCTGAGGTCAGTTATGATACACAACACTTGATTTCGATTGCTATTAGACATAGAGATACAGATCAAGGCATAACTAAAGGAAAACCTATTGATCGACTTGCTATTTCATCTGATATAAAAAATGGTATTTCTTATGTAACAATTTACAGTACAAAAAACTCTTGGAAAAAAGGACACAAAATTCAAACCTTTTCAATAGATGGTGAACCATTTTTACGAATTGATGGAAACAAAGTCAAATTAGATTATTTAGGCGATCTACCTAATGTGTCTAATCTGGGATTGCTTGAACCAGAATTAGCACCAGAACCTGTTGTTGAACAAGAAAAAATTCCAGAACCACCTCCACCAAGTCCTAGAGGTTCATTACCAAAAGAATCTGTAGAAGAGCTTCCTCAGGAACTTGATTTAGCACCAGAACCTGTTGTTGAACAAGAAAAAATTCCAGAACCACCTCCACCAAGTCCTAGAGGTTCATTACCAAAAGAATCTGTAGAAGAGCTTCCTCAGGAACTTGATTTAGCACCAGAACCTGTTGTTGAACAAGAAAAAATTCCAGAGATAAAAGAGGAAGAAGCTACTCCTGAACAACTAGCTAGATTCGAACAATTAGAAAAACAAATTCAAGAATTAGAATCACGACCCAAACCTGAACCTGAAGAAGAAGCTACTCCTGAACAACTAGCTAGATTCGAACAATTAGAAAAACAAATTCAAGAATTAGAATCACGACCCAAACCTGAACCTGAAGAAGAAGCTACTCCTGAACAACTAGCTAGATTCGAACAATTAGAAAAACAAATTCAAGAATTAGAATCACAGCCACCTCCACCAAATCCTAGAGGTTCATTACCAAAAGAATCTGCAAAAGAAGTTTTTGAAGAAATAGAACATGCTACAGAAGCAATTTATGAACCTGAAGAAGCTACTCCTAAACAATTTGCACAATTAGATGAACTTCAGAAACAAATTGATGAATTAGAAACAAAACTATCTAACAAGCCAATCCCTAAAATCAAATCTGAACCCAAAGAGGAACCTGAATCTGAACAAATTTCTGAAATTGATGATCTACAAGATCAAATTGATGAATTGGAAAATGAATTATTTTCAAAATTGCATCCTCCATCTGATGAACCTACACAAGAACAGATTTCAAAAGTACATGAATTAGAAAAAGAAATTGAAAAATTGGAATCTGCAGATATTGAACATGAAATCATTCAAACATTACAAAAACAAAATAAAAAATTAGATGACATTGAGAAAAGGCTTGATAGTCATTCCAACAAAGTTTCTCTAAACTCCAATTCTCTTGAGGCTTATTGTGTTAAATGTAGAGCAAAGAGAAAAATCAAAAACCCTGAAGAAACAACTATGAAAAATGGAAGACCTGCCATGAAAGGATTTTGTTCTATTTGTAATTGCAAAGTATTTCGTATTGTAAAAATGAAAAAGTCATAATTTTTAAAACTACATTTGACCTGATTGCCATGCTTGGTTGAATTTCTTTATGGCTTCTTGATATGCCGTGATTGAATCATCTCCTGAGGTTTTAAGGAATTTTTCCCACTGATCATTAAATTTTTTGATTGATTCAATGTTGGTTTCTTTGAATATGTTTTCAATCATTTTTGTTTGCTGTTTGATATATTCAGGACCAATTTCTTCCCAAGTACTTTCCCAACTTGAACTAACTTTTTTCAAAAGTTCTGCATCTGACTCAACTGCTTTTTGACATGCATCATGATATGTCATTAAAGTCTCATTGGTGGCTTTTTGCCATTGTGCTAGAGATTCTTTCCATCCATTTAATGCAGAATTATATTCTTTCCAGGCTTTTTCAAACTCTGGTTTTTTTGAAGAAGATTTTGTTGTAGTTTTAGATTTTGTAGTTTTTGGTTTGGAAATTGTTTTTTTGACTGGCTTCTTTTTTGTTTTGGTTTTTTTCTTAATAGCCATATGTTAGTTTAAAAATAGTAGATGTTAAATCTTTCAATAATTTTAAAATTTGAAAATATTCAGATTGAATTCATTTGAGTTCTGAGGCCTTAGTAAAAAATGTCATGTGTTCTTTATCCTTATTTTGAAACAATTTCAAGTGTTCTTTGCAAAGATTTCTAGTTTCTCTAAAACTAATCTTTACTGTCTGAATTGCTTTTGATTTACATTCTGAAATACTACACTGCATGATAATCAAATAATTGATAATTTCTTAATAAAACTTTGAAATTATATAATTACCTACTACAGATTTTTATCATTGAATTATGTGACAAAAATCATGAATGACGATGAGAAAGGAAAACGATTCTTAGAATTAATTGATGAGCAAAATAATGTTCAATGGAACATTGTTGCAAAACTGTCTGCGTTAATTTCATCAAAATGGAATTCAACTGAATTACAAAATGAACTTGAGGAATTAGTTAACAAACACACTACAATCACAAAAGAGCTTAATAGTTTAGATGAAAATAGTAGTATCTTATAATGCAGAATCAACCATTAATGCAATAAACAATACTGCCAAATATGGACTAGAAAATTTAAACAAAGTCCATGATGCCTTTTCCATAGGTTTTACAATTACCCATATTGATAATGCAATCATCAAAGCACCTGATGCAATTGCAGTCCATAGATAAACTCCTCCTACCATCTCCTCTCCACTTTGAGTGGTTATGAAAAATGGTGCAATTGAAAATAATACCATAACTACTGTTGATCCAGCTATTGCTCTTGCAGATGTTTTTTCTGATTGTACTGCTGTCAGCATTGGAACATTTACTTTATTGTAATCATCTTTGAAATGTAATGTTAGTGCCCAAATATGCATTGGAATCCAAATGAAAACTAATCCTGCCATTGCAAGTCCCATAGTCCACAAGTCTGACATTGTTACTGCAACCCATCCAATCATTGGTGGTGAACCACCACATAATCCTCCTAAAATTATGTTAGTCCTTGAATTTCGTTTTAATGCATAAGAGTAAACAAGAACATTGTTTAGTAATCCAAATGCTATGAATGCAGTTGCCCATGTTCCTTGTTCTAATGTGGTTGTAAATGAAATTCCAAATGCTAATACCAGTGAAATTCCAGCTAATGCTAATCCAAAATTTCGTGCTTTGACTGCAGGATAAATCCTTTTTGATGGAAGTGGTCTACCTTTTGTTCTTTCCATAATTGCATCGATATCTCTATCGTGATAATTTGTCAAAGTATTAGCTGCAGCAGAACCTGCAGCAACTGAAAATAACATTAGTGCCCATGTTGATGGGGCAATTTCAATCCCGTAAATATTAGATGCTGTTAAAGCAGCTCCAAATGCAGTAAATACCAACAAGTACCAAATTTTGGGCTTTGTTAACTCATAGTATACTGCAACCCTGGATTCTGACTTTTGTTTCTGCAACATTAATCACTATCCTTTGATGGCATATATGGCATTGCTTTGGCACGTGATTTCATCTCAATAAACGACTCTGAAGACTGAATGCCTTCAATCCTTCCAATTCTCTCTGAGACCATTTTATGCATCTGATCCAATGATTTTGAATACATTGTAACAAGAATATCAAATCTTCCAGTAACTTCTGCCACTTCTCTTACTCCGTCAATCTTGAATAATTCTGAAATTATATGATCACGTTTTTTTGTGTCCATATTGATTCCAGTTAATGCTTTAACATTGTATCCCAACTCAGCATCATTTACAACAATTGTAAATCGTTCAATTAATTTTCTTTTTACTAATCTTTTGATTCTTGAATATACTACTGATGAGTTTACATTGATTTTTTTTGATAAACGTGGAACTGAAATAGATGCATCGTTAGATAATTCTGATAAAATCTGAAGATCTAGATCGTCTACTTTTGCCGTCTAAAACACCTGAGTCGTTCTAGATTTCTGGTTCTTATAAAGTTATTATTGAAAAAATTGCAAAAAAAATCTAAATCTTGCCCTTTTTGTATAACATTTCAGCTAATAACACTGCGCCTTTTGCTGAACCCATTTTTTTGTTATGTGAAAACAGCATGTATTTTAGTCCCTTGTCAAACAATTCTTCTTTTTCAACTCTACCAATCGTTGTGGTCATTCCATCACCAACTTCTCTTTCCATTCTTGGTTGAGGTCTTGTTGGATCTTCATGGAATGCATAGTATTCTTTTGGAGCTGAAGGTAACCCTTCTACTGATATTTCTTTATTGTAATTATTGTAAAGCTCTTTTGCTTTTGCTGGGTCAATATATTCAGTAGTTTCAACAAAGACTGATTCTGTATGTCCATCAATTACTGGAACTCTAGTACATGTGCAGCTAACTCTAATGTCTGCATCTTCAATTTTACCGTCTTTGAGTTTTCCAAGAATTTTTCTTGTTTCTAACCTTACTTTGCCTTCCTCTTTTGGAATGTAAGGCAAGATATTATCTGTAATTCCCATTGCAGAAACCCCTGACTTTCCACCACCTGAAATTGCTTGCATTGAAGTCATCATGACTTTTTTTGCACCATATTTTTCAAGTAATGGTTTTAGTGTAATTGCTAAACCTGTAGTTGTACAGTTTGGTAGTGGTGCTACAAATCCTTTCCAGTTACGGTTTTTCTTTTGAGTCTCAAGCAGTTCAGCCTGCTCATCGTTTACACCTGGAATAAGAATTGGAACATCTTCTTCGTATCTGTATGCAGAACTAGTTGAAACTACCGGTAATTCTGCTGCCATTTTGGTTTCAATGTCTCTTGCAGCTTGAGATTCAACTGCTGAAAATATTAGATCTAACTGTGATGTATCAAGCTCGTCAATTCTTTTAACAGTCATTTCTTTGATATAATCTGGGATCTCGCCGCCAACATCCCACATGATAATTCCACCTTCGTTTCTGATAGCATCAAGATACTTTTTGCCTGCAGAACGCTCAGAAGCTGCAATTTGGGTTACCTCAAACCATGGGTGGTTATTCAAAGACTGTACGAATTCTTGTCCTACAGAACCTGTGACTCCTATTATTGCAACTCTTTTCTTCTCCATGAATTAACTACTGATCGGTTTCAATTAATAATCGTTATTCAAATTACCAAAAGATACTATATCGCCTGTTCCTATTTTGTAATGTGAAAATTCGGACAAAAACAAGCATTACTGAACATCACCCAATATCTCATGGAGGTAGATTTTCTGGAGGAAATCGCCATATTGATGTCTTAGATTTTAGCTCAAATACTAGTCCTGCCGGTATGCCCTCTTCTGTAAAATCTGCTATGAAAAAAAGACTGGATGAAATGGGACATTACCCTGATACAGATTCCATCAATTTACTCTCTAGCCTCAAAAAATACACTAGATTATCAGACTCTCACATAGTTGTTGGCAATGGCGCAATTGAGATACTCTATAATTTTTGCAATACCTTTTTGTCTAAAAAACGTGTTTTAATTCCAACTCCGACTTTTAGTGAATACGAATCTGCATCAAAACTTGCTGATTGTAAATTTACTTTTTTTAAAACAATGGATCTTTCTAAAAACCTAGATTCATTTATTTTACAAATCCCTACTAATGGATGTGTCTTTGTATGCAATCCAAATAATCCTACTGGAACTATACTACCAAAAAAACAATTAATAAAAATAATTTCATCTGCAAAAAATAAATCTTGTCTTGTGTTTGTTGATGAATGCTTTATTGAATTAGTTCCTGAATCAAATCAATCTATAATAAATTTAGTAAAAAAATATGATAATCTCTTTGTTCTAAGATCACTAACAAAATCATATGGATTGGCAGGAATTAGAATTGGATATGGTATAGGTTCGAAAACAATTATTGAAATTCTAAAAAAATAAAAATTCCTTGGAGTGTAAATGCATTAGCTCAAGAAGCAGGAATTATGGCAATTAAAAATAAATCTCATCTAATAAAATCAAAATCAATTATTAAGAAAGAATCAAATTTTCTAAAAAAGAAAATCGCTGAAATTCCTGGTTTTGAATGCTATAATTCAGCAACAAATTTTGTTTTAATAAAAACAAAACAAGATTCAACAAAAATTCAAAAAAAATTACTAAAACATAAAATATTGATTCGTGATTGTAAAAATTTCCGTGGATTAAACAATCACTATATTAGAATTGCAATAAAGTCTCATAAAGATAATCTAAAACTTGTAAATGCAATAGAGGCAATTGCATGAAGTCTTTAATGATTCAGGGTACATCATCAGGTGCTGGAAAAACAACATTGGTTGCAGCACTGTGTAGGATCTTTGAACAAAAAGGATACCTTGTGGCTCCGTTCAAATCTCAAAACATGTCGAATTTTGGTTATGCCACGCCTGATTTTGAGATTTCTCGTGCCCAAGCAATCCAAGCCATTGCTGCAAGATGCCCAATCGAGCCTGATTTGAACCCAATTATGCTTAAACCACTGGGAAATTACTATAGTGCAGTCTACCTTAATGGAAAATATTACATGAAAATGCATGCAAAAGATTACTATGCAAAATTTGTAAAATCAAAAGGCATCAAAGCAGCTACTACTTCATTATCAAAACTGCAAAAAAATTATGAGCTAGTAATTTTAGAAGGTGCAGGTTCTCCCGCTGAAATCAACTTACAAAAATATGACATTGCAAATATGCAAATTGCTCAAAAAGCAAATGCATCTGTGTTATTGGTTTCAGATATTGATAAAGGTGGATCATTTGCAAGTTTGATAGGGACCATGGACTTAATTGAAAAAAAATATCAAAAATTGGTAAAGGGATTCATATTAAATAAATTCAGAGGAGACATTGATGTTCTAAAGCCAGGTTTTAGAAAAATAAAACAGCTTACCAAAATTCCTGTAATTGGAACCATTCCTATGATGAAAATGAATCTACCTGAAGAAGATTCACTTAATGCTAAAGCAAAACAAATTGCATGGACCAAAAACAATATTTCAAAAATTGATAAAGAATTAGATAAACTTGCAAAAGTTGTAAAAAATAACTTAGATATCAAAGTAATTGAGAGGATGATAAAATGATTTTAGAATCTTTGATAGTTGTAGGATTTGCATTGATACTTGATCTCGTATTTGGTGATCCCAAGAATAAATATCATCCAACTGCTTGGATAGGTGAACTTGTTGCCAAATTAACCCCACTTGGACAAAATCCAAATCAAAAAATTGAAAGACTAGGTGGAATATTTGTAGTTAGTATTCCTATAGGAATTACTGTTACATTACTATTGATATTAGATTTTGGTATTTCATTTCTTACAACTGATTGGATAACGTTGATAGTTTCAGTTTTGATTGGTATCTTGCTACTAAAGACTACTATTGCAATAAAAGGGATGGAACACTATGCAATGGCCGTAGTTGAATCTCTTGAGATGGATAATCTAGATTCTGCCAGAACAAATCTCTCTATGATTGTTAAACGAAAAACTTCCAATTTAGATAAAAATCACATAATTTCAGGCGTACTTGAAAGCGTAAGTGAAAATACAGTAGATGGGATTACTGGTCCTCTGTTTTATTATGCAATTTTTGGACTTCCTGGAGCATTTGTGTATAGAATAATTAATACTGCTGACTCTATGATAGGATATAAAACAGATATTTTCAAAAATTTGGGCTGGTTTGCAGCTACATGTGATACTGTATTAAATTACATTCCATCAAGACTTACTGGATTTGTAATGATCATTTCGGCTGCTGTTTTACAACATAATTGGAAAGCGTCTTACAAGATAATGATTCGTGATGGGAAAAAAACCGAGAGCCCTAATGCAGGATATCCTATGGCTGCATTAGCAGGAGCACTTGGTACAAAATTTGAAAAAATAAATCATTACAAATTAGGTAATGGGGAAATTACTCTCACAAAAGAACATGTTATCTCTGCAATATCTATGATGAAATTAACTTCAATTCTTTTCTTTGGAATTGTAATTATTCCAATCATTTCTGTTTTAACATTAATTGGATGGTGGATTCATGCTTAAGGAAATAGGTTCTGTTTTTTCTTTCTTGACAATATTTCCATCATCAAATGCAACTTTGGAAAATATTGCAAAATACATGTATATTTTTCCTATAGTTGGAATTGCAATTGGACTTTTAGTTGGCTCTTTTGGATTTGGATTATCTTTCTTTTTTGATCCACTGCTTGTTAGTCTCTTAGTTGTTGCATCTATTGCAATTGTTACTGGCATACATCATGCCGATGGATTGGCAGATTTTGCAGACGGACTTATGGTAAAGGGGACAAAAGAAAAAAAACTCAAAGCAATGAAAGATCTTTCTACTGGTTCAGCAGGAATTGTTGGACTTGTTTTGTATCTTGTTGGTTTGATAATTACGATCTCACTTACTAGTGGGTTTGATTTGTTTAAAGCAATTTTGATTAGTGAAATTCTAGCTAAATTCTCAATGGTGCTTTTGGCAAGCTTGGGAAAATCTGCTACACTAGGCTCAAATTCACCTTTCGTGCATGTCATGAAAGACAAGAAAAAATTAGCAGCAGCTTTTATCATCATGCTCATCCCTGTAACTTTGATAGGCGAGACTACTGGATTGATAATGCTAGGAGTTACTATCGCTTTGACACTATTCCTATTGGGAGTATCTACTCGTAGTTTTGGTGGAATAACTGGTGATGTAATTGGTGCTACCAATGAACTTACAAGATTAGCCTCTTTGATGGTGTTTGTATCAATATGATTGGTATTGTTATGGCTGGTGGCAAAGGTTCTCGTATGAATTTAGATGATGAAAAATTACTATTACAATACAAAAAGCCGATTATTCTACACGTAATTGATTCATTAAAAAATTCAAATTATTTTTCTAAAATTATTGCAATAACTAGTCCAAACTCCCCTAAAACAAAAACACTATTAGAAGAAAATAATATTGAAATTTTTGATACTTCTGGAATAGGATATGTAGAAGATCTAAATTCTGTATTACAGAAATTCAATGATTCAATTTTAGTTGCATCTGGTGATATGCCTTTATTGGATAATGAAATTATTCAAACAATTGTAAACCACTATGACTCTCAAAAAACCTGGACAAGTATTCTTGTCACCGATAGACTGCTAACGTCTATTGGAATTAAGTCTGATTATTCTATTATTCATAATCAACAAAAATGTCATTTTACAGGAATTTCATTAATTAATTCCCAAAAAATTAACTCACTTGAAAATGTAGAAGAAAATTATGTTGTAATTGATGATAAGAGAATTGCACTTAATCTAAATACTAAACAAGATTATGATTTACTCAGCACTACCTGAGATTTTCCCATTAATTTTTGCTTTAGAGCCTGTTGCCTCTGCAATTGTGTTTCCACATGAATTGCATGCAATTTGTGTTGATGCATGTGAATAAACAATTTGTAGTTCACCACATTCATTGCAATTAACTTTTTGAAATTTACTTGATGGTTTTGGAATCTCAACGTGATCTTTTTTCATGCTGCCACCAACTCAAATTTCTTAATTCTAACCCCTAGTTTATTGTATTTCTTTTTACACACGGTACATGTCATAATTGGAGTAACTTTTTTTGTTACTTTGGCTGGTTTTGCTAATTTTGGGAATTTTTGTCCACCATAACCATGTTTACGTTCAGCATGTCTTCGTTCACCCCTTGCAGAACCACGCCTTTTTCCAGCCTTGTAAATGGAGACCTTTTGTTCAGTATGTGTCTTACATTTTGCACAATACTTGCGGATCACCTTTGGTATGTTCATATCAACAAAACCTTCTCAACCGTAATTTAAGCATTGAATCTATAATAGGCGCAAAATCTAATTTAAAATCGTGACTTCGAGCCTAGCAAATTCGATCTCTTCCTTGAATTCAGTAGCTATGGGTGAAAAAAAAGCAGATCTAATTTTGAAAAATTGTAATTTACTTTCTGTTTATACTCGTGAAATCATTCCAAAAACTCAGATTGCAATAATTGGTGATAGAATTGCATATGTTGGTCCAGATGCAACACATGCACAAGGTCCTAAAACCAAAATTGTTGATGTAAAAAACAATTATGTTGGTCCTGGTTTTGCAGATCCTCATTTACATATTGATCAATTTGTTCTTCCTTCAGAATTTGCAAAACAAGCACTTCTTTGCGGCGTAACTTCTCTTTTCTCTGATCCTATTGATGTTGTTAGTGTAGGTGGGTACAAGGGATTTCAAGAATTTTTAAAATTAGGAGAAGATCTTCCAGTAAGAATTTTTCAAGTTGTACCTGGTGGACTACCTGTTGATGCAAAATTTAGTAACAGTAAAACTCTTACTTTGTATCAAGAAAAATCTGCAGTAAAACATCCTCATGTTCTTGGATTGGGTGAGGTTTTCTCTTGGACAAAGGTTACTCTTCGTGAACCAAAAACAATGAAATCTCTTTCAACAATGCTAGAATGTGATTGCATTATCAATGGACACACTGCTGGCGCAAGTGAAAAAAAATTGAATGCCTATGTTTCTTCTGGAATTCTTTCTTGTCATGAACCAATCAATTTTGATCAAGTATTGGAGAGATTACGTCTTGGAATGTGGATTATGATTAGAGAAGGCTCTATAAGACGTGATTTGAAAGAAATTATTCCAAGAGTTTTGTCTCATGGCACATATCTCAACCGATTAATGTTTTGCTCAGATGGTCTTGATCCAAAGGATATCTCAAAATTTGGTCATATTGATCATTGTATTCGTGAATCAATCAAACTTGGCTTAGAGCCAATTGATGCAGTAACTATGGCATCAAAAAATAATTTTGATTACTATAACATGGGAAAAGATCTTGGTGGAATTGCACCTGGTAAATTAGCTGATATTCTAATTTTTAATGATTTGAAATCATTTAAACCTAAAACTGTGTTTGTAGGAGGAAAACTTGCAGTATCTAATGGAAAAATTGTTTTTCCAATAAAGAAAAAAACAATATCTCCTTGGATCAAAAATACTGTCAAACTACAAAAATTCTCAAAAGATGATTTTCAAGTAAAGTCTAAAAAGAAAGATGTTGTGGCAAATACTATTTTTATGCAAACAGAAATAATTACAAAGATAGGTTCAGCTCAACTTCAGTCAAAAAATGATCTTGTTTCTGCATCTTTGGATTCAGATGTATGGAAAGTTGCTGCTTTTGATAGAACCCATGGAACGAATAGGCATGCTATAGGATTTCTTGAAAATTTTGGTGCAGATATTGGGGCATTTGCTTCTACGTGGAGTTTTCATGAAAACGATATGATAGTTATTGGTTCAAATGACTCTGATATGGCGTTTGCATCAAATCACTTAATCAAAAATCAGGGTGGACTTGTTGTAGTAAAATCTGGCGAAGTTCTTGCTTCTTTACCTCTACAGTTTGCAGGGATCGTTTCAACAGATTCATTTGACAAAGTATCATCTAATTTTGAAAAAATCAATAACTCAATTGTTGATTCTGGATGTAAATTTTCCAGACCTCATCTAATTCCTTTGTTTTTGCCTTTTTTGGCTTTACCTTCTGTTAGAATCCTTTCAGGTGGTATTGTTGATGTAAAAAAACGGAGTTACATCTCACCGATCAACTAAGTAATGTTAAAAAGGGGGATTCAAGGGATTGAAGCTGAATCTAAATGGCATCAATTCAACAAGGACCAAATGGACCTGTTTTAGTACTCAAAGAGAGTGCGTTACAACAAAAAGGTAAAGACGCTCAACAAAATAACATTGCAGCAGCAAAATTAGTTGCAGAATTAGTAAAAACCAGTCTCGGACCAAGAGGTCTTGATAAAATGTTAGTTGATTCTTTAGGTGACGTTACTATTACGAACGATGGAGCAACAATTCTCAAAGAAATTGATGTCCAACATCCAGCAGCCAAAATGATGGTTGAGATTTCTAAAACTGTAGATAATGAAGTTGGGGATGGTACAACTTCTTCTGTAGTTTTTGGAGGTACACTATTAGCAAAAGCAGAAGAGCTTCTCAAAAAGGATGTTCATTCTTCTACAATTGTTGATGGCTATCAAATTGCAGCAGAAAAAACTCTTGAAATTTACTCTGAATTATCAAAGAAAATCAAACCTGATGATAAAGAATCACTCATAAAAATCGCTACAACAAGTATGCAATCAAAATTAATCTCAGAAGATAGTGGCATATTGTCAAAAGTTGTGGTTGATGCTATTCTTAGTATTGTTACTAAGAAGGGCGAAGACTATTTTGTTGACCTTGAAAATATCAAGGTTGAAAAGAAAGCTGGTGCATCAATCCAAGATACTCAAATTGTTAAAGGAATTGTTTTAGATAAAGAAATTGTTCATAGTGGAATGCCTACAAAAATAGATGGAGCCCATATTGCTTTGCTTAATTCAGCACTTGAAATTGAAAAAACTGAAATGAGTTCTGAAATAAGAATTTCAGATCCAACTCAAATGCAGATGTTCTTAGAAGAAGAAAATAGAATGCTAAAGACAATGGTTGATAAATTACATGATATTGGAGTCAATGTCCTAATCTGCCAAAAAGGAATTGATGATATTGCACAACACTATCTTGCAAAAAATGGAATCATGGCAGTACGTCGTGTAAAAGAAAGTGATATGATTAAACTAGCAAAGGCTACTGGAGGTCGCGTAATTACTAACCTAGATGATCTATCTGAAAAAGATCTTGGTTCTGCTAATTTAGTTCACCAAAAGAAAGTTGAATCTGATAAATGGGTATTCATTGAAGGATGTAAAAATCCACAATCCGTTACAATGTTAATTCGTGGTGGCTCTCAGAGAGTAATTGATGAAGTTGACCGTTCCATTCATGACTCCCTTATGGTAGTAAAAGATGTAATTGAAAAGCCTGAAATTGTTGCAGGTGGAGGTGCGCCAGAAGCTTATGCAGCCTCACAACTCAAAGATTGGGCTGATAATTTTGATGGACGAGAACAACTTGCAATTAAGAAATATGCTGAAGCATTAGAGGTAATTCCATTAACAATTGCAGAAAATGCAGGAATGGATCCAATTGATACCATGGCAAATCTACGAGCAAAACAAAATCAAGGTCGTAAATGGACTGGTATTGATGCTAGAAATACAAAGATTGCAGACATGCTTTCAATTGATGTTGTAGAACCTGTTGCTGTTAAAGAACAAATTATTAAATCTGCGACAGAAGCTGCATGTATGATTCTTAGAATTGATGATGTAATTGCTGTCTCTGGTGGTCCAGGTGGTACCGGCGGTGGCATGCCTCCAATGGGATAATTAATTAAAACTTAAGCATTCTACTTTTCATACGTTATTGTTGTACAAGCTAGGTATTGATTTAGGTGGAACAAAAACTGAAGCAATTCTATTGGATGATTCGTTAAACGTTTTAGAAAGAAAGAGAGTTGCCACTCCAAAAGAAAATTATTCTAAAATAGTTGATACAATTTCAAACCTAGTCTCAGAAATTTCACGAGATGTTTCGGATTTTTCTGTGGGAGTTTGTACACCTGGTACAATTTCAAAACAAACTGGTCTGATAAAAAATAGCAATACTCAATGTCTTATTGGAAAACCATTAAAAGAAGATCTAGAAGAAAAATTACATAAAAAAATCTCTATAGAAAATGATGCAAATTGTTTTGTAATGGCTGAATCAAAACTGGGCGCTACAAAAGAATTTGATTTTGTTTTTGGTGTAATTATGGGAACTGGCGTTGGTGGAGGGATTGTTATCAATGGAAAACTACATTCAGGAAGAACTAACATTGCAGGAGAATGGGGACATCATATGTTATATCGTAATGGAAATCTATGTTATTGTGGAAAAACTGGTTGTGTTGAGACCTATATTAGCGGTCCTGCATTAGAGAAAAAATGGACATTGCTTACGGGACAAACAAAATCCATGCCTGAGATTCTCTCTGAAATTAATAGTGATGCTGGGAAAAAATGGAAAAACGAATTTTTAGAGAATTTTGGATTTGGTTTGGCAAATGTAATTGATATCTTAGATCCTGATGCAATTGTTCTTGGCGGTGGCCTGTCAAATATTAATTTCTTGTATTCAGAAGGAAAAAAATCAGTTTATGATAAAGTGTTTTCAGATTTAGTTGGTACGCCTATCTTAAAAAACGAATTAGGTGATTCTGCTGGTGTTTATGGTGCTGCTTTACTAAATTAATTACTCAGGGCATCCTTCCATCTTTGAAATGAAATAACCATTAGTCATTATCTCAATTTCCATATCTTCTGGAACTGATTGAGTATGACAGAATTTACATTCTTCAGTTGTTACTTTGGAATCTCCTTCTCCAATTGTATTGAGCCACTCCTTTGCATAGGAAATTGCTTTTTGTACATCACTGTTATCAGTGACTACATCAAAATGCATTGTATGGCCATCTTTTGCTTTAACATATGTGTCAAAAACATGAAAATCCATATTCATCACAAATAATTACGAGTATTTATTTTTGATTTTCAAAACTTTTTCTACTATTTCATTAACATCTGCATCTAGTTCTGTACTGATCAAAATTAATCCAGCACCACCGATTGGAATGGTCACTCTATAGATTTTTTCATATTTTGCTAGTGCAAAAATTGGCTTTCCAATTTTATTTGATGTCTTTTTGCGTGTAGACCAACGATAAACTGCTTGAGATAATGATAATTCTGTTTCTTCCCTTGATAGATAATTTTCTGCGTCAGCACGCATTTTATCATATAATTCTCCGTAATCATATACTCCAACATATCTAATTTTTTTATCGCTTTCTAAAACTTCATTACAAATTTTTTCATATTCCAAATTTCTCACCTATTGGGGCTCAATTGTTGCTGGAGGCTTGCTTGAAATTGTATATGTGACCCAAGTGACATCTTCAATTTCATTTGTTATTCTATTGCTCATCTTTTCTAAAATCCCATGTGGTAATCTTGTCCAGTCAGCAGTCATTGCATCAATTGAATCTACAACTCTAATCATCACTATATTTCCGTATCTGCGTTCATCCCCTACAACTCCAACTGCTCTATCATCTCCCACTGCTGCATAAGCCTGCCATACTTTTCCATATAGTCCAGCTTCTACTAATTCATCTTCCACAATTTTACTTGCAACTTTTGCAATCTGTAGCTTTGTTGGTGTAACTTCGCCGATAATTCTAACAGCTAATCCCGGACCTGGAAATGGATGTCTCATGAAAAGTTTTTCTGGAACTTTGAGAATTTTTGCAATCATTCTAACTTCATCTTTGTATAATTCTCTTAATGGCTCTAAAATTTCTAAATTAAGCCAGTCAGGTAATCCTCCTACATTATGATGTGATTTTATAACATCTGCAGGTCCTTTTGAAACACCGCTCTCAATTACATCTGGATAAAGAGTTCCTTGTGCCAACCATTTGAATGGACCATTTTTTTCAGCAAATTCTGTAAATACATTGATGAATTCCTCACCTACAATCATTCGTTTTTTCTCAGGATCTTCTACTCCCTTGAGTTTTCCAAGAAACTTGTCTACTGCATTAATTGATGTAAAATTTACATTGAAATTTTCTTTGAACATAGTCTCAATTTCTGTTTCTTCATTTAATCTCAATAGTCCATTATTTACAAAAACACATTTGAGTCGGTCTCCAATAGCTTTGTGAATCAATAATGCGGCAACAGTAGAATCTATGCCTCCACTGACACCACAAAGCACATTTCCATCAATTTTTGAGATTTTTTCAACTGCTGAATCAATAAAACCCTCCATAGTCCAATCTTGCTTTGCTCCACAAACCTTCAAAACAAAATTCTTGAGTATTTCTGTACCTTGTTCAGTATGAACTACTTCTGGATGAAATTGAATTCCATATACTGACTTTTCATGTGAAGCTATTGCTGCTGCTTTTGCACTCTCAGTATGTCCTATGATTTGAAAACCAGGAGGAATTTCTTCTGCTTCATCTCCATGACTCATCCATGCTCTTACTGATTCACCTACACCACTTAACAAATCTTTATCATTGTCAATTGTTAGTAGTGATGAACCATATTCTTTATTTGCCCTTTTTACCTTACCTCCATACTTGTTAACAATTAACTGATGGCCATAACAAATTCCAAGCAATGGTAAATTCATCTCAAAAATTTTATTTTCTGGAACTGGCGCATCTGAATTATACACACTAGATGGACCTCCTGAAAAAATAATCCCTTTAGGATTATGTTTTTGTAATTCTTCATAACTAATATCAAATGGAACCAATTCTGCATATACTGAAAATTCTCTGATTCTTCTACAAATCAAATGGCTGTACTGCGACCCAAAATCTAAAACTACAATTTTATCCATGTTATCACTTGTTGATATTTTCTAGCATTCTTGATAATGACCATCCTGCTGTATTGATTAGCTCATTAACTCTTTCTTTTTGCCTATAGTTTTTGATGATAATTTCTCTAATATCGGAACCGTTTTTATTAATTATATAATCAATTATTGATTCTCTTTGTATTTTTCCATTTTCTACGTCTGCTGAATCTTTCTTTTTCATTTCTCCAATAATTCTATCTAGAAAAAATGATTTGAAAGGTGGTGTATCGGCATTAATCTCAACATTGTCGTCTAATACTATTGAGACTTGTTCAGGCGTAACAAATGCCTTGGCAATGATCTTTCCATCTTTTCCTTGTTTAATTGGAATTGAATTTTTTACTTCTTTGATTGTCTCTGTAGCTTCTTGAGGTTCAATTTTTTTTGATGGTGTTAATTGTGATGCCTTGGTAAAACTAGATTCTTTTAAGAACAGATCCAAAATTGTAATATCTTTTTCTAAATTCTCTATTGATTCATGATGCTTATCTATTTGCTCGATTAAACTTTCTCTCAAAGTAACAATCCCCTTCATCTGTTCCTCTGAAAATTTCATAATTTGATAAATGAGGAATGGGTATTAAATGCATTCTAGGTAATTATAATATCCAGGTCTTTGTATGCTATTTTTTTAAATCCCTTGATTTGCATTGAAGTTGTAAATAATTCAGATTTTGTTTTAGTGGCTAACCATTCTAAGAGTGATTTTCCTTTTTTTAATTTCATCAACTTTATTTTTCTTTCTGACTTTTTTGTATTTGAGAACTTGCCTATTCTATTTCCAAAATCCATTCCAAATAGAATGATTTTCTTTGCACCATAATGACTTGCTAGAAACACACCTCTATCACCATCAGTAAACCCTCCAAAGTTTTGTATTTTGTTAAATGGTTTTGTTTGTGTAGTTCCAATACAATTTTTAAATTCTTTTATCATATTCAATTTTTCAATGTTGTCTCCATGTGCATGAACAACAAAGATAGCTTTTTTTGAAATTTTTTTAAATGAATCTTTGTCCCCATCTAAATCAGTTACAACAATTTCTGGAACAATTCCATTTTCTAATAATGGTTTAAGTGAACTGTCTGCTGCAATTTTGATTCCTTTTAGTTTCTTTATTTTTGGGATTGCAAATGACAGTGAGGGTCCAGAACCTATTACAAATACTGTTTTATCATGAACTAAACTATGAATTTTTTTATCAACACTGGATTTTTTTAGAATCGAGTTTAACAATATGGCTGATTTTTTGTCTTTATTCTCATTATAGTTGAATTCTTTTAAAATATCCGAATACTTGATTTTCCAACCTGAAATCATCATATGACTCAAATTGTATTAGTTTTTGATAAACCATGTGACTAAAATTGCAAATGTTGGTGTAGGTGGGAAAAATCCTGTTCGAATCATGGGTATTTTGAATACTAGTCCTGAATCCTTTTACAAAAAATCTATTCGCACTACCAAAACTCAGATAAAGAACTCTATAAAAGAAATGGAAAATGATGGCGCTGATTTTATTGATGTAGGTGGCATGTCTACTGCACCCTACTTATCTACTGTCATATCTGAAAAAACTGAATCAAAAAGAATTCTTGAAGCAGTAAAAATTATTCAAAGCGTATCTAATATTCCAATATCTGTTGATACTTGTAGAGCAAAACCTGCTAAAGATGCTTTAGAGCACGGTGTTGAAATCATTAATGACATTTCTGGATTAAAATATGATAAAAAAATGAAAGATGTTGTTGCAGAGTTTTTACCATCTCTAATTTTATGTGCTTTTGACTCAAAAACTGTGATTGGTAACACAGTAACGGTAACAAAAAAATTACTTCAAGACAGTTTGAAAATTGCAAAAAAATCACATGTCTTGCCCAACAAAATTGTATTAGATCCCTCTATTGGATTTTTTAGAAAAGATGGAAAAGGACCATTTTTTACAAAAATCAAATCTGATTGGATAAAAAGAGATCTGACAATTATCCAAAATTTGAATTCTATAAAGGGAAATTATCCTGTTTTGATCTCAGTTTCAAACAAGTCTTTTCTTGGGAATCTTTTACAACAAAAAGATCCGTCTGATCGACTATATGGTTCAATTGCAACTGAGGCAATTTGTGTGATTAATGGTGTTGATATTATACGCACTCATAATGTAAAGGCTACAAAAGATGTAGTGACTATTGCATCAAATCTGAAAAAATAACACAAAGGCTTATAATCAATATTCAACTTTCTTAACAAGGTTTCATTGGAATTCAAAGAAGGATTAACTTTTGATGACGTTCTTCTTGTACCCAAATATTCAGATATTACAAGTAGAAGTCAGACCGATCTTAGCACAAAATTATCTCGAAATATCACAATTAACATCCCTTTTGTTAGTGCGAATATGGATACTGTAACTGAGTCATCTATGGCAGTAGCAATGGCTCGTGCTGGAGGTATAGGAATTATTCACAGATTCTTGACCATTCAAGAGCAGGCAAATGAGGTGCTAAAGGTGAAACGTTCAGGTAGTGTTATGATAGAGAACCCGTATTCTATTCCATCAGATAAATCCATTCAAGATGCTTTGGATTATGCTGAAGATAAAGAAATTTCTGGCTTGTTAGTTGTTGATTCAAACTCTAAATTGGTAGGAATTGTTACTGAAAGAGATTTACTTTTTGCTAATCCGAATGGAAAAATTTCTGATGTAATGACAAAAGATGTTGTTACTGCAAAACCTGGAGTTACTTTGGATGAAGCAAAAGAAATTTTGCATAAACATAGAATTGAAAAACTCCCAATTGTTGATGACTCTGGAATTATCAAAGGATTGATTACAAGTAAAGACATTACAAATAATACTGATTATCCAAATGCATCAAAAGATAAAAAAGGCAGACCTTTGGTTGGTGCTGCAGTTGGCGTCAAAGGTGACTTTTTAGAGAGAAGTGAATCTCTATTGGATGCAGGAACTGATGTTCTTGTTGTTGATATTGCACATGGTCATAGTGAAAATGCAATCAGTACTGTTCGTAATATTAAAAAAGCATTTCCTGATTGTGAATTAATTGCAGGTAACATTGCAACTGCTCAAGGTGCTGAAGATTTGATTAAAGCTGGTGTTGATGCAGTTAAAGTTGGTGTAGGTTCTGGCTCGATTTGTATCACTAGAGTGATTACAGGTTCTGGTGTTCCACAGCTGACTGCAGTGATGGATTGTGCAAAAATTGGCAATGATCATGGAGTTCCAATTATTTCTGATGGTGGAACAAGAACCTCTGGTGATGCAACAAAAGCATTAGCTGCTGGTGCTTCATCTGTAATGGTAGGAAGTATGCTTGGTGGAACTGATGAATCCCCTGGAACAGTTTTGACAAAAAATGGTAAACGATTCAAAGTTTATCGTGGTATGGCTTCTCTTGCTGCTTCTATTGGAAGAAAATCAAAAGAAACGGGTTCAATTTCGCTTGATGATGATTTGAATGATTATGTTGCAGAAGGAGTTGAGGCTATGGTTCCTTACAAGGGGACAGTTGTTGACATTCTAAAACAACTTTCAGGTGGCGTACGCTCAGGTTTGAGTTATTGTGGGGCCCACACAATTACACAAATGCAAGAAAATGCAGAATTTATCAAAATGTCAAGAGCTGGGTTTGCAGAAAGTCAGCCTCATGACGTTTCTCTAATGTAGATAATTTTTTAAGCAGTATCAGAATTGATTGAATCATGTTATCAAAGCGAACTATAATTGGACTAGTCGTTGGTAGCATAATTATTGGAATAGGTGGATATTCATTAATCACTCATATTGGAACAATAACAATAAACGAAAATTATATTGTTGATGTTGGAGATTCTACCGTGTATACAATTCCTGCACCTGATGGAACTCCACAAATGATGAAAATTATTGGTGATTCTTTTGATTTAGAAATGACCAGTCCTGCAGATGGATTACAAATTCCTAAAACATCATACAAAAAGGAATTAGCCATAGATTGGATTCATTTAGCAGATGGTGAAACAAGAATCAAAATTCAAAATACTGGAAATACTGAATTAGAAATTACAGGTACCTTGATTAGGAGTTCTGATCCGATTTGGTTTACTTTTGATCTCATGGTAATTATCTCTGGTATGGTAATTATTGGATTTAGTATGGGTTTTACATTAAGAAAACCTAAAGGCTTTTAGCTTAGTTTTGCTGAAGGATACGATCCCAAAACTTTCAAAAATAATGTATCTTGCTTAATTTTTTCTAACATTTCTGAAATTTTAGAATCTTTTTGATGTCCTTCAAAATCTACATAGAAATTATACTCCCAAGTGTTTGTTCTAGTAGGTCTAGATTCAATCTTTGTTAGATTTACCTCGTTTTTATGAAAATTCTCTATTATTCTGTACAATGATCCAGGTTCATGTTTTATTGAAAAAATTATTGAAGTCTTATCATTTCCTGTACTTGGTGATTCATTCTTTGATAATATCAAAAATCTTGTGTAATTATTCAAGTTATTTGCAATGTTTTCTTCAATTATAGGCACTTGGTAAATTGTTGAGGCTGTTTTGCTTGCAATGCAGGCACAATTTTTCTTGTTCAATTCCTTGATTATTTTTACACTACCTGCAGTATCATATGCAGGAATTGTTTTCATTTTATGTTGTTCAATAAATTTTCTACATTGACCCAGAGCCTGTGGATGTGAATAAATTGTATCTACTTCATCAATTTTACCAATTCCAATTAGGCAATGCTCTATCCTGTGATATATTTCACCTGTTGCATTTAGAGATGTTGAATACAATAAATCATAACTTTCCCCAACACTTCCTTCTAATGAATTCTCTACAGGCAAAACTGAGTATTCTGTTTTATCTTTAGATGTATTTTCTAAAACTTCGGCAAATGTTGCAAATGGTACTGTTTCAATGTTTTCATCAAAAAACGATCTTGCTGCTGCCTCACTATATGCGCCTCGTTCACCTTGGAACGATACATTAATCATTTTTATTCTCTCAGTTTAACAAAATCACTTTTGCCAAAGTCTGTAGATAGTTTTCTCTCATCGATCCATGAACATTCTGTACATTTTATAGCATCTCGCATTGGAACCACTTTTTCACCACACTTTCGGCATTTTGTAAAGAGTATTCCTAAATTTGGCTCATTAATTGTTGCATGAATAGTACCATTGAGATGATTTAAAATTTTTAATTTCGCTATATCATTTACAAGTGCAATATTTCTTTTTCTGATATTCCTTGTTGAACACACACATTCCACTTTTGATGTGGTAGGGTTACCATTTATGTAATCAATTGAGACTGCAATCATAGATGACATTACTGCTGCAACAGTTCCAATCACAATATCTCCTACTTTTGGTATGGATAGATCTTTTGGATGCTTGATGTTGGCAGTTCTAGTAGTTTTATCAATGTCTTTTTTGCCAATAGTTGCTGCTCTGACCATGTCTCCATCATCAAAAGCATTGTATCCAGCTTCATATTCTTCAATAGCTGCTATTTTTTCACCTGGAAATGTAGCATTCTCAGACATGCTAAAATTTTTGTTTTTATGATTATAATTGTTTGTGGTAAAAACGATCTTGATAAATCATATATCTCCTCAAATATGAAAAAAATCATGAAAGCCTTGGTTTATGATGAATATACTACAGATGATGATTTTTCAAAAATTTTAAAAATCAAAGATATTCCAATCCCTGAGCCTAAATCAAATGAAGTAGTTTTCAAAGTAAAGGCTGCATCTCTAAATTATGATGATATTTGGGGAATGAGGGGCAAACCTTTGGCTATTCCTCTGCCTCATATTTCTGGAACTGATGCGGCAGGTGAAGTAACTGCAATTGGAAGTGATGTAAAAAATATCAAAGTAGGTGATAGAGTAGTTTCTCATGGAAACATGTCTTGTAGAGTTTGTAAAGTATGTACTGATGGCAGAGAATATGATTGTAAAAAACGAACCATTTGGGGATTTGAAACAGGTCCTCTTTGGGGTGGATATTGTGAATACACGCATCTTCCAGAAGTAAACGTTGTAAAAATTCCTGACAGTGTTTCATACAATGAGGCAGCAGCTGCATCAATGACTATGTTAACGTCATGGCATATGTTGGTTGGTAGAGCAAAAATTCAACCAGGACAATTAGTTTTGATAATGGGTGGGAGCTCAGGTGTTGGGAACTATGGAATTCAAATTGCAAAACTTTTTGGTTGCACAGTAATTGCAACTGCTAGTCCTGAAAAATTAGACCAATTATTGGAACTTGGTGCTGATTATGCAATTGATCACAGAAAAGATGATTGGCATAAAGAAGTAAGATCAATTGCAAAAAAAATACCAAAACAACATGGAGACATTCCTGGAGTTGATGTTATTTTTGAACACATTGGAGGTTCACATTGGAACAAAGAACTAACTCTTCTAAATTATGGTGGAACTATTGTTACTACCGGTGCTACAACAGGATATGATGCCAAAACTGATCTGCGACACATTTTCTTTAAAGGAGTCAACATTTTAGGCTCAACTCAAGGAACAAGAGCCGAACTTGAACAAGGATTCTATTGGATGTCTCAAGGAAAAATAAAATCTATAATAGATTCAGTTTTTCCACTTGAGAGAGCAGCAGAAGCACATACTAAAATGCTAAAAGGTAAAGGACTTTTTGGAAAAATCATAATGAAGCCAAGTTGACTAAAACAGATGATCCTAAAATAAATTCTATTTTAGATGAAGGAAATAGATTATTCTTAAAAGGAAAATTCAAAGAAGCGATTTTATATTATGATCAAATTCTTGATGAAAATCCAACACATCTTAGTTCCCTTAATAATAAAGGATATGCTTTAAGTAAACTAAAGGATTTTGCTAATGCCTTAAAATGCTATGATGCTGCCCTTGAAAATCATCCTGAAGATCTTTCTGTATTAATAAACAAAATTTCTTCTTTTCGAAAACTTGGTAAATTTGATGAGGGATTATCATTATGTAATAAAATTTTAGAGCAAAATCCAAAATATAACATTGCATTATATCATAAAGAAAGAATATTATTTTCTATGAGTCAATATGTTGATTCTATACTATGTTGTGATGAAATTTTAAAAGATTATCCTAACAATGGTGATGTTTTATTTGATAAATCCTGTAACCTTGCAATGCTTTCGAAAATTAATGACTCCTTACTTGTACTTGCAAAGGCAATTTCTCAGGGAGCTCAATACAAAATTAAAGCAAAAACATCTAAATCTTTTGAAAATTTTTCTAATGATCCTCTATTCCAAAAATTGATATCATAGCCAATGTGGAATTTCTAAATATCCTTCAATACTTTCATTTCGAAGAATTTTTAGTAATGCATTTGCCTGAGGTGAAGACAGAACAGGCTTGTCAAATTGATTATCTGTAGAAATTCGTGGGCATGCTACTTGAATAAAGGCATCAATTCCTTTTAGATTCCTTAATCTGTCATTTGTAATGTCAGTAAGTGCAAATAATTGAACTTCTTTTCCTTCTGCTTCTAATTCTTCTTTAATTTTTAATGCAAACACCTTTGATAGCTGACCTTCCTTTAATCCAACTATTACTCCAAAGCTTTTTGCTTCAGCTGCTTTGTAGATTGCAAGAGTTGCCTTCTTTTTTAATTTCTGCGCAAAGTCTGTTACCTCCCTTACCTCATTAAAGTAAGGATCCAAAACATATGTTGGTAAATTAGTAGATAATGCAATTCCAGAAGCATGGAAGTTACTTTGTCCTAGGAAGACATATGCATCAACTTCCCTCTTGAGATCTGTTGCAGGATAAAATTCACAGCCAAATACTTGTCCGTCATTTAATTGTCCCTTACCTTTCCCGATCTTTACTGTAATTCCATTTTCTGTTAGAATCTTTTCAACTTTGTCTACTTGATGTAAATGCTGACTGTCTGTAACCAACGAAATTATTTTTCCTTTTAGTATGTTGATACATTTTTTTGCAACACTGTCAAATTCTACATCATCATATGCATCAATGAGAATCAAATTCTTTTCATATGTCTCAGTATTTATTGTATGACCAATATTGAATTGAATTTCTGCTCCAAGTACTTTGGAACCATTTGAGTTCAAATCACATGTTCCCCAAGTGGTATCAGCTAAAACATATGCGGGAATCCCGAATTTTTTAGTTATATTTTTTGCAGCTTCTTGCACTTGTGGCAAAATACCATCTGGACCATTTAATGAAACTGATGCAGGATTTTTTGCTTTAATTTCCTGAAAAATTCTTTCCTCATCTATAACTATCAATTTAGCTTGAAATATTATTTTATTAATTTAAACCAACTGCATTTACAACAACTAAAAATGTCTGAATTAATTAAAGAAATTATGACACAAAAAACTGTTCTTAATATCGGTTTTGATGATACTGATTCTCCAAAAGGGATGTGTACTACTTTTTTAGCATACAAAGTAGTTAATTTGCTTAAAAAACAAAAAATAGAATTTCTTGATTTTCCAAAATTAATACGATTTAATCCAAATATCCCATGGAAAACTCGGGGAAATGGTGCTGTCTCTATTAGAATTAAGACTAGTAATCCATCAAAAATAAAACACCAAATCAAAAATCTTGTCTCAAAATACTCTGATACTAAAAATGGTGCAAATCCTGGATTGGTTTTTTTTGAAAGTGAGTCTATTCCTTTTGAATTTACAAAATTTAGCAATTTAGCTTTATGGCAATTGATTAATCGAGATAGTGCAAAAAAATTTGCTCAAAAAAATAATCTTGAGTATTTTTACAAAGGAAATGGACAAGGACTTGTTGGCGCAATTGGTGCAATAGGATATTCTTTTCATGATCATACACTAGAATTATTGAGTTATCGTAAGAAACAAAAATTTGGAAAAGAAAGAAAGATTTCAATTAACAGTGTCAAGGAGATGCAAGAAAAAACATATCCTGATACATTCAACAGTTTTGATACAAAAAAAGGACGAGTTTTGATTACTCCTCATGGTCCTGATCCTGTTTTTTTTGGTATCCGTGGAGAGAATGTAGATTCACTAGTTTATGCTTCTAAGCTTTTGAAAAGTAAAGAAAAATTAGATGGTTATATGATCTTCAAGTCAAATCAAGGTACGGGTGATCATTTGAAAAATGAACTCACTGCTGAAACTATGAAGCCATATGCATCTGGAAAACTAACTGGCATTGTATCAAATTCTCCTAAAATTGTTAAGGGAGGTCATGTTTTTTTCAAAATACTTTCAAACAATAATGAATTTTGGTGTGCAGTTTACAAACCAACAGGCATGTCTGTTGTTGCATCTAATTTGATCCGAGGCGATAAAATCTCTGTGGGAGGAGGAGTGAGAAGGGCTACAAAAAATTTTCCTAGAGTCATAAATCTTGAATTTATTGAAATCATTTCTCTTAAAAATCAAATTAAAACATCAAATCCAATATGTAAAAAATGTAATAAAAAAATGAAATCTAAAGGTAAAGGACAGAGATTTCAATGTATACGTTGTGGAAAAAAATCCTTGAAAAAAATTACTGAGAAAATCTCTAGACCCCTTCACCGGCAATTTTATCTGCCAAAAGTTTCTGCTCATAGACACCTCACACGCCCTCAACAAAGATTTGGTATTACAAATAAATCAAATAATTTTAAAAATTCACGACCTTGGTTTTGTGTTTATGATAACTAGTAAATTCTTTTAATCTCATTTTGCTTATTTTTTTGCACATTGATGTGCCATTAGTTTTTAAAAAGCTATTTTTGAGATTATCTATGACTGAAAATTTGATCGATTCATCACTTAGAACTGTTGAATGGAAAAATAACAAAGTTGTAATGATTGATCAAACAAAACTTCCAAATGAACTTGTATTTGTAGAATATGATGATTTTAATCAAATTGCAAATGCCATCAAAACCCTGATTGTTAGAGGAGCTCCTGCAATAGGAGTTTCTGGAGCTTTTGGTTTGGCATTGGCTGTTTTACAAAGTAAAGCCACTACAAAGGATGAACTTATTTCTGATCTTGAAGAAGCAAGAAAAATTCTTTTTGCTACTAGACCTACTGCCGTAAATCTTGGTTGGGGATTAGAAAAAATAATGACTATTGCAAAAACAGGAGATTCAATTGAACAAATTAAGGAATTGGTAATTTCTACTGCCAAAAAAATGGCAGATGAAGATATCGAAATAAACAAAGCTATGGGAAAAAATGGTTCTGCTCTTTTTGATGATAATGATACTATAATGACTCATTGTAATGCTGGTGCCTTAGCAACTGTTGCATATGGAACAGCACTTGGTGTAATTAGAGCAACAAGAGAGAGTGGAAAAAATGTCAAAGTTATAGCGACTGAAACTAGACCTATTCAACAAGGTTCAAGACTAACTGCATTTGAATTAAAACATGATGGATTTGATGTCAGTTTAGTTCCTGATACTGCTGTAGGTTACTCCATGGCAAATGGTCTAGTCAACAAAGTTGTAGTTGGTGCAGATCGAATTGTAAAAACAGGTCATGTTTTCAACAAAATTGGTACTTATCAAGTAGCTACGATGGCAAAACAACATGGAATCCCATTTTATGTTGCAGCACCATTATCTACAATTGACTTGGAAACAAAAGCTGAAGATGTAATAATTGAGATGCGTAAAGGTAGTGAAGTTACTGGAATAGGTGATAAAAAAACTGCTCCTGATGATATAGGAGTAATCAATCCTGCATTTGATATGACTCCTCCAGAACTAATTTCTGGAATAATTACTGAAAAAGGCGTGGCTACTGCACCATATGAGGAATCTATTCCAAAATTATTTGAAGCTAATTAATAGAAAGTTTTTATTGTTTTTCAAATTGCTTTTAACAATATGAGTACAATTTCTCCACAGGCAATTGAAGATTCTTTGAAACAATGTATGGATCCTGAAGTTCCTCTAAATATTGTAGAAATGGGTTTAATCTATGGAATTGATGTGGCTGAAAATAATGATGTAAATATTAAAATGACAATGACTACACAAGGTTGCCCACTACATGAAACTCTAGTTTCTGATGCAACAAGATTTGTCAAAAAAGTTCCTGGAGTAAATAATGTAAATATCGATATTGTATGGGACCCCCCTTGGTCTATGGATAAAATGTCTGAGGAGGCAAAAATCAAAATCAAAAATATGGGGGCTGGTATGAATACCCCTGCACCAATCAATTATGAAACAGCATTACCTCAAGGAGTTGGAAAACTAGTTCAACAAGAAGATGGTTCAATGGTGTTGGCAAATGAACATGATCAAGGATTTATGGTAAATCAAGCAATTGTTGATTTTTGGAAATCATGTAATGGACAACGTAAAGTTACAGACTTGGTAGAAATTTTTGCACAACAAACAGGGCTACAACGAAATCAAGTAGAAAAAGAAGTAATGCAATTGTTACAACAACTGCGTGATGGTGGCCTAATTGCAATTGCAGGTCAACCTGATACCCCAAATGTTGAATTTAAAAAATAGTTTTAGAAAATATAATTCGAATTTGCACCATCAAAGTTTATTGTGACACCTGACAAATACTTTATCTTATTTTGAATAATTGACTTTACAAAATTCCCTATCTCTTCTGGTTCTCCTAGTCTTTTCATAGGTAGTGATTTTTTGAATTCTTCAACATTTTCTATTAGTTCTTGAGTTCTATCAGTGTTTATTGGTCCTGGTGCAATATTGATACAACTAATTTGATTTTCAGCAAATTCTTTACTTAATACTTTGAATACTTCTGCAAACGCTGCACGATATGCTGATGAAATTATCAATTTTGAATTTGGCTCTTTGATTACATTTGAACTGATAAGAAAGATGTACCCGTTGTCATTTATTTTGATATTTTGTAATATTGTGCAAAATCCTAAGAATAATTGATTGTGATATAATTTCCAATCTTCTTCTGTAATTGTTTTAAATGGTTTTGGGGCAGGTCCTCCTGTATTTAGCACCAAAATATCTACTTGATTATGATCTTTTACAAATTCTCTTACACTAGACAAATCTGATGTATCTACATCATTTTTTGATGCTGCAAAAACATCAATTTCTAATGTTTTTAGTGATTCTGAGATTGCCTTTCCTATTCCTCTTGAACCGCCTAGAACAATTGCACTAGTCATATCATTTTAAAATAAGATTGATAATTAAATTTCTTTAGCTACCCTTTTTGTTCTTATTAAATTAAAAATAATACTCTATACAACTTGAAAACTCTCCAAAAGAACCTCAGAAAGACTCTCACAAGGGATGAATTCATTGAAAAGTTCTACAACAAATCCAAGTCTTCAGGTTCTAGAACAGTTTTACTTGCTGTGCTGAAGAAATTTGACAGTTTTTGTACTGAAGTATATGGTCAGGATTCAGAGTCACTAATTGTGGAGCTTAGAGGCGATCTGAGTGATGCATTGTACAACTTTCTACAGGATTTTGTAAATTATATGGAAAACAAGGAGCTAAATCCCAAGACAATCGCATCATACTTCAGCACATTACGTACATTTCTTCGAAGTCAGGGAATCAAGATTAGCTCAGATGACATAAAGGACTTGATTCGATTACCTGAAATAATTCAGGAACTTCGAGAACCACTAACCAAAGATCAACTGAAGTTATTGTTGGATTACTCAAAACCAGACAGAAAAGCTCTGTATCTGACATTACTAAGCTCAGGCATGAGAATTGGTGAAGCGTTATCACTACGAAAAAAGGACTTTGATTTAGCCTCAAAAACCATTCAAATCACCATTCCTGGTAGATTCACAAAGACAAAGCAGACCCGCCAAACCTACATTTCTAGTGAGGCAAAAGAAGCAGTACTGAGAATTTTAGAAGAAAAACAAGATGATGATCTGGTATTTGGAAAATCTGAAAATTTGATAATGGCAAAACTATCTGAAGAAAGAACATTTGACAATCTTCGAAAGAGATGTGGTTTGACTGAAAAATATTCAGACAGCAACAGACACAAAGTTAACATCCACTCTATGAGAGCATTCTTTCACACCCAAGCTTCAATTGTTCATGATGAGCAGTATGCAAACGCTATGGATGGACATCAAGGGTATCTGATGCAGTATTATCGTCTTTCCCCAGACAAAAGATTAGAATTGTATCTGGAATTGGAACCAAGCTTGCTGATTTATCAACATACAGATTATCATAAATCACAAAAAGCATTACAGACTAAGGTCCAGGAACTTGAAGAAAGAAACAAGGAATTGATGAATCTAAAGGATGATCTTGATAAGATTAAACAAAAGTTGTCTATTTCTGAAAAATATCAAAAGGATTAATCCGCTTAAATAGTTATTTTGTAATAATATGTTGTATGAATAATTTAGAAAATGGAACTATTCTAAAAGTTCAAAAATTGAACTTTACAGAGACGGAACTATTTTCAAAGTTATCAGTGATAAGTTTTCAAAAGAGGAACTATTCTGAAAGCTCTATGATAGAGCTTTTACAAAGAAGAACTATGTTGAAAAGTACGGTCACCGCACTTTTCAACATCTAAAAAAATTCTAAATTTTCCAAATAGTTCCTTTAAACAACTTAATCTGTTTAATCTTCATGAATTCAAAATCATACCATATCGTTGTATCAGAATTCAACTATGAGAAACTCAAAAAATTAGGCTCTAAAGGTGATTCATTTGATGATATAGTAACTAGGCTCTTGGAGGCTCAAAAATAATGGATTTTATGCCTGTTTTTCACTGTAAATGTAAAAAGTCCAAGACAAATCGTCTAATTCTAGATGGTGGCTCTGAAGGGAATTACATCCTTGAACTATGTCCAAAATGCTACAAAAATCAAGATTGTAAGTTTGTAATAAAAAAAGAAATCATTACTGAATCTATTGATCCGGGAAGGTCACATTCAAACTCAGTAACGGGGTTGATTACAACTGGTTAATGTTGAGATACCAATAAAAGATTCCAAAATTTCTTTCTTACTTTGTAATATATGTAAAGAAAACAAGGGTCGTTCAAGAAAGTTTCATTCTAAACATGCATTGAAATGGCATTTGACTCATGAACATGGAGATGAAGTTGTACGATGAGCTTGGTAATGTCATTTCGTTGTGTAATCTGTATGTTGTTTTACAATGACAAGACAATTCATGCAAGTAGAAATCAAGCTGCATCTCACATCTATTATGATCATGATTATCATGACAAGCTTAGAACTGGAAGAATTGTTGGAATCATAAAAGAACATGAAAAAAGAAGTGCTTGGTGGCTATCTGAAAATCTAGCTGAACTATCTTTCAAACAGGAGTAATGGAAATTGAATCACACAAATCTCCTTTCCTTAAATAAATTATCTCTCTCACCCACACAGCTAGGAGAATATTATGTCTAAGCTTACTTCAAAGAAAAAGGCAGTTTATCTCCAGATAATTATTAGTCGTGATGGTTTCAAATGTTTTTACTGCAAGCAATCATTTGTAAAAAATAACTGGATTTACGAACACTTAGACAATAATCCTAATCATTCTGAAGTAGAAAACATAGTACTTGCTCATCAATCCTGCAACTTAAAGAAAAGAAATGACTGTGATATGCAAATTATGGCTATGGAAAAACTCAAGCTAAATCACCAAGTGAACTTATCGTGTGAGAGAGAAAGTGTAGAACTCGAAGGGCCCACTTTGAGTCCAGAAATGGATACAAACATGCAAAATTTTGAGATAACTGAGCAATATATCACCGAAATAATCCAAACTGATACCTCAATTGAGGCTAAAAATGCCATAAATGCTGCAGCCATGCTTTGTCATAAAAAAACAGGCAGTGGAAGTACTGTGGCCATAAGACGATATATTGACATGCTAACTTCAAGTGAAGGCCCATTTATGTTTGCCAAAAATGATGAAGGGAAAAAGATTATTATAAAAAGGAGTGGAAAATAAAATTTGAAACTACCAAAACTTTCTTTGGGAAAGAAGAAATGATTTCATTCATGCATAAACTATGCGGAGTACAGTCATGAACAATGCATTACAAATTGAGTGTTTTTCATTACATCTAAGAGATTATTCTCAAGCTGAAATAGCAAAGAAACTCAACATAGATCAATCTACTGTGTCTAGAGCTCTTAACAAAGTAAAAAAATCAAGTGAATATGAACTTGGAACTGTATCCATTACAACATTTTTGGATACTTTTAAAAAAGCAGAACAGTATTGGAAAGAATCAAACAAAGAATATCGGGAACTAATTGAACAATTACAACAATTGCCAGATGAATCAGATCTTGATGGAAATGGAGAACGTCTACATAAATCAAAATATGATAAAACTGTAGGTAAGGTTGATCTCATCTCCAAACTAAAACAACAACAAGACAAGAACATGGAGAGAATTCTCACTCTAGCTCAGCAGGGAGAAGTAGTTCTTGCACTAAAGACAGCTAGAAACATTATTTCAAAACATGTTCCTCAAGAACCAATTATCTTAGAATAAATTTTATTTTTATTTGAATTGATTTTTAGTTGACAATTACTTTGTGTGTTTCCAATAATGATCTTTATTCATTCAATTTTCTAATCTAATTTGCGTAAACATGTCAAAGGAGACGTAAACTCTCTTTGTACTAAACTTTCTTTGGGTGGTATCTACAATACTTGTATGATGCGTGGCAGAGGCTCAACAAGAAAAATTGTAGAAGTTAGTAATCAAACTCAATCTGCTCATTCTTCAGCTCAAAATAAACACAGACTTTCTAGTGGCGGACAATATGAAAATGAAGACGGATTATCTGATGGATTAGGCTCAAAATCAACACAATATCCTCAGAAATATCCAGCTCTCCCTTTGGGAGATTTGGATGGCTCTCATGACATTGACATTGATTTAACAAGAGCAAGAGCTCACGTTACAAAATTCAGACTCACTGGAAATTTAACAATCACAATATCTAATCCTCCTCCAATTATCGAAGGCATGTTAATTTTTGTTGAAATTACTCAAGATGAAATTGGTTTTCATACAATAATTTGGCCTTCCTCTGTCAAGGGAAATCCACAACCTGATTCTACACCCAATTCAAAATCTTTGATTGCATTATTTACTACTGATCAAGGTCAGGTGTTCCATACCCAAATTATGGGATCTTCTGGAGGAGGTCAAAATAGTGGGGATGATTTAGGAAATCATATTCAAATTCAACATCTAAACGCAGCAGAATTTGATCACAATAACCTGAATAAAATACATTTCAAATCTGTTATTGATTCTTTACAGATTGCAAGAGGTGGGGGAAATGGGTTTGATAAATTAGATTATGAATCTGTTGAAGGACATCAATTCTATGTTAAAAAAACTGTAAATCCAAATCCTAGATTTATTATTTTGGAAAATTCTGTAGAATCTAACATTCCACTTGTACTGAATGATGAAGAGATTGATAAAGTTCTTCGAATAAAATTTGGAGCTAATGGAAATGAAGGTACGATTGATTCTGATTCTACTGGTATTGCAATTAATGCAAATGTAAATGATTCAATCAAACTAAAATCTGGTGGTAAAACAAAAATGAAGATAGATGATGCTACTGGTGATCTTGTTATTACTGGATTGGATACTACTATTGAAGGAGGAAGAATTTTCACAGTAAGAGATAGTACTAATAGTAAAAGCCTTCAAGTTTTTCATTTGTTTGGAGAACAGGTAATCAACGTTAGTGACTCATTACATCTACAAAGAGGTGGAACTGACTTGATGGAACTTGATACTAGGATTAGAGGTAAAGTGGATTATGACGCAGGAGATAATGATTTTTTGAATATTAAAACACTTCAAGTCAAAGAACTCTTCCATGCTGGATTTGCCCCTTCCGGAATCACTGATAATGCTGTATTGTTTTGTAGACCTGATAGTTCTGGAAAAACAGAATTACGTGTAAAATTTGTTAGTGGAAATTCTGTTTTGTTAGCAAAAGAACCCTGATCGCTTCATTAATTATCAGAAGCTTTTATGTGAATCTCATACTCTTGATTGTTATTGGATAAGTTTCTCTTTGTTTTCTTTTCATTATTTGCATTAACCCTAGTCACTCCTGTTTATGCAGATTTTTCTATATCTATTGAAACAGATAAAATTCAATATGATTTTGGAGATACAGTTGTAGTTTCTGGTAATATTGATGGTTCAACTGAGAATGAATTCATTGAATTTATGATCATTGGACCTTCTGGAAGTTTAGTTGAGATTGGTAGAGCAAACATTTTTGATAATGGTAATTTTGACTATTCTTTTGTTACAGGTGGACCTTCAATAAACTCTGAAGGAAAATATGTTATCAAAGCTGGATTTTCTGAAGACAATCTGTTTGAAACAAAATTCTTCATTGGGGAAATTATGGATGATGTTCCTGTTGAAACAGAAGTTGATGAATCTAATTTGTATCAATGTGAATCCGAAATGTGCGTAGAAGAATGTGAACAAGATCCTAATTGTACTGTGTTTGAAGAACTTGAATCTCAAGTCATATTCCCATTATCTTTTGTGGATCCTATTATAGATCCTCAATTCTATGTAGATAGATACAACAATGAATTAGAATACAAAGAATGGTTCGATAGAAACTATCCTGATTTTACAATCTATCAAGCTGTTGGATTGTCTGAACCTATTCCTGAATGGGTACGTGGTGTTTTTGCATTCTGGGCTGACGGACAAATATCTGATGAAGATTTGAAAAATGCAATCAAGTTTTTGGTTGATTCAGGCATAATTATATTGGATTGAATATTATGGATTTGGACTCAAACTCTGAATTTATGATATATCCACTAGGTCCTCCAACACTTCAAAGATGTTGTTCTAATTGTGATAATCCTGACTATCAGAAATTGATATTGCTTAGAACATTCAAGGTTGCTGACTCTCAATCTATTTGGAAAGTTTGTTCTGATCACAAGGATGATCCTGATTTTAGTGGAACATCTAATGTAGTAAAATCTTCTTTAATACGGGAATCGATTTGTACTGATGAACGCCAATGAATACTTTGTTGTAATTTGAAACCTTTGAGAATTTTTCTGGATTCAAGAGATTGGATTATTCTTGCTAGAGTCCATCTTGGGAAAGAAAAGTCAAGTCTAATGATATGGTTGATATTAATCATCTATCTGGTGCTATACCTTATTGCGATATTGTGGTAGTTGAAAAAATGTTTGCAAATTTAAGTAAGAAACAGAAATTAGATAAAAAATACAATTGTATTATTTGCAATTCTCTTCAGGAACTTGATCAGGTTATGTCTTAAACAATTATCTTTTCTTATGAGAATTATAAAATAATAGATTATCTTCTGAATTATGAATGATTGGAAAAAATATTCTTGATATTTCCTTTGATGATATTGAATTTCTTTTAAAAAATAGGATTGATGAAAGTGATGTTCTAGACTATAAGGAAAAATTGGTAAAAGAACAAGATTTAGTCAAACATGTATGTGCATTTGCAAATACTCGTGGAGGTCATATTGTTTTTGGAATTAAAGAATCTGGCCAAGGCGGATATCCAGTAGAAATAACTGGATTGCTCACATCTGATCTGAATAAAGAAAAACTTGAACAAATTGTTTTATCAAATATTGTTCCTAGATTAGATGTAAAAATAAAATCTATAATCATTCCAGATTCTGATAAGTCTATTTTAGTTGTACAAATACCTGATAGTTCTCAAAAACCTCATCAAAGTAATCATTCTAAAAAATTCTACAAACGTTTTCAATTTGAATCTGCTGAAATGACCGAAAATGAGGTTTCAGATTGTTATAGAAGACGTTTCTTCAACTACAAGCAAGTTAATCAATACATCAATGAAACATTAGTTGATGTTAAAGAAGACACGGTAACTTTGAATGTCCTTGTTGTTCCATCTAACATGCAATATAGAATGATAGACACATCAAATTATGAAGAAATTGAAAAAATTCAATCTATAAAGTATCCTCTTTATTTTCCACAGAACAGTCTCCCAAATTATCCTTTACACCCATTTGCTCATGGATTGACTTCCAAATACCCTTTCAATAATAGGCCTGAAGAATTACAAATTCATCGTAATGGCTCTGTTCTTTATGTTGGGTATTATGATCATAAAAACGAAAATTCTGAAATAAACATTCCATATGAGAAAGTAGCTACAAAAATAATGCAAACTCTTATTTTTTCACATACTCTCTTATCCAATCATAACTATTTTGGCGATGTAATGATTGTTGTAACTACAAAATGTTTGTCCCAAAGTGTATTGCCAAATAAAAATGGCTATCTTTCTGATTATCCTCACTTGGATACTCTAAACGCAATAATTGAAAGAGAACATTCAATGCCTTATGTAGAAACAAAATATGAAGAAATTACATCATCTATGATGAATGAAATTTTTAATCATTATGGAGAATTCAGATGTCCATTATTTGATGAGCAAGGAAATTATAATGGATATGGTGGACGTAAAAGAAGACAGCAGCAATCAAAATAATTCTGTTTTAGAATAAATTTTAATTCATGTGTCACCAATGTTAAAAGACATGATTATGCCTTGTTTACATGTCAAAACATCTGGGTGGTCTCGCAGGATCTGCCTTTCTTGAAGGATTATTCCTGGCGATCCAAACAAAAACTGGTCAAGATGTATCGCCAACTGGATTGATTTTACTCATTTTTGATTCCTTAGATTCCATTATTGTACCGGAAATACGTCCTCAAGTTGAGATTTTCAAGATTGTAATCATCATAATTCCCTTTGTTTACACTTTCTTTGGAATAATTATTGTAGGATGGAAGCTTGGACTTGCAATCTTTGTTCCCATTTTGATCGGAAGCTATATTCTTTTTATTTCCATATGATAACAAACAATATTGTCTGAAGATATTGCCAACAAGTCTGACAAACATCATTGTCGTTGTTTTAGAATAAATCCTTCTGACATTGAAATTTGCAAAACTCGTCTTGAGGAATGGGGATTTGAACTTCAGCCTGGAGGTGAAGAAGATCACGGACAAGTGTTCGGATTAAGGCGTAAGTTGATGGAATTGTTGCAAATACATTTCAAAGTCATGCCTAATGGAATAATAGAATCTGAATTAGAACCTCCTCCAGAATATCCTGGTGCACATCTAAATCAAAAACACAGTTACCCTCCACATGATGGAATTCCAATCTTACTGGATAAAATTGGGATAGGTTATTCCATAATTCCGCCAATACCTGATACATGCAATCTTCCTAAAATTATCAAGCCTGATGGACCTTTGAAATGGTGGGAGATGCTATTGATTGGTGTAGCTGCAGTAGGGATAGGATACTTAATACTTCAGATATTCAAAAAATAAAAAATTTTATTTTTTCATATTTTTTTGATTTTTAAGCCTATTTTGAATATGTTAAATTAAATTCTAAGTGACAAATTATTTTATTCAAAACATATTTTATTCAATTAATTTAATATCTATAAAATAATTTTACTAGTATTGAAAATTACTGAAAAAAATAGACTATATGTTTGGCTTAGTATTCTTTTTGGAACTAGTTTCATAGCTGGAATAATTTTGCATTTTGGAATTTTCCCTAATTTTGATATTAAAATAGAGAATGATTTTCCTAATTGGTCTACATTACTAGTCGAAATAATTGTTGGTATTGGAATAGCACTAATTATTTATGATCATACTAAAAAAATTGAATCTCGTGAAGCTGAAGATCTTAAACTTGCAATACGTGGAACTTACTATTCAATATGGAATCTTTACCATGCTATTCTTCCTTATTCTAAATCTGAAGAAATTCGTTCAGATAGATTAACAGGTCTCCAAATTCTTACTATCTTGCAAACCATTAGAACTACTCTTTCAAAGTGTGCACAAAGCATAGATGGAACACAAATTGAAACAATTCAAGTTGATCTTTTGGAAATACAAGAAATTGTGCGTTCATCCACTGATCCTCGTGCAGATATAGAAAAATTATGGACTAGTAATAGTTCTAGATTTATTACTGCTATGGTTGAAATTAAGGATATTACAAAAAATAATTTTGAACCATTAATACCTAAAACTAGCAGAGCAAAATGGTTATGATATTAAAATATCATATTCATAATTAAAAGTAGAGTTAAAAACTAGACTTGGATGTAATTATTTGTGTCTGAAATTACTGAGTGTCCATTTTGCGGTCATGATGATGTTTCATCATTTACTTCTTATCACGACTTGTTGGAAAATGGTAAAAACAAATTTCCAGAAATTGACACACCTGATGGACCAATTGTCATTTCATCAAACCCTAGACCAAAAAACTTCCATAAATGCTGTAATTGCATAATGGAATTTTCATTTATTGAAATTGATATTGAAGAATTGATCAAAAATACTCGTGGAGAAATTGAAATTGCTGTATTATTAAAACACCATTATCCAAGAGGACCACCTATGGCAACATTGATTAGAAATCACCGTACTGCTGTATTGAAAAAACCTAGGCATGCATCATCATACTTATCAGACGATGAGGTAAATCGTATGATAATAATACCCTTTATTTATCAAGGAATTCGAACCTATGGTACCTTTATGCAAGAAAAAGCATCAAATACCTACAAAATAAATGGATTAGTGAGGTTAAAGATCAATGAGTGAAAAAACATTTTCTCTAGAAGAATTAGATAATCTTAGAGAGTCTCAGGATGCTGATTTCAAATATACTTTATCCGATGTAATTTTGTTTTTACTCTATGCAGAAAAAGATTATCCAATCAAAGGAAAAATCAAACAAATGAAAGAAGTATTTCTAACGTTGCAACAAGTTTTTAAAAATGAGAATGTTCAACCTGTGTTTTTTAGGAAATATCGATTTGGACCGTATAGTGAAGAAGTTGAAAATACAATTGATCAACTTGCATTTCTTAATCTAATTAGTCTTCGTGGTAAAAAGACTTCAAATAATTTTGCCATTGAAATTAACGATAAAGGACAAAAACTAATTCATGAAGAATTTGTTAAGTTACCAGAAAATATTAGAAACCTGTTACAAGCTAAACGTCTTAGTTGGGACACACATATTCCACAAGGAATGCTTAAACTAGTTTATCGTGATTATGAACATTTCTTGGAAAACTCTGTCTTTAAACAAAGATATCAAACATTAGACTGGAATGATGAAACGCAGAGGCCATTAGAATATGATTCTTGAAGATGTAAGATTACGTGATACTGTTCAAGATAATGATAACAGTCCTTATTTTTATCGTAGTAGAATTGTAGATATTACAACTGATAAAGGAACATTTTCCACCCCGAATCGTGTGTTGGCTCGTTCAGAATATTTAGCACGTTCTGGAGCAGTTCTTGCAAAACCATTACAAACTGAACTTACTATTGATTTCAGAAATCTAAGTGATTCACAAGTATCAGGATTACTGAATAAAAATAAAGTTGGAGAAAAGATGGTTGGAGTAACTAAACAATATAATGATATTACACAACGTGCATTATTCAAAATATCTGTTTTTCAGCCTCCACTTTCAACTCTCCGCGATATGCCTCTTACTCAGAAAAAAGAATTTGCTGATGCACAAGCAGATTATTTACAACGCCGATTGGGCACAAATTTAATTACTTATCCATACTTAGAATTAAACTCAACTGATTATATTGATTTTATTGATTCACACTATAGGCGAGATGAAAATAATTCTGTAATCTTCACTTTGTCTTTGGGAATGGATAGAAATTCCTTACAAGAGATACTTGATCACTTAATTGCAAAACAAGATCCTATGATAATCAATTTAATTTATCAAGAATGGGAAAAATCAATTCCTCAACACAATCTGATTAATTCTTATTTCGATAATGAACGAACAGCATTTTTTGCTACACAAGTACCTAGAGAAGATGTTGAAAGTCATGTAAGTAATCTTCATGGTGTGGCATTTGGTGGTGGATTTGATCTTGTATCTTTGATACAACCTCGTGGATTTGGAAAAAATGATAACCTTGACATGACTAAAATCAAATTCTTCAATCCTCAAACGCTAGAAATTGATAATATTGAAAACACATTAGCTGATAATTCACGTAACATGCTTGAAGAATTTGATTTTACAAGTTATGATTATAATGACGCTGAATACGTAACTCGAATTTTAAATCATTATGAGGGTGCCAAAATACATCCAAAAAAATACCAAATACTGTATTATTTAGCAAAAGTTCATGAAGCTTACACTAGTCCATTAAAATTTGATCACGAACGAGAATTAATACAATCCAGAGAATTAGATGAGCATATAGAAGAAACTAATTTGAAGAATATGCCATTAATTGCTCGTAGGAAAAGAATCTGAATCTTAATTTAATCATAATAACTTCTAAAATTTGACTTTAATTAGAATAATTTTACTTAGATTTCTTTAGCATACAAATGATTTGACCTATGAATTAAGTTCAAGTTAATAGCATACTTTATGAATGTCCTATTAAGAAATCAAATCTACAAGTATTACCATGACTAATAATAATGACAATTCAATCGAATTTAGGGTAGTGCATAAAAGAAGAAATAGACTTGAGAATAATGTTGATCCTTACCAATGCAAAACAATTGTAAAGATTGAACCACAATACATGCAGAAATTCGGAATCAGAGAAGGGGATATAGTCAGGATAAGCGGCAACACCAAAAGTACTGCTGCAATATGCTTGCTCATGTCTGATTCTGATTTGCAGGAAATAGATACACGTGAAATAGAAGTGGAATATCTAAACAATCCTGAAAAAAAAGCACCGCAGTATCCTAAAATCATTCTTTATGGTCCTGTATCGTGCAATGTGGATATTTTAGGAGAGTGGCAGCAAACAGTCAAGCTCAGCAAGTTTCCAGAATCACAAATAAAATCTGAGAATATTCCAGAAGCAGAACTTGTCACTCTAGCTACTGTTAACATAGCTGAGAAAACGATGCCTGGATACCACTCACATCTAGATTATTCTGAAATCCTAGGTTTTATTGTGACAGAAAATGACAGAATTGACATTCCTTTCCAGAATGAATGGCACGAAAAAAAACAACAGGAGATGCAAGAAAAAGAAAATCAAGAGACATACTCTGACATGGATAATGCCCGAGGAAACAGGCATCGTTCACGCACCCCTCCGTTTCCAAAGTCGTTCCAATCTGCAATTGTTGATGTGAAACCTGAAGGAAAATCATTCTGGAAAATTACTGAAAACACAAGATTTGAGTTTAAAGATGCAGATCTTGCAAAAATTTTTGACCCGCATGGATTTACACCAAAAAAACTTGTCAATGTAGTCTCAATATCAAAACAGATTCTTGTAGATGATACGGAATTTACAATACCTTCGCTAGAAGTCTACTCTGACATGATGAAGCTTATCTGGTATTCACATCAACGCATAAAAATTTCAGAGTCTGATTTTGCAGATATTCGCAAAATGAATCACATGAATAGGATGATGTATAATGAACATCCAAGATTAATTATCACCTTGGAAGATGATCTGGGGAATCAGTATGTTAGTACAAACAGAAGCGGAGGCGGTGGAGGCTCCAGCGGACCAGATCCTACAACAATGGAAATAATATCAGATTACTCATGGCATCATATCTTTTCACCAACTCTTGACACTCATGCCAAAGAAATCATTCTGACCATCAAAGAGATACAGTGGGTAAGGCAAAACAAAACGAGTATGAATGCACCCCCGCCGCCACCAAGGCCGCCTCCACATATGACTCCAATAGAGAACATGCCACTTCCAAAGATAGTGATTGTAGAAGGACCTTGGACATTTAGAATTCCAATTAATCAACAAAACACGTCCATGACAAATGAGGCGTGAGATAGGTCTTGTTTGTCTTAATTATTTATGCCATTATTGGATATTTGTTCTTCAAATATCTGTGGCCAATGTTGAACAGCAACGATCCAGAGAAAAAACCAAAAGAACTATACGCATTCTATGACAAGCATCCGAAACTTTTTGTGGTTACAATAATTTTTGCCTTGCTTGGAATCAATGAGGTCATTAGCATGATTGGCGGAATTTTTGAGTTTATTTTTGTCCCATGCTATCCTGATTCAGGAACGATCAGTATCTCTTGTTGGATAAAAGACGGTCTAGGATTTGTCTAACTTATGAACAAAAAAGAAATCGTGAAAATGTGGGAAGATAAAAGAAAATGAAGATTAAATTTTTGATAATTACTTCATCTCTAGTCGTACTATTTTCTTTGATTTCACTAATCCAAAATTCTGTGGGAAATCAGATTATGGTGGGCGGAATCACAGTAAGTAGCAGCATCGTTTTGTTGCTTTCAATTATTTTCTCTATGTTTTCTTGGTTCTTGTTTGCATGGGCATCCAAGACTTTCAAAGTATTTGGGATTTCTTTAAGCATAATTTCTGGAGCGGCTCTTGTGGCTCCGTTTCATGACATTTTGGGACCCATGGCTGCAATTGTAATTGGGATAGTTGCAGGATCCGTGGCACATATGGTTCAAAAATATTTGAAAAACAGTGACAACAAATCCCTGATAATTGCCATGGGCATTGCTACAGCTACCTATCTTGTTTTATTTGTGGTGATATTCTTAATCTACCCTACACCCCATATCTGGGATACGGTATACGGTGGTGGGACCATGGATATGGATCCTGATTTGGCCCCAAGTTATGCCTTGGATTTTATGGGTGGTTTGTTTTATCATACAATTTTACCTCTAACTGCTTTGTCTGTGGGAATCTCTGCACTGTTTTTAGTACCTTATTTTATCCTAAAAAGAAAAAAGATTCCAAGCAGACCCTACATTTCTTTGATCTTGGCAGGACTGTTGTTGTATTTCGGAATGCCTTATCTTATTTCGTCTTTAGATCCTCTCGTAATGATATTCTTATCTCAACCTGAACAAATCATAAGATGGGTTTTTGATTTTAGGTTCATTGGATTGATGATCCCAATCATCATATTCTCTGTTGCAGGAATCTTATTGTATAGATCTTCAGTCATTAGGAAATTAATTAGAAAATGAAAACTAGACTATTGATAACTATTGGTATTGTTGTAATGATATGTGTTTTCTTATCTGCATTTTTAATTTCCAGTGATCAATTTACAAACAAAAATACTTCGGGGCGTTTTAATTACCAAAACTCTGAACAAGTAATTTCTGATACATATCTTGGCAAAAATGTAAACCAATGGCAAAATGAAAGTAATGAAAGCTTGATGGATTATTATGAGAAAGAAGGCAGAGATGAATTTTTCACCAAATTAGGTGCTCTTGTTATAAAAAACGCAATGATGATTGAACTAGATAAACAAAACATTGAGGTCGCTAATCCTGATTTTAATGTGTATTCTGGAATGGTTCTCACATCATTGCCTCCACATGTATCCTTTGAGGCATTTGTGAATGGCACGGATGGGAATACTTATCGACTATCTGGAATGACCATGAGGGCTCAAGCAAGTTATCCTGTAGGAATTTCCGAGGTGGATTTTTTTGACACTAGCATAAAATTGCCACCTGAATCATCTCTTAGTACCAATAACACAATTATCATAAGAGAGGAAACAGATAATCAACCTAGAGTCTATCCGCACAATTTCCTAGTTCAAGGAGATGAGGAAATCAAAGTTAAATTTCAAAATAAACATCTAGTACCAATTAGAATTCAAGGTGATGGGAATTGGCAGAATCCAGATTGGTATGGCCCCACAATTTTTCCACTATCTGATGCAACAATGACTTTTGATTCGCCTGGAATATACGAATGGCACTCAAGAACATTACCTGCTCCTGGAAGTATTGCGTCAGATCATATGGGTGGTGGTACCATCTTTATCATACCAAATAATGTTGATGATATGACTGTTGAAGACAAACATGAAACTGGTGCAGCAATTTTGCAAAATTCTGAAATCCCTTGGAATGAAATGTGGACTAATGACAAGGGAATTATGATTGGTTTTAACAGAGCAATATACGATACAATTCCCAATGCAGATGAATACTATGTACAAAGAGCACAACAACTGATTCCCTTTGATGTTTCAATAATTATAGAAAAGTGGAATTAAAAATGAAAACTAGACTCTTGACAATTGAAACTTAAGACCAACAACGGTTAGTTGCTTGGTGAGAGTTTCAATTACATCATGTTCTTCAAAATAGTATTTAGGAAACGCTGAGAATTTGCATGAACGATTCATTCGTGTTGCTTTTATCATAATATGAAGAACTCAAATCACAATAGATAGGTTGGAGGCTAATTCCCAGACCGTTTACCTCACACCATCTATTTACAAAAGATTAGAACACTTTATGAGTCTCATAATTTGAACCTGAATCATTGAAAGTATTTTTCACTAGACATTATGATGATCCTACCTGTGAAAAGTTTACAGAATATAGAGTTGATACTTACAGGACTTGGTGGTGTTGCAAGCAGCTCAAGGACCATGACAAGTACTTTCAACTGTGGAATGTAAAGTGGGCAAAATTCCACTTTAAAGATATGAGCATTGATGGCAATATTGCATTTTTTGCAATGAACTATTGCCCTTATTGTGGTGAGAAAATAGAGTATGAGGAGTTTGGAACGTGAAAACTAGATACATTACAATAATTGCTGTAATCTTTCTTGTGTTAGGTGTTGCAATTACTATTCTAAGCTTTGAGACGATTACGTCAGAGCCTCCAAAAAATCTGCCTGAGGGAATGACTCCGATTACTCCTGAAGTTGGTAAGACGTCAACTCCTGTAGGAAATTATATGATTATTGGAAGCATTGTGGTCTTGATTGGAACTGGAATTTACTCTTTGATCGGTTTTCTAAAAGTAAGAATTGGTAAGAAGGATATGAGAAAATGAAAACTAGAAACAAAGTAATCTTAATTGGAATAATCTTGTTTTCAGGATTAATTGTAATTCCTGCAACTATAAGCATTGGCAGCACATTTTATTGCAATTCTATTCTCTCTGATGACTGTGTAGTTTATTCAATTTCTTTGCTTCCTAATTTTAGACCTGTAATAGATGAAGTTTTAGGCAAAGACGAAAGCCAAAGACAATATGACACTAGTCCTGCTACATGCAACGACATTATGGGAAAACCTGATGGCAAATGCTTTGTAAAATCTTTTCAAGAATGCAAACATGCAAGCATAAAAAACAAGTTGTACACTGTTGAGGGAGATCCAATATTTTACTATGTATATATTGATGTTGATGACTGTCTATTGCGATACCATGTTGATTTAAGACAAGATGGAACTACAGACAATGATACACAAGACTTTCGTGGTTTTGTTTGCAGTGATATTCAACTAAATGATAACGAACTATTTTTCCAATGTGAAGATGAACAACTAGTATTACCTCTGAGATGATTGTAACGTGAAACCAGAACTAAAAATTACTATATTTTCTGGATTTTAGCCCAAAATTTGACTTTAATTAGAATAATTTTACTACTTAGATTTCTTTAATTTCAGTAATTGTTCCCTGAACCGAATCCATTTGTATTATTGCCTTTTTTTCATCCCAACCCAATGCTACATACCAATCTCCAGCATCATCGTGATACTTTGTCTCCAAAGTCTTAATCGAATCTGGTACAACATTGTATTTTTTTGCAATGCCTGATACTGCAAGGGCTATGGCATCTTTTTCCTTTTCTAGTCTTCTTTTCATTAATCCAATTCCAGGACTCATAAAATTACTAAATCATATCATCTAATATAGTTAATTCTAAAAATTAGCCACAGAGTTAATTTTTTCAAATTGATATTCTTACAACATTTCAAATATCCCTTTTGATACAGTCTGAATAAAATGAGATTAATTCAACGAATTTCAAATTACACACTTACAAAGTCTGATAATCTTGTACGTATCATATGTATTCTATCTGTTATTGGTCCAGTCATCACAGTTTCTGCAGGATTTTGGGATGCAATATCCCACCTTCAAAAAGAACCTGAATTCTTTTGGAGTCCATCTCACATGATTGTTTATACTGGAGTCTCAATGATCACTGCTGCTGCAATATTGGGAGGGATACTGATAATTAGAAAATCAATAGACTCTTCTCTAAAAACTGGAATAAAACTAGTAATGGTCGGCTCTGTTATTCAAATAATTTCAGGATTTGGTGATTCACTATCTCATGAAATATTTGGAATTGATGGTCTAGTATCTTGGTCTCATCAACCACTTGAATTGGGACTTGTATTAGGTTCACTTGGTGGATTGTTAATTTTAAAAAATAAAGAACACACAAAACTCAAAATATTACTGCCATTCTCAATTGTAACATTTTTGTTCTTTACAATATGGTTGGGATTTAACCTAGTTCTAATTTTTGGACATATAATACAATGTATTCCTGTTTATGAAATATTCTCATCAGGTTGCGCCATTTTGTAATTTTTAATTTTTAGATATGACATTACTATCATAGCAATTGAGCCAACCAAAATCATTATTCCTGCAGGGATCATCTCTTTTGAATTTGTATTACCAAACTCTATCTCCAAACTAACTTGATTTTTTGCCAAGTTTGTTACTTTTACAGTATATGCCCCACTTTCATTAAAATCAAAATATCCTACTGACATTCTTGTCTGAACAGTTTGCTCTTGAATTACATTATCATTAACATCTAGAATCTGAACAAATATCTCCTGACCTGCAAATTCTGGCATGTGAACTTTGTAAAATCCAATATCTGTACCTGAAAACTCTAATTTTATTTCAAAAGAACTTGATTGTTTTAAATTTGTTACATCCTGAATCTTTTCAGTCTCTGCAAAAACTATTGAAATCCAAACTGCTCCAACAATTATCAAAGCCAGTCCAATTTTTAATAGTGATACTTTCACTTCGTTCTTGTGGAAAATTATTTGCTTAATAAGATAATCTAAAGGGCTCGGAGGGCTTCGATCCCTCGACCTGGCGGTTCGAAGCCGCCCGCACTATCCAGGCTGTGCAACGAGTCCAAACAAGTAAGAATTTAACAGGCCTAAATATCTGTCTAGATACTTTGAAGGTATCAAAAAAAGTAGCAGGTGTAGAGTATGCAATTAGAGATATTGTTCTAGCTGCAAGAAAAGTGCAACAAAAAGGAATCAAAGTCGATTACCTTAACATTGGTGATCCTGTGCAATTTGGTTTTCAGCCACCTGATAATGTTAAACAAGCTTTGATTGATGCAATCAACAAAGGCGAAAACTACTATTCTACTTCTGAAGGTCTTTTGGAATTAAGACAAGAGATTGCAAAAAAAGAAAATGCCAAAGGATTATCCATATCTGCTGATGAAATTCTAGTAACAAATGGAGTCTCAGAAGGACTAGACATGGTAATTTCATCAATTGTTGAAGAAGGAGATGAAGTATTACTTCCAGGACCATATTATCCACCTTATGCATCCTATGTCAGATTACATGGTGGTGTACCCGTAGAATTTGCAGTTGACTTGGAAAATTCTACTCCTGATATTGATGATATAAAATCCAAAATTACTTCAAAAACTGTTGCCATCTGTTTGATTAGTCCAAACAACCCAACAGGAGTTGTATTTAATGAAAAATCCCTCAAAGAGTTAGTAGAGATTGCAAATCAGCATAATCTCTACATTATTTGTGATGAAATCTATGATCAAATTATCTTTGATGAAAAATTTGTAGGAATTGGCAAAGTTGCAGGAGACTCTCCAGTAATTGTTCTAAATGGTTTTTCCAAAGTCCATTTGATGTCTGGATGGAGAATTGGCTATATTGCATTTAACAATTCACCAAAACTTGATGCAATACGCGAGAATCTTCCAAAACTAGCTCGAGTACGAATTGCAACTAGTTTGCCTGTTCAACATGCTGCATTAGAGTCATTAAAAGGGCCTCAAAATTATATCTCTAACTTTGTTTCTGAAATTAAAAAGCGTAGAGACTTGGTTGTAAAACGATTAAATGAGATGCCTGGACTTTCTTGCCCAAATCCTAAAGGTGCATTTTATGCATTTCCGAAAATTGAAGACAATAGATTTAGGACAGACAAAGAATTTGTTACAAAATTACTAGAATCAAAAGGAGTTTTAACTGTACATGGGTCTGGCTTTGGAGAGAAATATGGTAGTGGTCATTTCCGATTGGTATATCTTCCTAGTCTTGAAATTTTAGATTCAGCAATGAACAAGATTGAAGAATTTGTTACTCAATAACTCCACACAGAAATCTTTTCAGGAACAATCTCAATAATACAGTCAGTATCATCAAGTAATTCTTTTGCTGATTTATTTTCTAGTGTCTTAAAGTATCGCAGTAGAATATTTTTTGCAATTGATTTTACTTTAGATTCTTTTAATATCAGATTTGCTTTTCCTTGTCCCATGACACCATAGATGTTAGGTGCATTAATTCCTGTATCTATACAAAAAGAGACTTTGTTGTTTTTCTTTGCGTTTTTTGCCTTTTGTGTTCTAGTGTTTGTGCCTATGTAGATTTTTTTTGCGCTATATCTATACCAAACAGGAACAATATGTGGTGTCTTGTTTTTTCCAACAGTAGCTAAACGCAGTATCTTTTGTGTTTTTAGAAATTCATCTTTTTTGCTCATGTCTTCTAAATCCTAATGCTATCATAAAAATACCAAATGCAAGCATTGCCATTGATACTTTTTCATTAGTAATATCTCCATTCAATAAAAATTCCTCAACAAATTCTGGTCCCCATATCAATAGCTGTCTGACTAGCACTATTCCTGCCATTACAGAAAATAAAACTCCAATAGCCGTATACCAATTTCTGCCTCGCCTATAGTATTCGTGACTCATGATAAAAGAACTGACTTAGATAATTTTGATTCCAGGATTTTTTATCTTGTTTTGAATCATTGCATTAAGTAGCAATGGTGTTGACATTTCTGCAAGATATGACAATTCAATTGGTCCCAAGTAAATTGATCTTAATCCCTTAATTTCATCAATTAAGGTATTGACTACACCTACTGCCTCTTTGTCATCTCCACAAACAAAAATGTCATAATCTAGTTCCAAAGTCGGATTTACAAGTTTCTTTTCTGAAATTACATGAAATGCAGAAACCAATTTTGATTTGTTTTTCATGTGGTTTGATACTAATTTGTATGAGAATGGTTTGTTATCTTTAATTGAAACACACTCAAACCCCACATCTGTTTTAGTCATTGGAACAATTGGTGATACTATAACACAATCATCTTTGACTTCTGGCAATATTCCAGAACACACTGAATCAATGTTTTCGTAGGGAATTGATAAAATCAATACGTCACTTTCTTTTGCAACTGAAACATTATCACTTCCTGAAATACTTCCTTTAATTTCTCCAAATGCTTCTTTTGCTAAATTTGTATATTCTGAAGCTGATTCTGCTGCTCTTGCAGCATCTCTAGAGCCAACTATTACATCATGATTTTGTGACCATCTTAGAGCAAAACCTTTGCCCATTCCGCCGGTTCCACCAATAATTCCTACTTTCATGATTAACTACAGACAATGTTATTATTATCTCTATTTGAATTTCGATTGAATTGGGACAGATAATTTTTCTAAGACACGGTCAGGCAAAAAATAACACTGAACGAATCCTGGCAGGTAGAACCGAAGGTGTTCCGTTAACTGATGTTGGGGAACAACAAGCACAGCATACTGCAGAACTACTTGAGCATATGAATATCTCTGCAATTTATTCAAGTCCTATTCAAAGAGCAAAACACACTGCAGAAATTGTTGGAAAACATAACTCACTTGATGTCAAAATTGATGAAAGATTAATCGAACTTGATATGGGAAAATTTACTGGTATGGCTTATGATGAAATATTCAATGATCATGGAAATGTCTTTATGAAATTTTATGAAGGTGATCTTGAAATTGCACACAACGGCGTAGAAACTTTTGATCAGGTTAGAAAGAGAGTATTAGGAATAGTAGATCATGTGGTTGAAAAACATCCTGATGAAAATATTGTACTAGTAACTCACATGGACCCAATCAAAGCAATGCTTTCAACAGTAGTTGACTTGTCTCCTACAAACCTCTTTGAGTTAATTATAGCAAATGCATCATTGAATCTCTTTAGGGAAAATAAACGCAAGTTTTCAATTTCAGGACTTAATGTAATGCATCCAACTCGTTTCGATCAAGGTTGGTAGCTAATAATCTTGAAAACCCTTAAATAGAAATCATAGGTCACGACAGTCATTCACTATGAAGGGTATAGTCGGGTTATTCTTAGTATTGGCAGTTTTAGTAATGGTTCCTGCTATAGAGTATGCATTTGCTGCAGGTGATGAACCAGGTGAATATCTTGATCGCAGAGTGATTATTTGGAATTTATTCTTTAGAATGATGACTATTGCATTTGTAGTTGGTGCCGTTGTTTCAGGTACTATTATTTGGCAAGTTTGGAGATTCAGAGAATCCCATCCAAAAGCAAAACCAACTCCATATGAGGGGACTGACTGGTAGAAATGGGTGGACATTCTAACTGGCCTGAATGGATTTACGTTGGAGTAGTTATAGCTCTAATGTGTTGGGTAGGTGCAGAAGCTTGGGAAGCTGAAAGACTTGTAGAGCATGTACCAGAAGGTGCTGAAATTATCAAAGTCACAGGACAACAATGGTTCTGGACTTTTGAACATGAAGATGGAACAAAAGAAATTGGTGAACTACATGTAGAAAAAGGCAAAGCCTACAAATTTGAAATTCATTCCAAAGATGTTAATCACTCATTTAACATTCACGATTATGTTGTTTTGATGGATGCAATTCCTGGTAGAGTAAATACCGTATGGTTTGCACCTACTGATGTTGGTGAACATGATATTCAATGCAGAGAATATTGTGGATTGATTCACTATAACATGCGTGGAACATTAATTGTGGAGGAGCCAAAATCTTGATAACGCTTTTATCCATATCACTGGAGGGAATTAACACATGGTTCTAGAATTACAAAAACCACGCCCAATTTGGCAAATTATGTTCTCAACACACCACACTGATGTTGGTTTACTTTATCTTATCATGTCATTAGGGTTCTTATTTTTGGGTGGTGCATTAGCACTTGCAATCAGAGCTGAATTGTTCTTGCCTGGTGCACAAATTATTGGCGATGCAATGACCTTTAACAGAATTTTCACAGTTCACGGAACCACATTGATCTTCTTGTTTATCATTCCATTTGCATCAGCTGTTGGTAACTACTTTGTTCCAATTATGGTTAGATACAAAGACATGGCATATCCAAAACTCAACGCAATAGCATTTTGGATGATTCCTCCTTCTGGAGCCCTTATTTGGTTGGGATTTGCAGACTTTACTTGGTATGCTACACCTCCTTACTCTATTATCAGTGCCCCAGGACCAGCTGCTGACATGTGGATATTTGGACTAAAGATTTTAGGCATATCTTCTGTTCTTGGTTCAATTAATTTTGTTGTTACAATTCTCAAATGTAAACATCCAGACATGTCAATTGGTCAAGTCCCACTATTGGCATGGTCATTCTTGTCATCTTCATTGATTATTCTTGTTGCAATCCCAACATTTGCAGCAGCATTGTTGATGCTTTTGACTGACAGACTTGGTGTTACTGGATTCTTTAATCCTGCAATGGGTGGGGATCCAATTGCATACGCACACTTGTTCTGGTTTACATTCCATCCTGAAGTGTATGTTCTTGTCATTCCAGCTATTGGTATGATGTATGAGATTATTCCAAGATTCTCAAGAAAACCAATCTATAGTTTTAACTCTGGTATCTTTGCATTCGTGTTATTATCCATTGTAGGATTCTCATCATGGGCACACCACATGTATGCAACCGGAATGTCATTTACTGAAAAGACTGTATTTATGGTTGGAACACTTGCAGCAGTTCCAGCATCTGCAATGCACGTCTATAATTTCATTGCAACAATGTGGAATGGCAGAATCAAGTTTTCAACTCCTATGATGTGGGCAGTTGGTGGAATTGCATTATTCTTCTCTGCAGGTGCAGGTGGTGTTGCAAATGCTGCTATGCCATTAGACTTTACAACTCATGATACTTACTGGGTAGTTGGACACTTCCATCTCTTTGTGATGGGAACCATTGCATTTGGTTCAATTGGTTATCTTTACTACATGTATCCATATGTCACAGGAAGAATGTATAATGAAACAATGGGTAAGATTCACTTTATCATGTCCTTCATAGGAACTGTTTTGGTATTCTTTACTCAACACGTACTTGGGTTATACGGAATGCCAAGAAGAATCTTTGACTACCCCCCAATCCCAGAATGGATTGCAATGAACCAAATTGCATCAGTTGGTGCAATGATTATTGGGGTCAGTATGGTGATATTTTTGATAAACATGATTTACAGCGCCGGAAAGGGAGAGCCTGCAAACACAGAGGATCCATTTGGTGTTGGAGGTAAATACTACTATCCATTTGAGGCAAAGAACCCATCCCATTAGGAGATAAATGAAATGAGTCACGATACACAAACAGTTTACAGAACAACTCCAGCAAGAACTGGAAAAATGATGGCAATAATGCTAGGAATCTGTATTGTTGGTGGTGCCATCTTCTTTTCACTTTGGGATTATTGGATTTCAGAACCTGCACCAGTTGTTGCAATGATGGCAGGTGAAGCAGATCATGCTGCACCAGTAGCTGCAACAGGCAAGACAATTACATCTGATCTTTCGTTTGTTGAATCATCTGACTTTAGGACTTTGGCATTTAATGCATTACCCGGGGAACCTGATAACAATCCAACAATCAACATGAATGTTGGTGATAAAGTAATCTTTAACGTAGTTAATGATGGAGTTTCCTTCCACGCATTTGGTGTTACAAAAGACACTGAAGGATTTGGTGGAATTATCCCAGGCTCTGAAATTGCATCACCATCAAATCCACTAAAGGCAGGTGAAAGTGGAACTTCAGAATTTGTTGCAGGTGAAGAAGGTACATACTATTACATCTGTACTGTTCCTGGTCATAGGGAACAAGGAATGGTTGGTGAAATCATAGTTGGACCTGCTCAAGGTGGTAGTAGTTCTGGTGTTGCAGCAGCTCCAACAGGAGTTTCTCATGACTTTACTTTGGACTTTGTAGAATCTGATGATTTTAGAACATTAGCATTTAATGCATTACCAGGAGAAGATGGTAACAATCCTGAAATTCGTGTAAACTCTGGTGATGAGGTTACCATTACATCTGCAAATAATGGAAAATCATTTCATGCATTTGGAGTAGTTGCAAACCCTGAAGACTTTAACAATATACTTTGGAATTCTGAAATTGCAGCAGCATCCAACCCTCTAAAACCTGGTGAAAGTGGAAGTACTACTTTTACTGCTGGTGCACCTGGTACATACTATTACATCTGTACAGTTCCTGGACATGCATTACAAGGCATGGTAGGTAACTTCATAGTAGAATAATTTTGGCAATTCAATATCTTGCATTAGCAACAATGATAGTTTTGTATTCACTAATGTTTCTAGGTGGATATATCTCAGCTGCCGGACTAGGTCTTACATGTCCTGAATGGCCATTATGTCCAAATGGTATAATGCCATCTGAAGAATATCTTATTGAGTGGATTCATAGATTAGCAGCAGCTACTACTGGTACTTTGGTTATTGCAACTATGGTTGCAAGCTTTATCAACAAAAAGGCTGATAGAAAAATCAAAATTACAAGTTCCCTTGCAACAGTATTTGTTATTACACAAATTACTCTAGGTGCCTTGGTAATTGATTTAAAACTACATGCAGTTCTAGTCGCAATTCATTTAGGAATTGGCATATTGCTCTTCTCAATGGTATTGCTAACTACATTATTTGCATTTAGAATCTCACGAATTCCATTAGAATCTAGGGTTTAGATTTTCCAAAAATTTTTGGCACATAGATATACAAGACTACACCTGTAAGTGACAAAGCTCCTACAGTAATTGCTGCAAAGAAAATATACCCAAATGGGCTTTGAGTCCCCATGTTGAACTTGTAGGTAATAACCTCTGGATTATTTGGCATATCATACAAGTATAATTCCACAATATGATTTCCTGAATTTCTCCAAACATAATCAAAATCCCAATGTGATCCCTCTATTGACTTGGGAGGTATGGCATCCACTTGTTTTTCATTATAAAATATCTTAATTCCCATAGTAAATCTGTCGACTTCTTCGTAATCAAATCCCTCAGTTACTCTGATCATAAATTGAGATGGCTCATTAATTTGTGGAAATTCAGGAGCTGTTGCTACTTGAACTCTATACCCTGAATCAAACTTTTCAGCAGAGTTAAACATTGAATGAGCATAAACATCATTTGCTCCAATTATTGAAAACAATACCAAAACTGAGAAAATGACAGATCGCTTTTTTTCCATTTAGAGTATACTAGAATTAGATGAATATATTGTAACTAGATTATTTCAGAAAATCTTCAAAACCTTTAAATCCTTATTGGCAAGACATTGAATCGTTGACCCTCGTAACAAAATCAATCGATATTAAGACACCTGTTGAGAATGTCTTTACTTACTTTGCAAGACCAGAACATGTTTCTGATCAAATCAAGACTGATGCTGTAGGAATGACTGTTGTTCCTATGGATATTAAGGAAGGCATGGGTGTAGGTACAACCTTTAGAATTATCGGTGACTTTAGCGGTAAACGTTTAGAGTGGGATTGTGAGACAACTGAATTTGTTAGAAATGAGAAAATAACTGCAAAACAAATTGAAGGTCCATTTAAGAAATGGCAAATTACTAATGAATTCAAATCATTAGGAAATAACCTCACAAGAGTTACAATGTCAGTAGATTATGAAATGCCATTTGGTCCTCTAGGAGCAATTATGGACAAAGCAAAATTTGCAAAATCTGCTGAGAGAGGAATGGAAACTGCTCTTTACAACGTTAGAGGTTTGTTAGAAGGAAATGGTTCAATTCCAGTTTACATCACACTAGAAGCATACCAAAAACTTCTTACCGAAAAGAAAAAGATGAATGATGTTCCAGTTTCAACTGCACTAACTGCAATCATTGAAAAATACAATGAAATTGAAGCCAAAGCATAAAACATAATTTTCCTTTATTTTACAATCTTAAGATTAATAACAACTCTGGGCTTAGTATATTTGGTGGGTCTATGGCGCAGCCAGGTAGCGCACAGGACTCTTAATCCTGCTGTCGTGGGTTCGAATCCCTCTAGACCCGCTTATAATGTTCCGCGTTTTATGGATTGGTGATATTGTGATTTGAGAATCATCATTTACTTTCAAAACTGAATTTCTTGATCAATTAAAAAAACATCAAAATGAATTATAATTGTGTAAGAATGGGGATGGAAATTTTGCACTTAAGAATGGAACATTAAATCATGAGGGTTTGTCTTTTGATGCAATAACTGGATTAGAATACATTATGGAAAATGAATCTGTTGCATTCAAAACTTTTTGAAAAATTTTGGAAATTATATGGGACGAGTTAGAACAAGGAATATCTAGTCCAGACAACATGGAGATATTTTACTCCAGATTGTATGAACCAATTAAAAATGTGATCTCAAATTCGGGACTAATTGGAATATGAAAGTCCGTAAACCTCATTCAAAGCAGAAAAATTACCATTTTCTGGTGTAAAATACATGATATACAACAAAGACACTGGAACTGGAATTATTGGTGTTTTGTTTATCTGATGGCTGGTTGGCTTATAGGACGTCAACAAGGATCTGAATGGTTAGAGTTAATTGGATTAGGTTCTCTTCTTGTAGGATTAATAATTGAAATAAAACTCTAGATCGTTTTCAATATAGTTTAGCTATAATTTAATCAAGATTAGGTATACGTTCATCATAACCAAAAAGACAAGTTGTCAAATTAAAAATTAAATGAGATTAGAACCAATTTTTCTAGAGCATAATCTATTCATAATTTAGGAAAATAATAAAAACTACCTGACATCAGACTATCTGTGGCACTAAAGTATATCAAAAAGCAAAAATCCTACGTATATCAACAGTCTGCTGGAAACGCAAAGCACAGGATGCTGATTTACGGTGATGCAGTTGATGTCACAGACACCAAGAAAAATGGCAGAACCAAGGTAAAGTATGGAGTTATTCCAGCCAAGAAAGGTTGGGTTCGAACTCCTGATCTGGTATCAAAAGGATTCTTGGAGATTTATTTTCTTGATGTAATAATTGCAGGAGGAATTGGATTTGTAACATATCGTTCACAGGATTTCAAGAAACTCTACAAAGGAGACAAGTCAAAAGATTGACTATTTCTTTAGATGTTATACTGTATATTTTGCTTGCAGCAGGATTAGGTTTTGGAATTGGATTCTTTTCAGTAAAGTTCAATCACTTGCTTGTGATCCTTACAGGAAAGCTTGTATCATCAGGTCATGCCCAAAGAAGATACATTGTAATTGGTATTGTCTCTACAGTTATTGTCTTCTTTTCTTACGTGTATCTTGTACCAACATTTGATCTTGCACATGGAATTGTTATAGCAGTAGTCTATGTAATATTGTTTACAATAGGAGTGCTAGCTGCAGAAGCAAGATTCTCACAAGCATGTGATATCTTGCATATGATAATCAGTGCAATGTACACCAATACAAAAGGCGGAAACACTGCAACTGATGATGCATTTGAGATATCAAAAAAGATGTTGAATCACATACAGCCAGCAAACAAAGAAGCACTGTTACTGCTTACTTTCTTTTTTGACAGCAGGTTTGCGGTATTTTTTATCAGTACGTTTATAACAAAAAAATTTGTTGCAAAAAGATTCGTTGACATTACGCCAGAACAACAAGATGAATACATTACGTCTTGGCATAATACGTTTGGTTTGACTCTGGGAATAAAGGCACTAAAATCAATTGTCAGTTTTGCCTATTTTACAAGCCATCACTCTTGGGATGATATTGGTTACAACGGAGGCGTACTAAAGAGGAGTTATCTGAATTGACTGAACTTGACATTAAAACAAAATATCACGAACCTGTATTAAGAGAAAATATTGATGTGTGCATCATAGGAAGTGGTGCTGGGGGCTCTGCAGTAGCTCACACACTAACTAACAAAGGGAAATCTGTGGTGATACTGGAGGCAGGAAATTACTATCCTGAAGAATATGTCACAGCCCAAAGCAGAGAAGACGTTCTTTTGAATTTGTGGAAGAATCATGGGGTTTTTCTTGCAAATGACTTTTCGCTAAATGTATCCCAAGGTCAATGTGTTGGTGGCTCTACCATGATTAATTATGGAATATGCTTTAGGATTCCTCCACGCGTATTGCAAAAATGGCGAGACGACTATGGAATTACGCTTTCTGATGAAGAGATCAACCAAGCATATGAAAAAGTAGAAGACGTTTATGGAGTAACTGGAATTCAGCAAGAGGGACGATCACATACTGTACTGCAAGATGGATGCAATGACTTGCAATACTCTCATGGATGGATGCAAAAGGCATTGCGTGGAGACAAGAAACAAAATGCACTGATAACTTTTCTTGAGCATTCCAAAAAGGATAAACTGGAAATCTTTGCAAACTGCAAAGCAGAATCTGTAACTAAAGACGGTGATAAGATAATTTCAGTCAAGGGAGTTGCAACTGATCCGGATACTAAAATAAAACACAACGTTGAAGTCTTTGCTGAGAAGATTGTACTTGCAGCAGGACCCATTGCATCATCAGAATTCCTGTTAAAAAATAATCTATCAAATGGTAACAAAAAAGTAGGTGAGCGATGCAGTCTGCATCCGTCATCGTCTGTTGTTGCAGAGTTCCCCTTTCAAATCAATGGTCAGGATTCTAGTGTAATGGCATACTATTGTGATGAATTCAGCATAATGCAAAAACCAAACTTTGGGTTCATAATAGAGTCAATCTTTGTTGCACCATCACAATTCTCACTAATCATGCCATCATTTGGAATGGAGAATCTAAGACATGTTAAGAACTATCATAAAGTTGCAATGGCAGGCGTTCTAGTCCATGATGATTCTGTTGGAAAAATCAAACTAAACAAAAACAAGGATGCAACATTAGACTATACTTTGAACAAGGATGATCAAGAAAAGATGGTCAAAGGGTTGCGGGAGGCTGTCAGAATCTATCTTCGCGCAGGCGCAAACAAAGTCATTACAGGACATATTAATGAGACCATAATAGAATGCGAAGACGAAATAGAGTCAAAAATTCCTGATGATTCAGCAGGTCAGGCAAAACTGTTAGTGCTTTCTGCCCATCCGCAGGGTGGAAACATTATGGGCGAGAATGAAAAAGAGTCAGTCGTAAATTCTTACTGCAAATCACACGAGATTGATAATCTGTATGTATGTGATGCAAGTGTCTTTCCGACATCTGTTGGAGTTAACCCACAACTTACAGTATTGATGCTTGCAACTGTTGCATCTGAGAATATGTATTGAAGATGACCGAGTCTGGCTTTGATTCTGGGATATGGTTCTCATACAAACAAAAAGAGTATGTTGCCAAAAAGGTTCCAAAGATATTCAAGTGGACTGAAAAAATAATCTCGCCCAAGGTACTGTTTGACTGGTCAGAGACATCAAAACAATGGGACTGGAAGAACTGCCATTTCTCAATAATTGGAAACGACGAGGATAGTACAAGAGTCGCAGTCCGGAGGCAAAAGGTTCTGCAAAGAACAGACGCTCTTTCTGGAAACAAAATATCGCTGATGATGGGAATTGATGTTACTGGAGCCAAAAAGCCAGAGTTTGAAAAATACCACGAACCGAAAAAAAACCCACAAAAAGATCTTACGCAAAAAATCAACAGATGGGCAATTCGCCTGACAAACAAGAACGATGGCGACCCTGATACATTCATTACCGATGCATGCATCTGGATGGAGGCTGATGATCATGACACAGCTCCTGATGCTCTATCTGAAATTTTTGAAAAGATTCAAAAAACAATCGGAACCGGTTCAGAATCCAATGTCTTTGATGTGCAGACTACACACGATGAACATGTGTTTCCTGTAATATATCAGCCAAGAGTTGATACGCTTGACAACTACATTCGTGCAATATTCTGGGATATGCAAGAAGACAAGATTGAGATTTCAATCGTGTTCAATGACGAGCAACTAAGCAGGGCTTGGTTCTTGGATGTTGCATATAGGTTGTTTAGAAAAAGAAAGTATGGGAGAATTCGTGATCTGGAATCATTTCAAATCATGTTGTCTAGCAGTGTGCCTACACAACTAAAGTTTCCAGACATTTACAGTAACAATGACACCCTCAAGGACGATTCCACGCACGGAGATTCCACAAAATGGTGCAAAAAGGCACCTCCTCATGACATCAAGTACTTTTATGACGATGAGCACCATCCTGTCGTCTTTGTAAATACCTCAAATCATGCAATGGCAGAACATGACACAAACCCGCAGTTCTGGAAGTGGGAGTATGTGGGATGGGAGAAAGATACACCTCTTGTCATTGGCGGTGGAACGAGGGATGCAGTAGATGACATGCTAAAGGAACAGGCAATAAAAGAAAAGTACTGTTAACCAAATGAGGATTTTGAACATATAATATAACATATTTGTTATAGAAATACCAAAATTAATGTCTCAAGAAGCTAAACTTCAAACTTCTTAATCTAGATCTTTCTTAACAAGACAAATCGCTTTTTTTCAGGTTCAATATCCTCATGCATATCAACATCACTTACGATTCGTACCTTGTAATTCATCCAACGCTTTACCATATTACGAGATTTTTGATTTTCATCGATCTCTTTTTCAACATCACTAAATGTCTCACAATTCATAATGTATTTTCCAGTAACTCTGTACATCTCTGCAATTCCTTTCTCTAGTGTATCATCATCTAGATAATTCAATAATCCATGGGTAAATACAAAATCTATAGATGAATCTTCAAATGGTAAATCTGTAATGATTCCTTTTTTAAAATTGGCCACTGGTAATTTTTCTTTTGCAATATCTAATGCATATTCATTAGGATCCGCCCCGTAAATTTGAAAAGTCTCTGGAAACAATCTTAAATCTATTCCAGTTCCGCACCCTACCTCTAAAACACTTGTACAACGTAATGATATTGCAAGATCTTTTGTGAATTTAGCAAATTCTTCATTATACCTTACCTCATTTTCATCTGCATATTTTTTCCAAAAATTTTCGTCGTAATTCATAAGATTTTTTGAGATATAGCTGTATTTGATACTAATTGTTAGTGAGTGCATTTGCATGGAATTAGTTTTGTATCAAATGTACAGTCATGAGGACCATCTGACTTTCCTTGCATTGGGATATTTTTCATACAATCTTCATGACGACCTTTTCTGCAAAACCAACAAATTTCTTGCGTACCTCCTGTAGCACATGAATCCATAATATCTATGCTTTTTTGTGGGTAAAAAACCTCGTGGAAATTAGATATACGTCAACCAAGGCAAGAATCTTTCATCTTTACCCATAACTACATCGGTAAATGATTTTTGCAATGCTCTTGTAATGTGTCCCATTTTACCATTGCCAATTTTTACTTTATCAATTTGTGTTACAGACTTTACTTCCGCAGCAGTGCCTGTCATAAATATTTCATCAGCAGTATAGAGATCATCTCTTTCTAGATCTCGCTCAATTACGAATCCCCCATTTTCTTCAATAATTTGTATTACACTGTCTCTTGTAATTCCCTCTAACCCTCCAGCAGATAGTGGTGGAGTTTGGATAATGTCATCTTTTACAACAAAGATATTTTCTGCACTGCCCTCCGCAATTTTTCCGTGGTTATTTAGCATAATTGCCTCATCATATCCATTTTCTAATGCTTCCATTCTTGCTAATGCAGCATTTGCATAATTTGATGCTGCTTTTGCTTGCATTGGTTGGGATCTAGAATCAATTTTTATCCAACTTGATACCTTGCATTTTGCTCCTGAGAATTTTCCAGCTTTTGATTCACCCATCTTCCATTCCCAACATGCAATAGAAGCATCTACTTTATTTTGTGTTGGAGTTAAACCCATAGTTCCATAGCCATAATATGCTAGTGGTCTGATGTAACACTCTTTGAGTTTACTTGCTTTTACTGTTTTAATTATCCCATCAGAAATCTCTTTCTTTGAAAACTGCATTTTCATTGAATACAATTTTGCTGATTTGAAGAATCTATCTACATGTTCTGGTAGTCTAAAAATGGCAGAACCATTTGGTGTGTTATAACATCTGATCCCCTCAAAAATTGATGTAGAATAGTGTAATGCATGAGTTAGAACATGAACTTTGGCATCCTTAAATGGTACTAATTTTCCATTCATCCATATTTTTCCAACTTCCTTCATAGGAGAGGAAAAAAACTATGCTAATTTAAAGAATTATTTTTTGATACTATTTTTCGCATTAGAAACTACATATCTGACTAACTTGAAATTGTGGTATGGAATGGACTTTGGGATACATAGCAATTACTCTGCTTATCATAGGATTAATTGGTCAGGCATTTGAAATGAGAAAAATCCGTCAAACCACATACCGAGATGAACAATTAGGCTCACCAACAATTTTCACAAATAAGAAAAACTTCAAGTGGTATGGAATTCTTGGAATTGGAATAATTCTATGGTATTTTGCTGAGCGTATGTAATTTAATCTATATAGATCAGCTCTAAATACTAGAAAATACAACATATAGTATCGCGTGTTTAGGGTAACGCCGGACTGAATCTAGATAATGGTCCAAGAACAAACCCTCGATGGCGCTACTGGTGTAAAAACCGTACGCCAAACTTACACTAAATAAAATTAATTTCTGAAATCTCTTGATGTATTGCGCTTATTGCTTTTCTAATATTGTCTTTAGCATCTTCTACAACAATAATTATTCGTGAAGTTTCTTCTTGTGCATCCATGTTCAAAATATTTAATCCTGTTTCACCAATCTTTGCACTTGTTCTAGATGCTACTTGTTGAACACGCCACATCTCATCCCCAATTAGTGTGATAACTCCTCTATTGTATGTTATTGTTGCAAGAGAATCAAATCCAAGTAAATATTTTTCATTTCTCTTTACATAATCTCCATCTAAAAATAATATTCTTGAAAATTCTATTCCATCTTTTGTAAATGGAGACAAAATAACGAATTCACTGTAGCGCTTATCCTTATCTAGTGATGTCAACAATTTTTGTATCGATGCAGTCTCAATTCTAAAAATTGCACAGTTTTCTTTTCCTGTAACAATTTTGATAGGATGCCCTTTTTGCTCATCTAGTATTCTCTTTATTGTAGTGACTTTGTTTGGATGATTCATGTTAGTAACCGTTATTGGCATATCTACACCATTTTCAACAATTTCTTTGATTGCTATTGGATCTAAAATCTTCATTCCAAACATTCCTGCAAGTCTTGCTTCATTGTATGATAATTGATGAACTTCTCTTAGGCCCGACTCTATAATTTTTGGATCAGCTGATACTACAGCACTATCTTTTTCAAAATCTATGCTTGTATCATATTTTTTATGAAATAAAATTCCTATATCTGCAGCAGTACGATCAGAACCTCCACGCTCATAAGTGGTGGTGACACCATCTACCGTTTTCCCAATAAATCCTCCTATGGTTACTACTTCATTTTGTTCAACTAGTTCACCAGTTTTTTCCATTTTTGTACGTGATTCTGAAGTAAGAAAATTTGTTGATTCAATATTATTATCTGTGATGATAGGCCAATCTTCAAAATCTACAGTTTCAGCATTGATCCCATTACTTCTTAGGATGTAATTCATTACATGAGACATCAAAATCTCACCTGAGAAAGCCAAAGCACATGAACGCACCTCATCAACGAATTCTTTGCTCTCAAGTGCCTCATCTAATGCTTTTTGGGCTTTTTTTAAATTCAAATTAATTACATCTTTACATTTTTCTTTGTTTTCTGAATTTACTAATTCTAAAATTTTTTGATATGTTGTTCTGATAATTTCTAATGACGGTGTAGTGCCATTTGCGGCATTTCGTCCTTGCTCTAATATTACATCTGTAAGAGAACGTTTTTTCCCATTGTCCATTGTTAGTGGGGCTGAAAAAACTGCAATTACTTTGGAATCTTTTTTCAAATCAACAATCCTTTGAATTATTTTTGGAATATACTCTCCATCTGGGCCTATTGCACTTCCCCCGAACTTTGATACTACTAATTTTGTCATAGCACTTTATCAAAAATCAATAGTTATCTATTAAGCTTTGAATGATTTTTGCAGCCTTTCTTGCACCCTCAGTATTGATCTGTTTTCTTTTTTCCTCTAATTTCTCCAAAATTAGTTTGTCCAGTCTTTTAATATCCTCAAAAGTAAAACCTTGCTCTCTGGCATTATCTTCTTGCTCAAAATGACCTTTGATTGGAATGAATATTGCTGGCGTGCCATAGGCATTAGCCTCATCAATTGTTGATTTTCCTGCAAGTGAAATTAAAACATCAGCTGCGTAAATTATCTCATGTAAATTATCTACGAATCCTAAATTTCTTATGTTTTCATAATTTTTGTTAACAGATGGACCAGAGACTAGCACAACTTCTATATCGAAATTGATTTTTGTAATGGCTTCTAATGTCTTTTCAATTAAAAATAATCCTGCGTCAGTTCCTCCAATAGAAATTACAATGGTTTTTTTATCAAAAGAAAATTTTTCTCTTAATTGTTCTCTAGTGTGATTTGTTTTCCTTACTATTGGTCCCACTCTTTGTATGTTATCTTTAGAATCCCCAATTTCAGGAAGAATCACAATTTCACATTTTTTTATAATTTCTTGCATTGATTTGTTCATCTTTTTTTCAATCAATGACGCCAAACCTTTTGTAAAATGTGTCTCTAAAATGTCTGTTATTAGAATAGTTGGAATTTTCATTTCTTGAGCTATTGACAATGATGCAAAATCCTCATCGCTGATTACCAATTTTGGATTATCTTTTTGTAAAATTTTTTCTGAGATACTTTTACAATCTTTATAATATTTGTAGTAGTTCCAAAGCCATTTTGCAGGATTTTTTAATGTTCCATTTTCAACAATAAACGAAGGTGGTTTGTAGACATCTTCTACTTGAATATCTAATTTTTTTAGAATTTTGGCTGCTCCGCTACCTGTAACAAAATTTGTTGTAATGTTTTGGAAATTATTTTCAATTGCAATATCTCTTGTAACATGACCCAATCCTATTGGACTAGAAAAAAAATCTACAAGAACCATGGAATTACTATTTTTTTATCAAATTTCTAGATTCTGACCTTTCTCAAAGTTTAAATGGTTTTTAACTACGTTGGTTTCTGGGCTCATAGTCCAGGTCGGTTATGACGTCGCCCTTACACGGCGAAGATCCGGGGTTCAAATCCCCGTGGGCCCATTGAACTTCTTATGATATAATTTTTGATGGATTTTATCACTTTACCAAATTCACTATCTTGCAATGCATTACAAGATTATTGTTGTATGTTTGTAGTGTATACTCTGACTCTCAAAGAATGATTTCTACGTAATTCTTTAAGTACATCAATTATTTCAAAATTCAAGAACATGAAAAATAAAACAATGAACAAAAACACACCCATTTTTCTTCTGGTGGCATTATCTTTGATGTTTAGTTTCCCTGTTGCATTTGCAGATAGCGATGAACGTGAAGTGGAAATCGAGATTGAAGATGGTGTATCAGAAATTAAGATAGAATGGGATGATGACGAATATGAGTTTAAGCTTGCAACATCTGATATTGATGAAATACTTGACATAACTAGTCTTAGAACAGGAATTCCTGTAGATTCTCTAAGAGATATAATGAAACTTGAGGTAAAAGACAATGACGATCATGACGATGAACGTGATGAGAGAGACGAAGAAGACGATGATAGAGATGAACATGACGATTCAAATGATAGTGATGTTGGCACTTTGGAGAAAGAACTACGTGTATCTACACTAGGAGATTCATCTGAAGTAAAAATGGAGGTTGAATTTGTCACTGACACTGTTGATTCAGATGTAATAATTGATGAAATTTTAGAAAATTTCTTAGTTACTCAAGAAGAAGCCGAAGATCTCCTAAAGATTCAGACTGAAGACGATGAATTAGAAGAAAAATTCAAAGTTGAAATTGATTCTAGAGGTGGTATTTCTGAAGTTGAAGTGGAATTACGTTATGTTTTAGATTCTACTGACAGAAACGAAATTATTACATCAATTATTACACAAAGCCAACTTGATAGAGATCTTATCTTAGATGCTATTGATTCTCAAAATGATTCAGATGATTCTGATTCTTTTGAAGATAATTCTGATGTAATAACTGATCAAACCTTTGATGATTCTGAACTTGTAGATCTTAGAGCAGAAAATCGTGCATTACAAGAAGAAAATCAAATACTTCGTGAGGAAGTCAATGATCTAAGAGAAGAACTTGCAAACCTTAACCAAGTCTTGATGGAACAGATTCGTGTAATTATGGACACACTTGCAGCCCTTAGACCATAATCTTTCTTTTTTATTTTTCATGCATATCTGCGTCTATTTTCATCCCCAAAATGGTAGGTGAATCCTCGTGGATTCATTGACAAATGATAAACAATTTTTATTCAATTTCTATATCCCTTGGTTTTTCTTTTTGCACGTAGGTGTGTTCTACAACATGGGCACTAAACTCCCTCAAATTCTAGATATGCATCACAATTTGTGCATCTCTTAACGCCTTGACTGTACCTTCTACTCTCAGAACGATACCTTTCACAAATTCCTCTGCACGCCATTATGGAATCAATAATCCTTTACATTTTGGACATTTGTCTTTGTTTTTTGTAAAATAGTGTATTGTGAAAACCCCTCTACACACACTACAAATTTTCAGAGATGATTGCCTATTCATTTTTCAAATTTGGGTTTTTTGTAAATGATATTGACGGCTCAAACTCTTTGATGGTGATTGTGATATCTTTTATCATGCTTTGATAAAACGTGACTATGTGTCCATTTTCTGCAAAATCTGGTTTTTCTAAAATCAATGAGCAGTCTTTGAGGCTTTGGATTCTTTTGTAGGCTGAACTTAGGGGAATCTTCAACTCTTTTGCTATCTCTTGTATTCTTTTTGGTTTTTTAATAATTGAAAATAATATGTGTCTTGATTCCAAGTTTATCAATTCATTGAAAATTTTATGTGAAATATCATATTTTTTTACTAATAATGGTCTTAGCTTTTTTACCACAGGAGATTTTGAATTTTTAGATGATATAAAAAAACTAGACACTCTCAAAATCTATAATATGATTATAAAATGAAACTTGATTCTAACAAAGAAAACATTAACACGGTTTATTCGAAGTTATGCCAATAGCAATTTCCATGTGGATGAACTTGTATTGTGTTAATGCTTTCTTTGGTTCAAACCTTGCTTGCAAAAAAGTATCAGGGTAAGAAAACATGGTTTGCACATATCTTGATACAAAGTAATTGTAATAAAATATATGTGATTATTTTCTTATTTTATTCTAGAGTTTTAACATACCAAATTGTATTATGCCATTACAACCATCTCTATCTTTAATTTCTAATTTACAGAAAACATATCATGTCTGATCAACTAAAACCATGGGTTATAGTTAGCTCAATTAGTAATGATGCTTCAGAACAAGATATTGACAGGATTCGACCCCAAATCATATCCATAGTTGATAACTTGCAATCCTCCAATGGAACAATGTGGTCTGGTTCTTTTAATAATCAGCCAAGTAGTTTCTTATTTTTTAGTGATAAAAATGAAAGATGAATTATGTAGAATTTGTGGTTGTAAAACAGATGATCATACAAAATGCAAAAAATGTAGTTTGGTAATATCTACTATCTGTAGATGTTGCGAAAAAATAAACTCCACACAAACACATCTTCATTAGAAAAAAATTCAATAATTTTCAAACAAAATTAAACTTGTTTTCAAAACTTGGAATATGATTATGAAATATTTTCTTTTTTCATACTTTCATAAATTTTATGCCTGAGCTTTATTAATTGGATAAATCATCCAATGATTTAAGTATCTCAATCTTTCTTTATCTCCTATTGTCCCAATCAAAAGAAATTACAATATCAAAATCTAATATTCCAGTTTTTGCAATTGCATTGTTATCTGTTGTTTTTGTAGTTGGTTTGTTTGTTGTAGGTTATGATCAAGGACATATTTTCAGTATTATACTAGGTGATCAAGCTTATGAAGATCTTTACATTCATGAATTAACACATGACATGCGACATGCAGCAGGATTCCCATGCCATTAGGTGATTATGATATGAAAACTCTGATCTTTTTTGCAATTGTCTTGGTTTCTGGTGCACTAGCTGGAACAATTCATGGTGCTGCAAATCTTGCAATAGTCGAACCATATCTTGATGAAGCAATTGGAATTGAAAATCAAAATCTCTTTGCATCAGGTGAAGAAGAAGATACTCCACAGTTTTGGGTAGAATACAACAGTTATCGTGATTGGCAAAAAGGTGGTCAGGTATTAGCTGGTACTATATTGGGTACATCAATTGGTGCCTTGTTTGGAATTGTGTATACTCTATCTAGAAATTCATTACCAGGAAAAAATGATCTAAGAAAGACATTTGTTTTAGCTGGCATTATGTGGTTAACCATTTACTTTATTCCCTTTTTGAAATACCCTGCAAATCCTCCAACAGTAGGAGATGGTGAGACTGTTGTATTACGAGCAATCTTGTATCTATCATTTATTGCAATATCTGGATTTGGTGTAGTTGGATTCTATCAACTCTACAAGAAACTAAAATCAAACACCAAAGTTTTGGCATTTGCAGGTTATGCCATATTCATTGGAATTGTATTTGCATTAATGCCTCCAAATCCTGATGAGATCACTGCTCCAATGGATTTGGTAAATGGATTTAGAGCAATGTCTGTAGTTGCAGTTAGTGTATTTTGGGTGTCCGTAGCCGTGATTTTAGGCATGTTTTGGCACAAATTTAGGCCTGATGTCCAAAAACCTGTAATTCAGAATTAAATTTGTCCCGAATAATAAAAAAAGTTTGGTGTTGTAAAACTTTGTACATAGATTTAGATCGAGCTAATAAAGTTGCCTTCAGCTAACTTTATTATGGGCTATGGATTATCTCTAAATGAATTCAAATTGAATACGGCTATAATTCCCATTATTGCGATCATTGCTGTAATTACGGGAATAGGAATAGGTATGGCTCTTACTAGCACATCTGAATCACAAATACAAGAAATACCTGAACAGTCTCTTGAAAAATTAGTTGTTGCCGTTGTACCTCAAGGAGATATCAAAAAGTTTGAAGCTCAAGAAAAGATGTTAGAGGATTATTTTGTAGACAAGATTGGAATGCAAGTTGAAATATTTTACCCAATTGATGATACAACAACTTTGGCCTCCATAAAATCTGGAACTACACATGTTGCATTTATGAGCAGTAGACCTGCACTTTTAGCAAATGAACAAAACGGTGGAAATGTCTTGGCATTTATGGCAGACCTTAAACCATTCAAAACAGAATCTGGTAATGAGATACTTGGAACATCTTACATGAGTCAATACTGGACCTTAAAGGAACGAAACGACATCAACACTTTACAAGACATGCGTGGCAAGTCAGCAGCGTTTTCAGGTCCATTATCTACTGGAGGATATTTGTTTCCCGTTGCAGAATTAGTTCACCAAAATTTGTTGCCATCAGGCGATGATCCAAAAGGTTTCTTTAGCAACATATTGTTTAGTGGGGGATATCATCAATCATTGATTGCGTTACTTAATGGTGAAGTAGATGTTGCAGCAGGAGATGATTGGGCTGTATTTACATTTCTTACCCCTGAAGAACAATCAAGAATCAAAGTAATCAAAGACTTTGGTCCTGTTCCAACACATAGTGCAGTGTATAATGCAGACTTGGTAGATCCTGAAACAATTGCCAAGTTTGAAAAAGCAATGATTGATCTAAAAAACGAAAAACCAGAATTGATGGACAAGACATTGTTTGGCTCAACACAGTATGTGCCTGTAAATCACTATGAACACTTACAGACATTAATTGATGCACTAGACCTGACAAAGATTCCTCATATCTAGTGAGTCAAATGCAAAAATACCAATCAAGTAAAATTTTTAATCAAACAGATGGAATCAGCATGGCACTTTACAGCGTCTCCATAAATACCTCTCAAAAAACTATTCTTGATCACATTAATCTTGAGATAAAAGAAGGTGAAATGATAGCAGTACTTGGCAAAAGCGGAGCAGGAAAATCTACATTATTACGAGTAATTGCAGGACTGGTAAAAACACACAGAAACATGATGTTTTTCAACGGTTCTGATTTTCATTCTCTTAAAAAAAATGATAAAAATCAACTAAGAAAGAATATCGGATTTATTCCCCAACAATTTAAGCTAATCAAAGAACTAAGTGTCTTTGAAAATGTCATGATTGGCAGACTAGGAAAGATGGGTAGGTTTTCAAGCATGTTTAGGATCTATCCTCAAAATGACAAAAAAATAGCACTTGAATGCATTGCAAAGGTGGGGTTATCTGGTAAAGAATCCCTTGTTGCACGAAAACTTAGTGGGGGAGAACAGCAACGTGTTGCAATTGCAAGGTGTCTTGCCCAAGAACCACAAATAATTTTGGCCGATGAGCCAGTTGCAAGCCTTGATGTATCATTAATTGAAACAATACTTGAAATCCTTGATAATGAAAACAAGAAAGGCAAAACAGTGGTTTTTGTCATGCATGATGTTGAGCTTGCAAAAAGATTTGCAAAACGAATGATTTTGATGAAAGAAGGAAAAATAATTTCTGATAAACTCACAGAGGAGACAAAAGATGATTCAATCAAGTCCCTATTCAATTAGATCAACTAAGACATTTGCAATAGTACTTGTTACAATTGCAGTATTTTTTTGGGCATTTTCTGCAATAGAATTTACTCCACAAAAAGTAATTGAAGGAATACCGCCGCTATTTGATTTTCTTTACCATCTTTATCCTCCAGATGTAACTGTTGCACCAACACTGTTAGAGTCTGCAGTCGAAACAATTCAAATGGTTTTGGTTGGAACATTGCTTGGAACAATACTTGCATTACCTATTGCTGCAATGGCATCCAGCAACATTGCACCAAAACCTCTTGTTGCAGTAGCTAGGACATATTTGATGGTAATTAGAACAGTCCCAAGCTTGGTATGGGCATTAATCTTTGTAATTGTGGTGGGGCTGGGGCCGTTTGCAGGCGTCTTAGCATTAACATTTTACACATTAGGCTATCTTGGCAAATTATACTATGAGGCAATAGAGTCAATTGATATGGATAGTGTTGAAGGAGTAGTGGCAGTTGGAGCTAATGGAACTCAAATATTTAGCCATGCTATATTGCCCCAAGTATTGCCTCATCTTGTAAACAATTTCTTTTTCATGATAGAATACAACATACGCCATGCTGCAATCTTGGGATTTGTTGGAGCTGGAGGAATAGGTTTTTACATATTTCTGTACTTACAGTCATTTAGCTTTGATAAGGTAGCAATGGCATTGCTTGTGTTACTTGGATTGGTAATTGGTTTTGACAGATTGAGTCTAGAAGTAAGAAAGAAGTTAATACAATAAACATAATCATTCCTAAAATGATGTCTAAATGGACTAGAATTTTTTAAAGATGATTAAAAAAAGTAAAAGACCTGTAAAATGAAAACTAAACTTCGAGAGGTTTAGCAGATATTGCTGGTCTTTTACTATAGTTGTTACAACATCATTGAATTTATTGTTGACGATCTAAAAAATTACTGAAACTAAAATTAAACACAAATCTCAGTCTTTTGCTTGAGATGAAATATCAGTAAAAAAACCCACAAACCCAAGATTTCGTACATTTCTCCAACTGTATTTTTTGGGGAGCCTGGGTTAATTCATATGAAATAGTAACCTATGAACTCTGATCATATAGTCAACTGTCCATTCATAGATCCTTTCCAATAGGAATTCTTTTTTCTTTTTTTGAATCTGGAAAAAAATTTGGTACAACTCTTTTATTAAATTACTCAAATTTTCCCCTGAGGTTATTGTAAAATTGTTCCAAATTCAAGTAGAAGATCATATTGACAAAGTAGTCATGCCTGATAATCTAAAAGTTGGATTGATGGTTGCAGAACAACGTGAAAAATGTGCTTCTGGTGGATGTACTGGAGAATTCTATGGTCTTGGGTTTGGTCAATCACCTTTCCATGTTCCACCTGTCTTGGAGAATGCACTTTCAGAAAATTCTGACAAAGGTCATTATTCAGCTGCAGAAGGAATATTGAAATTGCGACAAGCAATTGCAGGATTTAATAAAAGACATTTTGATTTGGACGTTGATCCTGCAAGAATTGTTATTGGACCTGGAACTAAAGATATCATAAATACTCTGTTTGGAATAATAAAAGGAGGAGTTATCTTGCCTTCTCCATCATGGATTGGATACAGACCACAAATTCATCTTTTAAACAAACATTTTCACACTTTTTATCTAAAACCAGAACATGATTACAAAATCAATTCTAAAGAATTTGAAGAGTTTGTATCTAAACTTTCTGGCAAACAACATACACTTGTACTGAATAATCCTCACAACCCTACTGGTGCATTATACACAAAAGATGAGCTTGAGGAACTGGCTAATGTTTGTAGACGAAAAAATATTTTGGTATTGGCAGATGAAATCTATGCACTTGATTCCTATGATGTATCAAAATTTACTAGCATGGCCAAAGTCTATCCTGAAGGAACTTTTGTTACAAATGGCCTCTCAAAGGATCGCTCAGCAGGAGGATATAGGCTTGGATCCTGCATTTTACCTATGACTTCTTGTAAAAAACTAGCTTCAGACTACAAAAAAGTGGCAGCAACAGTATACACCAATGTTTCAACACCAATTCAGTATGCAGCGATAAAGGCATATGAGCAAAATGATGAGATTGAGGACTATATCTCAACTACAAGACAAATTCATCAAATTATGGGTGAATATTTGTATCAACAATGGGATGCACTAGATGGAATCTCTACAACAAAACCTGAAGGTGCTTTTTATTTTTTTGCTGACTTTAACTCTCTTTCAGAAAATTTGAGGAAAAAAGGTGTTAATACGTCAAACCAACTTGCCGAATCATTACTGTCTTGCCCATTTCACATAGCAGTTGTTACTGGTGATGCATGTATGTTAAAGCCTGACAATTTTGGAGCAAGAGTTGCATTTGTTGATTATGATGGAAAAAAAACATTTGATGATTACAAAGATAAACCCCCACAAAATGATTCAGAGAAATTAGAGTTTGTAAAAAGAAATGCACCTCTGATGGTACGTTCAGTTGATTCGCTCAAACAATGGATCTCTTATATCAAAAGTGATTAAATGAAATCAAAATCTTCTCCCACAGTTAATTTCTCACTTCGAAAAGAAGTCTTTTTTGTTTCAATTGGCTCTATTATTGGTGCATTTACAATGCATCTTCCAAGAATCTTTCTTGATTTTATTGGAGATTCATCTTATGTTGTAACTTTAATTGTTTTAGCTCAAACAGTAGACTCTGCAGATCCCTTAGTAGGTTTTTTGTTACATATTTTTGTTGCAACAACTATTGGAATTATTACAGGAATTTTTTTGTACAAATTAATGAAGTTTAATATATCTAATGTTATACGAGGAATTATTTTTGGGTTAATTGCAGGTATTGTGGTGTTTGTAGTATTTGCAATTCCTGTATCTCAATTATTGCTTGGTCCAAACACTGTTGAAGTTTTATCTGAGATAAACCCCCAGATGTCTCTAGTTGATGCCATAAGAGAAGTTGAACAAAACTTTGTCTTTCAAATGATACATTCTCTTGTAATGCATCTTATTTGGGGCGTAACTTTGGGATTGATTTCTTCACTTTTTACGCGTAAAATGGGAGCAAATTATCTCTGCAGGATTTGCAATATTGAATTTTCAAAAATCAAGACATGGGAACATCATCAAGAACACGTTCATGACAATCCTTCAAAATCTACGAAGAAAATTCTCATTGTTGGTGGGGGGTATGCCGGAGTTGGTGTACTTAATAGAATCCAAAAACAATTCCAAGATAATGTTGATGTGAGTATTAGTCTTGTTAGTGAATCCAATTTTTTCTTACATACTCCTATGTTGCCTGAGATGGCAACAGGAACCATAGAACCGCGGCATATTGCTACTCCAATTAGAAAATTCTGTAAAAGAGCTCAATTCTATCATGCAAAAGTTGTTTCAGTTGATATTAACTCGAGAAAAGTAGTCATTCAAAGACAAGGTGATTCAAAACAAACAGAACTATCTTATGATTATTTGGTTTTAGCATCAGGCTCTAAGACAAACTTTTTTGGAAATCATAACGTTGAAAAAAACTCTTTGACAATTAAGAGTCTTGATGATGCCATAAAAATTAGAAATCATGTGATTAGTGTTTTAGAAACTGCAGATCAAGAATCTGATGAAACCATTAGACAGAAACTTGTAACATTTGTAGTTGTTGGTGGTGGATTTTCTGGTGTTGAAACTGTAGGGGAACTAAATGAGTTTGTAAGAGAGTCTGTTGAAAAATACTATCGAAATATTTCAATTAGTTCAGTCAAAGTATTTTTGGTTTCATCAGGTAAAACCATTCTGCCTGAAATAGGGGATTTAGGGCAATATGCAAAGGATGCACTAGAAAAAGCTGAAGTCAAAATATACACCAATACACGATTAGATGATTTTGCAGATGAACTTGTAACTTTGAACAATGGAGAAAAAATTTCGTGCAGTACTATGGTTTGGGCTGGAGGAAATAAAGTCGATGATGTAATTACAAATCTTGATACCGAACATCATAAATCAGGAAAACTTACTGTGACTCATCAATTAAAATTGAAAAATCATCCTAATGTCTTTGCCCTTGGAGATTGTGCTTATGTCTTAGATCCTAGAAGTCAGAAACCATATCCTCCAACTGCACAGCATGCAATAAGACAAGCAAAGACTGTGGCAGAAAACCTTTCAAACAAAGTTAATGGAATTGGATTTCAATCTGATTTTGTTTATGATTCAAAGGGCTCTATGGCAAAAATTGGAAAAAAAGATGGGGTAGCATTGTTATTGGGACATGAACTTCGTGGTATGTTAGCTTGGTTTGTATGGAAACAGTACTATCTTTCCACCCTTCCTACTACTGAGAAAAAAATTAGAGTTGGATTGGACTGGTTCATAGACTTGTTCTTTCCAAGGGACATTACTAGACTTTCAAATATCTTTGAAGAGAAACCAATCGTTTCATCATCTAACTAAATTACATTCTAGTTGAATCTAATAATAACTTGATTTTATTACACTAATGTAGTATGGCAGGAGCTGCAGTTACTGACTTTTTACCATTTCTACCATTTGTTATTTCGGGAATTGGTCTTGCAATAGCAATATTACTAATTGCAGATTCTGTTTTTGTTTTCCAAAAAATATCTCATGGTCATATTATGGATAGCTTGCTCAAAGATGATGAATCTTTTGAATCTGATCAGAAATAAAAAAGAATTAGTTTACTAAATTACTAAAACTGTCTCATCTTGCTAATATTCATAATTTGGAGAATCATTAATATGCAAAATATAAAAATTTGTTATATTGACTGATGCAATTCCACAAGGATTTTCTTCTGTAACGCCTCATTTGGTGATTAAAGATTGTGAAAATGCACTAGAGTTTTACAAAAAAGCATTTAGTGCTCTAGAGATTTATCGAAGTAAGATGCCTGATGGTAGAATAATGCATGCAATGATTCAGATTGGAAATTCTTTTGTCATGATGGCAGACGAATTTCCTGACATGGGTGCAGTTGGTCCTAACACCTTGGGTGGAACTTCTACTGCATTGCATATTTACACTGAAGATGCAGACAAGCTATTCAAACAAGCAATTGATGCAGGAGCGATTCAAATTATGCCACTTGCAGACATGTTTTGGGGCGATAGGTATGGTCAGATACAGGATCCATATGGACATCGTTGGGCTATTGCCACACACACTAGAGATGTTTCTCCTGAAGAGATGGAAAAGACTGCAAAAGAAATATTTTCAAAAAGTGATTTCTGCTAATTCTAATTTTATATAATCACGTTCCAAAATTCAAAAACGATGATTGTACAATTAAGCTAAATTTTGTCTGCAAATAAAAGAAAATATGATTGTTTTACAACATACATATTATCAATATCAGATGTTATGGTTCTTAGTTTGTACAACATATCACTTAGCGTTATGTTGTTATTTTGATATTCAGAAATCAGATGTTCAATTGTCTTTTGCTCAGATTTTGGTATTTTTTTATTAAAATGACCATACATCCTTCGCAATACATTTGCATGTCTAGAGCGAGTTGGTGTTTTGGATAAAATATTCTTTAGATGTTTCTCATAACTGTCAAGCACGTCTTTAGTTTGTAATTTCTCTTGGTTTGCTACAATTTTTCCTAATTTGTTTAATTCTATCTGGCTGCAAGCCATGAAAAGAAATTTGTTAAAAGTATGAAATTTCACTAGTTTGTTCATAGAAGGATTAGTTTTGACATCTTCAAATCTTTCTAGTACGTAGTTTCTAATATCTGCAAATTTTAATGAATCTTGACTCAACATTAAAAAAATTTCTTAGCAGTATTTGAAGAATTTTGATATTTTTTTCTAGTGCTAATTGAACTTTGAACCAATATTTTTACCCAAAAATGATTCAAGACTTTACCAAAATCTGCAGGTTGTAGAGTCATTACAATTCCATAAGAAAACAAAACCAATCCTCCAATCAAACCCAAAACTTTTCCTTTATGATCACGAAGCCATTTCCATACTAGATATCCTCCACCAATCTCACAAAGTCCAGCTAGAAAGAATAACATAACTGAAGTGAAAAAATTCTTTGGTTGTTCATTCATTGATACCCAAATGGAAAGTATCTTTGTGTAAAAAGGGTTTTAATTATGAAAAGTTTGTCAGAACATATGAATCGGATTTTTCTTTTTCTTTTTTTAGTATTGTGTACTGATTTAATCTCTTCTACGGCACTAGGAGATATAGACTCTCCAAGAAAACAAATGGCAAATGGAGTGTCTGCAGAAGATGTAAAATGTAAAAATGAACTACAGTTAATGATCAGAAGCAATGGAGATGCAATATGTGCAAAATTATCCTCTGTAGAAAAATGGATTAACTCACAAAGGGCAGAAATTGTAGATTCTGTTCTTAGAGATTCAGAAAATGACACTGGTGATTCATTAGATGAAGTCCAAATAGACACAGACATTTCTCCTGAAAAAATCTTAGTGCAATCTGCACGTGATACATATGTTTTAGGTGCTACAATGGCTTTTACAGGTGAATCTAAGCCAAACACAAGTCTTGAAGTGGAACTAGAAGATTCTGATGGGAATAAAGTTTACACAGACATTTTAGAGATTGATGATTCTGGTCTAGTGCATTTTGAAATAAAAACCGATAATTCTTTTACTCAAGGAACATACTTTTTGATTTTAAAACAAGGAAATGACTCTGAAATAGTACCTGTCCAAATTGGAGAATCAACAGGAGAAATTGCAGCTGTTATTGAAAAATTCCACTTTGATTATGACTCTAAAGCCTCAATTGAAATTTTTGGACCCATTTCCGAAAATATCTCATTGACAGTTTTTGACTCACGTGATGATGTACGTTCTGAGGATACCGTACTGCTCGACAAAACAGGACATGCTGAATATTTACTAGATCTTTCAGGTTACAAAAAAGGAAATTACTATTTGGTACTGAATCATGCTTCTGAAGAAACAATTGAGGAATTTACCGTAGGATTGAGTATAGGAACTGCTCCTATTGAAATTCAAGTGGATGACAATTATTACAAAATTGGAGAGACAGTTATTCTTATTGGAGAGTCTTCAGATAATACCCAGATTTTAATAGAATTGGTTGATCCTACTGGAGAAGTCATTGATAAAATTGAATATTATACTGATAATGATGGGAAATTCATATATCCATTAGAGCTTTCTCTTGGAAAACAGAGTGGATTCTGGACAGTTAAGGTTAGCAATGGTGAAAGAATTTCTGAAATAACCTTTGAGGTAAAAGGAGAAGAAAAAATCCTAACAGTACAACTAGATAAAGAAGAGCCATATCTGCAAGGAGAGTTTGTAACCATTTCAGGAACAGGTATAGATTTAGAATCTCAAGCTATAATTCAGATAATGTCTGCTGAGAAATCTTTTGAATTATTTCCTGAGGTAACAAAGGATGGTGCTTTTTCTGAAGTATGGCAGATTCCAGAAAACTTGGCACCTGGAATCTATACTGTATTAGTTAATGATGGTATAGATGATGTCACAACCACATTTCAAGTCATATACAAAACTGAATCATAAAATTTGAATTCAGATAATACTTGAAAATATTCAAAATGAAATAGACTTTACACTATAATTAATTAAAAAATAGTGAGGTTAATCCTCTCTAGGAAGTTTTCCATTCTCATCAAACAGATTTTGGACATCTGATGTAGAGTTACCGTATTTTACACTTAGATTCTTGTTTACGTCCATGATCTCTTTCTGTGTTACAGCAGCTTCCTGCTGAAAGATTTTCATGGCCTCAAATGAGGATTTTCCGTCTCTAAGTGCCTCTTCTTTGGCCTCATGTGCCTGCTGAGAAATCTTTTCTGTAAACAAGAATTGTTGCCAGAATATTCCTCTAAATGAACTGTCTACTTCCTGTATGAATCTGTAGAAAACATTTCTAGGGCTATTGACTTCATTTCGCTTTTCATCTTCTTTCAAGTCATTTCGCAGATTTTCTTGAGCAAGTCTTCTTTTCTCATCAATTTTGTGATTATCTTTGATGATTGTTTCTCTCTTTACTTCGTCATTCTTTTGTTTTTCAAGCTCTTGTATCATTTTTGAAAACGGATCCAATTCTATTTTTTTATCAGTTGTTTTTGGAGTTTTTATCACTGGTTCCTGAATTTTCTTTGCTTTGCTTTCTATTACTTGGTATGTCATTTCTGCGTTTGTGAATTTATTGTCTTTTTTTGCATAAACTGTTATGTCGTGTTCCCCAATCTCCAGAGGTGCAGGAGATGTTGCTGAAAACTGTCCTGTGGAATTGGTTAAAGTTTTTACAATCCCTGAGGGAAAGTACACATGAATTACAACCTCAGAAACAGGTTTTTCATACAGTGTTATTGTTTCTCCTTCAATTACTGAATATTCTCCTTCTTCATACTCTGATGAACTACTGACAGTAAGCATGTAATCTTCTACTGCCCATGCTGGATTTACCAGAAAAAATCCCATCATACATGATAATATTACTATCGAAGTTATTTTGTACATGAAATTGATTTAAGAAAAATAAAGTTAATTCACATTATTCAAAAAAATGATCATTTGATTTGAAATTTCTAGAGTCGGATCGAAGGTTGTACTAAAAAATAAAAAATAGGTAATTTTTTTGTAAAGTTAATTTGAAATAAAATCAATTAGGCATAATTAAGTTCAATCTTGTATCATAAAATTCTAAATACATATTTTTGTTGATACATTATTGAGAATCAAAACTGATACTTTTGAATTAATTTTCATAATTAATTCATAACCTGAATTTTGTTTGAGAAAAATGGCTTTTATGTGTAATAACAAATGTGGGAATTTTAAACTCGATGGGGATTCAAACAAACTAAGCTATGAAAATGGCTTCAAATGGTGTTCTTGTTGCTGTATTTTTTTAAGAGTCAAAGGATTTCGATGCCCTTGTTGCAATATTGCACTTAGACTGAGTCCAAAAATTAAGACAAAGCAACATGGTTTCTAAGCTTGGTTTTTCTTTTTTCTCATAATTCCAAAAAAGAAACTAATCAGAATAAACATCATGATGATTGACAAAAACAAGTCAAAAGAGTCATCATCAAATGTGAATAATTCTTGTAACGCTTCTGTTCCCAAATAAATTGTAAATAATGAAAAAGCTAGTGCAATATACTTTAATTGAGAAACTCCTGTTTTCCTATATGCCGAAACTGCCATGATTGTTAGAAATATGGATAATCCTGCAATAGCTATAGTCACAGAACCTGCAATGATGTCATCTTGTGTAACAATATCTTCTGGATCATCAAATGGATTAAGGTAGTCAAGCTGTAGAAAAATATCTGATATTACTAGTAGATATGATTCTAACATTCCAGATCTATGTTATTTCTGTTCAAATGCTGAAAAGACATCTACCATGTTGTTAATTATAGAGTTCCATGTAGTTGATTTGCATTTTCTAAGATTCTCTAATACATTTTCTCTGTTGACAAGACGGTATAACGTGTATTTGCCAGAATATTCTGACTCTACAATATTTAATTCCAATAATCTTTTCATGTGCCAACTAACAGTTGAAGATGATAATTCGATTCTTTTTGCTATATCTTGATGTGTGGATGGTTCATGTTGGAGCAAATACAAGATAATACTTCGTGGAGATTCTAAATTAAACACAGAAAGCACTTTATCATCAGATTCACTAATATGGTAATAATTTTTGTAAAACTTTGTTTTGACTGATTTTATTTTTCCTTCTTTCTCAAGAATGTTGAGATGGTATTGAATTGTACCCATTGAGAATCCCAAATTATTCTTAATCTTTCTTAGGTGGGAACTAGGATTGTTAATTATAAACTCTAAGATTTTTTCTTGTGGTGATTCTAGCATTTCTGGCATGTTGTCACTTGCTAAATCAAGAATTTAACCTATTCTACAAATAATTACAGTTTTTTAATAAATTTTGTTTTCTCAGATCTAGACTTGTATCATAGAATGTTTTAGGCAGTAACTAGAAACATAATTGGCAGGTGATTTTTTCTTTACTGTTCGGCTGCTAGGTTCATCTAATTCCTGCCTATTTTTTAGATTGTTATGAAAAACTACCCTAATTTTTTTCAAGTTCAATCTTGTATCATAAACCAAGTATATTCAAATCTCAAAAAAAAATAATTGATTATTAGTAAATTCTTCATCATTCCTATTGTCATAGCAATTGGCTTGTCAGTTACATTCCTCTTGCTAAATTTTGATGATGTGTCTAATGCAAAACCAGCTGGATTTGATGGAGACAGAGATGGAGTAGTTGATTCTCTTGATAACTGTCCAAGAAATACTAATTCTGATCAGACAGATTTTGATTCAGACAAACTAGGAGATGAATGTGATATTGATGATGATAATGACGGAATTTTTGATTCTCTTGACCAGTTTGACACTGATCCTACAGACTGGGCAGACTTTGATTTTGATGGAATAGGTTCATTCAAAGACACAGACGATGATAATGACGGAATTTTAGATGTAGATGACTCTGATCCTCTACCTATTTCAGAAAAACTGGCAACAAAATATCTCCAAGACCTACGTGTATGTGCAGATATGGATGATGGAACATTGCGTCTTGTATGTTACTCTGAATTTTTTGGCAAGATTGCAGAGAATCAAGAAAACAATTCTGATGCATTGGAATTGTCAATAGCATTATCTAAAATTGGATTAATTGATGATTGTCATTTTGTTTCTCATGAAGTAGGACACGTAGCTTTTAATGAAAATCCAGATGTTATTGAAAATCTAATTGGAATGGATGGAACAATGTGTAGGGGAGGATATTTTCATGGGGTAATAGCGGCATATTTTCATGATGTTCAAGAAGATGGAGCACAATTTCCTTCTGATTATGATTCTATGTGCAATGATTTGATAGGTTCTTCAAACTATCAAGATTGTGTACATGGATTAGGACATGGCATGGTACATTATTTTGATGATGACCTGGATTCTTCTTTGAAATTGTGTCATGATATGTCATTTTATCAAAATAGATTGTGTGTGAGAGGAGTAATGATGCAATATACGGATAATGTTCTAACAAGACAAGGAATTACTTCCGATGTAATCAACAATCTCTGTAGTAAATCCAAATTGAATACTATTGATTATGCTGAATGTAGTATGTCTATTGGAGGAACTCTGGCATTTTTCACTAATCATGATTTTAAACAAGGCACAAAGTTATGTGAATTAATTGAGAATAAACAAGATCAAAATTACTGTATTGATGGGTTAAAAGGAGAAATTCAAGATTCAGAAAAATATGAAACAGACTCTTTGACATTAGATAAAAGAGAAAAATTCCAACCCCAATTTGTCAAAGGAACATCTAAAGTAATTGATATACAAAGTCCTGCAATAATATCGAATTTTCAATTTGTCCATGAGATAGGATTGATTTCATTTGAAATTGACAGACCGCAATATGTTGTAATGTATGTTCCAAATGAATTTGTCACTTCAAAAATGGTAGTGACAGTTGATGGTCAGATTCCTGATGAATTAGATGCAAAAGGAAATGTTTTGGGAGAAGACATTTCCATGATAAGATTTGTTCCTGATAATTCAGGACTAGTCATGATGACTCCTTTACCCGAGTAGTGAAGTAAAAAAGTCAACAATTGTTTCAATAATATTTTTCATAATTCTGTTTGCAAAATTTGTATTTAATCTAACCTCAAGTTCAATCTTGTATCATAATTTTAGATATATGGAAATGATTAGTACTTGGTAAACTGCATAACATGTTAAGCCTAATTGCGTCTTATTTTGTCCCCAAAACAGTGGCTGAATCCCCGTGGATACTAAATTGAATCTTTTTTATCTATGAACAAATAGATGGGCCTCTACGGAGTCAGTACTTTCAAAAATGATTTTCAAACATAAATTTTCATTTAACAATAAGCAGTTTAACTAGTATTCAAACTTCTTTTGGAACGTAGTTTTTACATGAACATTTAGTACACAATATTTTTGATTGCAATTTTCCACTTGGCATTGATGTACCTGGTAAAAAATCCCCTGTACCAATGCGACCTAATGCCAGCTTATGATCCTCTTTTGAGTGTGGACAATTTTTACAGTCATCATTCATTTTGATCTTTCTCATTTAACAAAATCATTTCAAAAATATTGGGACTTGTTTTGCATTTAAAGTAATATTGTGCTAACATTTGTTAGGTCGATTAAAAATGGCATAGAACAATTTATGAATCTCCTCACAAAAACGTTTGATTATGAGGCTGGTTTGGGTAGTGATTCCATTGCTATTGTTTGGACTTTTTGGAATACAAGAATCATTTTCACAAGAATGTAGTATGGGGAATATTGTAATTCTCAAATTATCAAATAACAAGCCTAATTGTGTGAGTCCCACAACTTCAGAAAAATTAGTAGAGAGAGGATGGGGCATGATGCCGATTGAACCTTTTACTAATCACACAGATTCTTGTAATGTAGAACCTGATCCTGGATTGTGTAAAGCTGCATTTGAAAAATATTATTTTAATTCTGAAACTTTATCATGTGATAATTTCATTTGGGGTGGATGTGGGGGAACAGTTCCATTTAATTTGTTATCTGAGTGTCAAATACAATGTGAATCAATACACGATTTATCATCAATTAGTGTAATTGATGATTCTAATCAAAACATAATCAATGATTTTGATAGTGATTATGCTTTTCATTGGATACAAGATGATACAATTTCAGGCTATGAGTATAGTTCTCATATCAACAAACCATTGAGAATTAAATTTTTAGATGATGTTGTTATCATTCCTGATATTTCCACTGCACAAAAATTACAACATGATTATGGAGTTTTACTCAGTGATGAAAATCTAAAATGGAAAGATGATCACTCTTATGCAATACTTGAGACCATGAAGAAAATACCTCAAGAAAGCAGAAATTATTATCAAAATCAAAACTTGAATCTCTCCAAATGGATTTTAACTGATCAACATATTGATGATGATATTAGAATTACAAATAATGATTCTGTTCAAATTATAACAATATCTTTGGATGCATTTGAAAATGCAAACCCAAAAATTGTTCAAATAGAAGATAAACGTGGAAAATATTTTTCCCAAAGACTTCATCATGCTCTTGTTAATTTTGTAACTGAAGGTGGAAACAACAAAGATGCAATAGAGAAAATCCTCAATGAAAGATATGGTGTTTCTACAGTAATTCCTGATTATGAGAAATTAACTCAAAACACAACTGTTGAATCTGAAAACAGCTTTCAACAATTTCATTCATGGGAAATAATAGAAATAATCAACATGTTTGAAGAGATGCCTGATGGCTTTCATTCAATAGATGAATTACAATATTTAGTCAGGCGAGCAGATGGCGTACCTCATCCATTATATCCTGAAGCACCAGCTGTAGCGTGGTCATTTTTAAATCCAGGTTATATTGAATTTATGGAATCTGCATTTCGTGTAGATGATTCTTATCTACATCGATTAATTATTCATGAAAAATCCCATTTTATGTGGGAACATCTATTTTCTGATCAACTAAAAAATAATTGGATATTACTTGGAAATTGGTATGAAGACAATAGTGATTCAGGGTGGTCTACTAGTAAAACAACTGAATTTGTAAGCTCATACGCACATGCAATAAATCCTGATGAGGATATGGCCGAAAGCATTGCATATTTTGTTACAAATCCTGATAAACTAAAGTCTCGTTCATTGGAAAAATATGAATTTATTCGAGATAAAATTATGCAAGGAAGTATCTACATATCACAAATTCGTGAAGATCTAACATTTGATGTGTATAATTTATCACCTGATTACATCTATCCTGGGAAGATAACTAATGTGGATATTCAAGTGGATGGTAAAGAAAATGAAAACAAAAATGTAACAATTACTATTGGTCTTAAAGCAACTAATTCATTTGAAGGTGCAAAACATGCATATCTTCGTTTGTTCAGTGAGATTGGTACATTTGAGGATGTTTATCTGTATCCTGTTGATGGAACTCTGGGTTCTGTTCTAAGTGGACAGTTAGTAATTGATGTGAATGCAAAAAATGGATTCTGGTATACTGATCAGATAGTCCTTACTGATCAAAATGGCAATCAAAGATTTGAAGGACAAAATGATTTTGGTTGGAAGTTGTTTGTAAATAATTCCGATGAGGATGTAATTCCTCCAAATTATGTATTTAGCACTTTGAAATTAGATAAAACAAAAGACAATTCTAAATATTCTAAGCCCATTGAAATTCTAAGTGTTTCTTGGCAAGTAGATGAAAACCGTCAAATGAAAAATTGTTTTGTTCGTATTGCACATGAAGACCTTGAGAGTTACAGTATGGATTCATGGGGGACATTTGATAATCTAAAACAAACTTGTAATGTAGAGTTTGAATTAACAGAATATAACCAATCAGGTCTGTATAGTGTAATGTATTTTCAAATGGAAGACATGGCTGGAAATCAACAAAGTGTAGATTTTACAGAATTCTCTGAAGAAAATCACTCTATTATGATAACTACTGACAATCCTGATGTCATTGTCCCATATCTTGATGTAAATGATATTACCATAACTGCAATTCCAACAAATCCTCAGACACCAAATGGTGAGACTCATGTCAATATTGTGTATTTTGCAAGTGATGATAAATCTGGATTGGGGTTGGTAAGCTACACTTTACGTGATCCGCAAGGCATTGATCATTTTAATTATCATTATCATGAAAATTTCTATACCTTATTTTTTGATGGAATTCCTAATAATCTAAAAAAATATGAAATTGATTTGATCTTGCCAGAAGGTTCTCCTCCAGGAAAATGGGGGTTAACTCAAATGAATCTTGTAGATAAAGCAAATAATCAAAAATCTTACCAGTTTACAGAAATAATTCATTTTGATGTTGCGAATTAATTTTTGATTGATCTTTGCCTATCTGCGTCCATTTTTAACCCCAAAATGGTATATGGGTGAATCCACGTGGATTCAATCTAAAAATAAGAAAAAGAAGAAAAAATTAACTTGTTGGGTTCATCAATGCTGCTCTTTCTTTGGCTTTTTGGTCAACTGCTGCAGTAACCCATTCTCCTGGAGATGCATCACATGCTCCTATGTTGACTGCATAGCCATCATAGGTCTCTCCAATACATCCTGATTCTGTAACTGCTACTATTTTGACACTTTCCAAATTCTCCTCTGGTGCTACATACCACATTAGATATGCAAACAAAACCACTGAAGCTATTGCAATGACTCCTCCAATAACTAGTAGTGATTTCTTATCTGATGAACTTTTTACTTGATTTGGTTGTCTCTTTATTGCAGACATGAATATACTAGTGCAAATTTGATTAAAAATCAAGAATACATTTTTCAGTAGTGGATTTCAAGTATGGAAATCATACCAAAATACTAGACAACTCTAGCCTCAATTAACCAAAGCAACATGATTGTATCTTCTAGTCATAGCAACAATTGCCAAAACCACTCCTGCTACAGCCATAGATAAGCTAAAAATCACCAAATCATAATTTCCATCAATGCTGGAACCTTCATCTGAATTCACTTTGATAGAAGATACTTCTCTTTGTAAGGACGAAATTGCATTTTTTAGGGCAGATACTTCAGAATCTGATGTCTGGGAGTTTCTTTGTGGAAAGTCTAGAATTGCAGTTGATTCTACATCCTCAATTGGAATTTGAACATCTACATTAATTCCATTGATATTTCCTTTAAGATCAATTACAATAGACCCTGTTTTAGTTGGGATTACAGGTGAAAAATAGTATCCTGGTCTTGGGTCAGAATTAATGTTAATTTTTTTAATAGCTCCACCATACATTGCAGTTGCTTCTAAATTTTTGAATGCACTAGTAATTCCTGTGTAGGTGTTTTCTTTTTCACCATGTTCAATAATTTTAAAGACAAAATCATTTCTGATTCCTACAACAGGAGGTTCTATACTCCACCCTACATCAATTTGCATATTATCTATATCAACAGAAGTATGTGCTGATGCAGGTATCGTTCCAATACTGAAAAGTAGGACGAACAATACAGTTGTGGTAATACTAAAACCACTTAGTTTCTTGGAACAATTATCGGGGTAGGATTTTTGAACCTGCACATCAACACACATGTAATATACGGCATTAGCTGATTTAACAACCAAGGCCATTTCCATATGTGGTTGTCACATACAGAAATTGTTTCTTGATATTATAACTAATTTTTTCCTAATTAGTATGAGGAAAATGTTAGAACAAAAACAAAAGAAACCGCCACGACTTGCAATTATTGCATTGATGGCAGCAGGACTAGCAGTAGTTCTTGTTTTCACACTCACTCCATGGAACTTTATTCCAACACAGGTCACTGAAGATGTAACTGTGCTTGCAATTATTGAGCATGGTTGTGTTGGAGAATCTCAGTATGGTGTAAGTGTTGTTGTGCCTCAATGCAGTGCACAAGTTGGCGATATAGTATCTGCTACATTTTATGTTCCTGCAATGGAATTAAATGGATACTATGACAGACTACAAGATAGAGTTGATGTGGTAATTCCATAACTCTATTTTTTTTAAAAATTATTTTGCTTTTTCAATTACTTTTATGAGGTTGTCTTCTATTTCTTCACCTGAAAATTTGAGATTATTTTCTGATACCATAGAAAGTAAAGATGTAGGTCTTGCCAAACTGATGTAATTTTCATTATCTTTTTGATATACTGCAATTGTACATGGCAATAATAATCCCAAGTCTGGGTTTGCCTCTAGAACTTGTTTTGCCAAGTTGGGATTACATACCTCCATGAGTCTGTAATTATCTGCAAATTTCAGTCCTTTATCTGCTAAAATCTTTTTAAAATCTAGAGTCTCAAGCACTCCAAATCCTATTTCTTTTAGATCTTCTGTCAGAGTAGTTATTACCTCATCAATGCTCTTTTGTGTTTTTACCGTATGTGTAAAACTCATTGGATATAGTTTTCATTTTAATCATATATTGCAAAAATACGATTTCCACACTTGAAAACTATTGATGAAAAATGTGTTTTAATATAATAATGATTCATGTTTTTCTCTGTTTATGCAAACAAAAAATATTGGAATTATTGCATCTGTAATTGTTGGAATTGCAATAACTGGTGCAATAGTTTTGGGGACAAATACTGTAGAGGACACTGTTGATAAATTTGCAGTAAATGCAGATACAGTTGATGTGTTACTGCAAAACAGCGAACGTGTTTTTGTTATAGATATTAGAACTGCAGAACAGTATCAGTCAGGTCATATTGATGGCGCATCTCATGATGTTTTAGATTCTACAACTCTAGAAAAAAGAGTAAAAACAATCCAAAATAGATTGCCTGAAGTTGCATCAACATACAATTTTGTTTTAGTTGATGATGATGGAACTCAAGCAAAACAAGCAGCTCAAGCCATGACTGAGATGGGAATTCAGACGTTCTATCTTGATGGAGGTATTAGTTTGGATGGGGATCTTATGACTCGTTCTCAAACAGTGATTGATTCAAAAGAATTGATGCAAAAACTTGATGCAAATGAGGACATATTCTTACTTGATGTAAGAGAGCCTAATGAGTTATTAGAATCAAAAATTGATGGTGCAGTAAATATCCCACTTGCCCAAATATTTCAACCAGGTGGAATGGATGAAATTCCTACTGATAAACCAGTGGTAATCATCTGTGGTTCTGGAAACAGAGCAACAATTGCTACCTATGCCCTTGCACAAGAAGGTGTTGACTTTCAGGTATTGGAAGGTGGAATGAAGGCATGGAATCCAATGATTCAAGCACAATCAGGAATGTAAATTCCTCAATTCTTTCTTTTTATTAAATCAAGATTATATGTTATGACAAATTGAATTTCTGTAATTGGCAGATTTTAAAATTCTAGCAAGGGACTCTAATCTTAGAAAAGCAATTCTAAAAGCATTATCTGATGATTATTCTAGAACAATCATGAACTATACCATAGAAAAACCAAAATCTGTTGTAGAGATTGTCAAGGAATGTGATATTCCAATGACTACTGCATATAGACGTGTAAAAGAACTTGAGGAAAGCAAAATTCTCAAAGTTACAGGTTCTATTGTTACTGATGATGGAAAGAAATACTTTCTTTATCAAAATAGACTAAAGGCAATCTATGTTATATTTGGTTTAGAATCATTAGATGTACAAATCGTAGACAATGATGGTATGGGAACTAGTGCTTATTGGTAATTTCTGTTTGTTCTTTTGAGTTTTGAGCGACTGCTTCTTGATTTTGTTCGTAATCTGATGCGACAACAAGGGCACCTATTTCCTTTACAATCTATAAACACCTCACAAAGAGTACATCGTTTCTGCCCTTCTTGATATTTCAATTTCATTGCAATTCCAGTACTTTTCAGTGTGTCACAAATCCCTTTACATACTGCTGTCATTTTATTTTAGTTCCCACAAAAATCCACAACTCTTACAGAATATTCCATATTGATTTACACATGTATTTCCGCTACCGCATTGAAGACAAATTCTTATTTTTCTTTGGTGAACTTTACGTTGATTTGAGAAATTTAGATTTGCTAGTTGGCTTTTCATAATGTAATTACGGTAACATTCTATATTACAAAAATAGATAATTTTCAATCTAGATTTCCAACAATGAAAGCCATTGATGGAAAAGGTATTCTGCATTTTAATCTCAAATTTACCATACTATACATATGAAACAAAAATCAATCACTGCACTCTTTTTAGGTGCTGTACTTGTCTTAACTATCTCAAGTGCACAAGTTGCATTTGCTGATTATGATGAATACGATGATGACGAATATGAACGAGATTATGATGATGACGATAGATATCATGATTCTGAAGAAAGAGAACACGAATCAGAACATGAACAAGAACACGAATCAGAAAGAGATGACGATGACAAGTATGAAAAAGAAAGAAAAAGTTAGTCAATTGGTTTAAAGACCATTTTTTATTTTTTAAAAAACAAAAGTTATTTTTATTTAATTTAATATTTTGTGGTACAAACATTAATCTCAAAAATGATTTCCACATCTGAAAGCCATCAATGGAAAATGTATGTTTGATTTTTAATTAATTTTTTATTATTAGTTTGCAATGAAATCAATTCTGAAATATTCCATTTCTGGAACTGTATTGGCTACTCTTTTGGTTGTTGCAGCAATATCATTCCATGGTGGAAATTATGAGGCAGATGCCCTAATTGGTGCTCAAAGTTCTTCTGAATTAGGACTAGAAGGTGAACGGGCACGAATGGGATTAGGCACTGGATATGATGATAGACTCTATGTTGTTCATATCACTAGTGGAGATCCTAACAGTCAACACCAAGTACATTCATCTATGATGGGCATTCAACATGCCAAGGCATTTCAAAGTGCTGGAAAAGATGTAATAGTTTTCTTGGATGTTGATGGTGTTCGCATTGCAGATGAAGACAGACCTACAGCCCTTACAGTTCAGCATGAAGCCCTAAAGGAATTTTTGAACAATGGTGGTAGGGTTATTGCATGTGAACATTGCATAGGAAGCTTTGATGTAGATAATCTTCTACGTGGTGTAGAAGTTGATCCTCATCCATACATGCCTAAAATTCAAAAAATACTATCCGAAGTTGATGTAGTGTTAGATTACTAACATCACTTTTTTTATTTTTTAAATTCTCATACAACTGTTTTATTCAAAATCTAGTGAGGAACCACAATTGTCACATGATATTCCCAATTCATTTGAAAAAATCTTTGCACTATCACAAACAAGACATTTTCTTGTAATCTTGGCATAGAATCCAATATTCTCTGAAAAATTTGTATTCTTTAATCGTAGTTTCATGAATAGGTTATCTCATGATGATATATTACAAAAATACATAATTTCCAAAAACGATTTCCACACTTGAAATTCATCATTGAAAAATGTATCTTCTATTTTAATTCAAAATTCACATATCATTTTTCATGGTAAGTCAACCATTATGGATTGCAATTGTAGTTGGAGTATTTTTTGTCGGATTGGCCTCCAGCTATGCCATATTTTCAGCAACCTATGATCCTGTTTCTATGAAGTTTACCACACAGGAAAAATTTGACCAAATGATGGGAAATAATCCTATGATGGTACAACATTGGAGCAGTATGTCATCTCAACACCAAAAGCAGATGGGAACCATGATGCAAAATGGAACCATGATGCAAGATCAACAAATGGGAACCATGATGCAAAGTGGTACGCATGATTCTATGAAAAAACATGAATCAATGCATGATGTGATAATGCGTGCTGTTGGTGATTCTGAAATGAAACAACCAGTTCTAGATGAAATGCAAAGACATCATGAAATTATGTTTAATTTGATTGAACAAGCAGTTGATGATCCTGAATTAAAACAACAACTGCAAGACAAAATCCAAAAATACATGGATAAATCTACTGTAACAAACACAGACTTTGCAATCTCAGCTGATGATTTGTATGCAAAAATGCAACAAGAAGAACTCTTGTTTGTAATTGACATTCGAGATGTAGAAGATTACAACCAAGGTCACATTGAAGGATCTGCAAAGGGATCCTGTGATGATCATGCAAAAGAAAAGATTTTGCCTAAAATGCCAACATCAGTTAGTGTCGTACTAGTTGGTTATGATGGTGTCAAAGCAGCAGAAACTGCTTCAATGATGGCCAAGATGGGATTAGATGTATCATATCTTGAAGGAGGTATTGAAAGCTGGGACAAAGGATTAGTAGAAAGTAACTATGATCAGAAAGTTTCAGCAGATGCTCTTTGGAACAAACTAGACTCAAACCAAGATATCTTCTTGCTTGATGTAAGAGAGCCTGAAGAAGTTGCAGAGACTGCAATTTCATCTAGTGTAAACATTCCATTGGGCGAACTCTATGATTCAGATAGAATTTCAGAGATTCCAAATGACAAAGAGATTGTGATTATCTGTGCTTCAGGAAATAGAGCAGTGATAGCATCATTTGCTTTGGCAAACGAAGGATATGATTATCAAATACTAGATGGTGGCATGAAAGGATGGAATTCCTACTTGGAAGAAAATAATCTTCCTAACTTCTAATTTTTTTATTATTTTTAGTCTATTTGCGTCCATTTTTATCCCAAAAATGGGTAGGTGAATCCCCGTAGGTCCATATGCTATAATTATTAGTCAAAATTATGACTTTATCTCATAGTTACGTACATTTCAAAATCTTATTAATGATAATTAGTATCTATATGTGGTTCATTTTGGTAAAAAGAAAAATTCGAACTGGTAGAGGTACAAGAATAATTGAAGTCGATGACAAAGACTCAGCTTGGGCTGGAAATGATTTCAAAAAACTCCAAGAAGAAAGAAAAAAGGCATCTTCAAACAAGTACATCACAGTAGGTCGTGGAACTGGCAAGATTAAGTTTGGTGATATAGAAAGCACACCAGTAAAATCTACTAAAGGAATGTGGGTCAGTTCAGGACGAGGCACTGGAAAACGAAAACTCTGATAGTCGATTAAAACAATTAATGTATGTATATTCCCTAGATGGTTTTATCTATTATTTTAAAATAAAAAATTATTTAAAAAAATTTTAGTTGTTAGTTACTTGAAAGAACGAACTTTTCTAACAACTTTGTTATGATCTAGAGAAGCAGTTGTGGTAATATACAGAATATGGTTTTTTCCTGCAGGAATTACTAATCTCTTGACTTTGTCATATTCTGCAACAACATATTTGCATGCTCCTAGACTTCTCATCAGTTTTTTGCGTTGTTTCCAATCTTTTGCTGCAGCCTTTAATGATGCCATGCTTTGTTTCTTTGACACCAAAAGATTTACCTTCTTAGAACGTGCTGAGAACAACAAATTGCCTTTGAGATCACAGACACTCACTACTCTTACAGAAGGACTGATTTTCAAAATTTTTTCAACAGCATCCTGAATTTCCATAATTCTAAGAAATCTTTCTAGATGATAAGATTTTCTAAAACCATTTTAAATATTATTTTTAGTCATATTTTTAGTAAATAACGCCTGAATTGATTTTTTTACTTTAATAATTCATAATTCATCGAATAGTATTGGATTATGAAAAATTTTGTTCGCAAATTTTAGATGCTGATCCCAAAATTAGATTTGCAACAGTATATGATGAATGGGCAGTTCGGATTGGTGGTGGTATGAGGGAAGGAGTAGAAAACTTGCTTTCAGATCATGCAGAAAAAGAACTAGTAAATCTTTCAATATTGGACTGGAAAACACGTAAAGACATGTCAAAATGGCTAGGAAAAACTATCTACACCCTTGGTGAATATGACAAAATTAAACGATTCTCATTTTATCTTGGTGACGATCACTTACTTCTTGTAAGTTCTGAAAAAGATGGTGATACCAATACTATAGTTGATGAGGTTATACGACTTTACTACGAAAATCAAAACAAAAATTGATTCATCCTATTTTACAACAACTTTTACTTTGTAGGCCTCTAGATATCCAATAAATAGAGAAAATTAATACTCCTACTGAAACAAATTTCAATTCTAATCCTTGCATTGGAAATAATGATAATCCTCCAATTGCGCCTAAAATTACTGCAAGTGGAGCAGTGCATGCAGGGCATCCTGGAGTAAATGCAGCAAATGCTCCTCCTAAAACTGCTGATGAATTTGATTTAACCGAATTCATCATTTTCATTCTTTTCATTTTAAAGGCCATCATTGCAAAATTGATTCCAGCTAATGCTGATATTGTAATTGTTAATCCTATTGATGTTACAATATATGATGGAGCTAATTCTATTGCTATATCAAAATGAGTAGGTAGCAATGACATTGTTAAAAAATAATAGATTATTCCTAACCCTACACCGCTAACTATTGCAATTGTAGCATATCTTTTCATACCTAGAACATTTTGTATTAGTTGTAATTTACTTACCAAACATGATGATTTACAACTCATCATATTTTAACTGTATTTTAATAATCAAAGATTTTTAGCCTAAAACAATCTAGAACAATTATGACTGAATTTTCATCTGAAGAAAAAACAATCTTGGTTCAATATGGGATTAAAAAATATGAAGATGAAGCAACTGTGCTTGAAAAATTGAAAACCATACTTTCAGAAAAAGATATTCAACGAAATATTGATACTTTGATTGGAACTCAAAAAGTTCGACGTATAGGCCCTGAAATTCTTCAAAATAATGAGAGCCACACTGAATTACCAGAATTGCCAGATAATCTTAAACCTATAATTGATAATTTGTAAAGTAAAAATCTTAAATTAAGCTCTGATGAGATTTTCATATGAATTACACTCTTTTATTCTCAGGTATTTTTGCAGTTGTCCTCATATCCCTATCTGTAGATTCTATTTTTGCACATCCACATTATGGTCAAATAATGATTAATGGTCATACACATGAACCTCAAACAGAAATTATTCCATTAAGTGGAACTCTGGGACTTGAAAAGTCAACAATTCTTTTTCATGCATCTGAAGATAATGTTTTGCCATGGGCATTTGTAGAAGGAAAAATTGCAAATCATGTTGAAGGCTATCCTGTCATAATTCAGATTTTTCAAAATAATGATGCAGTACATTTTGCTCAGACTGATGTGACAGAAAATGGACAATATGAATACAAATTCAGAGTGTTGCATTCTGAAAATGGAGAAATAAAGAAGATTTTTGATGGAGACTATTCAGTAAATATATTCAAAGTAGTATATCTAAATCAAGAAAATTTTATTTAGAATCCTCTTAGTCCTTGAGGACGCATAATTTCTGGATGTTGCTTCATCCACTCTATCTTATCTAGCATTGATTGCTTGTCTTGAGGGAAAGTCCCCTTGATAGTATATGCATTTGAGCCATGGTTTGCTCTAAACACAATCTCATCTTTAGTATTAATTTGGTTGATTAAATCATGTAATTCTTCTAATGATTCATCATCATCAATTCTAACAAACTCCCCTCCAAACTTGTCAAGAAATTCTTGTTTAATTCCATTTTCTAAATAAAGAGTTAATGCTCCTACGTAATGTGGAGAGCAAGCACTAATCACTTCTGCAGTTCCTTTGATGTGCTCTTTTGAATATTTTCTACCACCCAATCCCAAAATCACCATACATGACATTACGTATCCAGCTTCTTTTGCCTTGTTGACTGACTTTATGATAGTTTTTGCAATTGCGCCCTTTGTTACTTTTTTTAGGACAATATCTGAACCACTCTCGATTCCTAAATAAAACATGTCAAGACCCGCCTCATTCATTTTCTTTAGCTCCTCTGATGTTTTCTTTAGAATGTTCATGGGCATTGCATAGCAAGAAATTCGTTCAATGTTTGAAAATTTTTCTCTAATGTACTTTACAATCTTTATCATATATTCTGAATCAAGATTTAATGCATCTCCATCTGCTAGAAAAACTCTTCTAGTTTCTGGTAAATATTTTGCCATCATGTCAATTTCTGATTTTACTTCTTCCCATGGTCTTTCTGAATATTCTTTTGATCTGTACATATCACAAAAAGAACATTCGTTAAATGAGCAACCCAATGTTACTTGAAAAATTAATGATCTTGCTTCAGAAGGTGGTCTATACAGAGGTGCATCGTAATTTAACATCATTTTTTATTTCAGTATTTTTTGGCTGATATGTTTTTTATACTTTCATTATTTATGCACAAAATACCTTTTAGTGGTAGGCAAGAAGATTTTGCATTAATAATGGTAAATGATCCTGATGCAAAAAGACTACTCTGGTTCATTTTTGCTGGCTCACGAGGTGGGTTAAACAGATTAAAAATTATTTCAAAATTAAAAGAAAATCCATTAAACACTAACCAATTAGCAAATGAGTTAGGTCTTGATTATAAGGCAATTCAACATCACATTAAGGTACTTGAAAAAAATAATTTGATAACAAAGGCAGGCGAAAAATACGGTGTTATGTTTTTCATCTCAACTTTTCTAGAAGTAAATATGGAGACATTTGAAGAAATTGAAGGAAAATTGGATAAAAGTAAATAAAAGCTCAAGAGGTGTCTCTCTCTAAATGGAGCCTACATCTCTGATTTTGTCAATTGTTTCAATTATCAATATGGGAATCTTGGGAATTTTGATTGTCATATTTGGAAAAATGTATGGAAAAACAAGAGCACAACTTCCACTTGGAATGATTGTTGTTGCAGCTATGCTATTCTTACATAATGTAATTGGAGCTATGGCTTATTTTTCTATGGAACAAATTTTCTCACACGATATATTCCCATATATGTTGGGAGTTGGTGTTGCAGAGCTTGTAGGATTAATAATATTCTTAAAAATTACTTTGGACTAATCTTAGTTTAATTGTAACAAGGCCAGCCAAAATATATGTTGCAAGAATATCTAAAACTAAATAAAAATATTCTAATTGCATTTGCAGCATCAATTATAATTTCTGCAATCATTGCTCAAATTTTATCTGATCAAGTTGATTATCTAAACACAACATATACTACAATTGCTGATTATGCCATTTACTTTTCTGTATTTAGTGGGTTGTTTTATCTTAACAATCGTAAGAAATATCGTCTAAAATCAGGTAAGACTGATACAGTAAAACTAAAACATGATCTTAAAAAATTAGTTACCTCTCTTGGAATTGCAGAAATTGTTTATACTATAGTTAGATGGGTCCTACAGTATTATTTTCTAGTAATAAATTATGATCCATATTTAGCATCAATTGCATCGCAAGGAATATCTACAATCATTTACATGATAGTAGTTAATCTAAGTGTAAAGATAACGAGGTTGTATAAAGATGGGAATTAGTGTTTATGTTGATGGTTCAGGAGGCCCTAATGGTGGATATGGTTTCTTTGTAAAAGAAACTGGAGAATCATTTTATGAAAAAAAATCTGAAATTACTAACAATCAGGCTGAATATTTAGCAATAATTTCTGCATTAAACAAGTTTGTTGATTCTGAAGAAGAAATCACAATTTTTAGTGATTCTAAAAATACTGTTAATCAGTTAAATCATGAATTTGCAATAAACAATGAACAACTACGTGATTTGGCAAGAGAAGCTTGGAGCATAATTGGGAAAATTTCAAATTTGTCAATTGTTTGGGTTCCTAGAAAAGAGAATTTGGCAGGAAAGATGCTGGGTAGCTAATTACTGAGATTAAGATAATTATTCCAAAAACAATTACACCATAATGTTTGTAGAAGAAGACGGCAAAGTGTTTCTGAAAAAGAGCACAGACATGTCTTAAGTTTCTGACATCGTATTTTTACTGACTATTTTCTAGTTCAAACTGATTTGATTCATGCTTATCTTATGATATTATGCAAACAACAAAATTACCATTATTTTGAGAATCCGTAATGATAGGAAAAACAACAGTACTGGCAATGATTTTTTTGACTGTAAGTATGACGATAGCCACCAATACTGCAATGGTTTATGCAGGTGTTATTTGTCCAGATGATCACACAGCTAATGGCGATGGCACATGTACTTTTGGATATGTGAATGGAGTTCATGAAGGTGTAGCATCAGATTCTGGCACAGGATCAACTTGTACTACTACACGTACAGATTATAATGCAAATTCAAATTTATTCAATAGAGCAACTACAAACACAAACTATCCTGACTGTTCAGTTCATTCATATAAATTCGATATTAGTACAATTCCAAATTCTGCAACAATAACAGATGTATCTTTCAAGACAACTATAGGTGCTCCTAGCACTGGAGATAATTGTAACATCAAAGCGATACAATTTGATCCTATAACTGCATCCCCAAGTGATCTTTGGGATGACATTCTTAATGGGACTGCATATCTCACATCAGACAATATTTGCAATGGTGCTGGAACAAAAACAAGAGATTTGGGAACTTCAGCTGATTCAGATTTACAGGATGCATTAACACAAGATTGGTTTGCAATAGGTATGGCAACAGATGATGTGCCAAATAGAACATCTGCTGATATTTGGGTTCAATCATCATCTCCTCAACTCCAGGTAACATACATTCCTCCAAATCTGTTTGAGGAAATAGAGAACTTAACTCAAGAAAATCAACAACTACAAAACCAGATAGCATCAGTAAACGCAACAGTTCAGGACAACACCTCCCAAATTGATTACATCTACACGGAATGGACTAAAATCAAGAATGCTATAGTGGATTGGCTTACTGACAGGCCATAACCTTTCTTTTTTCATAATCCTTGGATGGATTATGTAACGTATTGGTGAATTTTGTAATTTTTAAAACAAAGGTTTTACAAATATTGTGATTATTCAATGAAATTATGAATATCATATTTAACATAGTATTTTTTTCAAACCTCAATGATTAGTAAAACGATAGTACTGGCAATGACTCTTTTTGCAGGAATGCTTGGAATTGTTTCAACAACCACTGCAGATGCGGACATATCTCACAAACTGCTAATCTATCCTAACGAGTCAGATTTGGCAGGGACTGAAAATTTAGTAGGAGTGTGGAATTTTGACAACACATTACAAGATTCATCACAAAATGGAAATGATGGAGTGATAAGTGTGGGCAGTGAATTGTATGTTGATTCTACTTATGGTGGAGGATTTACATTTGATAATAATGATGCAGACATTAATTTAAGCAATGAAAATAACTTTGATTTTGATTATGATGATCCATTTTCATTAGTTGTTAAAATTGATGGTTGGAATGATCTAGGAACTGAAACACAGTTTTTCATAAAATCTGCATTATCTCCAGTTACGACGGATTCCATGATAGTAGGTTTGTTAGGAGGTGAACAGCTTGCATTTAGACAATATGATACAAGTGGTGTTGTTCATTTTTGTGAATCTGCAACAAGGTTTGCAGATGGAGATTACATTTTTGCAGTAACATATGATGGTACAGATACAACAGATTGTTCAGGTGTAAGAATGTGGGCAAATGGGGTTGAAGAAACAGTGAATGATTTCAGTTCAGGAACAATGACTACAATACTAAATGATGAGGCCCCAAAGATAGGAGGGTGGTCTGGAACCCCTAATGGTAGCATCGATTTTATTAGAATTTATGATGATGTCCTAACTGAATCAGAGATTTGGGCAATAGGAAACATGACCGGATTTGTAGATGTAGGTCAGCGGATCATAGATCTTGAATCAGAAAACACATCACTTCAAAATCAGATTACGTCAGTTAATGGAACAGTACAAGACAATGTCGCAGAGATTGATGACTTGTATGATTTCTGGGATGATCTCCGGGCAAGCATCATAACCTGGCTAGCAGGAAGACCATAATCCCCTTTTTTGTTTATGTGGTAAAAAACCACTATAGAAACCACTTTCTCATTCCAGCGATCAGTTATACATAGTATATTCTTGTGAATAACTTTATTATACAAAATCTTTTGATCAACGTTACATGACAGAATCTGTCGTTTTATCTCCAAAATCTATTGCAGTAATTGGTGCATCTGACAAAAGAGGAAGTGTTGGAGCTACTATCACATCAAACATTATGAATGGTTTTAAAGGAACAGTTTATCCAATTAGCCCCTCAAGAGATACGGTATTTTACAAAAAAGCATACAAGAGTGTTTTAGATGTTCCAAAACCAATTGATCTAGCAGTTATTGTAATCAAAAATACATTGGTTGCACCAGTTCTAGAAGAATGTGGTAAGAAAAAAATCAAAGGAGTAATTATCATCACAGCTGGCTTCAAAGAAGTTGATGAAGAAGGGGCAAAACGTGAACAAGAAATAAAAGATATTGCTAAAAAATACAAAATCCAAGTAATTGGACCTAATTGTCTTGGTGTCATGAATCTTGATCCAAAAACAATGATGAATTCAACTTTTCTTAAGATTACACCAAAATCTGGAAAAATTGCACTTGTATCTCAAAGTGGAGCAATTTGTGCTGCACTAGTTGAAGATGCTAGTGCACAAGGAATTGGTTTTTCTGCTGTTGTAAGTCTTGGAAACAAAGCTGTAATGAGCGAAGTTGATGTTCTAAAAATTCTTGCAAATCATAAACAAACTAAGGTCATTGTAATGTATCTTGAAGATATGGGTAATGGACAAGAATTCCTTAAAGTTTGTAAGAATATTACTAAAAAACTCAAAAAACCAGTACTTGTTCTCAAATCTGGACGTAGTCCTGAAGGTGCAAAAGCTGCAATGTCTCATACTGGGGCATTGATGGGCTCTGATGAAATTTATGATGCTCTTCTAAAACAATCTGGTGCCATTAGAGTTGATACAATGGAAGAGTTGTTTGATTATGCAACAGCCTTCTCAAAACAACCATTGCCATCAAGTGGTGATCTAGTTATTGTTTCAAACGCTGGTGGCCCTGCAATTATCTCTACAGATGCCTGTTCAAAAGCTAAAATCAAGATGGCAGATATCACCAGTATTAGAAAAAAAATTGATGAGGTAATTCCGCCTTGGGGAAGTTCTAGAAATCCAGTTGATATTGTTGGTGATGCTGATTTTAATAGATTTCATAATGTACTAGATCGTGTTCTTAAACATCCAAAAGTAGGTTCTGTTATCTCTATGTGTACTCCTTCTGGAACCTTAGACTATGATAAACTTGCAGAAGTTATTGTTGATATGTCAAAAAAATACAAAAAGACAATGCTGGCAAGTTTGATGGGATTAGATGAAGGAATTACAAATAGAGAAATTTTAGCTGATGGGAATGTTCCATATTATACATATGCAGAGGGTGCAATCAGAACGCTTGCTGCAATGATTAGATTCTCTAACTGGGTAAAATCTTCTCCTGGTAAGATAACAAAATTCAAAGTTGACAAGGCTAAAGCCAAAAAAATATTTGATAAAGTCAAAAAAGAGAAAAGACCAAATCTCCTAGAAGAAGAAGGTCAAGAAGTTCTCAAAGCGTATGGTTTACCACTTCCTAAAAGTGCACTTGCTAAAAATGAAACTGAAGCAGTAAAGATTGCAAAAAAGATTGGTTATCCTATTGTAATGAAGATTGCATCTCCACAAATTATTCACAAATCAGATGCAGGTGGTGTTAAAGTTAATATCACAAATGATACTGAAGTAAAAGATGCATTCAAAACCATTGTGAAGAATGCAAAAAGATACAACAAGAAAGCAGAGATCAAAGGTGTTTTGATTGTTGAGATGGTTAAAGGTGGTAAAGAACTCATCATTGGTTCTAAACTGGAACCTGGATTTGGTCCGGTCATTATGCTTGGAATGGGTGGAATCTATGTTGAAGTTCTCAAAGATGTTACATTCAAACTTGCTCCTGTTACTGACAAAGAAGCAGATGATATGATTGCATCAATTAAAACTCAAAAACTCCTTCAAGGTGTTAGGGGCGAGAAACCATCAGATATCACAAAACTTTCTGAATGTATTCAGAGATTATCACAATTAGTTTCTGACTTTAAAGAGATTAAAGAATTAGACATGAATCCTGTTCTGGTTATGGAAAAAGGAAAGGGATGTAGAATTCTAGATGTCAGAATAGGCCTCTGATCGCAATTTATTCCTAAATTTACGCTTAAATTAATTTAGAATATTTATACCACATGAAAATGATATTGTTACATGGCTAATGTCTTAAAGACGATTAGAACTGGTGAAGATTATATTGAAAGCCTTAGGGGCAGAGATCTTAAGGTTTACCTTTTTGGAGAATTAGTAAAAGAACCTGTAGATCATCCAATTATTAGACCATCAATTAATGCTGTTGCAGAAACATATGATCTTGCAGTACGTGAGGAAGCATTAGCTTCTGCTGATTCATCAATTACAGGACTAAAAGTAAATCGATTTTTACATATTGCAGAGAGTGCTGAAGATTTAGTTTTACAAAATAAAATGCAACGTAAACTAGGTCAAAACACTGGTACATGTTTCCAAAGATGTGTTGGAATGGATGCACTGAACTCTTTACATTCAACAACTTTTGAAATCGATGAAAAACATGGTACAGATTACCACAAAAGATTTTTAGAATTTGTAAAGATGGTTCAAAAAGAAAATCTTGTAATTGGTGGTGCTATGACTGATCCAAAAGGAGATAGAAGTAAAGGACCTTCTGAACAAGAAGACCCTGATTTATTTACAAGAATTGTTGATACTGATGAAAACGGAGTTTATGTTTCTGGTGCTAAAGCACATCAAACTGGTTGCATAAACTCTCACTGGATAATTTTAATGCCAACTATTAGATTAACAGAAGATGATAAAGACTGGGCAATTGTAGGTGCAATTCCTGCAGATGCAAAAGGTGTTACTTACATTTACGGTAGACAATCTTGTGATACACGAAGTATGGAAGAAGGTGATATTGATGATGGTAATGCAAAATTCGGCGGACAAGAAGCACTAATCATCTTAGATAGAGTGTTTATTCCATGGGACAAAGTCTTCATGCATGGTGAATATGAATTTGCATCAATGCTTATAGAACGTTTCACATGCTATCATAGACGTAGTTATGTTTGTAAAACTGGACTCGGTGATGTTCTAATCGGAGCTGCAGCAACAATTGCAGACTATAATGGCGTTCCTAAAGTTTCTCACATTAAAGATAAGATTATTGAGATGACTCATCTTAATGAAACAATATTTGCAGCAGGTATTGCATCTTCTCATCAAGGTCAGAAGATGAAATCGGGTGTATATCTTAATGATGATATGCTTGCACAAGTTTGTAAACACAATGTCACAAGATTCCCCTATGAAATTAGCAGACTTGCACAAGACATTGCAGGTGGATTGGTAGTTACACTTCCCTCTGAAAAAGACTTTAGACATCCAGAAGCAGGCCCATTACTAAAAAAATATCTCGCTGGAAGAAAAGGTACAGATGTTGAAAATAGAATGAGAATTCTTAGATTAATTGAAAACATGACTTTAGGTAGAAATGCAGTTGGGTATCTTACAGAATCAATGCATGGTGCAGGTTCTCCACAGGCTCAAAGAATTCAAATACAAAGGCAAATGCAAATTGGATACAAAAAGAATCTGGCAAAGAATTTAGCTGGAATTAAAAATGATATTGTAGAACCATCTGAGCCATCAGAATATTTCAAACGAGTCTTTAAAACAAAAGACTCTGTACTTTAGTATCTACAAAAGATTTTTTGTTTTAACTTTTGTTATAACACAATTAATTTTTGAATTTTTAGTTGTCATAGTATATTAATTACTAATTTATTACAACAAAAAATGACATAAACATAGAAAATTTTTCGTAAAACAACTATTTTTCCAGTTCTATTAGCACTAGGATTCATGTTTACCACACCAATGCTTTTGGATGTAGCAGCTCCTAGTGGAAATGGAATGTTGGCGTCCCTGACGTTGACTCATACCCGATATAATCACATCAATTCCAAAGCATCTTCAAGTTCAAAACATTCAGCAAACTGAGACTTTGAGATTTACTAATGCTTGGGGAAATATTGGTGTTGGAAACTTGGAATTTTTTCCAATAATACCTGGAGTTGATGTTCCAGAAACTGAAACACAAGATTCTCTACAAAGACTATGTGATGAAAATGAAAATCTTGTTTGGACAGAAGTTGTAAGCGAATTTGAATATCATGCAGCACATAACCCTTGGTATATTGCCGATATAGGTGAATTTGCAGTTAGAGAATCAACACCAAATGTTTCAGGAGATATAGTCACTTTACCTGATGGAGTTACTGCATCATCAATCAAAGTTGGATTTTGTATAATTGATGTATACAAAATTAACGGTGATAACTCTCCAACTTCTCAAAGAGTTTATTGGGATTGTGAAGTAACTGAACAAGGAATTCAATCTAGATGGATCAACTATCAATCAACTGAAGGAAATGAAGTACCTATCACAAATCTTACACCAGGCGAATATTATCTAACAAATGAATGGAATCCAACTGGTATCTTCATTGATGATGTAACAAATAACCAATCATGGATGAAATTTGAACTTACACGAGATAGCAATGGTAATGCAAAGGTTATAGAAATAGAGGGATTCTCTCCTGGATGAATCCTGATGGCTCAACCCCTAGATTATGCGGTGACTTACTAGAAACAACTACTCTTTTTTTCTTTTTTAAAATTGAAAATAGATACTTAAACAATTCTACTCTTATTCAAACTTATGATTTATCAGGATCCTTTTTTAATAATTTTCACATAGTTCTATCACCAAGCAAACAGGACGATCTAATGCCTTTTTTGGCATCATGTGAACCTGTTTGCCTGAAATTTAGTGATTTAGTCTTTTTTTTCTTCAGATTCATTTGATGTATCTGATTTAATTTCAGTAGATTCCTCTTTTTCTTCAATCTCTTTTGATTTTTCTACTGGCTCAGAATATTCAGAATCTTCTTCAATCTTATCAATATCTGATAATTCTTCTATGGTATTGGAATCATCAGTGTCTGTTGTGTCTGTAAACGTGGTTTCCTTTTCCTTTTTCCTCTTTGTCATCTGCTTAACCACCATAATTCCAATAACAATTGCAATTATGACATAATTAATTGGCGGTTTTAGTAACTGTGTAATATATCCTACTTGTGGAAGTGTATATGCTACTTTTCCAATGTATTCTTTTTCAGTAATCGGAAAATCAGTACCTGGAATTGATGCTGGGTTTGCATCTCCTTTTGTCCTAATTGTTCTGGGATCATCATCTAAGATAGATGCAACTCTATGTACAATCACTCTATTATGATCAGAAGGTCGATTAAATACAATAATATCTCCTACTTCAATTTCTTCAAACGGTTCATGCCCTTGAACAATCAAAACATCATACACTTCTAAAACAGGTATCATGCTGCCACTTGCAACTACATAAAATGGATTTTGTGTCCCAAATGCAATTTGCAGACCAATCCAAATTACCAAAACTCCAACTGCAACGATAACAATATCTTTGATGATTCCTTTTGAAATAGACTTTTTTGTCAATTACATAATCGCCTATAGTGTCATTGATTAAATTTACTAGCTATTGAAGTGGCGTCCCACACTCTTCACAGAATTTTGAACCTTCTTTATTTGAAAATCCACAGTTTGAACATTTTCCAGGAGTAACGCTTTCTTCTGGATTACCTAATAATATGACTTCTCCTACTTTTCTGATATTTTTCCATGGGATGCTGCCTTCAGTTCCGTCGTTTTGAGTAATTACCAAAACCATTGACTGTGTTGAATCAATTCCTACCTGTTTTGCAATTCCAATTTTATTGGCATTTTCATCATATACTACTCTACCCTCAATTGAACTAACTGATGTAGTTGGACTATGTTGAGTAGTTTCTTCTTGTGGTTGTTGTGGCTCAGGTTGTTCAATTTGTTGTGGAGTGTTTTCAGTTACTTGTTGTGGGGGTTCAGCTTGTGTGGAAACTTCGGTTTGTGGCTCTAATGGTTTTGCATTACCTACGTCTCCTGTTTCATCTTGTTTCTTAAATTCTCTATATTCTGCAATTGATGATCCACATGTATTGCAGATATACTGTCCTCTTTCTGCAAGAATTAAATTTTCTGCAACCTCTTCATTTGGATTCTCAAATTCAATCTTTGGTGAACCTTCAAATTCTTTTTCACAAGTATTGCAAAAATGTTTAGAAATTTTATCTGCATCTAATCTGCCAATTGGTGCCAAGAACAGATCTGGACCTCCCAGATTTCCTTTCATCTGCTGTTCATCTGTGACACGAGCCATTACATAGCCCCCAGAACCTCTTAATTTTTTTATTCTAAGCTCTGAACTCATATCTGAGTTTTGTCAAAACGTCATTTAAGTATATATCAGAATTTATTTTCCACCCAAAAAATATGGTGCTGATTCTGGTGAACATTTTTAGGTACGAAAAACAAAACAACAGTATAATGGGAATAACACAAATTTCTGATGCAAAGTCTTGGGAAGTTGATGTGATAAACTCTGACATCCCTGTATTTGTAGACTTTTGGGCCGAATGGTGTGGTCCATGTAGAATGGTAGGTCCAGTAGTTGAAGAACTAGCAAGTGACTATGATGGCAAAGTAAAATTTGTCAAGGTTAATGTTGATGAGGCTAATGAATTGGCATCAAAATACAATGTCTTTAGTATTCCAACCTTAATTCTCCTTAACAAGGGTGAGATAGTTGGCCAGCAAGTAGGCGCTGCTTCTAAAGAATCATACAAAAATATGATTGATAGAGCACTAGCATAAATCTCAAAAACTCGTTTTTATTATTTTTTTAATACTAAATCCTCTAATTTTCTAAAAAATTCACAATTTCTATAATTCTCTCATTTGAGTGAAATTTGATAAATGAATAAAAACACAACCCTGAGAGTAGTTTAGGGGCCGGTGGTTTAGGGGTATAATGCCTCGTTCGCAACGAGGATGTCGAGGGTTCGATTCCCTCCCGGTCCACTTTCCAGAAACTAATATACATAAACACCGAATATTATCTGCATGCAAGTATTTGATGGCAAAAAAGCAGCACAAGAATACATGTCAAAACACACTTTGGCATTTTCAACTCCAGAATTAACCCTAATGAGGTTTGCATTTTGGTTAGGTGATTCTGTTCCAGATCCTAACAATGAAGGCAAAGGTATCCCAAGAATGATGACCTTTCTAACAGAACAAGATTTTGAACCTGTTTTGATTGATGATGAAAAATATGAACCATCTGGAGCTGTTAAAAGTTCTGGATTAATGGGAAATGCTTACACTGAACAAAAAACTGATGGAAAATTTTGCTCAGAGTGTGGTACTAGCCTTTCAGCAACAGCAAAGTTTTGTCCTGAATGTGGAACAACACAAGAATAAACTAAATTTTAATTTCTAATCTATGCTTTAGTTCCACATTTTGTGCAGAATTTCGCATTTGGTCTTAGTTCTGCACCACATGAAGAACACCCATTTCCATTATTTTGAGGTGCAGCTTGTCTTGGCATTAATGATGGATCTGGTGATGGCAATGTACCAACATCATTGAATGCTTTTTGTGCTGAAACAATTCCTGGTGGACCTCCACCAACTGGGTTTTCTGCAGTGCCAGCTCTTGGTGGCATATTTCCTGCCATCATTCCTGGTTGCCCCATTCCTGGCATCAAACCAGGTGATTGTGTATTTCCTGAACCTGAACCCATGGATTTTTTTAATTCAAAAATCACTTTGATTGCTAAAAACTCTAATGCAGAATACGCTACTGTATAATCTCCTAATTTTTGGAAGAATTCTTTATCACTAATTTGACCTTTTTTGTACATGTTATTGGTATCTAGAAAGGATTCATAGTATCCTTGGGATTCATCAAACAAACTTTGGAGTTTGTCAAAAAGCATGTTTAGTGTATCAACTTCACCAAATGACATATTTTGCATCTAATTTTGGAATATTAATTACTTTAGGATCCAAACTTGGCTCGATACTGATTTTCCCAGAGAAAAAAGCAGTCTCCTTTGCTGTGGAGACTCTGTAATGTATTAACTAGTTTATGTGAGCTTTTAGGCCCCCAGCTAACACCGCGAGATGTCTCTGACTCAATGAATATCATACAATCACGTCTTTGTTAAAAAATCAGAGTCAAAAAGAATTACTTTTTACTAAATATTTTTTTGTTAATTCTAGATTCAATATTTTGAGAGTTATTATGAAAAACTAACACTTGTACTTGTCAAACTAGATTCCTTGAATCTAAAAAAATAGATGCAATCATAATATCTCTATAGTCCTATCTTTTGTAGTCATATTCTCTCTTTTGGCAATAAATGAATTTGAGATATTCAATTGCATTACAATCTCCAATATGGTGCCAAAGAACACAATTATTGAATTATTTCAAAATAAATTCTCTACTCACTAGTTTTGAAGAATGTGTTGCAGCAGGAAACTCGATAATGGAATATCATGCACAAAATGTAGGACTCCTGATAAAACACATTTTGTTGAAAATAATGGATTCTTAGAAAAATTATGTCATAACTGTGACTTCACGTTCTGACATTCCACCATACCCAGGATCAATTTTTTGTTTTGGATTTAGTGATGTGTCATGGTGGCATGGTTTGTTGCAAACAGGACAAAATTTTCTATCCATTACTATGCATTGACAGATATGATTTTTCACATAAGCTTGTGCAGCTTGATTCCATTCTCCTGTACCATTACAATATACACATACATTCGAACCACTGGAACCTGCCCCTTTGCAAAAGTCACATACGTCGTCTGTCATATCTATTATTGTGGTAGGTTGGTTTTTGAATCAATATATTTGAAAAGATTGACTAACTCAACGCATAATAGACTGCAGGCAATAAAATTTTCAGATGACATATGATACTGTAATTGTTGATTCCCATGTCATGTTTCCGCAAGGAATGGAGAATAAAAACATCGTAATTGATGAAGGAAAAATTGTGGGCTTAACTAATGATTTGCCATCTTGTGATAATAAAATCAATGGGAATGGACTGATTTCAGTTCCTGGTCCTATTGATACTCATGTACATTATGGTGTGTATTCTCCAATCAACGAGGCTGCAAAGACTGAATCACATGCTGCTGCCATTGGTGGGGTTACAACTATGATGAGAATGCTCAGATTAGGAGATCCTTTTTCTAGTTCATTACAATCTCAGCTTGATGCTGCATCTCAAAACCATTACGTTGATTATGCAATACACGCATCTATTTTTACTTCTCAACAAATCAATGAAATGGATTATTGTGTAAACAAAGGAATCACTTCGTTCAAAATTTACATGAATCTTGGTGGTGAAATTGGCCATGTTTACATGGATATGCCACCTAATTCTTCTGAACTTGTTGCAGCTAATGTGGATGTAACTAATGAAATTGTTGAACAGACAGTAAAAACTGCGGCTTCTCTTGGTTGTCCAGTTTTGGTTCATGCAGAAGACTATGAATCATGTGGATGTGGAATTAAAACTGCTAGAGAGAAAAAACAAGATGGATTATCTGCATGGTCTGAAAGTCGTTCTCCTGAATTTGAAGCAAAAGCAATCAAGACTGTATCAAAATTTGGACGTGACTACGATTGTGTCATCTATTTTGTTCATATTGGTTCAGAAAAAGCTCTAAAACAAATTCAAGAAGAAAGAAAACTGGGGACAAAAATTTTTGTGGAAACTTGTCCTCACTATTTGACATTGTCTTATGAAAAACAAGATGGGTATCTTGCTAAAGTTATGCCTCCAATAAGAACCGAAAATGATCGAAAGGCAATATGGAATGCACTTTCTGCTAACCAAATTGACACCATAGGAACAGACCATGTTGCAAACCAGCTTAAACTCAAATTGGGTGGAGATGATGTCTGGTCCGCATTAGCCGGTTTTCCAGGAATTGGCACTGTACTTCCCATATTGCTTAATGATGGTGTGAATAAAAACAAAATTTCCTTAGAACAATTTATTCGATTTACAAGTCAAAATGCAGCAAAAATCTTTGGAATGTTTCCCCAAAAAGGAACGCTAGAAAAAAATTCTGATGCTGATGTGACCATGATTGATTTGAAAAAAGAGAAAAAAGTTTCTTCTGAATTGTTTGGAGGTTTTTCAGATTATATTGTCTATGAAGGACGAATTCTCAAGGGGTGGCCTGTTAAAACAATTGTACGAGGAGAATTAATTGCTGAAGATTTTGAAGTGATAGGAAAACTTGGACATGGGCAACTTGTAAAAAGAAATATTGGTAAAAATTCTTAGAATGCTATTTATTTAAAAAAATTTAATTTAATTTGTGCAAATCATATCATTATTTTTTATATTTTCAGCTATTCTTGGAATTTTATTTGTTCCCTTGCATGATTCGTTTGCAGAATCTGTAATTCCTCCACGACAGCAGTGGAAACAATTCAATGATATTGATCAGCTTACATGTAAAGAAGGTCTTGTACTTTTGCAAAAAAGTAGTGGTGCACCTGCATGTGTATCATCTACAACATATTTGAAATTAGTAGATAGAGGATATGGTTTGTTTGACTCTAAAATAATGAAAAATCGCCCCATGATGATGAATAATCTGATGGAAACTTTGACATCAAACACCTCAATACTAAATCACTGGAGTAAAATGATGCAAGACAATCCTACCCTGATGAAAAATATTATGCAAGATTGGGTTTCAAAAATGAAAGTCAATCCTGAATTTTTGAAAAACATGATGGGACCCATGACTTCTGATGTTAAATTGAGACAAGAAATGATTGAGCACATGAAAGAACATTCTGTAATGGAGCAATCTCTAAAAGATCATACACGATGGATGGAATCAGTCCATAAATCTATGATGGGTTCTGGAATGAATCAAGGAATGCATGCTGAAACGTGTCCATGGTGTCCTGAATATGAGCAACACATGCAATCTGAAACCCATGGAGGTTTCACAAATTCTGATAGGATGATGGATATGATACATCATATGTGGATTGACGATGAACTTTCTCAAGAAATGCATGAATTCATGCTTCAAAATCCAGGACATATGGCACAAATGTCAAATCAACTTATGGGGCCTATGTTGGGATTTATGATGGATGATACAGAACTTCGAGAACAAATGATAGATTTAATGCTAGAAAATCAAGACTTTATGAATTCAATTCGTCATAACAACTCTGAATAATTTTTTAACTAGACAAACTTGATTGCACCGTACCCTACTACTGATGATGTATCTCCCATGACATCTCCGCTTGTTGAGTAGCTTAACAATTCTCCTTTTCTTGCTCCAAGCTTTTTACATGCAATCATTACTGATGCCATGGCACCGTATCCACATGCAGTGATTCTTTTCTCCATTAAAACACTGTAAAATTTTTCAACATCCATTTCTAGAATTGGTTCTATCAAAGCTTTGTCTTGAGAATGTGCAAAAGAGTTTTCCTCATAATGTGTAAAGTCAGAAGATGCGACAATCATTGCATTTCTTGATTTAGCAATTTGTGCTATTGCATCACCCACATCTTTGGCCATTTCTAAGCTTTGATCTAGTAAAATTATGGGAAGAATCTTGAATTTATTTGAAAGCAATGATTGTAGCATTGGGATTTGAACTTCTATACTGTGGTCTCTAGAATGAGATAACTCATCAATCTCAATGTATTTTGAAATGTTTGCTATTTCCTCTGCAGATTCTGAATCAACCTCAACTGACCCAAGAGGGGTTTCCCATTTGGCATCAATCATTGTTGCGACATCTCTTCCAACTCCAAAATGATTAGGCCCAAGAATAATTACTAGTTCGGGACTTTTAGATGAAATAGCCTTGTAAGAATGGCATGCGGTAGGACCTGAGTAAACATAGCCTGCATGGGGACAAACTATTCCAAAAACTTTCTCATCTTTTTGTGTTTGAATGCCTGGGCCATACTTGTGTTGTATACAATAATCTATCATCTCTTCAAGTTCATCTTTTGTTCCAGGATAAAATTGACCTGCAACAACTGGTTTTCTAATCATAACAAATCATGCACATTATTTTATAAAAGAACATCAGATGATTCTCTGACAATTTTTCCATTGGGTTTTTCTTCTTTGAAAATCACTCCTTGAAATTTTGAAATTTTTGTTGATTTTTCTTTCCATGCATCTTTGCCCAATCCTGCTTTTTGGCATGTGTATTCTAAGAATTCTTCTTCACTCCATCCATATTCGACTGGAACTTGAGGCAGCAACAATCCTGAAGTAAATTCATTTTCTACAATTAATCCATCTCTACCTACTCTGATTTGTGATAAATATTCAGAGTACTCTCCAACTGTGATTTCTTCAGGGGGTGTTAGGATGGTTACTTCAAATGTTATTTTTTCTAATTCATCAGCTGTTACTGCTGTGAATCTTGGATCTCTTGTTGCAGCTGAAATTGCAGCATCTACTAACCCATCACATAATTTTTTTACAGGAATTGGATAACCAATACACCCTCTAAGTTCATCTTGTTTGTTTAATGTTACAAATATTCCGGAACTAAAATTAAATTTTGAGTTAAATTCTGAATCGTAAACTCTCTCATTATTTTTGATATACTGCGTAACAGCATTTCTTGCCATCTTTACTAGTTGTATTCCGTCTGAATCTGAAATTTGAGATTTAGTCATACGTGTTAAATACGTAAAATTACCATAAAAAGCGTGACTGCAATTCTCGGAAAAGAAGCTGAACTTTATGAACGACTTCCTGATGATAAAGTAAAGTGTACTGCGTGTGCACGTTATTGTCAAATTGGAAAAGATCAGATTGGTCTATGTGGGATCCGAGGAAATGAAAATGGAAAATTACAACTTTATGCCTATGGAAAAGTCATTTCTGGGCATGTTGATCCTATTGAGAAAAAGCCTTTGATCCATTACTATCCTGGAAGTAGGATCTATTCTATTGCAACTACTGGATGTAACTGGCTTTGTAAATACTGCCAAAATTCTGATATCAGTCAAAGACGTGAAGTTCAAGGAATCGACATGACTCCTGATGAAGTTGTTAATACTGCAATCAAATATGGTTCACATGGAATTGCATACACCTACAATGAACCATCAATCTTTATAGAATTTGCCAAAGACTGTGGAACTGCTGCAAGAAAAAAAGGATTGTTTAATGTCTTTGTATCAAATGGATATGATACTCCAGAATCAGTTTCAATGATGAATCAATTCCTTGATGGAATTACTGTTGATTTTAAGGGCAATGCAGAAAAAGAATTTACACGAAAATTTATTGGAATTCCTGATACTCAACCAATTTTTGATACTCTGTTAGAAATTCGGGATAAAACAAAAATTCATGTAGAAATCACTGATTTGATTGTTCCTCAAGTTGGAGATGATTTGGAGCATGCAAAAAAACTATCTAAATTTATTTATGATGAATTTGGTCCAGAAATGCCAATACACTTTCTACGATTTCATCCTGATTACAAAATGATGGAATATCCAAGCACCCCTGTTGAAACTTTAGAAAAACACTATCATGTTGCCAAAGAACAAGGATTACAGTATGTCTACTTGGGAAATGTCCCTGGTCACAAGTGGGAGCATACCTATTGTTCTGAATGTAAGAAAATAGTAGTGAATCGTTATGGCTTCAGTATACGGGAATGGCATCTTGATAAAAATAACTGTTGTAATTTCTGCGGAAATAAAATCCCTATAGAGGGAAAATTACAAAAAGACTACAAAGAAGATCGTTTCCAGTTTGTTTCTTAGATTACTTCATGGTTCTTAGTTGTCTCTCTGTATCTCTGATAAAATCCTCATATTTCATAATCTGAGTTGTAATGCGAAAAGCACTCATCTGGTCCTCATTATTTTTTGAGCCTAAGAACGGCTTTCTCAACTCCATTAGCCTTTGTTGCTCTTCTGTAGCCTTTAGAATGTCATTTCTGAGATCCTCACTTGTTGCCACACATAATATACGTGATTTTTAGATTTAAGAATTTCATCTATAAAATATCGAATTTTCCACCAGTTTTTGCTCTATAGATTACGTCTGGCTTTCTAAGGAAAATACCTGATTCTAAAACTCCTACAGTAGCTTTGATTTTTTGTGTTAATGATTTTGGATTTTTTATGGTGCCAAAATCACAATCTAAGATGATATTTCCATTCTCTGTAAAAACCGGATAGCCTCTATCTAGCGAACGCAATTGTACTTTTCCACCTAATTTTTTGATAGAATTTGATACTGAGTTTCTGGCAAGTGGGTGCACCTCTACTGGAACAGTTCTAGTAAAGTTTTTTACAAATTTTGTTTTGTCTGCAATTACTACAACCTTTTTTGCAATGCTAAACAAAATATTTTCTCTAAGCAGAGCTCCTCCGCCGCCTTTGATTACAAATTTTTGAGAATCAATTTGATCTGCACCATCAAATACAATATCAATATGTTCTACTTGATCAGCTTCTACTAATGGAATTCCAACTTTTTCTGCAGTAAGTTTGATTTGTAATGATGTTGGAACCCCTTTAATGTTGTAATTTTTTAGTTTGATTAATTTTCCAAGTGATTTTACAAGTGTAGTAGCCGCTCTACCGCTACCTAAGCCAATCACATAATCATCTTTTACAAATTTTAATGCATTATTTGATAATGCCATGATGGCATCATCGTAAGACAATCACTCTACCTCTGCTTGATCAAGCTTTGATAGAACTTTCATTATGTCGCCTTTGATTTTATCTAAATCATCTGTATCATCATCAACCTCATCTGATGATGTTGATTCTGGTTTTTGTATTTCTGGCTCAGGAAGTGCTTTATGTTCTGAAATTTTGGCAACTTCCTTATTGATATCCGGTTTTGTTTCTAATTTGGGCTCAGGATTTGATGTAACTTCCTGAATAATCTCGATTTTGTCTTCAATCTTTGGTTTTGGTTGAACGATTTCTTTTACAATCTCTTCTTTTGGATTAACTAATTCAGTTTGAATTGTTTTTGGTTGTGGCATTGGTTTTGAAATTTGTTTCTCTTCTTTTTCAAATAATGGGAATTTTGGTTCTTTTCTTGAAATATTTGTTAAAGTAGTTAGTTCAAATGACTGTCGTGATTTTGTAGCAGGAATTGTTATAGATTCTGTGGTAGTTTCTTTTGGTTTGTCAAAATTAAATGTGCTCTTAAATGAATTTGATTCTTGTTTTATTTCCTTTTTACTCTCTGGTTCTTTTATTTTTGGTGTTTGAACTTTTGTACTGCTAATTTTTGATGATAGTTCATATAATCTATCATCTAGTTTTGATAATTTTTGATCCATCAATGTAATCAAACCATCCCCAACAGGACCCAAGTCTGGATGTTTACTGGCTTGTTCAAGTTTTTCTAATTTTGCTAAAACAATACCTAGTTGATGTTGATATTTTAACAATAATTTGTCTTTTTGAATTTTAGAGAACTCAGAATCGGCTTGATATAGTCTTGAAATTGTTTTTGTTAGAATGTCTTTCTCAATTTTCAATGAATTGATTTGGCTTTTGATATGAGAACTGGCGCCAAGACTTAGTAATTGATTTTTATCTCTTGGCATTTTCCGTACAGCAGCAGCTGTAGCAACACCGGCTAATGAACTAAGAATAAGGGCAATTTCTTGCATCTATGTATACCATTTAATCCAGGAATATTTTCTTCTCTTGGCCTCTGGGAATCCACAACTTGCACATTGGTGATGACGTTTGTGAAGTGAGTTCTTTCCACATCTTCTGCATCTTATGTGTACTTTCTTCTTTGTAAAACCACCCATAGAAGTTGTACCTTTTACCATTCCATATCACCTAATTTTGTGCTGGTGGAGGAGAAATCATAACTACATTGTCTCCTCTAACTACAATGGTTCCAAGGCCTTTTGAATCGCCTTCAGCAGGAATCTCCTCTGAAGAGTCGAGTAGCAGATTCATGTGTTGGTCAAAACCAAGAAGATTACCTCTAATGGTTTTGTTTCCTTTGAGCTTTATCAATACAACTTGATTGATACTCTCATCCAATACTTTTACTGCCATATCAACGGACATCTATTTCACTTATTGGCTTTGATATTGAGGGATTATATTAAAATTTCATTGGTGAAACTATGAGCTATGCCCAGTAAGGCAAGTTTGACACTTTTTTCCTAGATTTTTCACAATTTCAGCTAAAATCAACTGTCCCTCTTTTTTTGAAGCATTTGTAGGATCTCCCCAAACTCCGTTTTTTGTGGCTTTTGGAAATGATTTGTTTGCTATTTTTCCAATTTTTTTAATTTCTTGTTTTGTCATTTTATCTGTAATGAGACCTTTTTCAGCTAATTTCATTTTGACATTTTTTGAAATTGCTAACATCAATGATGTCTCTACAAATCCTGCATGATCAAATTCTTTATCCATAAAATGCCAATATGAAAATGGAAATACTTTGAGCTTATTTTTTGAGATTTTTTTCAGTTTTTTATCTATATCTCTAATTGAATTTTGATTTCCATGATGCCCATTTATTATGAAAATTGTTTTGATGTTGTTTTCTAAAAGTGATGAGCATATGTCAACTAAAACACTACGTAACGTAGCTTCTCTAATACTCAAATTAAAAAATGGAGCATGCTCAAATGATACTCCATAAGATAAAGTTGGAAGCAATAGATACTTATTTTTTTCACAAATTCTTTTTGCTACTTCTGTTACAATATCTGTGTCTGTTGAAATGGGGAGGTGTGGACCATGTTGCTCAATTGAGCCTATTGGAATAACTGCAACTTGCTTTTTTCTTTTTATATCTTTTCTTAGAAACGGATCAAACTGTGTTTTTATTTCTGACATTTGATTCACTTTGATCTTACGTGAACCTTTCTCCACTGTACATCCAATTTATTTTCTAGATGCATTTTTATTGCTTTGAATAATGTGTCTGCCTCTAATTTTTGCCCCTTTGTCTTAATTTTTTCTAGCGTATCATTTGGATCCACTTTGAAAGAATCTTGGAAAATAATCGGACCTTGATCTAAGTTTTCTGTTACATAATGAGATGTTACCCCTACAATTTTTGTTCCCCTTTCATATGCTTGTGCATATGCTAGTGCACCTGGGAATGCAGGCAACAATGATGGGTGTATGTTAATAATTCTATTTGGATATCTCCAAACAAAGTTAGGGCTAAGAATTCTCATGTATCTTGCAAGTGCTATTAAATCGATATTGTATTTTTTACAAATCTGAATAATTTTTTCTTCAGCTTTTTGCTGATTTTTTTCTGTAACTACAACAAATGGAATCTTTGCTTTTTTTGCTAATGGTTCAAGTGTTTTTTCAGTACCAATTATCACTGAAATTTTCCCTTTGAGTGATTTTGATTTAGCCAGAATTGTTTGTAGACATAATGGTTCTTTTGTTACAAAAACTGCAATATTTTTTTGAGAATTTGTTTCATGATGAGTACTAACATCCATCTTTTCTTTTTTAGCCAAAGTCTGAATTTCTGAATCAAATTTTTTTACATCTACTGCTTTTGAAAAAGAAACTTCTAGATACATTCCGAAAAGACCTTTGATTACATTTTGATTTACTTTCTCTATGTTACCGCCTTTTGAGAATGCAAAATTTGTGAATGAGGCTACAATCCCTTCTCTGTCTTTACCAACAACTGTTATACCAACCACAGTTTTTTTCATGACTTTGTTTGTTGAAGATTTTCTTATTATTAATCATTCACAGAAATCAAAATGGTGCGGGAGGTGGGATTTGAACCCACGAACTCCTAAGAGATAGGGTCCTAAGCCCTACGCCTTTGACCAGGCTGGGCGACTCCCGCAACGGACTTGCCATTAAACACAAATTTATCTATTATTGAACTACATCATGGCAAAATTTTTTGGCACAAATGGAATTCGTGGTATCTTTGATGAAGATTTTACATTAGAATTTATTCATGATATGACTCTGGCAATTGGAACTTTTTTTGAAAAGGGACCAATATTAGTTGGATATGATGGAAGAGATTCCAGTCCTATTATTTGTAAAGTTGTAACTTCTGCTCTTAATTCAATAGGAATTGATTGTAGTGTTGCAGGAATTGTTCCAACACCTTGTCTTGAATTTGCAGTAAAGAAATTAGGTTATGTAGGTGGTATAATGATTACTGCATCTCATAATCCTCCTCAATATAATGGAATTAAACCTGCTGCATATGATGGGGTAGAAATTTCCCGAGAAAATGAATTAATCATTGAAAATATTTATCTTCAAAAAAATTGGATTAAAAATTCTAAAAATTGGGGAACAACAAAAAATGAAGAACGTGCAATTAGCACTTATCTAAATGGAATAATTTCCCAAGTTAATTCTAAATTAATAGAATCAAAACATTTCAAGGTTGTTTTAGATCTTGGAAATGGCGCACAGGCAGTATCTGCTCCAGACTTTTGTAAAATGATTAATTGTGAAACTTTTCTTGTAAATGCGAATATTGATGGTACATTTCCAGGACGTGGCTCAGAACCAACCCCTCAGAATCTTTCAGAATTATCAAGGACTGTAGTTGAAAACAATGCTGATGTGGGAATAGCATTTGACGGTGATGGTGATCGAAGTATTTTTTGTGATAATAAAGGAAATATTTTGACTGGTGACAAATCGGCACTTTTGTTAACTAAACATATCTTATCTAATAATCCAAATTCATTAGTTGTTACTTGTTTGAATTCTGGCTCTAATATTGAATTTCTAGCAGAACAATTTGATTCTAAAGTTATCCGAACAAAAGTTGGAAGTGTTGAAGTATCAAGAAAAATGGTACCAACTGATGCATTGATAGGATTTGAAGAAAACGGTGGATTCATGTTTGGAAAGCATAATCAAGTTAGAGATGGTTGTATGACTTTGGCGTTAATGCTTGATCTTTTAGCTGCATCTTCTAATTCATTGTATGATGAAATCTCTGATCTCCCCCCATCTTTTACTACAAAAGATAAAGTTGCGTGTTCCACTGAAAACGTTCCTAAATTGATTTCTTCCCTTAAAGACGAATTTCCAAATTCTGATACTACTGATGGCATCAAAATCAACATGGATTCAAAAAATTGGGTTATGATACGACCTAGTGGGACAGAACCAATTGTAAGAGTATATGCCGAAGCTCAAAGTCAAGAAAAATTAGACGATTTGATGTCTGAATATCTCCAAAAAGTTAAGACAATCATTTCCAGATAACACTTTTAAAACCAAACGTAACGATGATGAGAATGGAGAATGAACCCTAAGGGTGACGAAGTATGGGAAAAGCATATTATGTTAAATTTGAGACGCCAGAGGACCTCGTAAATCCAATCTTAGAGGCAGTTAGAGTTGCATCTACCAGTGGTAAAGTTAAGAAAGGAACTAACGAAGCAACCAAGGCAATCGAACGTGGTACTAGCAAATTAATTGTCATTGCTGAAGATGTAGAACCTCCTGAGGTAGTTGCACATCTTCCAATTCTTTGTGAAGAACAAGGAGCAGCATTTGCATTTGTTCCAAGCAAACAAGAATTAGGCAAATCATTAGGTATTGACATTACTTCTGCCGCTGCAGCAATTTTGGATGCTGGTGACGCACAACACATTGTAGACCAAGTTGTCTCATCAATTGCTAAAATTAAAGGTGGAAAGACTGATCAATGAGCGCTACAACTGATGAAGTAGTTCACTCTGAAATTATTCAAATTGTTGGACGAACAGGCATTGCTGGTGAAGTAATTCAAGTTAGAGTTAAAGTTCTTACTGGAAAAGATAAAGGTAGAATTCTTACCAGAAATGTCAAAGGTTCTGTTAGGTTGGGAGAAATTCTAATGCTAAGAGAAACAGAGAGAGAAGCAAAGAAGATCAAGTAGGTGTATTGAATGAGTCTTTTAGTTAAACCATGTAATTTCTGTAACAGACCTGTAGCAAAAGGATCTGGTACAATGCTTGCAAAAAATGATGGAACTGTCTTATGGTTTTGTTCTGCAAAATGTAAAAAAAATGCACTAGATCTTAAACGTGATCCAAGAAAATTCAAATGGACAAAAAAGTACGTTAAAGGCGGAATTAGAAAGAAGTAAAATTGACCGAAAAATCGTTATTCATTGTAAAGCCAGACGCAGTAGCTAGAAATCTAGTTGGTGAAGTTATTTCTAGATTTGAAAGAAAAGGATTCAAAATTTTAAAACTAAAGATGTTTACATTTACTAAAGAGCAGGCAGAAAATTTCTATGGTGTTCATAAAGACAAACCATTCTTTGGTGAATTAACATCATTTATCACCTCAGGACCTGTAGTTGCAGCAATTATTGAAGGCAACAATGCAATTGCAACTACTAGAATAATGATTGGGGCAACAAAATCTTTTGAAGCAGCTCCTGGTTCTATTAGAGGTGACTTTGGATTAGGATTTAGTGAAAATATTATTCATGCATCAGATTCACAAGAAAGTTTTGATCACGAATCGAGGGTAGCATTTGAGTGATCTGATTTGCAAATTCGTCAGCCCATAGTGGCAGTTCTTGGTCACGTAGACTCTGGTAAAACATCACTATTAGATAGAATTCGTGGAACTGGTGTTCAGGGAAGAGAAGCTGGTGGGATAACACAGCATATTGGTGCAAGTTTTCTTCCTACTGAGACAATCAAAGAAACTTGTGGTCCATTATACAAGAAACTCGAACAATCAGAAAACAAAGTTCCTGGAATTTTAGTAATTGATACTCCTGGACACGAAGTTTTTACAAATCTACGTTCTCGTGGAGGTTCTGCTGCAGATATTGCCATTTTAGTGGTTGATGTTAATCGTGGATTTCAGCCACAAACAAATGAAAGTTTGAAAATTTTACAGAGTAGAAAAGTTCCTTTTGTTGTAGCATTGAACAAATGTGATCAAATATCTGGATGGCGAAAATCTGATACTACTTTTATTTCACAAGCAATTAAAGAACAAGACGCATCTATTCAGGCCGATCTTGATCAAAAAATCTATGATGTTGTAGGAACCCTTTCTGTCTTAGGATATCAGTCTGAAGCATTTTATCGTGTTAAGGACTTTAAATCTGAAATTGCGATTGTTCCAATATCTGCTCGTTCTGGTGTTGGTATTCCTGAATTACTTAGTGTGTTGGTAGGCCTGACTCAACAATATCTACAAAAAAGACTCAATCAAGAAGAAAAAGATCCACGTGGAATTGTCTTAGAGGTAAAAGATGAAGTTGGATTAGGTCAAACTGCAAATATTATTCTAATTGACGGATCAATCAAAAAAGAAGACAGTATAGTTGTTGCAAAACGTGATGGTGTAATTGTTACAAAACCAAAAGCTCTGTTGCTGCCAAAAGCACTTGATGAGATGCGTGATCCTCGTGATAAATTCAAGCCAACTCCACAAGTAGATGCTGCAGCTGGCCTAAAGATTGCATCCCCCGAACTTGAAGGTGTTCTTCCCGGTAGTACGCTATATGTTGCAACAAATGATGATGAGATTGCAAAATACACCAATCTCATTGAATCTGAAATGAAATCTATGTTTGTTGATACTGAAACCAATGGAATTATTCTAAAATGTGATACAATTGGTTCTCTTGAAGCCATAGTTGAAATGCTTAGGCGCTCTCAGGTACCTGTGGCAAAAGCCGATATTGGCCCAGTAAACAGACGTGATGTTATTGAAGCAAAGGCAATAAAAGAAAAAGACAGACATTTGGGAATTGTTTTGGCATTTAATGTCAAGGTACTTCCTGATGCAAAAGAAGAATCAGAAATTAGTCATATCAAAGTCTTTGAAGACAAAGTAATCTATAGTTTAATTGACAATTATAATGCTTGGGTTGAAGAAGACACTGCACATGAAGAAGATGCAATATTTTCTGAATTAACACCTGTTTCAAAATTTATTTTTCTTAAAGGAATGGTCTTTAGAAATAATAATCCTGCAGTTTTTGGAATTAGAGTAGATGTTGGAACTTTAAAGCATAAAATTCCATTTATGAATGCTGATGGACGAAAAATTGGAAATATCCATCAATTACAACATGATAAAAAAACTGTTAGTTCTGCAAAAGCCGGTGATGAAGTAGCATGTTCGGTGCAAGATGTAACTATTGGAAGACAAATTTTTGAAGAAGAAGTGTTTTACACATTTCCGCCATCACATGAAGCAAAACAATTACTAAACAAATTCATGCATAAACTAAGTACTGAAGAACAAGAAGTATTGAATGAAATCGTAGAAATTCAAAGAAAGAAAGAAGCAGCTTATGCTTACTGATTTTATTTTGAGTGCTTTTGACAAATCATATTGATTCCAGGAGCCCCAACTGCCCCCATCATTTTATCCACAATTTGTCCTGATTTGAACATAATAAATGTAGGAATCGATTGAACTGCAAATTTCATTGCAATATTTTGATTTTTGTCAACATTTACTCTTGCAAATTTCACTTTAGGATATTTTTTTGATAAACTCTCAAATACTGGATGCATCATTTTGCATGGTCCACACCATTCAGCCCAAAAATCAATCAATGTTGGATTTTCGGCTAAAATGACTTGGTCAAAATTAGAATCGTCTAAATCAATAATCCCAGGCTCAATTTTAGGCTGATTTTGTTGTTTTAACATCTCTTCTAATTTCCTTTGTTTGATCTTTTCAATTTCTGGGTCTTCAGACAATATGATACAAAAATCTATTCTACTAAAAAATCTATATTGAAAAATTATTCATCAGCTGATTTTACTGGTATTGCTTCAAATCTTCTTGATTTACAAATGGGACATTGATCGATATATTTTGTAAAACTAACTGATGTGTATGCTATTCCACAATCTCCACAAATTCGAAGATTTCTGCTTAGTTTCCCCATATGATGGGTAGACAAAGTATTATGATTAAAACCTAACTCGTCTTACTTTTTTTATTCCATAAAACAACATTGCTGGCGCTGCAAAATATATTCCAATGTTCATCATTATCACTCCAATTCCATATCCGAGAACTTGTGATTCTGATTCTGCATACTCCATAACGGATAATGATGAGAGTAGTGGTGTGATTCCAATCTTTACTGCTTCTTTGAACATTGGATTTTCTCTTTGCATATCGGCAATATGTGGGGAAAATGAATAATACAATTGATTAAATCCTGTCATAAATGATGTACCTGAATTGGTATTCAGCAATTGATTATCACGAATCTCTCTGAGTAATTGAACTTGGGGAGCCATCTCAGAGCCATATGCTGCAGTTGCAATTAAACAACCACCACCTTTACTTTCTGACGCAATAACTGTACATTTTCCATCAATTAATTTTGTCCCTTCTCCACATTCTCCAAATTCTGGTTCTATAACTTCTGGTTCTTCTAATCCTACCGCTTCATAAATCGTCATTTCAGGATATGTTTTATCAAACCATTTTTTGTAACTTGCCTCATTATTGTATCTGTCAACATAACTTTGAGGATCTTTTGATTCATCAACAAATGGCGCTGGAATCTCTAGATGCTCCTCTAATCCCACAGCCTCATAAATTGATGAATATTCCGGATAGTTGTCATCAAACCATTTTTTGTAACTTGCCTCATTATTGTATCTGTCAACATAACTTTGAGGATCTTTTGATTCATCAACAAATGGCGCTGGAATCTCTAGATGCTCCTCTAATCCCACAGCCTCATAAATTGATGAATATTCCGGATAGTTGTCATCAAACCATTTTTTGTAACTTGCCTCATTATTGTATCTGTCAACATAACTTTGAGGATCTTTTGATTCATCAACAAATGGCGCTGGAATCTCTAATTCTTCAGGTTCTTGTGTTGTTTGTTTTGGTTCTGTTTCTTTTTCAGATTCTTTCTCTTTTGGTTCAGGTGGAACAGCTGTTGGTTCATTGACTGTTATAGTTATTGATTCTCTATCTATCTGACTGCCACTGGTTGCAACAATATCAAAAGTATATTCGGCTCCTGGATTATTTCCGTGTGATCCTGTTGGAGTCCAAACAAACTTACCCGTATCAGAATTTATTGTAGCTCCACTAGGAACATTTCCCTCCAAACTATAAACTACATTTTCAATAGAACTATCAGTTACACTAACGGTAAATGAAACTGTCTTTAACTCATCTATTTCAACATCTGGAATAGGCTTTAACTCCAAAACAGAATCTGGAATTTCAAAAATCTTCTTTCCGTCAAACTCTATTTTTATAACAATTCCCTCTTCTTCTTTTTGATCATCAATAAATGCAGTTGCATTATAGATTCCTTCATTATTAAAGAAATTTGAAACTGGTCTTGGTATTACACTAAATTCTCCTTGGGATGGTCCCGGATCAGATAACATTCCCTTAAAATTCCCATTTGAATCCCGAATTATGACAAAAACAATATCCTTTCCATCTTGTTCTCCAATAAAACTAAAATTCTCATCTATGGTGAAAAAACTTTTTTCTAATGAAATTGATGTTACATCGGCATATGCTGGTGTCATGATCAGCAAAGATAATGAAAATAATCCAAATATTCCAAATTTTGTGCTCAACAAAGTTCTTTTGTTTTTGAGGCTTTTAAAAAACACGTATAATTTATCCTAAAGATTTGCAAAGAAATATTCACAACTTTACAAGTCAAGTAAAAATCTCATAAAAACTCCTCCATTTTGCTTAATTTCCATGTCATAAAATGTCGGAGCCTTTATCTCGACTTTGAAATTATGTTTTTTGAAATCAAGTGGTTCACCATATGCTGTGGCATTAATTTTGTAGTCCTTATTTTGAATAATTTCTAATTCAATTCTTTTAATCGCAAATCCTTCAGTAATTAGTAAAAAAGGAATTTCTTCTAGCCAACTAAATAAGAGATACCGTAAGTCTTTTCCTTGGGCTGAAAATCTCTTTTTGTCTTTTTCTTTTACTTTGTCTTGATCAAGTGTCAAGTTAATTACAGCGTCTGCTGTTACTAAAAATGCTTCTTTGAGATCTTTTGCAGTAACCTCAATTATTGCATCTGTTGCATGATCTAAAAATCTGTAACTCAATTGTATTTTTTGATTTCTTTCTAATTATTTATCTAGTTGGTTTTATTCTGCTTTTGCATCCATCTCTATAATTCCAAAAATATTCATTTCTGTATCGGCACATTGTGCAAACCATCCAACTTTAGGTATTGCCATCTTTGGAACAATTAATTGCCCTCCTTTCTCAACAATTTTTTTTGAAAATTCATCAATTGATGTAACTGTAATCGTATTTGTTATGCCAATTTGTCCTGGGATTCTTTTTGATAATCCCCCATTAATTCCTGGTTCCTTATCAGATCCTGTTGTAACCATCCAATAATCCATAGGCCCATCCCATTTCTCAAACTTCCAATCAAAAACTTCACTGTAGAATTTTTGTGCTCTTTCTGGATTGTCTGATGGAATGTCAAAATGTGAAATTCTAGGCAAATCTTTCTCCACTATTTATTGAAAACCTAGTCATAAAATAATTTCTAATTACAGATTTTACTCGTAAAGTAATTTAATGCGATTTTATTTTCAGAATCAAATGGAACCTTTTGATTCATTTCTTGTATTTATTACAGACTTTTTAGGAGATCATCTCTATGAAGGTATATTCTTAGCGGCTTTAATTGAAACTATAGTTCCTCCAATTCCAACTCTAGCTATTTTTCCAACAGCTGGATTTTTGGCATCTCAACAAGGAATCTCACTTATTGGAATAATTCCTATGATAATTCTGGGTGCAATTGGTGCGACTATAGGAACGTCATCTATCTATCTAATTGCTCTTAAACTTGGAAGAGTCGTTTTACTACGTTATCTAAAATATTTCAAAATTTCTGAAAAAAAATTAGAACGTGTTGAAGATTGGTTTGAAAAATATGGAGATAAGGCAGTTTTTCTTGGAAGAATGGTACCTGTCATGCGTGAAATGATTTCAGTTCCTGCTGGTTTGCTAAAAATGAAAATTCCAAAATTTATTTTATACACCTTTGCAGGTTCTTGTGTTTGGTCTGCAGGTACTATTCTATCTGGATACTACTTTGGAGAAGCAATGGGGCTTGCAACTGCTCTTACATCATAAAAATTGATTCTTACTCACTACTTATTTTTTTAATGTGACTAAGATCCTCTTTCACTGATTCTGCGTTCTAATGAAATAATGTGTGCGTCTTGACAATTAATATGGCAAAATTTTTCATTACTATCTTCAAATTTTTTACCACAATGGGTACTAACTAATCTCATTTGATCTTAATTAGTGATTAAAGAATTCTAAGGTAATTCAAAATTCCCATATTTAGGAATTAACTTGTTCTGTATCTCTATCTAAATTAACACCAATTAATTCAGCCCACTTGACTAATTTTTCTAAAAATCCATTGTCTTTTTGTACAAACATGAATTATTATAGAATAATACAATAAAAGAAATTACTAATCAATTATTCATTTTTGTTTGTTCTAAAAAATTGAAAAACTGCTTAGTCTTGCATAGTTGTACTAAACTAGATTTCTTTGATTAGTGATTTTATACTAGAAATGCTCTCTGCATTAAGTTCGATCTCTTTATGTTCTGCTAAAACATGTTCTGTAACTTTTTTCATCAATTCTTCTTCAGAATCTGACGATGCTGACCATTTACAATCCTTACCTGCGTCTGAACAACTAATGGTTTTTGTCATGGAGTTAATAATTTTTAGAGATATTTATCTGATTTTCCAATAAAGAAATATCTAAATCATAACTCATTATGGGATAATCAATGGAACTCCCACGAGGAATGAAAGATTTTGAGGCTAATGAAAACTCAAACATTGAACACATTCGAAATCATTTCAAAAAGTTATCTAATTTGTATGGATTTTCATTTATGGAGCCCTCTGTTTTAGAATCATTATCAACATTAGAGACAAAATCTGGTCCTGCAATTAGGGATGAAATTTATTATTTTAAAGATAAGGGAGATCGTGAAGTAGCATTACGTTTTGACTTTACAATGGGTTTGACAAGATATGCAACTGCACAAAAATCAATGAAACTTCCTGCAAAGATTTCTGCATTTGGTGGTGTGTTTAGATATGATGAACCTCAAAAAGGGCGATATCGATATTTTCATCAATGGGACATTGAAATTTATGGCAAAAAAACCCTTGAATCTGAGGCTGAAATAATTGAATTAACATCACGACTTTTTGATTCGTTATTGCTCAAAGATATTGTAATTGACATTAATCATCGTAATCTAGTTGAATCATATATTAACAAAATATTTGAAACAACGGATTCTGATAAAGTGGCAGATATTCTAAGAGCAATTGACAAGATTGCAAAAAAATCAAAAGATGAAATTTTAACTGAATTTACCAAAAAGGGATATGATACTTCTAAACTTGAAAAAATTCTAGAATTCTCCCAAGTAAAAGGTACTATTACTCAAATAGAACAAAATTTTGATACAACACAACTTGAATCGTGGAATGAACTAAAACAACTATTTGACTCTCTAGAAAATAGAGGAGTTTCAAATGTAAGAATCAATTTTGGTATAGTTCGTGGATTAGATTATTATTCTGGAGTAGTATTTGAGGTATTTGATAAAAATTCAAAACTTGGTGCTTTAGCTGGTGGAGGAAGATATGATACGCTAACAAAAGCATTTGGGAGAGATGATATTGGCGCAACAGGTGTTGCAGGTGGGGTGGAGCGAATAATTCTCACAATGCAAGAGCAAAAAATTATTCCCGAAGTTTCACAAAATAGAGTTGCAGTAGTTTACATTAATGATGATATGCAAAAAGTTGCCCATTCCATTACGTCACTATTAAGATTGAATAATATTCCTGCTGATATTGATTTGGCAGGACGTAGTCTAAAAAAACAAATGGATAATGCAGGAAATGCTAGATATTCTATTATTGTGGGACCTCAAGAACTTGAAAATGGAAATGTATTGTTGCATGACATGAGAGATGGAAAGGAGGGAACAATTTCTCTAGAAAAACTAACTGAAGACCCTAACTCTGTTCTTAGTTTAGAAAAGCCCTAGTTAACATCATTATCTCTGGACCTGTTGTTAATGATCCTACCACGATGCAATTATTATTGGCCAAAATTCCTGATGACACGTATGGAATTCCATTATTGATAGAACTCTGCTCCACTTTTACGCCTAATAAATTAGAAAATGTCTTCATATCTTCCTCATCTGCCTCCGGATGTATGGCCGCCCCGGAATTATTTGCCACCATCACAACCCCTGTCTGATTAAACCCTGAAATTTTTTTCTGAATTGTTTCCACCCCTAAAACATCTGAAATAGTTTGACAATCTTCTTTTGATAACCATGGTGACACAACAGCTCCTTTATCATTTGTACAAATTACATTTCCTAATGCTGTAAATTTTGAATCTAACACTCCAATTTCTAAATCTGTTTCTTTTTTGAGTAAATCGTATTCATTTTGATATGCTGTTTTGGGTAACAAGATCCCTTTGTTATTCATAACACATAATGCACCAATTAATCTGGTATTTGCAATTGAAGTGTAAAGATAGTTTACTCCTAGATGCTTTGAAAGTTTTTCTGCTTTAGTTTTTGCAAATCCCATTGGAAGTAAAATTACACTATCATTAACACTAATGTAAACTCCTATGTTAGGACCGCGATACACATCAAACTTGATAATATCCATATCTGCAAAATTGATCGTACAGCGTTATGAACGTAAGGGATCTCTCCTGACTAGAATCTAGAATTACATTAGTCTAGCTTTAAATAATAACTGAGACAAAACCTCATCATGCCAATAGCAGAAAATTTCCCTGAAGGACTAAAACCCTTAGGAAAGATTTCAGATGGAGAAGGACACTTTCACATTATGTGGGGTCCAGGTAGATCAGATGCAGAAGCATTTTCCGATGCTGATGTTAAAGCAGCATATGAAGCAAGAGGCGAAGAACAAGTTCCTCTTGGTGTAAGTGGTACTATGGTTGCCGTTGATTGGGACTCTTGTGTTGCAGATGGTGCATGTATTGAAGCATGTCCTGTACAAGTCTTTCAGTGGTATAGAACTGAAAAAGATATTCCTGCAAAAGATGTAGTTGGTCAAACTTTTCAAGGAACTGGAAGTTCTGTTAAAGATGAACGAAAGGACATGACTGATAAGGCCGATCCAATTAGGGAACACGATTGCATTTGGTGCATGGCTTGTGTTTCTGTTTGTCCTCCGCAAGCAATCAAAGTAGATCAATCAAATGTTGAAAAGCATGAAAATGCTGCAAAAACTCTGTAGATTCGAAAATCCTTCTTAGAAATTTTTATTTTTTATTGAATTTTATCGATCTATTTTTGTTTAGTCGCGACTAATTTTATCTAGCTTTAAATAATATTTTGAAATAAATTACTTTATGCCAATAGATGAAAAATTTGTTGAAAATCTAGAAGTCGTTGGAAAGACATTGCACTCAGATGGTGAAAATAAACACTTTATCTGGGGTAAAGGCAGAACTGACGGTGAAGCATTTTCAGATGAAAATGTCAAAGCAGCATATGAAGCAAGAGGCGAAGAACAAGTTCCTCTTGGAATTCATGGTACAACTGTAGCAGTTGACTGGGATTCTTGTGTTGCAGCAGGTTCTTGTATGAGTGTCTGTCCTGTTCAAACCTTCCAGTGGTATAGAACTGAAAAAGATATTCCTGCAAAAGATGTTCTTAATGCAACTTTTGATGGAACTGGTTTGACTGAACAAGATGAACGTCTAGATTACACAGATAAATCAATGCCAATCAGAGAACATGATTGTACACAATGTATGGCTTGCCAAGAAGCATGTCCTACACATGCAATCTTGATTGAACCATCTTACCAAGAGTATCACGAAAAAGCTGATGGCTCTTATGTAAAAATGGAATCAACCTCTGTAAATCCACACGCACACGATTAAAGAATTTTTTTCTTTTTTCTTATTTTTACAAATTTAATTTCATCCTCAACAAATTTTAATGTCTATAATCCACAATCTCTTGCAGAGGTCGCCTAGCTCGGTAGGGCGCGGGCCTTGAGAGCCTGTGTGCGCAAGCATACGGGGGTTCAAATCCCTCTCTCTGCGTTTTTAATTTTCTATTTTTGCAAGTTCTGCAAGCATTGCAGACAATTGAATTTCAGAATTAGAACCAACTAAAATTCTGTAATCATATTTTGCAATTACTTCTAAAATATCTGACAGTTTGTCATGCTTTGATTTGAATACTGCAGAGTTTAGATATTTCAAAAAGTCTGATTCTGACATTCCATAAACTTTGATTAACTCAATCATTTTTTCTCTTGCCTCTGGAACTTTTCCAGATAATGCAATTTTTAGAACTTCATCAACATCTGTTGTTTTTGTTAGTCCTGCAGATGCCTTTACATTTTCTTCAGAAATAGCACCCAAACTTGCAGTTGCTTGCATCAGATTAATTGCATGCCTTAGATCTCCTTCAGAATAATCATAAATTGCTTTTAATCCTTTTTTATCTGCCTTTACTTTTTCTTTTTTTGCAATTTCTTCGAGTCTTTTTACGACGTCTTCTTCAGGAACTGATGTAAACTTGAATGTTGCACATCTACTTTGAATAGGATCAATAATCTTTGAGATATTATTTGCAATTAATATAAATCTGCAAATTTTTGCAGTATCTTCTATAATTCTTCTTAATGCAGTTTGGGCATCAGATGTCATTTCATCTGCTTCATCCAAAATAATAATTTTGAATGGAACATCTGCCATTCCTGCATATCTTGAAAACTTTTTTACTTTTTCCCTAACCATTCCAATTCCTCTTTCATCAGATGCATTAAGCTCTAGGGTATAGTCTTTGGAATAGTCTCCTAAAATCTGTCTTGAAATACATAGTGCAGTAGTCGTTTTTCCCACACCTGCTGATCCTGAAAATAACAAGTGAGGCATATCTGTAGGATCTTTGATTAAAGCTTCCAAACTTCCAATAATTTCTGTTTGATTAACTACTTCAGACAACTTCATTGGGCGATATTTTTCTACCCACATTCCTGTTGTAGCCATATGAGTACTTGGAAGCAATTCCCACTAATAAATCCGAATTGGTTATTGTAACATACAGCAAATTAAAATCCATTTAAGCACAATATAATGAGCGATCAGGCTGAGATTAATTAGGATCAATTGATCTCACAAAATTGTTAACAGAATTGATCGATCCGATACTTGAGGATCTAAAAGACAAAAAGTGATCTCACATGGAAATTGATAAAATAGAAAAAGTACATTCGATTGGATACCGCCTAAAGGATGCTAAAGTCACCGTAAATCAAGACTACAAATTCAATGTTGCAGGTTTAAAGACTGAGGGAAAACAGGGCGAAGTAAATAACATACCTCAATGGGTAGGTAAAATTCTAGCAGACAATAATTTGGGAATCCTTGATGCCCCTGACATGATCACTGAACTTAAACAAGCATTATCCAAAGAAAAGATGGTTGGAGAATATCAAATTTCTACATTAGAGCCCCATTTTTACATAAAACTAAAAGAATCTATGAAAGAATTGAATCGAGATGATTTTGATAAAGTAGAAAGTATGATGCTAGAATTATTTCGAATGAGAAGAGGAAAACTAGTAAAACTAGCTGACTCTATAAAACTAAATTCTGATTTGTATAACAAGCTAACTGTTGAAGAAGTAATTTTCTATAAGACAATTTATGATAATAGCAAAGAATTTGAAAATCAAATACAAGGTGAGAAAGATGAGTAGTGCTCAAACTAGTACTTTTACTGATTCAGCATTATCTGATAAAGTAAAAGAATTCTTGACTAGATTCAAAGATAGTAGTGGTGAATACAAGTATGTTCAAGCAATCGATGAGATGATGCCTAAAAATTCTAAATTCATTATTGTTGATTACAATGATTTGATAATTGAGCCAGAAATTATTTCGATATTTTCAGAAAACCCTGATAGAATATTTGATGCATTCTCAAGAGCAATAAAAGAAGCACTACAAACAAGATTCCCTGATTATGCTGAAAAAATCAAAGACGAAGTTCGTGTTAGACTAATTAACTATCCTTCTGAACGAAGTCTCAGACAAATTAATGCTGAAACCATTGGAACCATTACCAGTGTTTCAGGAATGGTAGTAAGAGCTTCTGAAGTAAAACCACTTGCAAAAGAATTGATCTTTATTTGTCCTGATGAGCATCAAACTAAGGTAATCCAAATTAAAGGAATGGATGTTAAAGTTCCAGTTGTATGTGATAACCCGAATTGTAAACAACGTGATTTTGACTTAAAACCAGAAGCAAGTAAATTCATTGATTTTCAGATTCTAAGATTGCAAGAACTTCCTGAAGATTTACCGCCAGGACAACTCCCTCATTATATTGATGTAACAATTAGGCAGGATTTAGTAGATAATGCTAGGCCTGGGGATAGAATTGTCCTTACCGGAGTAGTCCGAGTAGAGCAAGAATCTGTAACTGGAGTAACTCGTGGACACAGTGGATTGTATAGATTGAGAATTGAAGGAAACAATATCGAATTTTTGGGTGGACGTGGTTCTAAAACTGCAAGAAAAATTGAAAGAGAAGAAATTTCTCCTGAAGAAGAAAAAATGATTAAAGCCCTAGCTCATAGTCCTGATGTTTATCAAAGATTAATTGATTCGTTTGCTCCTCATATTCAGGGGCAATCCTTAATCAAAGAAGCAATCTTGTTACTGATTGTAGGTTCTAATCAAAGATCATTAGGTGATGGCAGTAAAATTAGAGGTGACATTAACGTATTTCTTGTAGGTGATCCTGGTACTGCAAAAAGTGAGATGCTAAAATTCTGTTCTAGGATTGCACCGCGTGGTCTGTACACTTCTGGTAGAGGTTCAACTGCTGCAGGACTTACTGCCGCTGTTGTAAGAGACAAAACAGGAATTATGATGCTAGAAGCTGGTGCAGTTGTACTTGGTGATCAAGGTCTTGTAAGTATTGACGAATTTGATAAGATGAAACCAGAAGATAGAAGTGCATTACACGAAGTTATGGAACAACAATCTGCAAGTATTGCAAAGGGAGGTATTGTTGCAACACTAAATGCACGAACATCAATTTTAGCAGCAGCCAACCCTATGTATGGTAAATATGATCCATTCAAAAACATCACAGAAAATGTCAATTTACCAATTCCTCTTTTAACAAGATTTGACTTGATCTTTGTTGTAAGAGATATTCCAACTAAAGAGAAAGATGAAAAGATTGCAAGACACATTATTGAATTACATACCCCTCAAGGAACTGACAAAAAATCTGTAGTAGATGTTGATTTACTTACAAAATACCTCTCATATGCAAAACGTGGTTCTCCTGATTTAACCAAGGAAGCAGAACAAAAAATCCTTGATTATTATCTACAAATGAGAAATGTAGAATCTGAAGAAATGATAACAGTCACTCCTAGACAACTTGAGGGTATCATCAGGCTCTCTACTGCTAGAGCGAGATTACTCATGAAAGATAAGGTTGAAGAGGAAGATGCAGAGCGTGCGATTTTCCTAATTCAAAGTATGCTTCAGGATGCAGGTGTTGATGTTAATACTGGAAAAGTTGATCTTGGCGTATTACAAGGAAAGCCTCGCAGTGAAGTATCAAAAATGCAATTATTCATGGATGTACTAAAAGGTCTGGAAGGTGATAATAAGATCCCTGTTGAAGAAAAAGCCTTTGTTAGGGAACTTGAAAAGAGTGAAAAATTCACTGAAGAAGAGGCAAGAAATTACATTAGAAGAATGCTTAGAGAAGCATCTATTTATGAATCAAAACCCGGTCATTATAACCGAGTATGAAAATAGAAAAATTACAACTCCCTGATTCTGCAATTAAATTCTTAAAATCACAAGGCTTTGAAAAATTATATCCACCACAAGCTGATAGTGTAAAGTCTGGATTACTTGATGGCAAAAGCATTCTAGTTTCTGCTCCTACTGCAAGTGGCAAAACATTGATTGCAATGATTGGAATGATGAGTTATCTTTCAAAAAACAAGGGTAAGATAATTTATCTTAGTCCTTTGAGAGCATTAGCTGCTGAAAAATTTTCAGAGTTTAAAAAATTAGAAAAAATTGCATTAGGTAAGAAAATTAAAGTAGGAATTTCTACTGGTGATTTTGAAAATATTGAAAAAAATCTAGAAAAAAACAATATTTTGATTTTAACAAATGAAAAAATGGATTCTATAATTAGACATGGTGCAGAATGGATTGATGAAATAGGGTTAGTGATTGCAGATGAGGTTCATCTAATCGGTGATGAGAATAGAGGACCAACATTAGAGATGATCTTAACTCAACTAAAACTATTAGAAACAAAACCTCAGATTGTAGGTCTTAGTGCAACTATTACAAATTCTGATGAGATTGCAGACTGGCTTGGATGTAAACTAGTCAAAAATGATTGGAGGCCTGTTCCTTTAACTGAAGGTGTCTGTGATGGTGGTGAAGTTACAATGAATGGTGGAAAAACATTTGAAGTTGAGCGTAGCATTCGTGGAACTCCTGTCGATTTAGGTGTACAGTCTGTCAAAGATGGTGGACAATCCTTGGTTTTTGCAGAAACTAGAACACGCTCAAAATCATTAGCAACAAAAGCAGCTGATGCAATATCACAAATTCTACAAAAAAAGGATATAGCTCAACTGGAGAAAACCTCCAAAAAAATCCTGTCTGAGAATGAACATACAGAATTAGTAAAAACATTAGCAACTTTAGTTAAAAAAGGAGTTGCATTCCATCATGCAGGATTAAATCAAAATTGTAGAGAAATAATTGAAAAAGAATTCCGTAATGGTGCCATCAAATTACTGTCGTCTACACCAACCTTAGCTGCAGGAGTTAATCTTCCTGCAAGAAGAGTTGTGATTTCAAATGTTAATAGATATAACGCAAAGGTAGGGGCAAACAGACCTATTAGTATTTTAGAATACAAACAGCTTTGTGGACGAGCTGGAAGACCACAATATGATGATTATGGAGAATCAATTATTGTTGGAAACGGTAACGCTGAAGATTTAATTGATTATTACATAAATGGTGAGCCTGAACCAATTGAATCCAAAATAACTGATGATAAATCTCTTCGAACACATATACTAAGCATTGTAGTTACTCATCCAGGAATTAAAAAAGAAGAAATCTTGGAGTTTTTTTTAGAGACATTAGGCGGATTACAATCAAGAAAACCCACAATAAAATTTGCAATTGATATTTCTCTAAGATTTCTTTCTAGTGAATACTTGCTTGTCAAAAAAGGTGATAGGTATGCCGCAACAGAATTTGGAAAAAAGACTTCTATGCTTTACATTGATCCTCTAACTGCAACATACTTTAGAGATGCTGTTGAAAATGTATCTCAAGACAGGAAACATACTTTTGGGTTTTTACATTTAATTTCAAATTGTGAAGAATTTTTTCCAAAATTCTCTCTCCGCCAGAAGGACTATGAGGCAGCTAGTTTAATGATAGAAAACAATTCTTCAGAATTATTAGAACCCATATCTGAATATGATTGTTCAAGAAGTCTCTTGGCTTTACAGGCTTGGATTACTGAATCTTCAGAATTGTCACTTTCAGACAGTCTAGGAATAGAGTCTGGTGATGTGCATAGAATGACTGAGACTGCAAACTGGCTGGCTTATTGCCTAAGGGAGATATCTAAACATGTTGAAAGGGTTGATTTATTGGAAGAATTGGATGATCTTAGGCAAAGAATTACCTATGGAATTCGTGAAGAATTACTTGATTTAGTGCAAATCAAAGGAATTGGAAGAGTAAGGGCACGAATTCTCTTCAAACACGGAATTAGGAATCTAGATGATTTAGCAAAGATTCCTGTGAATAAATTAGCAGATATTGATAAAATTGGTTCAACCATTGCGGATAACATCAAGTCCGAATTACGAAAGATTAGATATTGATTGAATTTCTTTTTCCTGCAATAATCTCTTGTGTGGCTGCATTTTTTGTAGTTTTTATATTAACTCCTCCTCTGATAAAATTTTTAGAACTCAGAGATTTTGTTGTTAAAGATGTAAATAAAAAAGGTAATGTTATGATTGCAAGACCTGGTGGAATATCAATAATATTGGGAATTATTGCATCTGAAATTATTCTTTACTTGTTTTTACAATTAAATGAAATACTTGCAATTATTTTTACAACCTCTGCAGCCTTTGTAATTGGATATATTGATGATAGAAAAGTTATGGGTGGTTGGTTTAAACCTGTTACACTTGCAATTATATCCATACCTATTATCCTTCTTGGTGTATATGATTCAGATTTATCATTTCCGTTGTTTGGAACCGCACAAATTCCCATACTTTATCTTGCATTAATTATTTTTATAATCCCTATTACTGGAAATACAATCAACTCTATTGATGTTCTTAATGGTGTTGCAAGCGGATTTATGATCATTGCAAGTTTTTCTTTATCGATCTGTTTGTTTATTGTACAAAACTATGAAATTGCAATTGTAAGTTTACCTTTAGGATTTGTTTCTTTAGCATTTTACAAGTTTCATAAAATTCCAAGTAAAATTTTTCCAGGAGATTCTGGAGCTCTAACATTGGGTGTCATGTATGGAACTATTGCAATTGTTGGTAGTGTAGAAATTATTGCAGCAGTTGCATTGTTGCCTGCAGTAATTAATTCATTTTTATTCCTTTCAAGTGTAAAGAAAATAGTTGAACATAGACAAATCAAGGGAACACCTGTAGATCATACAGAAGATTTCAAGTTAAAGGCAACTGATGATAATGCTGCACCTGTAACTTTGGTTAGATTAATTCTTGCTACAGGACCATTAACTGAAAGACAAGTTGGAATTACAATCTTTAAACTTGCCTTGTTTTCAGGAATACTTGCAATTATTACAGCTTCTTTAATGAGTGTGAGAATTTGAGAAAAAATATCTATGGATTTCTGTTTGGAATGTGGCTTTTGATGCTTCTTGGAGGTGGAATTGTTGTTACAATTCTTGGTCCTATAGAAATTTCAGGATTTGGAGATGCAAATTGGTTAATTGCATCTATAATTAAAGCAGTAATTGCAATAATTCTTGTTATTATTTGGATTCTTGTTCTATCTAAACTGAAAAATTGGATTTTCCAAAAGGAGATCCAATCTTAACTTTCTAGCCATTTTTTTTGCTTGATATCATATTCTTCTCTAGTTTTTCTGATTGTTGCAGGCATTCCCATAACAACAACATTTTCAGGTACATCTCTTGTTACTACTGCACCCATTGCAACAACACTGTTTTTTCCAATGGTTACTCCTGCTTTAATTACTGCACGAGCACCAATTATTGCACCTTCTTCAATTGTAACTCCTCTCATCTTATCACACATTGGATAAGGATCATTTGTCAAAACTGCAGCTGGTCCAATGAACACATTTTTTCCAATCTTTGAAAGTGGCGGAATGTAAGCTGAACCTTCTATTTTTGTATTTTCTCCAATCTTAACATTGTAATCAATATGCACTAAAGAACCAATCTTGACGTTATTTCCAATCTCAACATTGTCTCCAATATACGTAAAATGCCAAATTGAAACATTTTGACCAATTTTTGCTTTTTCAGAAATAAAATTTGTTATCATATCTTACAAATGCCATGGGTTAGCCTTTGTAATAATTTTTTCAGGTAATTTATCCCTAAAATTTTTCAAAAATTCTATTTCTTGCTTTTTGTCTCGTAGCTCATCTGGAAGCATTATTGGAATTTCTTCGATTATTGGGTAGAATCTAGAACATTTTGAACAAAAAAGAACTCCTTCTGAAACTATGTTATTATTTTCTTCAATTTCAAATAATTCCAAAGGAAAACTCTTGTCAATTGGACATGCTAAGATATCTATCATTGTTTTATTCATTTTAGATTCAGATAGATTGGTATCCCCTTTTGGCTAGATAAAAGTGCAGCTTCAGCAATTTTTGTTACATTTACTGCCTCTTGGATTTTTACAATTTGTTCTTTTTCTCCATTTATTGAATCTAGAAAATTTTGAATTTCTAATAATAGTGGTTCCTGTTTCTCATTTCGAGGAATTTCTGTCTCATCTTTTTTTTCTATTTTTACTTCTTGTGAAATAAAATCTGATGAAATAATTGCATCTGAACAAACAGCACTAAATGTTCTAACTTTTTTTGGCGTAATCCAGTTTGAAGAAATAATTGCCACTTTGTTTTCTTTATATCCTAACATTATACTCGCAAAATCTTCATATTTGTGATTTATTTTTCCTGCTTTAGCAAAAACTACTATGGGCATCTCATCAAACAACCAATTTGCAGTATCAATATCGTGTACTGAAGTATCATAAATTATTCCAATATCTTTTATGTTAAGTGGCATTCTATTTTCACGATGAAATTCAAGCATAATTAAATCGCCATACTTTTTTTCTTTAACAAGATTTTTTACAACACCTACTGCAGGATTAAATCTCTCAATATATCCACAAGTTAGAATTACTTTATTTTTTCCTGCAATCTTAACAAGTTCTTCACCCTCTTCTGTTTTGTATGTAAGAGGTTTTTCAACAAAAACATGTTTTTTAGACTCAAGTAATTTTTTTGTGATTGTGGTATGGGTAAATGTTGGTGTTACAACCATTGCTCCATCGAATTCTTCAGAGATCATCATCTTATCAAGTGATGTATAATGATTAACAGAATATTTTTCTCCGTATTCTTTACTTCGTTGAGCATCTACATCACAAATTGCACTGAGAACTCCTAATTCTGATAAAACCCTTGCATGATTTTTACCCCATCCTCCTGTACCAATTTGTACAATTTTCATCTAATACACCGCAGTTAACCAATGAATGTAGTCATTATTTTTGTTCATTACTATGTCTGTATACTCTTCCATCATCTTCTTTGTAATGTCTCCTGGCTTTCCACCACTAATCTTCTTTCCATCAAGTGCAATTATAGGTGTAATCTCAGCCGCAGTCCCTGTCAAAAATATCTCATCAGACATTGCAAGCTCACTTCTTGTAATTTCTCTTTCAACTACCTCAATATCTAAATCTCTTGCAATTTTGATTACTGCATCACGCGTAATTCCTTCTAATGCTGCTGATGCTAATGATGGAGTTGCAAGTTGACCTTCCCTTACAATAAAGATGTTTTCTCCAGGTGCTTCACTAACATTGCCATCATGATCAAGCAAGATTGCTTCATCTACTCCATTTCTTTTTGCCTCTTGTGTGGCAATAATTGAATTTAGATAGTTTCCTCCCATCTTTGCTTGTGGTGGAGTTGACCTATCTGAAAACTTTCTCCAAGAAACAATTGCCGCTGAAATACCTCTCTTGTTGAATAAATCCCCAAAAGGAAATGTGAAAACAGCAACACTTGTAGGAGCCTTCTCAGTTACATGAAGATTAATTCCGTAATCTCCAACAAAATAAAATGGTCTGATATAGCATGATTTTTTGAGTTTATTTTTCTTGCAAATTCCTGTTATGGCATTAATAATTTCTTTATCTGAAAAATTCAGTGAAATATTGTAAAATTGCCCTGATCTTCTAAATCGTTTTACATGTTCATCTAATCTAAACACATGAAGATTTTTTCCATTCCAATATGCCCTTATCCCTTCAAAAATTGATGTTCCATAATGTATTGCATGTGTAGTGATTGGTACTTGAGCTTTTTCTGTTAAAACATATTTTCCATCAAACCAAACATATTTTGAAATTGGAAGTTTCATAGAAATTTTTTATATACAGTGTATTAATCTTTATTTATTTTGACCAGCCTTCTTTTGGAAATTTCATTCCAGCAACTCGTGTAGTCATGTCTTCTGAATCTGCAAATTTTTCAACAGTTTTCCAATCATTCTCAATTACCTTGATTATGTTTTCAGGTACATCTTCTTTCCATGATGATTTTTTTCCAACAGCTGCATCATATAATTTTTCTTTAACTGATGCTGCGGAAAGTGATTTTCTCTCACCCACCTTTGGCTTTAACCTGTATATCTTCAACATGTATCCTTCTGTTTTGTCTCCAGTATATGAGAAAAAATTTCCTTCTACTCCGCGTAGAATTTGTTTTCTTAATTGCCATGATTTTGGTGATAATAATGGTGGCATGTACTTCTTAAATGGTGCAAAAAATGCATAATCATCTGTAATTTGAATAGAATCTCCAAATACTGATTCTAACATTTTTTTCCTAACTTCAAAATTAAATGGGAAACTTTTACTATTGATTTCTTTATCTCCATCTCTGAAAACAACAGGCATTACTTTGACAACATCTGCATCTTTTTTTAATTCCTCAATGATTTCTACATGAGCTTTTGTTACTGGATTTAAATGTGCAAGATAAAGTGCAGTAATCAATTAGATCACCTAAATGATTCTCATATTTCAATGATTGATTTTTTAAAAATTCTATCCGTATGATTCGTACTTGACTTCAAAACTTCCGTCTTCACGTTTATCATGTTCAGTAACAAAGCCTTTTGGCTTTAAGAAATCCATAACACCGTCAATGGTACCTTGCCAACCACAAACATAGAAAATTGTATTTTCTTTCGTAACCTTATCTCCAATCAATTCTTCTAATGGTGACATTCCATTATCTCTTGGTCTTAGAAATGTTTCAACTCTTCCAACTTGACCTGCCCATGATCTGTTAAACCATTCTTGAGGCCTACTGATTGCTGCTCTGTATTTGAAGTTCCATTCGTCTTTACCTCTTCTAATACTCTCATTTTCTAGTTCAGTTAACAGATCTTTGTAACTCAATTCATCCACATAACTGGCACCATGTAAAACAACAATTTCTCGTTTATCTCCTGAATCATGTAGATGTTGTGCAAAACTCACAAAAGGTGCAAGACCTGTTCCTCCTCCTATGCAGACAATTCTCCTATTGTCTTTTTCTCCGTTTGGAAGTTCTTCATTAATCAATAATGCTCTACCCGTTGGTTTTAGCCAAAGAATTTCATCTCCCTCTTTTGCATTAAACAATTGTGTGGTTAATCTTCCTGGAAGTGGTTTCCTAACCCATCTAATTACAAGCTCAATGTATTCCCTATTTTCTGGATGAGATGCAATCGAATATGCTCTTCTTACAATCTTTCCACCCTCTACCGGATTTGGTAATCCTAATGTAATGAATTGACCAGCTTTGTATTCTGGGACTGACCCCTCTTTTGGAACTAATCTAATAATTACTAGATCTTCTTTTAATAATTGAACATATGTGATAGTTGCTTTGTTATCTACTACCATAACGATTCAATCATAATATTGACGGTTAAATATATTGTGTTAATTTCATACATGTATTTTCTATCTGACCGCTAAACGTTAATAACCAATTTAAAAAATGTTAATGATTCGTAATCTGAATATGGGCCGGTCGTCTAGTCTGGTAGGATAGGTGCATGGCATGCATCGGATCAAGGGTTCAAATCCCTTCCGGTCCACTATTTCTTTTTTAATTCCAAAAGCATTTTTAATATTTCAGAATCTCCATCTTTGGAGATCTCATTAATTTTTTCTTCTGAAATTGATATTTTTAGATTAATTATTGCTTGTAATGCACTTTTTCTAACTTCAAGATTGTCATCTAGAACTGAATTTAGAAAAATTTCTTGGGCATCTTTGTATTTTAGATATCCTAGTGCGCCAATTGCACAAGATCTAACCATGGAACGTTCATCCTTTACAAGTTTTTTTATATTTGGAATTGCTGATGTTTCATTTCTATTTGCTAAAACTAAAGATACAAATCCTCGAATATTTTTACTGGATGAATTTAGACTTTTAATTAAAAAACCTGCTATCTTGTTTTTATTTAATACAAGCGAACTAAATGCTTCTCCTCTCACTTGAATATCGTCATCATCTAATTTTGAAATAATTTTCTCTAAAATTTTAGGATTGTCTGTTTCATTCAAAGTTTCTAAAATTTTGATTTTTTCTTTACTGCTCCCAGATTCTAAAACTTTTGAAATATTTTCCAAATTCGAAATAAAATCCTAGTTTCTAGTTAATAATAGTTCAAAATTTTCAAAAAAATTATCTTATACTGGAAAAAACACTTTTAGCTTTAAATTATCCTTAAATACCAAATTTTTCATGTCAACCGAAGCCAGAGACACCATATTCATTGGTAAGAAACCATTGATGGCATATGTTACATCAACGCTAATTCAATTGGCAAACTTACCATCCGTCAACATCAAAGCTAGAGGACTCAGCATAGGACGTGCTGTAGATGTAGCTCAAATCATTGCACGAAAAACTGAAAATGCAGGATACTCTATCGGAGAAATCAAAATAGGCTCAGAATCATTAGAGTCACAAGACGGCAGAACCCGAAACGTTTCAACCATAGAAATTGAAGTAAAGAGAAATCAGGCATAACTGACTTTACTTGTACTTTTTTATTTTATTCTCTTTTTGAAAATCCATACTTCTTTTCCATCTTTCTAAATTTAGAAAGTTCTACAAGTTCATTGAACTGATCAAAATTCACTACTTTGTTTTTATATTTTGAAGTCGTACCTGTCTTTTTTAATTCTTGAAGTATATTCATTGTAGCAAAAGTATTTGCAAACAATACTGATAATGGATACAAAATTATCTTAAATCCTATTTTGTGTAATTCTTGAGCAGAACTAATTGGGGTTGCTCCTCCTTCAATCATATTTGCAACTAATGGTGCATTTATTGATTTTCCAATCTTCTTCATCTCTTCAATAGATCTTGGTGCCTCCACAAATACAGCATCAGCTCCTGTTTTTTTATTTTGTAATCCTCTTTCTATTGCTGCATCAAGACCTTCTGTTGCTCTTGCATCTGTTCTTGCAACAATAATGAAATCTTTGTTTTCTCTTGCATCAATTGCAGCACTCAGTTTTTCTGTATATTCTTCTTGGGAGACAACTTCTTTTCCTTGCATATGTCCACATCTTTTTGGCCATCTTTGATCCTCTAGAAAAATCCCCGAGGCACCTGCAGATTCTAATTCTTTTACAAGCTTCCAAACACTAAGTGCATTTCCGTAACCTGTATCAGAATCTACTATTACTGGAACTTTGACTGCCCTGCAAATTCTTCTTGCGTTGTCAACTGTTTCTGTTGCTCCAATGAATCCGTAATCTGGCATTCCAAAAAGAGTTGCAGATGTCCCATATCCTGTTTGAAACATAACATCAAATCCTACTTTTTCAGCAATTTTTGCACCAATTGCATCATAGACTCCAGGAATGACTAAAGGCTTGTTATCTTTTAACATACTACGTAATTTTTTCATAAAGTTACTTTTTTTCTGAATTATTTATGATTTTAAGCAATTATCTCGTTAAACATTTTTTACTCTTTTTTTGTTGTTATGCACTATTCTTATAAAATAATTCCTTTGGCATAACACAGTTGACATATTTTCTAAATTTCATTTATTTCTTTTATTTACATGAGTTTTTCTACAACTTGTAGTTTTTTCATTTTTGTATTTTATTATAATATATGCTGCTTTTGTGCCCATAATTGCTGATTTTTTAAAATAATTTATCGTTGTTAGATTTAGTCTATTTTGATTTTTTTACCTTTTTTTTCAACGTCTTTTGCATCAATTTTCTTTAACTCCTCTTGAAGAAATTTTCTATATTTCTCAGTCTCTTCATTAGTCATATTTGCAACATTTGAACTCAAAATGGCACCCATTGAAGATATTTTTTCAAGTAAATCCATTGCTACAAACCTTCCAACGTTTCCTAATCTAAAAAGAACATCTAATTGCTTTTTTACAATATCATTGACTTTATCTACATCTTGTGCAGTTTCAGCACCTCTCTTTGTTAATTGATATTTTCCATCTTTTGTCTCTTGAATTAGTCCTTCATCTAATAGTCTGCCTAACAATGGATAAATCAATCCAGGTGATGGCTTCCAAATTCCATTACTTTGTTCTACTGCATAATCTATGATTTCTTTTCCTGTATGTTCTTTTTTCTTAAGTAACTCTAGTATGAAATACCTTGAAAATCCTCTAGGAACTGAACTTCCTACTCTCTGAAACCATTCAGAAATCATCACTAGTGATATCACTAGTGATATATATGAATATTTTGATTCATGCCTGACAATTACTACATATTTATCCAGCCCTAAGCAAGTTTGTCTTAAAATGGTCGATTCAATTGAGTTTGATTTGATAATTTGTGGTTCTGGCTTAGCTGGTCTTAGAGCAGCAATTGCAGCTGCAAAAAAAGGACCGAATCTGAAAATCGGTATTGTATCAAAATTACAAGTAATGCGTTCTCATTCTGTTTCAGCAGAAGGTGGAACTGCTGCAGTAATTCAAGAAGATGCAGGGGATACAATTGAATCTCATGTTTATGATACTGTAAAGGGCAGTGACTTTCTTGCAGACCAAGATGTTGCAGAAAGACTTTGTGTTGAGATGCCCCAAGAAATTCATCAGTTGGACCATTGGGGTATGCCATGGTCTAGAAAAGAAGATGGAAGAATTGATCAAAGAAACTTTGGTGGTTATAGTTTTCCTAGAGCAACTTATGCATCAGACAAAGTTGGTTTCTTTGAAATGCAAACCTTGTATGACACTTGTCAGAAATTTGAAAATATTGAATATCTTAACGAATGGTTTGCAACATCAATTATTCATAATGGAAAAAAATTCATGGGTCTTACTGCAATTGAATTAGGTTCGGGAACATTTTACACAATTAAAGGAAAAGCTCTCATTATTGCAACTGGTGGTGCTGGAAGACTGTATAGTTTTTCAACCTATGCATTATCTTCAACTCCTGATGGCTTGGATATGGGATTACGTGCTGGCATGGCACTAAAAGATATGGAGTTTGTACAATTCCATCCTACTGGTATTTTACCATCTGGAATTTTAATTACTGAAGGTGCAAGAGGAGAAGGCGGTTATCTTCTTAACAACAAAGGTGAACGATTCATGAAAAATTATGCAGCTGAGAAGATGGAATTAGCTCCACGTGATATTGTTTCAAGATCAATAATGACGGAAATCAAAGAGGGCCGTGGATTCAAGCATGAAACTGGTGTTGATTGTATGAAACTTGATTTGCGACATATTGGTGATGAAAAGATCAAAGAGAAATTAGGTGGAATTAGAGAAATCTCCATCAAGTTTTCAGGACTTGATCCTGCTCAAGAATTACTTGACATTAGACCTGTATGTCATTACATGATGGGTGGACTCCATACTGATATTGATGGTGCAACAGAAATCCAAGGTGTTTGGGCGGCAGGTGAGGCTGCATGTAATAGTGTTCATGGATCAAATAGACTAGGTGCAAACTCTACCTCAGAATGTATAGTTTGGGGTAAAATCACAGGTGAATTGGCAGCTGAATATGCAATGAAAAATACTACTGCAGATCAATGGCCTCATCACTTGGTTGCAGCAGAAGAGAAGCGAATCTATGATGGAATCTTTAGGGGAAATGGAGATGCAAATCCATATGAAATTAGACAAGAATTAACTGATACAATGAATGAGAAAGCATACGTTTACAGAAACGAAACTGATCTTGTTGCAGGTCTTAAGAGAATACGTGAGCTTAAAGCACAGACTTGGAAACATGTTGATGATAAAGCAAAAGAGTACAACACAAACTTTTCAAATGTGATGGAACTTGATTCTATGTTCAGAGTAGCTGAGATTGTATTAATTGGTGCAATTAATAGAAAAGAATCTCGTGGTGCACATGCAAGAACTGACTATACTAAAAGAGACGATGCAAACTTTTTGCACCACACACTTGCCTATTATGATCCAAATGAACCCATCATGAAAACACATCCAGTAACAATCACTAAGTATCAGCCTGTGGAGAGAAAATACTAGATGACTCAAGACGAACACAAAGAAGGCATCAAAGGAATGGCCAATCCAAGTCGTTATGGAATTGAAAGAGTAGCCTATTGGCTAATGAGATTAAGCGGATTAGGATTGTTAGCATATTTTATCGGTCACATTTATGAAACTAGTAATATTCTACGGGGACGAGTAGGGTGGAATGAATTTCTAGAATTAACTCAAACTACTGAAGGACACATCTTATTGGCAATTGTGATTGCAATGTGTGTATTTCATACTGTTAATGGAATTAGAGTGATGTTAGGACATGGTGGGGTTGGTGTTGGAAAACCCGCAAGACCTGATTATCCATATGATCCAGCATCACAAAACTATAGACATAAGATAGGAATCTATTCTGCAATAATTCTTGCTGCTATTGCTATGATGTACGGATTGGCCGTAATGTTTGGTGAGTAAAATGAGAGAAAGTACAATAATGAAAATTCACTATGGAACTGCTTTGGCAGCAGTCGCCTTAGTGGCAGTCCACATATTGATGCGTATGACTATGGGCTTTGCTGACTCTTTAGAGTATGAAACAGTTCTTGCAAACTACAAATTCATTCCTTATGCAATAATGTTAGAATTAATACTAATCTTACTTTCTGTTCATGGATTTAATGGATTAAGAGTGATCTTATTGGAACTTAAACAAGGACCTGCGTATGAAAAAGCAGTTTCTTATGGCTGTCTTGCTGCAATGTTTGCCTTAATAGCATATGGTTCACGAACAATTATTATGACTAACATGGGGATGGTGTAGAGATGGCACAAGTTTCTAGTATTGCAGATGAACAATCATCAAAATCAATCACTCTTAGAATTGCAAGATTTAATCCTGAAAAAGACACTAAAAAACAATTCATGGAATTTACTGTTCCCTATGAAAAATGGACTACCGTACTTGAAGCAATTCTTGATGTAAAGAAACACTTTGACCATTCAGTTGCAGTTCGCTATTCATGTAGACAGGCAACATGTGGTTCGTGTGGAATGATAATTAATGGAAAACCAAGACTTGCTTGTTTTACAAAAATCAGTGAACTTGATTCAAATGTAATAACAGTTGAACCCATGAACAACTTTCCAATTATTCGTGATTTAGCTGTCAAATTTGAAAGACTGTTTGACACTCATCATAAAATCAAACCTTACTTGGATAGAGATGATACTGAATTAGAATCTGATGCAAAAGAATTCATGCAATCTCCTGAAGAATTAGAACAATACATCCAGTTTGCAAACTGTATCAAATGTGGTTTGTGTAATTCAGCATGTCCTACTATGGCTACTGACTCTTCATTTGTTGGTCCACAAGCACTTGCTCAGGCATATCGATATGTGGCAGATAGTAGAGATAAAGGAAAAGACTCTAGACTAAAAATTATTGATGACTCTCATGGAATTTGGAGATGTCATTTTGCTGGCTCTTGTAGTCAGGTATGTCCAAAAGGTGTTGACCCCGCAATGGGAATTCAGCTTCTTAGAGGATACATGCTTGGCTTTAGAAGTTAATCCTGTTTTTTTGGATTTGGGCTATTATTTACTTGATTGTTAATCTGTTCGGCCATAAAGTGATTTGAGACATTTACTTTAACATCCTCAACGCCATCTACTTTCAAAAGATTGTCATGTATGTCTTGACAAATTTTAAAACCAAATACTGCTGGACAGAATGGACTTGTTAAATGCAAATCAACTTTTACATTACTATCATTGATATCAACCTCATCAATTAATTCCAGCTCAACAATTGATGTGTTGATTTCTGGATCTACAATCTTTGATAACTCATCGAATAGTTTTACCCTAAGCTGTTTGATGTCTTGACTCATGTGGGCAAAAGCGTCGATGCTATATATAACCATTCTAGAACCTTAGGTAATGTATCGTTCACGTCTTGGTAATGATTTGAGTGATATTACTTTAGATTATGTATCCTCAATTGATGATGACTCTGCAATTGCTTTCTATGATATTCTTGGAAGTCAAGCTCATACATTGATGCTATACCAACAAAAGATTATCACAAAAAATGATGCAAAAAAAATACTATCTTCTCTAGAGAGTTTAAAGGATGAAACATTTGATTCCTCATCAGGCGCAGAAGACATTCATGAGTTAATCGAAGCATTGGTAATCAAAAGAGCTGGAATGACAAGCGGAGGTAAAATGCATACTGCAAGATCCAGAAATGATCAAGTTGTTTTGGATATTAGAATGAAGATCAGAGATGATATCAATATTATCTGTAATTGTCTCTTGGATACAATCGAGGCTCTTGTTTCTGTGGCTAAAAATCATCAAAAAACTATCATGCCACTTTATACTCATCTTCAACAAGCTCAAGCAGGTCTATTTTCTCATTATCTTCTTGCACATGCAGATGTTTTATCAAGAGATTTTCAGAGACTATACGGAACTTTTGAAAGAATAAATCAAAGCCCTCTTGGTGCTGGTCCTGTTGGCGGAACTAGTATTCCAATTGATAGACACAGTACTGCCAAGATGTTGGGATTTGATGATATAGTTGAAAATTCAATTGATGCGACCAGCACACGTGATTTTGTAGCAGAATACGTTTCAATGATTTCGATTTTGATGACTAATCTAAGCAAAATTGCTGAAGACTTTGTAATATGGTCAACAACTGAATTTTCTTTTATTGAACTATCTGATGAATTTACATCTCCTTCAAGTGTAATGCCTCAAAAGAAAAACCCTGATATTTTAGAATTAACTCGTGGAAAAACAGCTGAAGTGATTGGAAATCTTACAGCAATTTTATCTACAATCAAGGGATTAGCTTCTGGTTATGGACGTGACTTGCAACAAATAAAATCTTCCATATGGTCAACATCAAAAATTTCAATTAATGCTCTGCTAATTTTAAAATCAATGCTTCTAACTTTGAAAGTTAATGAAAAACAAATGAAGAAAGTAACAGAATCAAGTAATCTTATTGCTCTAGACATTGCAGAAAAATTAGTTCAAGAAGGTATTCCATTCCGTGTAACTCATAAAATCGCTGGTTCATTGGTCCAATTGGCACATGCCTCAAAAAAATCACTTTCAAAATTAACTCCATCTGACATAAAAAAATCTGTGGCTGATACAAAAGTTGATCCCAAACTAGTTTCAAAAATAATCTCTTCTACAACTGTTGTTTCATCACTAAGGGATAGAAAATCTTATGGTTCTTCAGGCTATGATGAACAAAAAAGAATGATTTCTGATAGAATTAAAAAAATTAATGATTTTAGAACTGATATTACTTTTAGAGAAAATAAAATTAACTCTTCTCTTGAAGACTTGAAAAAACAAATAGATGAAATTATTCGATAATAAAAAAGAAAAGTAGCGGGTCTAAAGGGATTCGGACCCTTGACAACCGGATTAAAAGTCCGGTGCGCTACCTGGCTGCGCCATAGACCCTCACGAAAAATGCTTTACGTGTATAATTTAGTCTTTTACAAAATTTATTGTTGTGACAGAAACTTTTAATCTGGCAATTTGATTCAAAGAACTTGTGCCCTTGTAGTATAGCCCGGTCTAGAATTCGGCCCTGTCACGGCTGAGACGCGTGTTCAAATCCCGCCGAGGGCGCCATTATTTCATTTATTCATTTGAAAATCATTTTACAACCGATCAAATTTGTATTTTGACACTTTGTTGTTCTAAAAGTAATAATTTGCAGTCATTATCACAAGAATATTAAAATTCAGGCAAATTTGTGATTATTTTGTTGTCTGAAGAGAAAAAAGAATCTGAAGTAGAATCAAAAACTACGGAAGATTCTGCATCTAAGCCATCTGCTGAAGACACTGCAAAAACAAAAGCGGCAAAAGAAGCTGAAGAAGCAAAACAAGCAGCTGATGCAATTGCAAAGGCTGAAGCTGCTGCAAAAGCAGCTGAAGAAGCTGAGATTGCAGCCAAAGAAGCTCTGGCAAGAGCAGAAGCCGCAAAAGCTGAAGCTGAAGCTGCAGCAGAAGAAGAATACAAAGCAATTGCTGCTGAAATAAAAGCAGACGCAGCAAAAGCACCTGATTATACGTTTAAGCGACAAGGGGAAGAAATCTTTCGCCGTGAAATGGGCGAACCCGAATTTTGGTTACAAAAAGAGGAACGTTTTCCACGACCTATTCTTACTGCGGAACAACAAGAATCTCTTACATTACAAGCAGAAACTCCTCACGATCAAACACCTAGATATGTTCCTGAACATGTTCTGAGTCCCGAATTTGAAGGAGTCTCAAATTATGAAAGAGGTGTGGATGAAATTTTAGAAGTTGCAAAACTAAAACTTGAGACACTAAAGAATAATCCTGATGCAACTAAAAAAGAAATTAAAGATGCAGAAGATGAAATTACTTACTTAGAATCCTTACATGAAAATTACTTTATTGGCATGAATGTATTTAGAACAGCTAGGGGCGGTAGAGACAAACTCAAAAAATGAGGATGATGTGGTTTGGGTAATGTAAGCTTTGATGTAGTGAATACAAGAGTAACTTTCAAAAATGTTCCAATTCATTCTTTATCTAAATTTGCATTCAAAGATGTAGGTGCAGCATGTGAGGAATTCAAAAAGATTCCAGGTGTTGATGAATGTATTATAATTCAGACTGCAAGTAGAGTTGAAATTTTTACTGTAAGTAATGTTGAAGATGAAGATTCACCTGATGCAAGAAGAGATGAAGCAAAAGGTCTTGTCTTAAATAAAATTAAAGACACTTGGGTTTCATTATCTGCATTAGAACAGATAGACATTGATCATTTTGATCAAACAATTGAAGTGTACAAGGGAAATGATGTTTATCTTCATCTGTTACGTTTAGCTGCAGGACTTGACTCATTTGTTGTAGGAAAAAGAGAAGTTTTTGATGAAATTATTCAGTCCTTAGATAAAGCAAAAGAAGCAGGAACTTCAGGTAAAATACTCAACAAATTATTTGAAAGTGTTATTAGATTAGCCACAAAAATGAGAGATGCTACTGGAATCGAAAAAGATGTGGTCTCACTTGGTGATATAGCAGTAAAATTAGTTGATGAAAAAGCTGGTTTAGATTCAAAAAAGAAAGTATTGCTCTTGGGAACTGGCGAGTCTGCAGCTCAAGTTGCAAAAACTCTCAACAAGAAAAAAGTTGCATATGATGTTGCAAGTAGAACTATTGATAGGGCTACTGGCTTCTCAACAATTGTAGGTGGAACTCCTGTAAACTTTGAAGATGCATTATCTGGTTTGGATAAATATGATATAGTATTTGTTGCAACCACAGCTGACTATTTCATTATCACTCATGAAAGAATCCGATTAGTCATGGAAGAGAAGAAGAAAGGTACTCTGATCATGGATATTTCTGAACCAAGAGCTGTCAATGAGGATATTACAACTCTTCCAGGAATCAAATTGTTATTCAAAGACCAAATTGCAGAAATCTTTGATGAAAGTGTCAAAGCTAGGAAAGGTATTGTTCCGGCCGTTGAAAAAATTATAGATAAAGAATTACCTGTATTGTCAATGAGAATGCAAAAATTAGAAAATTAATTTTTTTTAAAGTCCTTGTTTTCTTAGTAGAAATTGCATAATTGCTTCTTTAGAATAATCAATCCCATGTTCCTCATCCGTGTGATTTCTAAAATTCTCAATCACTTCTTCCATATCGCCACTAGCTACAAAATCACATTCAAAACCGTAATCCCTACATTTTAGTTCTGCCATGCTTTTGGAAAATACTATCAATATAAAAATCCACAGGTAGTAATAACTGGAAAATTACAGATGCCAAAAATAAAAATTAACTCCTTTTTATTTATCCGTATGATTCAAATTTGATTCCAAAACTACCATCAGGCTTCTTTTCATGTTCTGTAACAAAGCCTTGTGGACCTAGGGAATCAATTACACCGTCAATAGTTCCTTGATAACCACAAATATAGATAATTGTATTTTCTGGCGTAATCTTTTCTCCTACCATCTCCTCTACGGGTGATAATCCTGTCTTTTTGTTAGGTGCAAAAAATGATTCGACTCTACCTGTATGACCATTCCAAGATCTATTGAAGAATTCTTTTGGTCTGCTGATTGCTGCTCTGTATCTGAAATTCCATTGATCTCTTCCTCCTCTTTCACTTTCCAATTCTAAATCTGTAAAGAGACGTTTGTAGCTTAATTCATCAACATAACTAGCACCATGTAAAACAACAATTTCTCTTTTATCGTTTGTATCATGGAAATGCTTTGCAAATGCAACAAAGGGTGCAATACCTGTTCCACCGCCCACACAAATTATTCTTCTTTTGTCTTCTTGTCCATTTGGAAGTATGTCGCTAATTTGTAATGCGGTTCCAGTAGGATCACCTAACCAAACTTCATCACCTACACTTGCATAGAACAATTCTGTAGTTACTCTACCTGGTAGTGGTTTTCTTACCCATCTAATTACAAATTCAAAATATTCCCTATTTTCTGGATGAGATGCAATCGAATATGCTCTTCTTACTATCTTTTTTTCTGATGGAATTGGAACACCTATTGTCAAAAATTGACCTGTTTTGTATTCAGGCATTCCTCCTTCTGGAAGTAATCTAATAATTACAAGATCTTCTTTTAATAATTCTCTGTAAACAACTTTTGCCTTTGTTTCACTAACCATACAACAAGTTTTTTCGTGACTTTGGATAAATATATTTCTGTTATATCTGTGGAAAATTAATTTCCTAACGTAAATCTGAAAATCTATTTGTTGATCTGAGACATTATTTCATCAAGAATTTTCTGATTTGCAGCTGCAATAAAAGAAACTCTTGTATCATAGCTTAGATCTGCATCAAGAGGATTCAAATTTTCATCTAAAAGTAGTCCTCCTGCTTCTTTAACAATTAGATAACCTGCTGCAATATCTTGAATTCTAATTTTATCTCGTAAATCAATAAAAATATCCATCAACCCTCTTGCAAACAATGCCATTTCTAGGGCGTTTGCACCAAAATGTCTAGTGTGATTATGGTTCTCAAATATGGGATATAGTTTCTTCATTAGTTCTGTAGTTGCACCTGATGTATTGATCCCAACAATTTTGTAAATTGGATCTTTATTGTGCACTTTGATTTGTTCCTCATTAAAAAATGAACCCTTGTTTTTTGATGCCCAATACATTTCACCATTATTCAGATTTGTGATTACTCCATCTGTAATGGAACTAAGTTTGTTCTCTGTTGCAAAAGCTAATGAACTACAAAAGAAAGGAACCCCTCTAACTGCATTTGCAGAACCATCAATTGCATCCATTATTACAAAACCTTTTGGGTTTTCTGATAACTCCACTCTACCACATTCTTCCCCTAAAACCACACATGGAAAATTGACTTCCTTAAGATAATCAAGAACTGTTTTTTCTGCAATGATGTCTATGTTTCTAGAAATATCTCCACCTGCACCTCTTCCAAAATCACCTGCAGCATGTTCAGTTCCTGCAAGATCTTTTACGTTTTCATAAATTCTTTTTGAAACTTCACGAAGAATATCAATTACTTCCATAATGAAATATACTTGGTTCGTAATTTAAGTGAAGAAAATATTTCTCTTGAAAGCATAAATAACAATACGGGAGCTAAAGTTTGTGAGTGGGAAAGATCAATCTGTTGTTAGCAAAGAAGCTTTGATGAGTACGAAACCTGGAAAACAAATTATGAAACAAGGTTTATTCAAATCAAAAGGTTACAAATTATTTAATAAATACAAAGAAGAAACAGAAAACGAATTTCCAAATTTTGCTGAAAGATTTGCTAAATGTCTTTTAAATGAAATTAAATCTGACAATGATCCTAACTCTACACAACAAGCCTTTGCAGATGAAGTAGGTTCAACTGAAATTATTCTAAATGCTTCTGAAATTGAGCCTATAAAATCAAAACTTGAAAGTCCTGATGTGTTAAAAGATAGGGTACTTCGAATTTTGAATTCTAATTTTGTCAAAATGACATTTCCTGTTTTTAATGCCCTCTTTGATGGTGCTGCAGAATATACTGGTAGAAATGATCCACAACTACGACAAGATATAGTTGAAGGTCACATATTGGCAATTGATCTTAGTGAACCAATGGATCGAATTGTAGATAAAGATGAAGACTTGGAGTATCTTGATGATTACAAATTAATGAATCCATACATCTTGAAATTAGCTCGTGAAAAAATTTCAAAAGGCGGTGATGAGGTTTTAAAAGAATTTGAAGAAGGTTTCAAGGATGCAAGAGTCGGACAATATCTTGATGAAAAACTAAAATCAAAACCAACAAAAATTACTGAAGAAGAAATGACACTTTCTTACAAAAAATATCGTGCAGTAATGGGAACTGCGGGAAGAAATATGGCATTAGCTGAAAGACCTCTTGGAGAAGTTTTCTATTTGGGAATGGCAAGAGCTGCTGAAGGTGTTGGATGTGGAAATGAAATTGAGGATTCTATTAAAAATGGATTTGTAAAAATTCCCTCATGGCCACTTTACTATTCATTATTAGCAAATGATGTCAAAAAAGGATTTGAAATTACTTTGGAGAAGAGTAATTTGTATTTACAAGATGCAAGACTTGCAATAGAATTACTTCCAGAAGCGTTTTCTCACAAAGAATTTTTAGAATTTCTGTTCTTAACTGTAGATCATTATAATCAATATTGGTATAACCAACTACAAAAGGCCAATAAATGGTCTGAATTTGAATCAAAACTCCCCAAGTGATAGCATTGATGTGGTCTGAAAAACACCGACCTCAGAACATTTCTGATATGGTTGGAAATGAAGAATCTCGTGCTTTAATCATGGAATGGTTTGCAAAATGGAAGAAAGGTACAAAGCCTTTGCTCTTGGTTGGCCCACCTGGAATAGGAAAGACAACTATGGCTTTTCTTGTTGCAAAACAATTTGGATATGATATGATTGGCCTTAATGCAAGTGATGTGCGAAACAAATCTCGAATAAATGACATTCTTACTCCTGTTTTAGGGAATGTAAGCGTACTTGGGACTCCAATGATTTTTGTAGATGAAGTAGATGGAATTCATGGTCGTGGTGACTATGGTGGGGTTGCAGCACTTGTTGATATTTTAAAAGAACCAACGGTTCCAATTATTCTAGCTGCAAATAATGACTCTGCTGATAAAATGAAAAACATCAAAAAAGTTGTAAAGACAATATATTTCAAAAGAATTCCTCCACGATTACTTAGGGTATACCTGGAAAATATTTTGAAAAAAGAAAGTGCAAAACTTAGCCCTGGTTCTTTGATTAAAGTGATTGATAAATCACGTGGTGACATTCGTTCTATGATAAATCTAACTCAATCTTTGGTAACTGGTTTTAATCCACAAACAGAAACAACATTTGAAAAAATTGATGTTGAAGAAGGTGTTAATGCATTTTTTAAATCAAAATCTGTTGATGAAGCTAGAAGTGTATTGTATTCAATGCAAATTGATCCTAGAGAAAAAATTAATGCATTTTATTCTAGTATTGTTACTAGTAATCTTGATAATGACACATTTGCAAAATATCTAAACATTATTTCAGAAGCTGATGTACTCTATGGAAAAATTATTAGAACACAAAATTGGAGATTACTAAGATATCTAAATGATATCTTGATAAAACTATATCACAATGATGATAGAATAAGATTTTCACAATACAATCTTTCATGGCCTTTGCTTAATCGTATTCGTTGGGATGGTGCAAAAATTAAATCACTTTCATCTATTATGGCAAAAAAATTACACTTATCTTCTAGCGCATTTGTAACATTTGGTTTGCCTTTTGTTTTATTTTGTATTAAAAATAAAACATTAGAGTTAGAATTAGAAGAAACATTTGGAGATATTATTGATAAGGAGATTGAGTTAATGCAATGAGTTGGAGAAAGATTCCCATGAAATTTCCAGGAACTTGTATTGTATGCAATGAAAAAATAGAGATCAACGAAATTGGTCTATGGGCAAAAGGACTTGGAGTAAAACATGAAAAATGTGCCGAAGTCAATGAATTACAATGCATTGTATGTGGCTCCCCTGCTGGTTGTCCCCAATGTGAGTTTCAGGAAAATTGTGACATTCCTAATGTTTCTCAATTTTGTGTGTGTAGAAAATGTGGTGAGCAAAATGATGTCTTTGGGTTATATCAGAAGGCCACAAACAAAAAATTTCCAATTATTAACTCCTGATTTTCTAAAATCCTCAATGATCTCCAAATTATTTTAAAAAATAAGTAATACTTTTCTTTCAAACTAAATTAATATAGGAAAACACATTGCTGTAGATTACGTCATGCATTCTGAAAAAATTGAAGACTATGTAAAAAAGAGAAATACTGCTCTTCAGGGCGGCGGTCAAGACAGAATTAAGGCACAACATGAAAAGGGTAAGTTAACTGCTCGTGAGAGAATTGATCTTTTACTTGATGAGGGTTCCTTTACTGAAATGGATCCAATGACAACTCATCATTACCATGAATATGATATGCAAAAAAAGAAATTCTTTACAGATGGTGTTGTTGGCGGTTATGGAACAGTAAATGGTAGACAAATCTTTGTCTTTGCATATGATTTCACTGTACTTGGTGGTACATTGAGTCAGATGGGTGCCAGAAAAATTACTAAATTAATGGATCATGCAGTTAGAACTGGATGCCCCATTATTGGAATAATGGATTCAGGTGGAGCAAGAATTCAGGAAGGAATTATGAGTCTTGATGGGTTTGCAGATATCTTTTATCACAATCAACTAGCTTCAGGAGTAATTCCACAAATTACTGCAAGTATTGGACCCTCTGCTGGAGGTTCGGTGTATTCTCCAGCTATGACTGATTTTGTTATTATGGTCGACAAAGCTGGTACCATGTTCGTTACAGGTCCTGATGTTGTCAAGACTGTACTAGGAGAAGAAATTTCATTTGATGATCTTGGTGGTGCAATGACACATGGTTCAAAAAGTGGTGTTGCACACTTTGTTGCACAAAATGAATACGAATGTATGGATTATATTAAAAAATTAATTTCATTTCTTCCTCAAAATAATTCTGAAGATCCCCCAAAACTTACAACTGATGATGATCCAAATAGATTAGACCATAATCTCATTAACATTATTCCAGAAAATCCACTACAACCATATGACATGAAAGAAATTATAAATTCAATTGTAGATGACCATAAATTCTTTGAAGTTCATGAATTGTTTGCACCAAATGTTGTAGTAGGTTATGGAAGAATGGATGGGCAAGTAGTGGGAATTATTGCAAACAATCCAATGCATCTTGCAGGTGCACTAGATATTGATTCATCAAACAAGGCAGCACGTTTCATTAGATTTTGTGATGCATTTAACATCCCCTTAATTACTTTAGTAGATACTCCTGGTTACATGCCAGGTTCAAATCAGGAACACAATGGTATCATCAGACATGGTAGCAAACTACTTTATGCATATTGTGAGGCAACTGTTCCAAGAATCACTTTGGTAATTGGAAAAGCTTATGGTGGTGCATACATTGCAATGGGAAGCAAAAACCTTAGAACTGACGTTAATTACGCATGGCCAACTGCACGTTGTGCCGTATTGGGTGGAGAGGCCGCTGTCAAAATCATGTACAGAAAAGAACTTCAAAATACAGATGATGCTGAAGCACTAAAGAAAAAACTAATTGATGAATTTGCAGAAAAGTTTGAGAACCCATACGTTGCAGCCTCACATGGAACTGTAGATAACGTAATTGATCCTGCTGAAACTAGACCTATGTTGATTAAAGCACTTAAAATGCTTGCAAACAAAAGAGAAAAACAACTTCCAAGAAAACATGGAAATATTAACCTGTGATTAAAGATGATTGAAAAAGTACTAATTGCAAACAGAGGAGAAATTGCTCTAAGAGTAATTAGAACATGTAATGCATTAGGAATAAAAACTGTTGCAGTATATTCTGATGAGGACTACAATTCATTACATGTAAAGAAAGCTGATGAATCTTATCACATTGGCGAGGCCGCTCCTGCAAAATCATATCTTAATCAAGAAAAAATCCTCGATGTAATGTTATCTTCTGGAACAGATGCCGTACATCCAGGTTATGGTTTCCTTTCTGAAAATGATGACTTTGCAAGACTTTGTGAAAAAAATAAAATCAATTTCATTGGCCCATCTGCAGATTCAATGAATCTTTGTGGTGATAAAATGGAATGCAAAGCTGCAATGTTAAAAGCTAAAGTTCCAACAGTACCTGGAAGTCCAGGGCTAGTAAAAGATGCTGATGAAGCAGAAAAAATTGCAAATGACATTGGTTATCCTGTTCTATTGAAATCTGTTTATGGTGGTGGAGGCCGTGGAATTAGATTAGTTACTAATGACAAAGAATTACGAGAAGGATTTGAAACTGTTACATCTGAATCTATATCTGCTGTTGGAAAATCTGCAATCATCGTTGAAAAGTTTCTAGAAAAAACAAGACACATTGAATACCAAATGTGTAGGGATCATCATGGTAATGCAGTTCATCTCTTTGAAAGAGAATGCTCAATTCAAAGACGAAATCAAAAACTAATCGAACAAACCCCTTCCCCTGTTGTAGATGCATCAAAAAGAGAGGAAATTGGTGAACTAGTTGTTAGGGCCGCAGAAGCTGTTGATTATACAAATCTTGGTACTGCAGAATTCTTAAGAGCAGACAATGGAGAATTTTACTTTATTGAGATTAACGCACGACTCCAAGTAGAACATCCTATTAGTGAAATGGTTTCGGGATTAGACTTTGTTAAATTACAAATTGATATTGCCAATGGAGAACCACTTCCATTCAAACAAAAAGATCTAAAAATGAATGGTTATGCTATTGAATGTAGAATTAATGCAGAAGATACCTTCTTGGACTTTGCACCTTCAACTGGACCTGTTCCAGATGTAACAATACCTGCAGGGCCAAATGTTAGATGTGACACATATCTATATTCTGGATGTACAGTGTCTCCATTTTATGATTCATTAATGGCAAAACTCTGTACATGGGGACCTACATTTGAAGAATCTAGAACAAGAATGCTTACTGCATTAAATGACATGTACGTTCAAGGTGTAGAGACATCAATTCCACTTTACAAAACAATTCTAAATTCGGAAGAATACAAAAAAGGAGAATTGTCAACTGACTTTTTGAAACGTTATGATATGATTAATAGATTAACCGAGGACCTTAAAAAAGAGAAAGAAGAGAAGAGTGAAGCTGCTTTGGCTGCTGCCATAATTCATTCTGAATATTTCAAGAGTAGAGTTCAAAACAGTGATGCTAACAGTACAAGTTGGAAACACAAATTGGATTGATGATTAATGAACTATAAGATATCTGACATTGAAAAATCATTTGAAGGAAAAATTGTTGAAAATTTAGGTAACAATGATTATGTAATTAAGATTAATGACAAGGATCACCAATTAAGAATTCTTAACATGGATGCAAAAGGAATAGAATTTATCTTAGATCAACAATATCATAAAGCAAAATATCTTGAGACTTCAACTAATGAAATAAATCTTGTAATTGATCATGTTCCAGTAACACTAAACATGAACACTCATTTTGATGAAGTTGTTTTCAAAAATTCTGGTGGCGGTGGTTCAGGTGGTGCGCAATTAGCACTCAAAAGCCAAATCCCGGGAAAAGTTGTATCTATTGCAGTTGCTGAAGGTGATTCCGTTAAGAAAGGTGATGTTATCTGTACTCTAGAATCAATGAAGATGCAAGTTGCAGTCAAAGCACACAAAGATGGTGTGCTTAAAAATTTAAAAATTAAAGAAGGTGCAACTGTCGCAAAAGGCGACGTCATTGCCGATTTAGAATAAAAAAAGAAATTTTTTCCTACTTGAGGAAATTTTTAATTTCTTCATAGTTTGGTTCTTTTAATGGATCTTCTGAAACCCATTTGTAACCAATCTTACCATCTTCCATAATTACAAAAACAGAACGTTTTGCAGCATTGTAGTCTTTGATGTGAAGCAGATCTTTCATCAATATGTCGTAATCTCTAATTGTTTTACTGTTGTAATCTCCCAATAATGGAAAATTAAAGTTGTGTTTTTCTGCAAATGCTTTGTTTGCAAAAGGCCCATCATTACTTATTGCTACTACTTGTGCACCCATATCTGCAATCTCTTGCCAAGAGTCTCTGAATGTACATAGCTCAGTTTCACATACAGGAGAACTAGCTGCAACTATGAATGAAAGAACGATTTTTTTTCCTTTGAATTCATCCAAAGTCCGCATTTTTAGTTCTGTATCTGGAAGCTCAAAATTTGGAGCAATATCTCCAATATTCACTGACATGATCGCAATTAATCAATGTTCTATAAAGTACTTTAGAAAAAATTCTTTTTTCCGAAAAATGATCCAAAAAAGGAAACATACCTTTTTATACAAAAATCAGGGTGAAAAGCTAAATTGGTCGGGGAATTAGCGGGCAATTACAGTACTGTGGTATTGATGTTTGCCTTTGGTATAGCAGCAATGGCACCTGCATTGATTATTTCACGAATGGTCTCTCCCCGAAAACGAAGTAACCCTGTAAAATTTTTACCAATGGAATGTGGTCAGGTTCCATCTGGAGAAGGACGAACGCATTTCATGATGCAGTATTATCCGTATATTCTCATGTTTGTAGTATTTGATGTAATGGCAATTTTCTTGTATGCATGGGGAAGTGCTCTTTTGGAACTTCCCAAGAGTGCAACTTTACCAATGATGGGATTTTTAGCAATAATGTTCGGTGCAATGGCTTTTGCATTGTACCAATCAGGGAGAAGAAGAATATGGTAGTTTTTTATACAAATCAAATTAACGAGGTTAGGGGATAAGATTGCTTAAAGACTTGGTAACACCAGAAAATGCAAATGTCTTTGTAGGAAAACTAGGGGATATTTTAGAACGAGCAATCGATAAACCATTGGGCTACGCCATCAATTGGGGTAGAATTTGGTCACTCTGGCCTGTTCACATTGAAACAGCTTGTTGCAGTGTAGAATTTGGTGCAGCATCAAGTCCACGATATGATGTTGAAAGATTTGGTATCATTGAAGCATTTGGATCACTTAGACAATGTGATCTAGTTGTTGTTCAAGGAACTATTACAAGAAAGATGGCACCACGTCTCAGATTAGTTTATGATCAAATGCCAGAACCAAAGTATGTAATTGCTATGGGAGCTTGTGCAATTACTGGAGGATTGTATTTTGATTCATACAATGTACTTCCAGGAATTGATGGAGTGATTCCAGTTGATGTCTATGTTCCAGGTTGCCCACCTAGACCTGAAACTCTCATACAAGGATGTATTTTACTGCAAGAAAAAATCAAGAGAATGAAGGCTAGGAAGTTTGTATAATGAGTAGTGAATCTGAAAAACCAGCAGCAGAGGCAAAACCTGAAGAGAAACCGACCCCTCCTAAACCTGCACCAAAACCAGCCGCAAAAGCTGAAGAAAAACCAGTTGAACTTCCAGCATTTGAGAAAGGAATTTCAGATAAATTAGTAGAAAAGTTTGGAGATAAAGTCGAAGTAAATTTTGTAAAAGAAGATAGAATTGGAATTAAAACAAGTAGGGAAAATGTTCATGATGTAGCCCAGTTTATTCGTGATGATTTACATTATGATCATGCAGAATCAGTCTCAGGTGTTGATTTTCCAGCAGATAATGAGATTGAAGTAGTTTATCATCTTGGATCTTATACTGAATCATCTCTTGCAAAGCAAATTCTTACATTATCAACTAGAGCTCCTAGAGAAACAAATCCAATTCCTGGACAGGACTCTACAAAACTTCCTAGTCTTAGAGATGTATTTTACAGCGTAGAGTTTGGTGAAAGAGAAGTTTTTGAGATGCTAGGTGTTTTCTTTGATGGTCATCCAGATAATAGACGATTACTTTTGCCCGAAGATTGGGCAGACTTGCCACCACTTCGAAAGGACTTTGCAATAAAAGGAAGATAATCATGACTGATATAATGCCACCAGGATTAGCACTCAAAAAAGTAGATGAGAGAATAATGACTCTCAATGTTGGACCACAACATCCAGGTTCAGGCCATATGAGAATTGTTGTTCAAATTGATGGTGACTATATTGTTGCATGTGATCCAGATCCAGGATATGTGCATCGTGGAGAAGAAAAGATGGCAGAATATAGAAACTATATCACAAATGTTCCTCACTTAGAGAGACCCGTAATTCATGATTCATGTAATGTTCTCTATCCTTATGTTTTAGGAGCTGAAGAAATTCTTGGAATCGAAGTTCCAGAACGTGCAAAGTATGTTAGAGTAATTTGTTCAGAACTAAATCGTTGTATCTATACCATGTATTGGCTTGCAATTTATGGAATTTTCTTAGGGCATTCTACAATGTTTATGTGGCCTGCAGGTGACAGAGAACTCCTAATTGATCTTATGGAGAAAGTATCTGGAGCTAGAGTAACTCATGCTCATTTTATTCCAGGTGGAGTACGAAATGATTTACCAGCAAACTTTGAAGATGTTTGTTTACGTCAAGTAAACTATTTTGAAAAACGTATCAAAGAATATGCAGCAGTATTTTATGATAACCCTATTTTGATTTCAAGAACTAGGGATACTGGGGTATTATCACGTGAAAATGCAATTAGATACGGAGTAACTGGCTCCGTACTTAGAGCAAGTGGTGTTGATTATGATCTAAGAGTAAAGGCACCATATGATGTCTATGACGAATTAGATATTCATACCAATGTAATGAAAGAAGGTGATTCTTATGCAAGATCTAGAATTCCATGGCTTGATATGATTGAGAGTTGTAATATTATTAGACAAGCATTACAAAAAATGCCAAAATCTGGTTCTGTTCGTGCTAAACTAAAACCAAATCCAAAGACAAAAGGTCCTGCAACCGTTTACAAACGTGTAGAATCTGGTAGAGGTTCTCTTGGTTGTTATATTGTATCTGATGGTAAACCTGAACCTTATAGAGTAAAAATGAGCGTTCCCTCATTTAGAAACTTACTTGCATTACCTAATCTTTTGATTGGCGAAAAACTTGGTAATATGCCATCTGTTTATTGGAGTCTGAATTATTGGCCAGTGGAGGCAGATAGATAAATGTCAGCTATAGCGCCAAAATTCAAACTAAGTGAATTTATCAAGTCTCTTCTTGATAATCTGTTTTGGATAGTACTACTCTTATCATTAATTGGTATCCCTGCAATTCAAGTAGTTTTGTTCTTTATCGAAATGCCTGTAATCAATGGCGAATTACTTACACCATTTCTTGCATTGACGTGGTTGGCAGATCCGTCACGTAGTCTCCCAATTCTAAAAGCATTCATGGCAACTGATATGTTCAGAGTTATGGCATTTCCTGGCTTTGGATTTGCTGCTCTAATTGCTGCTGGAACAATTTTTGTTGAACGAAAGATGCTTGCAAAATTACAGCTAAGAGTTGGTCCTTTCTATTGTGGAAAAATTGAAGGCATTTTACAATTAATGGGTGATGGTCTAAAACTAATTTCTAAGGAAATTATTATTCCTGCAAAAGCTGACAAACCGATATTTTGGGCGGCTCCTGTGATATTTGTTGCAACTGCAGCTGCATTTGTAGCATTAATTCCTGTAGCCCCTGGTTGGGTGGTAGCAGATGTAGACTTGGGATTATTAGGAGTTTTTGCAGTAATTGGATTCTTCCCAATCATAACAATTCTTTCAGCATGGTCTGCAAACAGTAAATTCCCATTCATTGGTGGAATTAGAGCTCTATTCCAAATGGTCTCATTTGAAATTCCATTAATATTGTCTTTGTTGGGAGTTGTTATTCTTACTGGAACTCTCAACTTATCTGAAATTGCAGCAAGTCAATCTAACTTCCCATGGATTATATTTTTGCCAGTTGGTGCAATTGTTTTCTTTATTACGATGCTTGCAGAGTTGGAAAGAATTCCATTTGATCTCCCAGAGGCAGAAAGTGAGATTGTTGCTGGTTGGTTAACAGAATTCTCTGGAATGATGTATGGTCTAGTTCAATTAGGTACATATCTGAAACTTTATGCATTCGCAGGATTGTTTGTTGTTTTATTCTTAGGTGGTTGGAATGGCCCTATGGTTGTACCTCCATTCCCAGAAGAAATACTTACTGATGGTATTGTAATGGGGCCAATCACTGCAAAGATTCCAGGATTACCTCTGTTTGATCAAGAAATGCTGAATGGAACACTTTGGTTTGTTCTAAAAACAGTTGGTGTGATTTTCTTTATTCTCCTACCAAGAGGTGTCTTCCCAAGAATCAGAATTGATATGCTGTTGAGTCTTGGTTGGACCAAATTAATTGGATTAGCATTCGTTAACATCTTTATTGCACTAGGATTGCTTTACGCTGGAGTCTTGGGACCAGGAGGATTACAATAATGGGAACTGCAACTGGAATTATTCGTGCATTAAATTCAGGAATCAAACATCTTGCAATTAAACGATTTACACTTCGTTATCCTGAAGAAAAACTCAAGTTTGTAGGTGATGGTTATCAGTTTGATCCTTCTACTGGTGTTGGTATAGCTGGATTAAAAGGCAGACACATGCTATTTCATGATCATTGTACTGGATGTCAATTATGTTCAATTGCCTGTGAAGGGGTTGCAGAAGCAATTGCAATGGTAAAGGTTCCTGAAGAACAAAAACAAAATAAAAAATCTATCATGCCTCAAATTGATTATGGAAAATGTGTTTTCTGTGGTCTTTGTGTTGATGCATGTCCATTCTATGCGCTATACATGACAAATGATTATGAATTATCTTCTTTTACCAAAGAGGGTCTTATCTATACCCCTGCCCAACTTGCAGTAAAACCATATCTTACTCAAGACAGTGAAATCCAAATTACTGATAGAGGTGCAACACATGGCTGATGCTGCATTTTTAGCCCTTACTGTAATCACAATTGGTTCTGCAATTGCTGCTCTTGAATTAAGATCATTAATTTATGGTTCAATTGCATTAATGGGAACTCTTGGCGGTATTGCAGGATTCTTCTTTTTACTAGATGCTCCATTTGTTGCATTATTCCAATTAGCAGTTTATGTTGGCTCTATTGCTGTTTTGATTTTGTTTACTGTCATGCTCGTAAAAAGAGAACTCATATTCAAAAAAATTGAAGATAAAAGAAGAAAGTTTGCAGGAATTGGTTTGATGCTTGTAGTTATGGTTGCATTAGGTGCAGTCTTTCTAGACTCTGGAATTAAGACAATTACTACTGATGAACCTCCTGTTGATTTTAGAGATATTGGTACTGACTTTGTAACCTATTATTGGCCTGCCCTGATTTTAATGGGATTAATTTTAGCTGGTTCTGTTACTGGTGCACTTGTATTAGCAAAACGCGAGGATGTGGAGAATGACCAACGAACTAATTGATTTTACATTAGTATCCGTTGCCTTATTGGGCATAGGAATCTACGGTCTAGCAGTTAAACGTAATTTTATCAGAATGCTATTTGCAGTTGAAATTATCATTAATGCTGCCAATCTTAACTTAGTTGCATTTGGTAGATTTTTGCCACATAGTGGTGGTCAAACATTAGCTCTGTTCTCTATTGCTATTGCAGCTGCAGAAGTAGCAGTTGGACTTTCATTAATTATTGTAGCCTATCGTATGTATCAAAATGTCGATATTGCAGACTTTAGGAGTTTGAAAGGATAATGGAATATGCATTATTACAGGCAGTTTTCTTGCCATTACTTTTATCTCCAGTAGCCTATATTCTAGGAAGAAAAGCAGGACCAACTCCTGCTATGTGGTTTACATTTGCAATCTTACTTTATACAACAATTCTTGTAATCAATGCAGCATTATCTGGAACTGTTGAAGAACACTATCCATGGACAGAACAATTTGGTGAATTTGGTTTCTTACTAGATGGTTTAGCATCTCCATTTGCAATAATTATCTATGTATTATCCACAATTTTGGTTCTTTATTCAAAACCATATATGATTCACAAATTCCATGAGCAGTTTGAAGAAGAACAAAAAATCAATCCTTCTTCAAGTGGGCAAAGTTCTGTTGTTGAATCATCATCACTTTCTAATTATGTAAATGCAAAATCTGGTCTCTACTTTGCACTTTATCTTGTATTTGCAATGGGAATGCTTGGAACAGTACTCTCAACAAACCTGATAGAATTTTACATATTCTTTGAAGTTATGTTGATTCCTGGTTTCTTTTTAGTTGCTCTTTGGGGTGATGGTCCAAGAAGAAAGATTGGTTTGATGTTCTTGTTTTGGACCCACGCTGGTGCAGTTGTTTTACTACTGGGATTCTTGATGATTGGATTAACAATTGGCAGCTTTGACTTTGCTGACATCAAAGAATCTGAGATTCCTCAAGATATTGTAATGATTTCAGCAATTGCGATTGCAATTGGTCTTGGAGTAAAATTGGCTGTCTTTATGTTCCATGTTTGGTTACCTTATGTCCACGGTTCAGCACCTACCCCAATCAGTGCACTTTTGTCCCCTGCAATGATCGGAATTGGTGCATATGGTATCTTTAGATTAATTGTTGAATTCTTACCATCTACATTCGCAGAACTCTCAATTTGGTTCCATATCTGGGGTCTTGTTACAATGATCTATGGTGGTGCAATGGCATTAATGCAAGATGATCTAAAACGTCTTCTTGCTTATTCTAGTATCAGTCAGATGGGTTATTTGCTATTTGGTATAGGTTCAATGTCTGCAATGGGTCTTGCAGGTGCTGAGATGATGTATATCACTCACGGACTTGGAAAAGGCATTCTCTTCATGATGGCTGGAATTATTATTGTTAAAGTAGGTACACGCAGTATCTCTAAACTTGGTGGTCTTGCTGGAAAAATGCCAATCACTGCTGTTTGTGCAGTTATTGGCGCACTTACAATTATGGGAGTTCCCCCAACCAGTGGATTTATGGGAGAATGGATTCTCTTTTACGGTGCATTAGAAACTGCAATTGAAGAAGGTTCTACGGTTAGAGCAGTAACATTTGGTCTTGGACTTGTAGCAACTGCACTTACAATGTCATACATGTTGTGGATGTTAAAACGAGTATTCTTTGGTAAAACACCAGAACATCTAGAGAAGGTCAAAGAAGGAAGTTGGTACATGACAGCACCAATGATGGTACTAGCTGGATTTACTATTGTACTTGGAATTTATCCAGACATCTTCTTGAACACAATTATGCCTTACATGAACGGAGTGTTGGGAGTTTAATATGGCAACTGAAGCTATTGGTTTACCATTTGAAGCGACATCTGCTGCAGCATGGCTTGTTTGGATTTTACCATTTGCTGCTGCACTCATCATGCCAGGTATTGGAAAATTCTCAAAACGAACAACAGGCTATGTTGCAGTTGGATTTGCATTAATGAGTGCATTATCTGCAGCATCTTTGTTACCACTTGCAGTTGAAGGAAGTGAAATTCACAAACAGGTTATGTGGATTGAAGCAATCGGTTTGAAGGGCGGTGTATTAGCTGATCCACTTTCAGTAATTATGGCAAATGTTGTTGCTTGGATTTCATTCTTGATTATGATTTACAGTACTGGATATATGAAAGGTGATAAAGACATTACAAGATTCTGGTTCTGGATGATGTTCTTTATTGGTTCAATGCAATTAATTGTGTTATCTGATAACTTACTACAAGTCTTTTTTGGATGGGAAGGTGTGGGTCTCGCATCTTATGCATTAATCAGCTTCTGGTATCGTGATAAAAAGAAAGATCATGTTGGACAAGAAGGACGTACTGTTCTTGGTCTGCTAGATTACTATGCTCCAACTCATGCTGGTATGAAGGCATTCATCATGACCAAAGTTGGTGACGTGATGATGATTGCTGGTATGCTTTTGATATTCTTGTTCGCTGGAACATTTGGTTTCAAGGAACTGATGGGAGATCATGAATGGGCTATTGCTATGAATGCACAAGGTCTACTGGTCCCTGCCTTTGTATTGTTATTTGGTGGTGCAGTCGGTAAATCTGCACAATTCCCATTAAATGAATGGCTCTTAGAAGCAATGACTGGTCCAACTGCAGTTTCTGCATTGATTCACGCAGCAACAATGGTTAAAGCTGGTGTGTTCTTGGTTGCACGAATAGGACCTATTGTTTTTGCATTAGGTGCAGCAGGAATTATGGCTGATCAATTCTTTGAGATTGTTGCATGGGTTGGTGCAATTACTGCATTGTTACTTGCAACACAGGGTATGGTTAATCCTGAAATTAAGAAGGTTCTTGCATATTCAACTGGTTCACAAATTGGTTACATGATGATGGCATTAGGTGTTGCAGGACTATCTCAGCAATACGTTGATGGTTATACTGCTGGATTTTTCCACTTAATTTCTCACGCAATGTTCAAGGCATCATTATTCATGGCAGCAGGTTCGTTGCTGCATATTGTTGGTTCTCGATTTATGACTGATATGGGTGGTCTGAGAAAACATATGAAAAAGACATATGCTTTCATGTGGGCTGCAGGTCTTGGTTTGATGGGAGCCCCATTTATCACAACAGGTTTCTGGAGTAAAGATGCAATCTTTGCAGCAGTCTATACATCAGGAAACGAATGGGCATTACCGCTATTTGCAATTGCAGTGTTGACTGCAATAATTACTGCATTCTATACTACAAGAATGATTGGTATGGTATTCTTTGGTAACAAGAGTAAACATATCCAAAAAATGGAAGAAGAAGGACATCACATCCATGAAGCATCATTATCAATGTGGGCTCCATACGGAATCCTTGCAGTTTTAACTATTGGAATTGGATTAATCGGATTATCCACAGAACACGGATTACATCATATGTTTGAAGTATATCTTGAAGATTCATTTGGAATCCACAGTGAATATGCAAAAACTGAATCCTCAATATTGCCAGAATTCCTGCAAGGAATCAACCCCGTAGCACTTGGTGCTTCACTTGTTGCATTTGCAATAGGAATTGGATTAGGATACATATTCTATATTGGCAGATGGGTTGATCCTGTCAAATTTGTAAACTCTAACATTTTCTTTTACGCAATTCACAAAGTTATCTTAAGCAGATGGTATCTTAATGCAATAGTGTATTGGTGCTTTGTAGTAGCCCCATTATGGTTGGCAAGAGGTGTATTCAGATACTTTGAAAAGACAGCTATCGATTACGGTATGAACGATGGATTCCAGAAAGCAGTTGGATGGAGTGCTAAAGTCGTCCAAGGAACTCAAACTGGTGTTTCACAATCTTATCTATTCGTATTTGGAGCAGGATTACTATTTGTAGTTCTGATATTGTTGATATAGGAGAGACATGAAATGTTAGAAATTACTTCAACTCCATTGGTATTAATTGCAATTTTAGGAACTGTAGGTGTTATTCTTCCTATAATTAGTATTGCAAGAAAAGAGAAAGGCTCTAACTCATTTTATGCTGTAATTGCATTTGCAGCACTAATCGTGTCTATGGGATATGTTGGATATGAATTCATTAACAATAGTGTAACTGCATCTGCGCTTTTCTCTGAGGATGTACTTGCTGATGATGCATTTGGTGGATTCTTTGCAATTGCAATGCTTATAGTTGCATTGTTCACAACAGTTGGCTCCTTTAACTATATGAGAAAACACAATTCTCCTGCTGTTTACTATTCTCTAATCTTACTTGCAACAATTGGTATGATTCTAGTTGCATACTCAACTGATCTTGTGATGCTGTTTGTTGCTTGGGAACTCATGAGTATTCCAACTTACATTTTAGTTGGATTCATGAAAAAGAACCCAAGTTCAAATGAAGCAGCACTAAAGTATTTCCTGTTTGGTGCATTATCTTCAGCAATAATTGTTTACGGAATTGCATTATCTTATGGATTAACTGGTTCTACAAACATTGGTGAAGTCATTGAAGGTTATTCGACACTTGATCCTTCACTTCTACCACTTGCATTACTTTCAGTTGGAATGTTTATCGCAGGATTTGGATTTAAGATGGGACTTGTTCCTTTCCATCAATGGCTTCCAGATACTTATGAGGGTGCACCTTCTCCAGTTACTGCTCTTCTTGCTGCAGCAACCAAAAAAGCAGGATTTGCTGCAACCATTAGAATTGTAATTCTTGGAATGGTTGTTCTTAATCTTGATTGGACTTTAGCACTTGGAATTATTGCAATAATGACAATGACAATTGGTAATGTTGCAGCTATAATGCAAAAGAATCTTTCAAGAATGTTGGCATATTCTAGTATTGCACATGCAGGATACATTTTGATTGGATTGGCAGTTGCACCATACAGTTCTCTTGGATTACAAGGTTCTTTGTATCAAATCTTTAATCATGCAGTGATGAAGGGTGCTGCCTTTATTGCAATTGCAGGAATTGTAACAACTCTTGCTGTTACTCATATTGATAAATTAAAAGGACTAGGAAGAAGAATGCCAATAACTGCCTTAGGTATGGTGATTTCCTTATTTGCACTTGCAGGCGTTCCTCCACTTTCAGGATTTTGGAGTAAATTGATGCTATTTGGAAGTGCATTAGATGCAAGTTCTGCATTATGGTGGGCTCCTTGGCTTGCAATAGCAGGAGTTCTTAACAGTGCATTATCACTTGCTTACTATGGTTGGATAACTAGAAAGATGTACTTTGAAGGAGAAACAGAAAAGAGGGTTTCAGAACCAAAATCAATTGTTGCGGTAATGATATTCTCTATAATCTTCTTAGTAGGATTTGGTGTATATCCAGAACCACTTCTTAAATTTGTAGAATTTGCAACACCAATAGTTAGTTTAGGACTTATGCCTTAAACGAAGTAAATTTAATTAAATTATCTAGATTTATTTTTGCATCATTATCTGGAATCTTTCTTAAACTAGTCCTTGCTTTTTCAGAATATTCTTTTAACAATTCTTCCATTTTGTTAAAAACATCTCTTGGATCTGAACTTTTCTTAATCAATGTATTAAACAATTTATCTTCATTTTTCCAATCTAGCAAATCGTCTCTAATTTGATACGCAATTCCAATATTTTTTCCATATTCAGTTAGTCCTTCAATTTGCTCTTCAGTTCCATTTGCAATAATTGCCCCTGTTCTGGCTGCTACCTCAAATGCAGTTGCAGTTTTGTATTCAATTACTTTGAGATAATCATCAAATGTAACATCCTCACTTGTCTCTAATCTACTTTCAATCATTTCTCCTTCACTCATCAACATTGCTGTAGTTGCCAAATCTTTAGTTATTCTTGGATTGTCTAATCTAGAACATATTGCTAAAATTAACCCTAAAACAAAGTCTCCTGTAAGTACACTAGTATTATATCCGTATTTGATATGGAATGGATCCTTTTGTCTCCTCATTGTTTCATTATCAATAATATCATCGTGAATTATGGATTCCATGTGCAAAAATTCAACTGCACAAGATGCAGCAAACGTATTTTCATCAGTTTTACCAATACTTTCAGCTGATAAAGTCAGAATAATTGGTCTGATTCGTTTCCCGCCTTCCAAGGAATATTTTAACGGTTCAATAAATTCTGATTCTGAATAGAGATCTAGCTCTTTGTCTAGTGCCTGATCAATTTTTCTAATATACTCTCCGTACGTTTCAAGTAAAGGATTAATCTCGATATTCTTTCTGTCCAAGATGAGCCTCTACTGAAAAAACTTTCCCATTGTTAATTAAATCTTGGTGCTCCAGCCGGGATTTTCATCGATTGATTTTGAACCCGGGATCACTGCCTTGAAAGGGCAGTATGCTTGACCGGTCTACACCACTGGAACCCAAGAAAATTCTGTATTTTGACCATAAAATCTTTTGTAAACCACAAAGATTTTTTTATTGGCAGATTTGCAGTCAATTCATGAACATAATTAAAAAAATTGATGAAATGATTGAAGAAAGAAGTTTACTAAAACATCCATTTTACCAAGCATGGTCTGATGGTAAATTAACAAAAGAATCCCTTGCAGGATATTCAAAAGAATATTTTCAACTAGTAAAAGAAGTTCCATCTTTTATGGCTCCTATAATTGAAAAAGCTCCAGAATCAGTTGTAAAAGAATTGGTTGAAAATCAACAAGAAGAGTCTGATCATATTAAACCATGGATTGCTTTTGCAGGAGATCTTGGAATTTCTGAAGAGGAATTATTGTCATATTCAGGTTTACCAAAAACCAGAAGAGCTGTATCTGATTTGAATGAGTTAATGGATTCATTTGAAAATGGGGCTTGTGCAATGTATGCATTTGAGAAAGAAATCCCTAAAATCAGTCAAACAAAACTTGATGGATTATCAGAATTCTATGGTATGACTAGTGATGAAGCCACAGAATACTTTAAGCTACATACCGAAGCGGACATCAGACATGCAGCATCTTGGAGAAATATTCTTGAAAAATCTTCAACTGACTATGACAAATTAATTGAAATTGCAGAAAAATCAATATCTGCACAGAATTTGTTGTTGGACAGTTGTTTTGACGAATACTGTTAATCTCATAACATTTTATACCTAAGAAAAAATTCATCTGCTTAGGGCCCGTAACTCAGCTTGGTAGAGTAACCGGCTCATAACCGGTGAGCCAAGGGATCGAAGCCCTTCGGGCCCATATATTTTCAATTAGTTTTAAAATAAGCAAATTCAAATTTTACTGGCTGCAATGAAGAATCAGAGTTATATCTGAATGATGATTGGAAGGCATTTGTCTGAGCTGCCAAAACTCATTTATCAATTTGCTTTTTCACTTTATCTAAAGTATTATCATCAATTAGATTTTGTTCATGTAGGGCTTCTGTAATTTGTAAAATATTTAGAATTGAATGCATCTTGACTCCCAATTCTTCCAAGGCCTCATCAGCTCCTTCCATTCTGTTAACAATAACATATGCATCTTTAATGGAAATATTGACTTCTTTTAATGATTTTATTGCATTTACAACTGAACCTCCAGTAGTTGCCACGTCATCTATCATAACTACCTGCATTCCATCATGAATTTTACCTTCAACTGATTTTGAAGTCCCATAATCTTTTGGTTTACTTCTGACATAGATCAATGGCTTTACAGTTTCAATTGCTAATGCAGATGCAATAACTAAACCCCCTGTAGGTACTGAAACTATTGAATCAAACTTGTCTAATCCTATATTTTGAGCAATCTCATTTTCTAGATATTTTACCATTTTTCTAAATTCATGTGGATAACTTGGAACCAGTCTTAAATCCACATAGTATGAACTCTTTTTTCCACTTGCTAGTGTAAAATCCCCAAATTTTATGATGCCTTTTTGGTGCAAAAAGGTTGCAAACTCTTTTACAAATTCCATACCAAAATTAACTACACTGGATTTATTTTGGTTTGTATTATGAATGAATCATGCCTGAAATCTGGTTAAATTATGGTATTACAGACGTTGTTTTGGACATAAGGGCAGAGAATTTAGAGCAAAAAATTGATTCTGATGGCAAAATCCTAGATGATTCAGCGATCAATGAAAAATTGAATGCCATTGATTTTTCCAAACCTATGGAACTTGTAGTTTTACATAATTCAAAATCTATTCAAAAAATTATTTCATCTATGTTTTTACTATGTGAACAAAAATCAAAACCTTTTCCAAGAATTCTTACTGATAAAAAAATTCTAAATCAAGTTAAAGCAGGATTGCCCGAAGGCAGCTCTATCAATGAATTTGATAATATGGAAAACCCAAACTCAAACCTTGTATTTATGAGTGAAATGGAGTTTGATGGTCTTTTTGGTTATGAAACCATCTCTACACGACTAATCAAAAAGTTTGGCTTAGAATCTATGCTTTCAGCATATGCAAAAAGACAAGGAAATCTTCCTGTTCCAGGTCAATATCCTGAAAGTCTTCAAGAAGCAAAGAAATTCTCTGACAACTTTGAAATTCAGGGAATTGAAATTATTGCAAATTCCCAAGGAATAATTGATTTTTCACTTGGCCACCCATCAGAAACTATCTCTAATACAAAAATTCTTGAATCTAATTCGATTAAAGATGTAGGCCAGCATAAAACAATGATAATCAGTACTGGAAAAGATGCTAGTAATGATAATCTAGGAAAATCTTTTTCATCTCTTTGGAATTGTTCTAATGCCATAAAAAAAGATGGCCTTGCAATTTTAGTTGCTGAATGTAAGGGTGGATTGGGATCTGATGCAATTCAACAATACATTGAAGACAGATTGAGTTTAGATCAATTACGGAATCCTACAAAATACATTAGTGGAATGGAAGATCTCTTGTTTCTTTCAGAAATCCAAAAGAATTTTCAGATTGGACTAGTTTCAATTCTGCCTGAGTTCTATGCAAAGAAACTAAACATGATTTCATTGCCTGGGATCAAGTATTCTATGGATTATATCATAAAAACACAAGGTGCCAGACAAAAAGTTGCAGTAGTATCTGATGGTGCCCGACTTTTACTAAGATAAGAAACTAGGCAAAAAATCTGATGGCAATGGCGCACATAAAACTGCTAATCCAATTATTCCCAAATAAGCAAGTTTTCTATTTCTTGAAAGCGGTGTGATCTCATCAAGTGGGGTCGCACTAGGACGTGTAAAACTCATAAACAAAATAAAAATTGCCATTACTTCATAACCTAGCAAAAACAAGATCCCTATACTTCCAAAAGTTGCAATTTTGTGGAATTTGGGACTAAGAAATGTTCTTGCCATGTGTCCTCCATCAAGCTGCCATGCTGGTAGCAAATTCAAAAATGTCACCAAGAAACCTACCCATGACGCAAACAAAAACGGCGTCAAGTAAGGAGTGTTACCGTGAATTTCACCCTTACCAAACATGGCCAAACTAGCTGTCATTAAGAGGGGTTCTCCCAAACTCCATTCACTTAATCTTGAATCATCAGAAATATTACCATCAATTATATTTTCTAAAACTGGTGCTGTATATGCAGCATAAACTGAAACAATAATTGCAATAACTAGACCTGCGACTGGTCCGGCAATCGCTATATCAAACAATATTCTTCTGTTGATAGTAACTCCTTTTGATTGGATGAATGCGCCAAATGTTGGAATGCCTATTACCGGTAAACCTGGAATGAAAAATGGCCATGTTGTTTTCAATTTATGCCATCTGGCAGCAAAAATATGACCAAGTTCATGAACTCCTAAAATTCCTAATAATGCTAGTGTATACCATGCTGCTGTTTCTAATGGATCTCCGATATCTATAATTGAATTTGCAACTGATGTTTTGTGATACCCATCAAACATAACGAATCCTACTACAATTGCAAACAAAATCCTGGGGGTCCATGGATTGCCCAAAATCCTTTGCTTTTTCATAGTAAATTTTTGGATAATGACATACTTTTCTCCATTAACTTCTTCTAATTTGCAAAAATAACTCATGTCTTCTAGTCTTCTAGCCAAATTTTCAAATTTTTCTGTAAAATCATTATCATCTATTCTAAATTCTAAAGCAAATTCAGATTTTGTAAAATCACTTACCTTAAAAATAGAGTTTACTATCGAAATAATTTCTTCTTGAGATGGGTCATCCATATGTTTTAAGACTAAATCTATCCATTAAATGGTCTTTTGGTTTAAAATTAAATATTGATGGACCTATTCCTTAGTATGCAAGTAATTCTAAGACAATTAGGTGATTGTAATATTAGACGTGCTGAGCCAAGTGATCTCATTCCTGTGATGGAAATTAATTTGAAAACACTTCCTGAGCATTACTCTGATTATTTCTATGAAAGCCTACTTGCGGAACTTCCAGAGGCATTTATTGTGGCTGAGATTGGTGGAAAGCACGTTGGGTACATAATGTGTAAAACTGAGTATGGTTTTTCAAATTTTAAGAAACTGGGTTTTGTCAAGAAAGGTCATGTCGTATCGATTGCAGTTCTTGATGAATATAGGAAGAGGGGAATTGGAAATGCACTGGTTGAAGAATCTGTAAAAGGCGTAAAATCTAGAAAGTGTGATGAGTTCTATCTAGAAGTGAGGTGTAGTAATAATGAAGCTGTTAGATTGTATGAAAAACTTGGATTTGTAATTAGACAGCAACTTAACGCCTACTATCGTGATGGTGAAGATGCGTATCTTATGGCAATTGAGCTAGATTAGTTAAAACCAATAAATAACTCTCGAAAAATTCTCCGCCATGGACAAACGTAAAGGAATGGGTGTTACCATATTTCTTCTTTGTATTGGTGGGTTTTTTCTTTATGCTTATTTGTTAATGCTATCTGAATGGAGTCCTATTGTTTTGCAATTATCTGTATTGATGATTGCAGGAGGAATTCTTGGAGTTGTTGCATGGATAGGATATGTTATGGCAACAACAAAACCTTCATCTGCATCAATTACTTCGGACGATTAACTCATTTGAAAATTTTTACATCTACAACAGTTTGATAATATCTAGGACCTACTGGTCTAACAATTTTTGATCCCAATATCTCTGATTTAACTGGTGTAACTTGAAGATAATGCTCTTCAGATAGTTTACCTGCATCTGATTTTTTATCTGCATGTATGTGTGAATAATAGTGAATAATTCCTTTGTTTTTGGTTGTCCTTATTGCAGATTCTAAAAACTCATCTGATCTTTCTGGTAGTAACATTAGAGTTCTATCTGACTTGTCTACAAGTTGTTCATTGATAATTTGAGTTGCGTCCCCATTTATTGAAATAACTTGCCCTGCAAGTTTGTTTAGCTTAATGTTTTTCTCACATAACTTTGATGCAATTGGGTTGATGTCTAAACTATAGACTGTACATTTTTTCTTTTTTGCAGCAATAATTGAAAACATCCCCACTCCTGCAAACATGTTTGTCATTATTTCTCCATCTTGAATCATATTTGCTATTCTATCTCTTTCAGTAGATAACCTAGGTGAAAAAAATGCATTTTCAACATCTACTATGAATTTACATCCAAATTCTCTGTACTCTGTCTCTGTATTGTCTTCTCCTGCTATGATCTCAAGATTACGCGTACGAAAATCTCCTTCTACTGCAGAGGCCTGGCAAAATACACTTCTAGCAATTTTTACATCATCCAATAATGTCTCTCCGATAATTTTCTTTTTTGATAGAAGAGATTCTGGTATTCTCACAATAATGATGTCTCCAATTTGATCAAATGCTGAAATTAATTCTTCACTCTCTTTTGGTGACAGTATACTTTCAAGTGATTTTTTTAGCATTCGAGTCAATTCTTGTAATAGAAATTACCTGATGATTTTTGATCCTTATCTAATCTACTTTCAAGTTTATTCACTCTAGGTCTGAGACTTTTCTCATCACGTCTAAATGACATATCAAGTGATTTGAGGAATCTATTCATTGCATCTGCTTTTGGTAACGGAGATGTAGCTACACCTGCCGCACCTGATTCTCCTTCAAAAATTACCATTGAATCTGAAATTAAATCCATTAATTGTAAATCATGATCAATAACTATTGCTGATTTTCCAAAAGAGCGAACAAATTTCTGCAAGAATTTTGCAACTGCTATTCTATCTTCTACATCTAAAAATGCTGAAGGCTCATCTAATGCATACAAATCTACTTTTTGCAATAAACATGAGGCAACTGCAACTTTTTGTAATTCTCCTCCTGAAAGATTCTTGACTGATTTATTGTATAATTTTTTTATTTTTAATGGATCAAGAATCTGTTCTTCTTCAAGACTACCTTCTACCTGATCTCCATTTGCCTTATCTAATACTGATACTACTTCAACATCTATGTCATTTTGAAGATATTGTGGTTTGTATGCAATCTTGATTTTTTTATCAATACTTCCGGAATCTGGTTTTTCAACACCTGCAATCATTTTCATCATAGTTGTTTTCCCTAAGGCATTAGCTCCCATTATGCCTAATACCTCACCTTTTCTAACTTGCCCAGGCTCAATTGTAACTGAAAATGATGGATATTTTTTTTCTAGTTTTGGATATGTGACAACTTCACTACCTTCTTGAAATTCATCTGTAGATGATGATGAAACATCAAATGAAAATTTCTTATCTCTGAATCTAACATTCTCATTTGGCAGATATCCGTCAAGAAATACATTAATTCCAACTTTGGTAGATAGAATATTTGAAACAATTCCATATGCGGCTGGTTCTCCATATAACACTTCGATATAATCACTAAGAAAATCTAGTAAAGTAAGATCATGCTCTACTACCATGACGCTTTTTCCAATTTTAGCTAAACCTTGAATTACACGTGCAACTCCTGTTCTTTGAAAAACATCATTGTATGATGACGGCTCATCAAAAAAATAGAATTCAGTATCTTTTGATGCAGCAGCAGCTACTGCAATTCGTTGTAATTCTCCTCCACTTAATTCTTTTAGACTATGATCCATAGAATTTTCCAATCCTAATTCTTTGATTAGATGTCTAGAAACACCTCGCTCATCATATTTTTCAATTAGTTCATTTCCTGTTCCTTCAAATGCTTGTGCAATGTGATGAACTTGTTGAGGTTTTATTGATGCACGAATTTGGTTTTGTTCAATTTTTTCAAAATGCTGTTTAAGTTCTGTTCCACTATAATATTTTAAAATTTCATCCCATTCCGGTGGGTTTTCATATCTTCCTAGATTTGGTTTTAGGTTTCCTGATAAAATGTTAACAACTGTACTTTTACCCATCCCATTTCTTCCAAGTAGTCCGACTACCTCTCCTTTCTTTGGTGTTGGTAATTTGAATAGCCTAAATGAGTTGGGACCATATTGATGAATTTTATCAGTAGCTAACTCACTTGCCAAATTCACAATTGTTATTGCATCAAATGGGCATACTTTGACACATATTCCACAACCATTACAAATATCTTCATCAATCTGGGCCTTTTTTGATTCTTCATTTAGAACAATACAATCTGCCCCTGATTTGTTTACTGGACAATATTTTATGCACTCTAAACCACATTTTTTAGGCTGACAAAGCTCATGATCTAGAACACCTACCCTATGTGTCATGTCGTAATCGGGTATTTTCTTTGCTTTATACCTATTTTGGAATGCTTGAAGGAGGCGTTACGTTAATAGATGAGAATCTGACATTAATCTTCAAGCCGGCCATAGCGTTAGGGTGCGACCCAATCCCTTTCCGAACTTGGAAGTCAAACCTGACGTCGCTGTTGTGCTACTAAGATGCGAGAGCCCTTGGGAAGCAACAGTGCTGGCATTTTCTAATTTTGAATCAATCTTTTAATATCCAATTAATTTGGTTGATGTGATTTCAAATGCCAAATTGTAGTGTATGTGGAGAAAATTGTGATAATGATATTCGGCTATTAAACCACATGATGGAAAAACATGGTTGGAGAAATCCAAATGTTGGAACTCCTGATAGAAATAGTAGAGGTTACTGAACTACATATTCTGTAAATAGTCTAAAACCAATCTTACTCCAAAACCTGTAGCGCCTTTTGGATTGTATGATTTTTCTTTTGTAGCTGTTTGTGTCCAAGCAACTCCTGCAATATCCAAATGTACCCATGGTGTATTTTCAATAGCATTTCTTAAGAACGCTGCAGCAGTTATTGTTCCAGCAGCTCTACCAATTCCCATATTTTTCATATCTGCTACATCTGACTTGATCATATCCATAAACTCTTGATTTAATGGGAGTTCCCAAATTTGTTCTGTAGTGTTTTTTGATGATTCAAAAATTTTTTTTGATAGTTTTTCATTATTTGAAACCATACCTGCCACATTAGTGCCTAATGCGATAATACATGCTCCAGTTAAAGTTGCAAAGTCTATAATTGCTTTAGGTGAATAATGTTTTTCACCATATGCTAGTGCATCAGCTAAAATCAATCTTCCTTCAGCATCTGTGTTGAGAATTTCAGCAGTTTTCCTATTGTATAATTTTATGATGTCTCCAGGCCTGTATGATTCCCCACCTGGCATGTTCTCAACAGATGGGATAATTCCAATTACATTGATTGGTAATTTTAATTCTGATATTGCTTTCATAATTCCCAAAACTGTACAACCTCCACATTTGTCAAATTTCATTTCGTCCATACCTGCTCCAGGCTTTAACGAAATTCCACCAGTGTCAAATGTTACTGCTTTTCCAACAAGTACAATAGGTTTTTCATTTCTTGCTCCCTTGTTATGTTCTAGAACAATTAGTTTGGGTTCATTCTTACTTCCTTGCCCTACAGCTGAAATTCCACCAAAGCCTTTCTTTTTTAGTTCTGGTTTTGAAATAATTTTACATTTCATTTTGTTTTTGGAAATTATCCTTGCAAAATTTGCTAAAGTGGATGGTGTGCACTCGTTTGGAGGTAAATTAGCAATACTCTTTGTAAATATTGCACCATCTGCAACAATTTCTGCCGTCTTTATTGCTTGTAAAATCTTGTTTGATTTTGAAACAATTATTGTTAGATCTGGAGAATTTTGTTCTTTTTCAGCCTTGAATTTCTCAAATTTATAAAGTGCCATTTTCACTCCTTGTACAATTTGTGCTGATGATGAAGTTTGGTCAATTACAAAATTGGGAGGAGAAATTATTGAAAATTCTTTTAATCTTAATTCACGTGCTTTTTGAGCAATTTTTCCTGAAATTTGTCTAAAAGTATCTTTTGTAATATCTTCTTTTTTACCAATTCCGGCAATCAGAATTCTCTGAAATTGTTTTTTTCCTACAATCGGAATAATTATCATTTTACCTAATTTTCCCTCTATATCTTTGAGAGATTGTTTTACAACTTGGGATGTTTTTGCATCTAGTTTTGGTAATCCTAAAACTTTATCTGATTTTTCTAAAGCAAATCCACAAAGTAGTTGAGTTTTTTTTGGAGAATCTTGCACTCTTACTTTCAATATGAATATTGATTTTTAGAGTCTTATTTAGATTTATGACATACTTAACTGCATTCTCTGAGCATTTCATTGATTACCGAGGAAAAACTTACGGTTGCAGCTGTTTCTTTAATTTTCTTTGCTTGAAGATTTCTTACTTTTTTAGCAACATCTTCATCAATCATTATTGTTTTACGTTCTGCCATAAAAAATTGAGTCAATATTGTGGTTAAAAATCTATTTCTTGTAATTAAATATGAACTTCATCATGATTTTTTATGACTCTACTATTGGAAATTAAACTCGATGATCTAACAAAAACTGCCTTAACTGATTTACAATCTTGTAAACACTGTTCTTCTATTCTTTCTGATCTAAATTTTCTTGTTCTCTTTGAAAAAATTGTTTTTATTAGTGGTAACAAAGCTGCTCTCCCTCCATATGCTGTTTTTTCATCAATAAACCAAAACATGTCTAGTGCAGATTTATCTAAAATTTTTTGTCGTATATCTTCACCTGTTTTCGTATAATGTCCAATCATCCTAATTTTTCCTCTGGCAAAAAAATCCACAAATTTAGCAAATTTTACGCATAAATAACATTGATTATCAAAAACTACCATTGGAAAATTCTCTTTAATTTTCATATTATAATTACTCTGAAATTAACTAAAAATTTTTCCTAATTCTAAACATTGGTATTTTGCTTATGGTTTGGGAAGCATTCTCTACAATATACAGGTCTGTCCTCTTTTGGTTTGAATGGAACTTGACATTCATTTCCACAATCGCCACATGTTGCTGTGTGCATTTCTCTTTGTCTGTTAAATCTTGATCTTCCACCAAACCTGTCTCCACTACGTCTTTCAGGTCTATGGTTTGGGAAGCATTCTCTACAATATACAGGTCTGTCCTCTTTTGGTTTGAATGGAACTTGACATTCATTTCCACAATCGCCACATGTTGCTGTGTGCATTTCTCTTTCTTCCCCAAAGGACATTTCTTACAAAATTTGTTAAATTCTGCTGTAATTAAACCATTGTAAATTCTTTTGATTTTTTACTATATGGATCTCTTCATTTTTGATATTATGTGGTTTAATTGGAATTTTTTTAATGAATATGTTTTAGAAGTAGATTTTTATTAAATTTGAAGTCAAAACGAACGATATGGGGCTTAATTATTATCAAATAAAGAAAAATATTCTTAGAGCCCGAAAATTAGTAATTAAAGCCACTAATGCCGCTGGTTCGGGTCATCCTGGAGGTTCCTTTTCAATGGCAGAAATTTTAGGCTGTTTATTTAACAAATATTTGAAATTCGATCCTAAAAACCCACAATGGGAAGATCGAGATCGTTTGGTATTATCAAAAGGACATGCTGCCCCAGGACTATTCTCCAACATGGCAGTAGCTGGATATTTTCCAGAATCAGAACTTGAAACTTTGAGAAAATTTGGAAGTAAATTACAAGGACACCCAGATTTGAAGTGCCCTGGTGTTGAATTTTGTGGAGGCTCTTTGGGTACTGGTTTGTCATATTCTGTGGGAATTGCACTTGCAGGAAAAATTGATTCTAAGGATTATCACGTCTATACAATTATTGGAGATGGTGAGTCTGATGAAGGTCAAGTTTGGGAAGCTGCAATGACTGCAGCAAAATACAAAGTTGATAATCTTACTGCTTTTCTTGATAGGAATTTCATTCAACAGGATTCTTACACTGAAAAAATCATGCCTCTTGACAAAACACTAGAAAGTGATGACCTTTCTGAAATGTGGAAAGATGCTTCTAGATGGAAGACTGGTGACAAATGGAGATCATTTGGTTGGAATGTGATTGAAATTGATGGACATCGAATTGAACAGATAGATTCAGCTATTGCTAAAGCTAATACAACAAAAGGTGTACCAACAATAATTATCTCAAGAACAATTAAAGGAAAATCTGTAGAACATATGGAAGACAATCCTGCATGGCATGGAAAAGCACCAGACTCTGATGTTGTACCAATCATTAATCTTGAATTAGATTCTCAGTTTATGATCGCACCCTCAATTATTGCAGGTGATATGACCAATCTTGAAAATGAAGTTAAAAGATGTGTTTCAGGCAGATCTGATTACATTCATTTGGATGTGATGGATGGACAATTTGTTCCAAACAAAACCTTTGATCATACTAAAATCAAAGAATTACGACCACTTACTGTAATTCCATTTGATTCTCATCTTATGATTGATGATCCTGTAAAACATGTTAGGGATTACATTGATGCAGGTAGTGATGTCATTACTGTACATGCAGAAGTAACTGATGAATCTAGTTTTGGAGAAATCCATGATTTACTAAAACAAAATCAAGTAGGTGTAGGATTTGCAATAAATCCTGATACTGAATTACCTGAGTGGTCTTACAAATTCTTACCTTCACTTGATCAGCTTATTGTCATGTCTGTGATACCTGGAAAATCTGGTCAAAAATACATTGAAGAAACACATGCAAAAATGGTTAGATTAAATTCCATCCTAAAAGAACATAGTTTTTCAGGCTATATTGAGGCTGATGGTGGAGTAAATCTTGAAAATATTGGCTCAGTTTTTGCAGATGGTGCTCGTGCATTTGTAGGTGGTGGTGCAATTATTGGTCAACAAGATGTTCGTGTTGCAATTAGAGATTTTAGAAATGAGGTTTTGAAATCAAGAAGAGGAATTTTACTTGATAAAGCTAATGAGTTAGGTGGAACTGAATTAGTAAACAAATGGATTGGATTGCATGTTGTTGGAGAAAAACAAGAACAAATTAAAAAAATTGCAGGGGAGAAAGGGTATCTTTGAATGAACCAATAATGACTGACATGCGTTCCGAATACTCAAAATCTTTAATCCAGATTGGAAAAGAAAATCCCAATGTTGTTGTATTGGGCGCTGACACTACTGATTCATTAAAAACATCTAGTTTTGGAAAAGAATTCCCAAATAGATTTTTCAATGTTGGGATTGCCGAAGCAAATCTTGTAACAACTTCTGCTGGATTAGCAGTATCTGGAAAAATACCCTTTGCAAGTACTTATGCCATATTTTTGCCAGGAAGAGCAGTTGATCAAATTAGAAATAATGTGGCTTATCCTTCACCTCCAGGAAAAAAAGGCCTTAATGTAAAATTCGTTGTTTCACATGGCGGTTTATCTGTTGGTCCTGATGGTGGTTCACATCAACAAATTGAAGATATTGCTATTATGAGGGTAATTCCAAATTTTCGAGTTTTTATTCCTGCTGACACCATTGCAGTTTCTAAATTGACAATTTTAATGGCAAATGAGTATGGACCATTTTACATGCGAATGGCAAGATCAAAGACTCCATTAGTACATTCAGATTCTCAGAACTTTGAAATTGGAAAAGGAATAACTTTGAGGGATGGCTCTGATTGCACAATTGCTGCATGTGGAATAACTGTGAGAATGGCATTAGAAGCTGCTGAAACACTTCAGCAAGAAGGGATTTCTTGTAGAGTCTTAGATATATTTTCCATTAAACCAATAGATGATGCAATTTTAGAAAAGGCTGCTCGTGAAACTGGGTGTATTGTTACTGCTGAAGAACATAATATTATAGGCGGAATGGGTTCTGCTGTGGCTGAATCTGTTTCTGAATCTTATCCTGTACCCATCAAAAGAATTGGGGCTCAAGACATGTTTGGCGAATCTGCTCGTGATAACGAAATTCCTTTACTTTTAGAAAAACATGGAATAACATCTTTTAATATGGTAAAACAAGTCAAAGAAATTAGGAGCAAAAAACTATGAAAATTTTTCTTGATACTGCCAATTTAGAATCCATACGAAAATTTAATGACATGGGATTGCTTGACGGAATTACTACAAATCCATCTCTTATGTCAAAAGAGAGTGGCAATCCAAAAGATTCTATGGCAGAAATTACAAAAATCATCAAGGGTGATGTTAGTTTAGAAGTTGTTAGCACTGAGTTTTCTGGAATGTTAGAAGAAGGAAAGCGATTACGTGAATATGGAGAAAATGTTGTTGTAAAAGTTCCTATGACTCCTGATGGACTAAAAGCATGCAAATCACTTTCATCTGAAGGAATTCCTGTAAATGTAACGCTGGTGTTCTCTCCAAACCAAGCTTTACTTGCTGCAAAATCAGGTGCAAAATATGTCAGTCCATTTATTGGACGATTAGATGATATTGGTCAAGATGGAATGCATTTAATTAAAGAAATAAAAGAAATTTTTTCAAATTATAATTTTGGAACTAAAATTTTAGTTGCAAGTGTACGCCATCCAATGCATGTAATAGAAGCTGCAAAAATTGGAGCTGATGTGGTCACTTTACCCCCTGGAGTGTTAGATAAGATGCTTCAACACCCATTGACTAAAATTGGTTTAGAAAATTTTCTTAAAGACTGGGAAAAAGTCAAAGCTGAAAATCCTGATGTCAAAATCTGACATTATTGTTCAATGTAAAATCATAAAAATGAAATTTTGAGGAATTTATGATGTACCTTTGTTTTTACTCTTTCTAGAACCTGTTCCTCTACCTGTGACTCTAGTCATTCCTTCTGTTGATGGTCTAGCTTTTGGTTCTGGCATATCCCCAAGTTTTCTAGAACCTGTTCCTCTACCAGTATGTACCATTCTGTTTGCAGCAGCTTTTTTCCTTGCTTCTTGAATTTTTCTAAATTCATCTCCTGACCATTTTTTAGGGTCGTCATCTACTTCAATAGTTCCTGTTCCCCTTCCAGTTCGTATTTTTATTTTGCCCATAAACATAGTGGCATTATCTGGTATTTATCTAATCTGATTTTTATCAATCAACAACAAATTCTATGAAATTTTTTAAATTCATATTAAAACTCTATTCTTTTGGAATCAAATATTAGAGTCAAACTCTCTGTTTTTTTAAACCCTTGGTGATTTTATGAAAAGAATTCTTTATGTTGTTCTCCCAATTTTTGCATTTGTTTTAATTTTTACAAATGCCTTTTTTGGTCATCTAATTTTTGGATTACCTTATGAACAAGATATTAACAAATATTCAATTTATGTACATCTTCAAGAGGAATGGAATAGTTATCCTGGAAATATTTTATTTGATATAACAAATGTTTGGTCGAATTCAAATTCTGATCAAAATGTGTATTCTACAGATCCTTCTGATATTACTTCTTTAATTAACTATAATTCTAATCAACTACAATCTCAAAATGGAAAATCTTACGTGGAATTAAAACATGAATTCAGTAACTGTGAATCAAGTTGGAAACCTATGTTGTATAGATTAGCAATTGATTCTCTTCGTAATAAAATCGAATTTGTAAAAGGTGCTCAATTAAATGATGATCCGTATATCACAATTTTACCAAATATGGGTATTGAAAAGCAGACTGCGTCTGAATCATATGTCCAGTTTATACCAATTTGTACTTCTCACGAATCTACTTCCTATGAATTCTCTGTTTCAATAAATGATAAAAATTCATGGTTTGATGTTTATTTTGTAAATTCAGAAAAACAGTTAGAACATTATCTAAATTCTGAAACATTTCATTATTATTCTGGTGATGAATGTTCTGCCCAGAATTATCAGAGTTTTAGTGGAGAATGTAATAATGTGGGAAATAATTCTGGTCTTCTAATAATAATCCCTGACAATTTAGAGCAGTCATTAACTAAGGTTAAAGTAAACCTGCATGAAAAATTGTAGGTTATTGTTTTAGTTATTGATCCAGCCTAATTTTTTGAAATATGTAAACATCAAAATTGCTGGAATTGCTGATGCAAGAATTACAATTATGAAAGTTGTAAATGGTCCTAAGAACATTAGATTATCTCCAACCCCTCCTGGTAAATTTACATTCATTCCATAAAATGTTCCGATAACTGTTGCAGGAATTGCTAGTGTAAATATGATGGTTAAAACTGCAAGTACTTTGTTTGTTTTTTCTGTACTTAATACAAAATCAGTATCTTTGTAAATCTCCATTGTTTCTCTTGATTCTTCTAGTGTTTCAATTACTTTGTCAATGTGATCAATTACATCATCAAAGTATAATGAAAGATTCTCTTCGTCTCTTTCAGAAAACCTTTTTACATTTTTTGTAATCTCTAAAACAAATTTCTTTAGGGGGTTAGCTATTCTTCTTAGTCTGTTAATCTCTCTCCTAAGTAACGCAATACTTCTTGCTACTGGTTTTGTTTCATCAAACACCCTGTCTTCAATTTCATCTAAATTAGCAATAATCTTTCTAGAGGTGTGTAAAAGATCATCTACTAACACATCTATAATTTCATGAAGTAATAGCCCTGAAGATTTTTGTAATATTTTGTTTTTTCTTTGTTCATCTGAATTTGATTTACAAATATCTACTAATTCCACAAGTGGTTTGAGATCTCCCTGATGAATTGTTACTAGAAAATCCTTTCCTACAAATATTGATAATTGACTATTTTTTGAAATTCCTACTTTTTGGCTAAGTGGTGGAAAATGAAGAATTACGAAGAAATGGTCATCATAACTATCTAATTTTGGGAGTTCAAATTTAGTCATACAGTCTTCAATGTTTAGAGCATTGAAATTGTATTTTGCAGCTAGTTCTTCCACATCATTTCGATCTGGATTCTGTAAGTCAGTCCATACAAATTTCTCTGCTTGTATGGTCTCAGTTTTTTTCTTGATAGAACTCTCTATGGATTTTCTACCTGAGCGTAATCGATTTGAGATGAATCCCTTTCTCATGTCGAAAAATAACCTGATACAACAAATTTAAAGCGATCGTTATCAGTTTGTATGAAATCTCTAATTACCCTGAAATTGAAAATTATACTAAAATTTTAGGCTCCATTACTTGTATGGAAGTAAATACATTCCACCGTAATATGTTAGTCCGATTGTAATGGCCATTGCAATCCACCAAAATCTCATAATAGAAATTTCATATGGTTAATAATAAATCTACAGTCTGATTTTCATAAAAAATCAAAGATTATTACTGGATACTCTTTTTTTCTAATTTGTGGCCTTCGTAGTACAGTGGTTAGTATAGAGGATTGTGGATCCTCGGACAGGAGTTCGATTCCCCTCGAGGGCCCTTACAACTTAGTTTAATACCCCAACACGGGTAACATTTGGCTATGTTGTCAGGCAGATACGAAAACGATACAGGTAGAGATGATTTAGATAATCTGTCTCTATTCTGATTTTTTATTAAAAATATAATCATAGGGATTTGAATCAATTAGGCATTCCCCATGTGGGTTTTAGTAGTTGGTTTGCACGTCAAATACTGTTTACCGAGTATTGGTTAATGAGAAATAATTTTTGAAAGATTCAACTTCATGGAGATTCAACCACTATGTGGATAAAAATAGACGTAGATAGGCGTTAAATCAATCCCAAATGTATTTAGTTTTTCTCATTTTTTCAGTGATAGGTCGTTTTCCATTCCGAAACAAATCGGTTGCCTCTTGTTTTGTTATGACTCTCTTGTGAACCAACAAATGTAACAAGGCAATCATGCGATTATCTTCTTCTCCAGGATATGGCATTATGCAACTGCAGTCCTTTTTGTCAATGCTTTTTCTGGTTCTATGTGTATCTCTTGTCCTTTGTCTCCAGATCTAAAAGAAATTCTTGCTCCTTTCTCAAAATGATACGTTTCCAGATGCGTATGACATTGAAATACAAAAACTTGAGCTTGAGGTTTGATTGCAAGCCATGTTAGGTGATTGTTAATTACTCCTAAAATTTTCCAGTCTTTAGGATTTGGAATATGAGTGGTCAAGAGCACTCTAATGCTATTTTCAGATTATCCATGTTTGCTTTCATTTTTTCAAAGTATGTCGTGTCGAGACTATCTTGTTTTGAAAGAGACTCTAATGGACTAAACAATAGAATATCGCCACCTAATTCAGAGGCTAATCTTTCAGCTAGTTTTGCATTTCTGTTTTCTTCTGTAAAGAAATACTTGATGTCGTTGTCTTCAGCAAAATGAATGAGTTCTTCAATATCCTTTGCAGTTACAGGAGTTTCAGGGCTGAACTCCTGTATTACTGCAAGGGTGTGAAGGTTGTATCTCTCTGCAAAATACGAGAATGCATTATGAAATGGTACAAACGTGTCCTTTTTGCAGGAAGACAATTCTGTTCTTATTTCTTGATCCAGTGTGTCTAATTGGTCAGAATAAGCTTTAGCATTGCTAAAATATATTTCTGAATTATCAGGATCAGATTCAGCCATGTGGAAAGCGATGTTCATTACCTGTTTTTTTGCCAATAACGGATCAAGCCAAATGTGTGGATCATAAACATGATCCAACTCTAATTCTTCATCATGTGTATCTTCATGTTTTTCATCATGAATGTCTTTGCCAGAAACTAGATGATGTATTTCTTCTATTCCTTCCGGACCTTCAATGTGTCCTTCTTTGATTTCATGTAATAGTATCTCAATATCTTCAAGAATGTTTGACCCATGTTCGTGTCCGTCTCCTTCATGTTCATAGAGTATTTGTTCGATAGATTTGATTGTCTGTGATTCATTAATGTGACCATGTTCAAATTCTTCAATTATGTGTGTAATTTCTTCTAAGAATTCTTCAGTATGCTCATCATGTTCTTCATCTGTACTATGAGTACCATGATCATGTTCTTCTCCTTCTAGAAGAGTAATTCCTTCAGAAGAATCAACTAGTACAAGATGTGAAAAGTCAGATACGGATTTGATTTCATCAATAAATGGTTCAAAATCAGCACCATTGTAAACTAGCATATCTGCTTTAGTCAAATCAACAATTGTTTTTGGCCCTAACTCAAATGCGTGAGGATCACCATTTGATGGGATAAGTGTTCTAACCTCTGCTGCATCTCCAGCAACATTTTGAGTGAATTGTTGTAATGGGTAAAATGTAGTGTATACCAAGAATTTTTCTTCTGTTGGAATTACTTTATCTTCAGATGATGCAAACACTGCAATCAGAGAAATCAAAGTAGCAGCAATTATTGCTCCAATTATTGGGATTTTTGAATTTTTCATGCCTGCATTTTTCTAATGTTATTAATAAATCTGTAAATTTTTAATAACTCCGTATATACAAAAAGAAAAAAAGTTATTAAAAATTATTAAGAAGTTTAATAACTAATTTTTCATATTATTAATCGTGGGAAATCCAATAAATATTGAAAATTTCAAAAAACTATCATGTCAAAGATTGTAAAATGTCCAAGCTGTGATTGTCATATTGTTCTAAATGATCAAGGACAAAAAGAATTCTGCATTAAGAATAGTTCAAACTAGAAAAATTGTTTGAAAGTTCAATTCCGTAAAGGCTTGAACCGTTTATGTAGACAAAGTTTGGTTCACAGACCAATGTCCGTTTTACGAGTATTGGGCAAGTTAATCATTAAGCGAGATTTGAACTAAAATGACAATTCCTCATGTGAGAATGTCGGGCATCAAGATAAAACTTTAACCCCGCAATGGAGTTTAAGTCTTGAACTAAAATCACAAGTCCCTTTAACGGACTAGATTAGTTCAAGTCTTATAGGATTCAAACTATACTTGTAAAACATTATTTGATATGTAATAACACTCATTCATTTGAATTGAAAAAAAAGAATCATTGGAAAACTGAATGTTGACCAAAACATGCCAATAGTAATACTCCATGGTCGGTCAGGATGAATAACTATCGTATTCCAATTTTCCTAGTCCTTCCATACTTGCAAAGGAATTGTAAGACACAACATGCAAGGACCATTCAAATTTAGTTTGTCTAAATATTATAGATGTCTAAAATTTTCTCTTCGTATTTTAAAATCGTAAATTAATCTGCATCTTTAATACATTAACCATCCAATCTTTGCTATGAGTCAACAAGAAACAAAGCCTTGGATTCTTGTAAGTCAAATCAGAGATGATACAAAGCCATTGGACTTGGAAATGATTGCACCACAAGTGACTGAACTTGTAGATGAGTGGCAGGTCCAAGGAAGAGTGATGTGGTCTGGGGGATTTGATGAGGGATACTCTTCAATGGCAGTTTTTGAGGCTACGGAAGTTGAGGCAAAAGAGTTTTTCAAAAAATACGAACAAATTTGTTCTGGAGTTTTGAATTATTATCTTTACCAATGGGACGCAATGCCAATTTTGTCAGTGCTGTCAAAATGACAATGTAATTTTTTATCTAGTCATTTACTTTTTCTTTTTCCACGAAGTTGGGTTCTACAACATGGGCAGTAAACTCCATCATATTCTAGATATGTATCACAACTAGTGCATCTTTTGATACCTTTTCCATATCTTCTGTATTCAGAACGATATCTTTCACAAATCCCTCTACAAGCCAACTCTCATGGAACTAAATGTCCTTTACATTTAGGACAACAATCTTTTGATTTCATCATAGGGTATATGCTAAAAACACCTCCACAAAAAATACAAACTTTCAGAGTTGCTAGATTACCTATCTCCTTTCACCTTGCGGTTCTTTACAAATGAAAGATTCAGTTCGAAATTCGCAATGCTAATCTTTGCATTCGTAATTCTACTTTGATACCATGTCACAACATGTCCTGTTTCAGAAAAACCATGTGTCTCTGACACTAGTGAACAATCTTTCAGCTTACTAATTTTTTTGTATGTTGAACTAAGCGGAATATTCAACTCTTTTGAAATATCTTGAATCATTTTTGGCTCATTAATTATTGAAAATAAGATGTGTCGTGATTCTAAATCTGCTAATTCATTGAAAACCTTATGTGAAATATCATATTTTTCTACCAGTAAAGGACGCAGTTTTTTTCGCAAGCAAAAATTTCTGAAAAAAACTATGATATAAGAAAATTAGTAATTCCATAAATATAGAATATTATTTTAAAACATATCTTATCCTGTTTTAAAAAATTAAAACATGATTGTAAAATTTTGTATTGGTTAATAACAAAGTCAAAAACATTTTGTATTTGTGAATAGTTCAACAAAACCCATTTTAGTAATTTCTGTAATTGTTGCAGCTGCAGCAGGTTTGGCAGTTGGGTTTTCAATTAATGGTTTTTCAGAGGACAATTCAAGTAATGTTGTAACCAGTCAAAGTACTTCTGACGAAATCAAGAAAATTACAATAGGAGTTATGCCAAATGAAGATCCTATGGTGTTTGAACTGCAATCTCAGATGCTAGAAGAATATTTCACAGAAAAACTTGGTATTGAAACAGAAGTTTTCTTTCCAACAGATGCAACCACAACTGTTGAATCAATTGTGACTGGTGATACACAAATTGCGTTTATGAGTGCACGACCAGCAGAGTTTGCCTATGAAAGAAGTGACGAAAAGACATTGTTGTTTATGGCCGAAGTTCGTCCCTTTAAAAGCGCTGGAGGCGAAAAACTAGACACGTTTTACTGGAGTGAATTTTGGGTAAAGAAGGATAGTGGCATCAACAAACTAGAAGATGCAAAAGGAAAGAACGTTGCATTTTCAGGTCCAACATCAACTAGTGGATATTTGTTCCCAATGTCAAAGCTTGTAGATAGGGGATTGATAAAATCAGGAGATGGGGCTGATACATTTTTCAGCAATGTTTTGTTTAGCGGTGGATACCAACAATCACTCAATGCACTGATTGAAGGCCAAGTAGATATCGCAGCAGGAGGAGATCATGCCAAATATCGTTATCTTACACCTGAAGAACTAAGCCAGATCAAAGTCATAGAGAGACAAGGACCTGTACCTACTCATGGAATTACATATCGTGCAGACCTGGTAAGTCCTGAGATTATTACAAAGTTTGAAAAAGCTATACTAGATATGAAGTCTGAAAGACCAGATCTGTTAGAAAAAGCATTATTTGGCGCTACAGACTTTACACCAGTTAATCATCATGCACACTTGGCAGCATTAGATAGTGCTCTTGCAAGTACCCAGATACCAGCTATCTGAAATTTTGATAGGATGCATTATTACTCTAAAATAATTATTTTACATGTGGCCAATACCCGGTAAACAGTATTTACCGTGTAAACCAAGCCATTTTCACACCTAAAACAGCAAGGGACTTGAACTAATTTGACAAGTCACCTCGAAGGCCCTCACTTTTGACCTTCCGTCTAAAAGTATGGTGAAAATTATAACTAATTATGGTGATTTTGCATTAGATTAGTATGAATAATTTTAATTATTTTTTCACTCCTGTTGGTCCTGAATACAAGAAAAAATTTGCAAGAAATGTTGGTATTGCCGTTTTGATTCTCTTTGTATTTTATGGTATAATGCATCTAATTGGGGATATCTCAAAACCCGAAGAAACTAAGATGATAAATGACACTCTTTTTACCATTCCATCTGCCCAAGAATTTCTTAATATGGATTGTGAAAATCTGAATCATTTTTACCCTGAATTTCCAAGTGAGGATGTTGCAGACGCTTGGATAACCCGAATGCATGAGTGTATAAATGAACAAGAAAAAGTAAATGATAAACATAAAGTAATTGAACTATTCAAAAACACTCCTGAGGTTAAGGCATTTCATATGCAATATGAAAATGCACGGACCTCTCTGAGAGATGATCACATATCTTACTTTTCAGGAAGTGAAGATGGTTATCTTGTTAGAATGAATTTATTTTTTGATGAAAACAATGTGATGAAAAATATGGATTTTCATTGTTACTATCAAAAAGTTCACCAGTTTGAACTTCCTCAAGAGGATTTAGTATCCAAAATAGAAAAATACGACTGTAAAGAATTTGCCGAGTTAGAAAATGAAAACTATGTACAAAAATAAAATATCATCATTCCAAAATAATTAGAACTTAAGACCAAAAACGTTTAGTTTCTTGGTGACAGTTCCAATTATGTATTGTTTTGTAAAATAGTATTTAGGATATTCTTATGATTTGTATGAATAATTTCTACGTCTGGCTTTTATGTGATATTTGCCTGATATCATTATACAATTGATGGGAGTCATTCATCTTGTATCAGACCCTACCCTAACCTAGGTTGGGTCAATTTTGACCCGACTTTATCATTACTTTGTGCGTAAAAATTGCCATTTTTACTAACAATTTATCAGTGCCTATTATAAGGAAAAACCATGTCGGTTTTTTTATGGTGGGCGTGAAAATTCTTGTCATTAGTGTTGCGTTTGCATTGTTTTTTGCAGCAAGTCCTGCATTTGCACAGGAATCAGTTGCGACAAGTAATCAAACAACGTTGTCAGGTGATCTTCAAAGCAATCCTGTTGCACAAGATATTCTAAAAAAGATAGAGCAGACAAAAAAATGGATTGCTGATCTTGAGCAAAGAAACTATGAAAAACTGAAAACACAAAAAGAGTTGGAGGAAAAAAGAGCACATTCTCTTCAAATACTAAATCAAGATCTTGCAGAATGGGAAAAATTATGGGAGTATTTTTCCTCTTACAATGCATTTGATAGATTTGTAGACAAGATTCCTGATTCTCAAGTGCAAAATGTTTTTTGGGATCAGTTTGAATTCAAGGAACAAAAGGTCAAGGCAGGAAGAGATGCATTCAAAGAAGTACTTGCTGATGGAGGTTCCAGACAAGATGCACTTCAAGCATATTTTACAGCAGCTGAAACTAAAAGAATAGAACTTATCGAAACAAATTCCCAGTTTAATGTAAATCATAACTTGGCATATTATTCACAACAAATTCTCTTTGATAAAGAAGGCCAATTCACTGACTCTCCTATAACTGGCGAACAACTACGAAAATACTATGAGGATTACAGGACAAACCCTGCCTATTTGGAGGCAAACCCTGATGATGTAGTGTCTTGGGAGGATCTTAGCCAAACAAATCCTCATACCAAATGTAGGGATGGACATGTTGTAGTGTATAGATTTCATGCAGATGACTATGTTTGTGTAAGCGGTTCTACTGCAGAGATGTGGGTACGTCATGGAATGGGTGAGATTACAGGAGATGGACAAAATCAGTTTGATCAAGAACCTGTTACGCCACTTACAAAATGTAATGATGGGTTTGTAGTAATATTTAACATTGAAACTCAGAAATATTCCTGCATACTTGATGATACTGCAAAATACTGGATAGAGCAAGGACTGGCAGAATTTCACAGTGTTGATGACTATGTAGCAACCAGCATTGAGAATAAAGATAACTCTCAGAGAACTGAAGAAGTAAATTTGCAAATATGGGAAATGAAAAAAGAATATGAAGAAAAGAAGATAGAACTAAAAAAACTGTATGATAAAAAATATGATGATGCATTAGCTGAATCAAAACGTGATGAAAAAAACGTAACTCTTGATTATACTCAGCGTTCAGGAATGTCACAAAAAGAACTTAGCATAAAAATTGGTGAGATAAGAGAAAGATATGAATCTCAAAAAGAAACTCTTCTGAAAAACAAAATCCATGACTTGAAAAATCTTGAAAATGAATTTGAGCAAAGCATGAAAGACCTTGTATCTTTTTACGAACAAGACCCGTATGTTGAAGTTAGATTAAACATGGGACGTACTGGATATGAGGCAGTTGCTAGATGATGAAAGAATTTCAGCCTTTGTGTATGTAGAATTAACTATAAAAAAATTGGAAGAAGAGATTATCCTCTTCCCATTGCAGCATATTTTCCCTTGCGACCCCTTACAAAAAAGGCAGTGGCAATTCCGCCAAACACGCCTGTAGACAGTATAAGAGCACCAAGCACTCCGTCTGCTGCAAACATTGGAGTCCCAGAACCTGTACTGGGGTTCTCATTTGCAATTCTTACTCTGTCTTCTGAAAGCTTGATGTAATCTTCAAGTCCAGTATTTGCAGAAGATGGCAGGTATTGTGCAAATGCAAGGCTGCTAACAGAAGGCAATATCAAAACACTTAACATCACTCCTGTCATGATTATCTTTTTTCCACTCATTGAATTACTTAGGTGATTTTTGCATAAAGGGTTTGATGAAATTTTTGTTTTACTAATCCTTACATACTATAATGTCCTATATTATACACCTATGAGCAATGAGACTTCAAAACCTGTAGATGCTGTAAATATTTTCTCATTAGATGATGAAAAAATGAAAATTCTAGCCAAAGTAATTTCAAACAAGTCAAGCATTTCTATTTTGAATTTGTTATTTGATGATGAACTAACTGCAAATGAGATTGCTCAAAAAACAAACATGTCATTGCAACTAGTTAAACACTATCTAGAAAAAATGCAACAAATTGAGCTTGTATGTGTATCAAAAACTGAGAAAAACTCAAAGGCACGTGACATGAACTACTACAAGGCATCAAAGCTTGCAATTGTAATTACTCCTTCAAAAATTACAGAGAAAACAAAACAAAGCAAACTACTGTTGCGTTCTTTTCATTCAATATCCAAAGTATTTGGAATGGGAGTTGCCTCTGCAATAACTGCAATGTCTGTAATTGTAATGTCTGCTGAAAGTAGACTATTAGAGCCAATACAGAGCTGGTACTCTCAGTTTAGTTTGCCTATCAAAATCCCTGGAACTGGCCTTGCAAACTCTATGGATGAATCGCTTTACTTGGCAAAGACAAAGGTAGATTCAGTGGTGTCAAACCCTGGAGCAGGCTCTGGAACTCCGTATCTGGATCCTTACACTGGCGTTTCAGGATTGGCAGGAACTGATTTTGTAATCATGTTATCTGTACTTGCAGGTGCGGGAGCAGTATTGTCATTTGTATTTTTTAATAACGTGATTCAATCATTTCAGAAACCAGATGAATCTGTCAATTGATTTGTGTTACAATCAGTAATTTCGCTAGTTTCTGGGGATGTTTGTAAAACGATTATTGGTATGTGATCCAGTCATTTTTACGCCTAAAATAATGAGGGCCTTGAACTAATTTGAAAAGTCACCTCAAGAGTTCTCTATCATTTTCATAATTTCTTTTTAAGGTCGAAAAGTCGTTTTAACAATTAGCAGCAATTATAATTTTGTAGGTCCTATATCCAATAATCTTGAGATATTTTTTATATTGATGCTTTTGAATAATTCTACTTCCTCGTCCCTGTTATCCATGCTGATGAAGAGTAAATGTTCCTCATCAATAGGAAAAGTCATTCTCCTAATTTTCTCATATGATGTAACTGAGTATCGAGGTTTACCAACCTTGTCTTTGATCTCTGCATGTGATTTCCATGATTCAATTGTTCTTTTGTTTCTTCTAAGGAAAACAGCTGTCTGATATCATCACGACGTTTTTGAAATCATAATTGGCCATATAAATTGCAAATAGCTGAAAATCTCACATTTTTGTTTGATGTCATCAAAGATTCTAAAAAACTCTTATAATCTTTCCATTATTTCATTAGTTTTTACTATTACAAAATATGATCATGTCTTGTTGCCAACATATTCTTATTTGAGAAAACTATCTCTTACACTGACTAAAATATTCCAAATTTACTTGATTCCATCTCTTCTTTTATGGCAAGTTTGAATCTGGGTGATTTGTTTTCTAGATTATTAGTCAACCATGTTAAAAACTTCTTTTCAGTGCCTTTTCCCTTTAATTTTTCAAAATCAGAGCCCATCATATCCACTAATTTTTGAACAAGTGACTTGTTTACACTTAGAACAAAAAAATGCCATCCAAAGGCAAATTCAGAGTCTGTCATCACAAAATCTTCTTCCCCATGAACCATTTCTTCTAAAAGCGATAATTGTCTTGTAAGTGCCTTACTTGTTTTATCATAATCAACTGCTGATACATTAATGTGCATTCTTTCATCCATGATTGATTTATGTGCAAACAAAATAAAAGGATTACAGGAATTATTCTTTTAACATGGGTTCAAAATCTATATCAAAATTCATTTTCATGAGCTTGATGTATGTTTGAATCGATTCTGGAATGTCATCTCCACAAGCAACTCCTAATTTTTTTGCATTGATCCATATAACTAGAGTCTGAATTATTGTAAGAAATCTATCATTTTTGATTTCTGGTGATCCAATTGCTTTTGTGTATCTTTCTGCAAATTCCCATGCTGTAACAAAATCAACACATTTCACACCAAATATTGCTAGTAATTGCTCTTGCATGCTTTTTGCTTTTTTGAATGGAACTTTGTTAATGATATATGGAAATTCTACTTTATCTGGAATACAATCGGGAAGGGGACCCCAAATAGTAACTATTTTTGTTTCTGGTTTCAGATTTTCAAATTTTTTTAACATCTGGTTTGTCACATTTTCATCTGTGAACCAAAATAGAATTACTGTTGCATCTGAGATATCTGCATTTAAAATATCTTGGCAGATTAATTCAACTTGAATCTTTTTTTCTTCAAGATTTTTTTTAGCCTTTTTAATTTTGTCAGAATTATAATCTATGCCAACTGCTTTTTTTACTCCAAATTCATTTACTGCAATTTCTACTCCTTTTTCATCTCCACAACCTAAATGATAAAAAATATCATCTTTTTTGAGTTTAACAAATTTGAAAATATCTTTTAGAGATTTTTCTGGTAATTGTACATCTTCCCCACTAAGTACATTTTCAGGAAGTGTTTCTAGATATTCGTCAATTTTCAATAATATTTATTTTAAAAACGAGAATTTATTCTCTTATGCTTTCTAATTTTGAAACTGCTTGCCATAACTGAGTTCTAACATAAGAAGGCATGTTGGGATCCTGCGTAACATCATCTAACAAACTAATTGTATTTGCAGCTCTTACTGATAACGAATATTCTTCATTATTCAAGTCAGTAATTAGATCAGTAATGGATTTCTTTATTGTTTTTGGAGTTGAACTACTTGATATGATCTGATTTAATGTTTCAATTGCCTCTTTCATTGATTCTTTATTTTGTTTTTCGTCAGCCATTTTTTCCACCTTTTATTAAAAATTAGAAGTATATAGTTACATCTCTACAAATACGCTATCGGATTCTACCACAACGTTGTATGATGTTAAATCTCTAATTTTTGCTGGGAATTTAACTAATTTTCCTGTCTTACAATCAAACTCTGCCGCGTGCCATCCACATGTAATGACACATCCATCTAATTTGCCTTCTGAAAGACTTGCACCCGAATGAGTACATGAATCATCTGTAGCAAAATATTCTCCATCAATATTTGCAACTAAAACATCTCTTCCATCAATCGATACTTTGATCATTTTTCCAGGAGGAATATCTGATGTTTTTCCTGCAATAATTTTTCCCATTGAGGTTTTTATCTGATAATGCTTAATATTTTTTCGTATACATGATTAGAAACGCAAAGCCTTCAGATAAACATCAAGTTTTAAAATTTTGCCAAAATACTTTTTCTTGGGGAGATTATGTTGAACATGTTTGGGATTTTTGGTTATCTGAAGGATTGTTGTTTGTTTTTGAAAAACAATCTCCTGTTGGCATTTGTCATGCACTATTTTCAAAAGATCAAATTTGGATAGAAGGAATTAGAGTAGATCCAAATTCTCGAAAACAAAAAATTGCCTCTCAACTAGTACAACATATTGAATTGTTGGGTAAACAGAATAATTTCTTACTATCCCTAATGTTAATTGATACTGAAAATTTGATTTCACTCTCTATGGCAAAATCATTACAATACAAAATTTACCAAACTTGGAATTTTTACTCACTTGAGCCTAAAAAAAACTCAAATTTTGATATTATTTTTGCAAAATCTCTAGATTGTAATGTCTGTACTCATTATGTGAAATCTTGGAGATGGTTTCCAATTGATGATGATGTGGTGTCTGAATTTTCTAAACAAAATAAAATAATTCAATCCAAAATTGATGGTAAAGTTTCCACTGCAATTCTAACTGATTCTGAGCATTTTGATAATACTCTAATTGTCAGTTTATTTTCAGGATATAAAAAAAGTACATTACAAATAATACTTTTTTTACAAAATTTTGCTGCACAAAATAATTACAGTAGAATTCAGATTTTGACTAGGGAAAAATTATCTAACTGCAATCTCTTAGAACATAAATTATCATTTCATTTGCTAAAAAAACAACTAGACTGATTTTACAACTTTTATTGTATTGTTTAAAACCCCTAAACCCTCAATTTCCATCTCAACCTTATCTCCATCTTTTAGAAATACTGCATTTGGTTTGTTTAGCATTACTCCCGCGGGGGTACCTGTAGAGATTATATCTCCTTTTTCTAATGTCATTACTTTAGAAATCTTTGAAATTATTTCTGGTATCTTTATGAACATATTGCTTGTAGAAGAATTTTGTCTTAGTTCCCCATTGATTTTTGTTGTTAGTTTTAGATTTTGAACATCTTGAATCTCATCAACAGTTGTAATCCATGGTCCACATGGTGCAAACGAATCAAAACTCTTTCCTCTTGTGAACTGCTTATCTTTAAACTGAATATCTCTAGCTGAGACATCATTGAATACCATGTATCCAAAAATTACCTTTGATGCCTCTTCTACACTTACATTTTTACAATTTTTTCCAATTATCAATGCTAATTCTACCTCATAATCTAGCTGTGTTACAAAATCTGGGCATTCAATATAGGAGTCATTTCCCCTAAGAGCGGTTCTTGGTTTTATGACAATTGCAGGATCTTCAGGCGCAGTTAATCCCTGTTCTTTAGCATGATCTACATAATTGAAGGCCAAACAAATTATTTTATTTGGATTTGGAATTGGTGGTAGCAATTTGAATTTGGATAGGTTTTCTTTATACGGTAAATCTTGAATTTTATTTTTAATTTCATCAAACCATCCATCAAAAAGAAAATCTTTGACGTTATGTGGAATTGGAACCCCAGTAAGGTAAGTTATCTCATCTTTTGTTGCAACTTTATCCTCTTTCACAAATCCATATGTCTCATTATTTTCATGTGACAATCGTGCTATTTTCATCATTGATCACTTGTGTGTAAAAATTGCTTGATTTTGTGAATCTTTTCTACAATATCCAAATCTAACAAACTGAATCTCTTCTCCTTCTTTTAATTGTAGATAATGAGGTTCTGTATAAACGTCTAATTCCTCTAAACTATTTTCATTGAACTCTTCACCATTAAACAAAATTTTTGGAATAACCATTTTAATTTCATGAGCTGTTTTTTGAGGAACCCATTGAATTTTTGGTATGTTAGATGAATCACCTTCTCCAACAAATTCCCCTTCAAATTCATCACTTATTTTTGTGATCAAAACATTACCTAATCCTAAAAGTCTAATCGATGCCTGCTCGTTAATTGTCTGTGCATCATCTCCCGAAATGTAAAAATCTTCAGTAATTTCGATTTTTCTTTTACCCATATCATTTATTGGATGATTAGGAATCTCAATTGCTGAAATTGGTAAATTTTTTATTTTTAATTTCTTGGCATTTTTTACCATAAACAGTCTAATGCTGTCTGCGTCTACAAATTTTCGATTAAATGCTTCAAGAGCATCAAATGGTGCAAGTGTATTTGCTTTAGTTAGTCCTAAAGACATGATAAATTTTCTAATCGCTTCTGGTTTGATTCCTCTTCTTCTTAGTGCTTCTAAGGTTGGTAGTCTAGGATCGTCATACCATGAAACTTTTCCTTCTTCAATCAAAGGCTTGATTATCCTCTTTGATATGGGCATTCCTTTGAATTCGAGCCTGGAAAAAAAGCCTTGTTGTGGTTTTCTCATGTCTAAAGCATCTAAAATAGCATCAATTAGCTCTTTTCTTAATTCAAATTCTTTTGAACGAAAAGCATGTGTAACACCATCAATGCTATCTTCAATTGCTACTGCAAAATCATAACTAGGCCAAATTCTGTATTTGTCCCCTACTGTGTAATGTTTTTCATCGATAATTCGTAACAGCACAGGATCTCTCATAACTGCATTATCTGCTTTCATATCTCCTCGGAATCTTACTATAGCTTCTCCAGGTTTGAATTTATTTTCCATCTTTTCCCAATTTTTATTATTCTTCTCAATATCTTCCATACTACATTTACAAGCTTTTCTTTCTCTTCTGTTTTTACTGATGTCTTCTCTTTTACAAGTACAGACATATGCTTTTCCAGAATTAATCAACTCAATTCCTTTTTCATAAAATAATTCCATATCATCTGAAGTATTTTTTACTTGATCAAATTTTATTCCAAGCCATTCTAATCCTACCTTTATTGCTGCATGATATTCCATTCTCTCAGCTTCTGGATTTGTATCATCCATTCTAAGAATGAATTTCCCTCCGTACATCTTTGCATATTCTGAATTAATTATTGCAGCTTTTGCGTGTCCAATATGTGGATAGCCATTTGGTTCTGGAGGAAATCGCGTAATAACTTTTCCTTGTACTGCATCTTTTAATTCTGGTAATCCTTCCCTTTCTTCTATTTTTTCTTTAGGAGCTAATGCTTCTGGAAAATTTTTTTCCATTTCTTTTTGTTGCTTATCTAATGATAATTGATTCACAGATGCAACAATCTCTGATATGTCTTCTGAGATTTCTTTTACTTTTGTTCTAAACTCTGGTTTTGTTCCAAGAATTTTTCCCAAAATTATTTTATCTTGAGTTTGACCTCCGTGTTCAAAGGCATTTTGGAGCGCCATTTTTCTAATTTCTTTTCTAATTTCTTCATCCATTGTAATCTACCTAATGGTGTCTAGACACTTCTCTTAACTACGAAATCTAATAGTGCAATAAGTTCATTTTTTGCCGAACCAGAGTATTTTGATAGCGATTTTTCAGCTTTTTCAGCGTATTTTAGTGCCTGTTTTCGAACACTTTCCTCAATTCCAAGAGAACGAATTACCTCTACTGCCTTACTGAGATCATTTCTTGAAATTTTAGAATTTCCAAATGCCTTTAAAATAATTTTTTTATCTTTACCTTTTGCAAGCTTTATTGCCATTAAGATTGGAAGCGATTTTTTGCCTTCCCTTAGATCATTTCCTACTGGTTTTTTAGTAATTTTTGGATCTCCCATTACCCCAATCAGATCATCAGTAATTTGAAATGCGATTCCCAAATTCCTTCCAAATGAAGAAAGATTTGAAATATCTTTATCTTTACTTGTTGCACATATTGCTCCCATTGAACACGAGACATCAAAAAGTGCTGCTGTTTTCTTTCCAATCATTGTAATGTATTGTGACTGTGTTGGGATTTTCTTCTCTTCGGCCATTTTCACATCTAGCAGTTGTCCTTCACAAACATCAACACATGCTTTTGCAAGTCTTGAAATAATATGTGTTGTTGCAGTAGGTGATAATTTTGTATCAGAAATTACCTGATATGCTTTTGAAAATAATACATCTCCTGCAAGAATTGCAATTGGCATTCCATATTTTCTATGTGTTGTTGGAACTCCATGACGCATTTCATCATTGTCCATTATGTCATCATGGACTAAAGTAAAATTATGAACCATTTCTACTGCACTAGCAGCTGGCATTGCATCACTTACTTTCCCACCTAAAATTTGGCAACTTCTAATTACCATGTATGGTCTGAGTCTTTTTCCACCGTGAATAATTAGATGACCTGCAGCATCATAGAGTTTTTTTGGATTTCCTTTTAATTTTGATTTAAGAAATTTGTTTACAATTTTTGCATTTTTTTCAATTTGCTTAGTTTTTTGCATTTACTAATCTCCATTTTTCTTGTGGCAAATGAGTTTTGATTGCACTTTGCAACCCCTCATGAACATCACTAGTCATCCATGTAGATAAAATATTTGCATGCTTTTCTAGCATGGATTTATCCGATTTGTCAAGTAACTCTAATGCGATTAGCATCCATGGACAATAAATCTGAGGGTTTTTCTTAATTTCCGAGAGTAATTCAGTAGATGAAATCCATTTTATTTCATCTATCTCTCCTTCAATTTTTTTTAATTCAGTGGATTTATCAATAATTGCAATCAGGGTTCCACAGATTTCATTTTCTGAACCTACATCCTTGTAGGGTACATGATACTCAAATTTGTGTAAATAATCTAATTTACCTTCAATTCCTAATTCTTCTGGCATTCTTCTCTCTCCAGATGAGACATATGTTTCAGATTCTCTAGGATGACTTGCAAATGTTCCATCCCAATCTCCTGGCCATAACATTTTTTCCTTCGCTCTTCTTGTAAGAACCAATCTTCCTTCATCATCAAATAGTAATGCAGTAAATGCTCTGTGTAGTTTTCCCTTTGGTAAATGACATTTTACTTTCTCTTCTTTTCCAATTGGATTATCGTTTTCATCAACTAAGATAACAAATTCTTCAGCCATTATTTTCCTCTAAACAATGTCCCTTCAAATTTCCTATTTTTAACCGCTTTCACTATTCTTTTAGGTTTGTTCCCGTTAACAAAAAATACATTCATTCCCATTTTTGAAATCTTGGATGCTTCTTGTATCTTTCTAGTCATTCCGCCTGTTACGTCCATCTTATTTTCTGAAATTGATGGGTGTTCTCCTTTTAATTCATGAATTAATTTCTTAGATTTTAGATCTGAATACACTCCGTCTTCATTTAATGCAAAAATACAAATCTTAGGTTTTAGAGTTTTTGCAAGATGTGTCATTATTTTATCTCCTGATAAAATGAATGTCTTGTTTTGGCCATACCATAATGCATCCCCAAAAGTCACTGGAATCAAGCCTGATTTTGCAATTTTTTCAATCTCTCTTACCTTTTTTATAATAGGTTTGTTTCCTGTCATAAAATCAGTAGGTGGAAGACAATATGGATTTAATTTATTTTTTAAAAATGAATCTAAAATTATTTTGTTTAGTTCTATCATGGAGTTTTTTACAATTGCAACTCCTTTCAAATCGTATTTCTTTTCTTTAGTGTGCATATCATATTTTACAGACCAATAATGCCCATAGGATCCTCCTCCATGAACAATCACTATGGGTTCTTTGATTTTTTTTAGGTTCTTTGCAAGATTATCTATTGTTTTTTTTCTTGGTGATAGTGGTTTTTCTTTATTTGTGATAATTGAACCGCCTAATTTTATGAGAATCATATTGTTCCAAACTACCTATATAATTAAAAAGTATCCAGTCCTTTGAAATCAATCTTCACAGAAAAACATTCGTATTTTTTTTCTTTGAACTTTTTTATGGTATCTTCTAAGTTTGATTCATCTGTAAGTGCAAAAATACATCCACCTCCACCTGCTCCTGTAATTTTTGCCCCAAATGATGATTTATTTCCAATTTGAATCATATCTCTGAGTTTATTGTTTGAAATTCCAATTGTCTCTAGAAAT